>JACGUK010000046.1 GCA_024256265.1 archaeon
CATTGCTTAAAGGAAGGTTTTCTGCTAAACTTCTTACGTGCTCAACTACCTTCACTATGCGCATAAAGCTCTCATACCCATCCAACTCTTTAACCTCCTCAACCTGTACCTGAAGGACTCTTACCATCAAGCGATGCAAATAAACAGCACGTTCTGACGACTCAGTCAAATGCCTTTATCTCATTCTTTCTGATTAACTCTGAGACATCATCGTCGTCTTGATTAAAATCTTTTTCCGCTCTATTATACTTTATCTTCCTTGACCTTTGAGATTGACTCAAGCAAGGCTATGATGTCTTTTAAAGAGCCTATAAGATAATCGGGCTTTGCTTCGACTAGGTTTTTAATATTTGATACGCCAGTTGGCATAGCCACAGATGTGACTTTAGCCTCTTTTGCTGCTAAAATGTCTATGATACCATCCCCAACATATATAGCTTCCTTTGCATCGATCCCTAAAATTTCTATTGCTCTTTTTATACTACCTCCATCTGGCTTTAACTCCTTAGAATCCTCTCTTGTAACTATCACATCGAAAAAATCATCCAAACCAAACCTTTTTATGACAACGCTCGTAGCTTTACGCCCATTGTTCGTAACTATTGCCAATTTTAACCCTAGATTTTTTATCTTAATCAGAGTTTGAAGCGCATTAGGCTGGACTTCTGTCTTATTTGCAGCTTCCAATTCAATCTTTTCTATGATATCCCATAAAGACTTTTCAAGATCTGAGAAGATTTTCACATCAGTGCGCTCTTTTATCAATTTAAGCATGGAGTATAAGCTTAAACTCTCAGATAGATCCTCAGTATTTATACCTCTTCTTCTTATCTCTTCAATAGCCTCTTTACGTGCTCTTATGAAATCCAGTGCAAATTTTACCAAAGTCCCATCAAGATCAAAGATTACTGCTTTTATGCTCAAACTCTCTGCCCTAGTCCAAGATACGTCAAGGATATTAGCATGCTGCTATATGAATAAATCTATGGCCACAATCTCTGATAGGATTCTATTGTTATTATCGATAAAGGAGGAAGGAAAGCGTATAGGCATTGACCATATATTCGAGAAGGTTCACAGAGATGTATTATTCGTAGAGAAAAGGGAGATCGGTAAAGACGAAGTCGAAAGGACATTAAAAGATTTGATCTCCAAAGGTTTGGTTGAGAGTTTTGGTGATGGTTTCTCTTTAAGTGAAGAAGGAGAAAAGATCATGGAGAAGATAATTCTTGAAAAGGAGAAAGAATTGAACCGATCTTACACTATGGTCTGGTTAGCCAAGAGGTATTATCCTCATGTTGCAAGATTCATGATACCTTTTCTTAAGGATAGAGCTGTGTCTGCTGTGAAAATATTTTCTGGAAAGAGAGACCCTATAAAAGAAGTAGACGCTATATTCGTGAGATATTCAAAGTACAAGCCCAAGCCAGTCTTTCTAACCATAGATTCAGAGAGTAAGCTCATGTCCTTGGTCTTTGACCATTGTATAGATTTCATACCTTACGTGCATAAGATTGATGCTGATGAGCCAGATTTTTTCATTCTCGATCTCGATGCAGGATCAGATATAATGAAGAGCCAGAAAGCCTTCGATTTCATAAAATACATTGCCTTTGAATTATCGAATCTCCTTATAGAGTTAGAAGTAGAACCCATGGCTAAGTTCAGTGGTTCAAGGGGCTTTCAGATATGGGCTAGCTTTGACAATAGTGAATTAAGAGAAAGAGGAGATTTATTCAAGACTTATAGGGAGATGGCAATATCTATTCAGAATAAATTAGAAGAAAGACTTCAGAATAAGATCGATGAGATGGTTTCCATCTTCCCAGAAATAGTACATCATGGCAAGAAGATAACAACATCAATAGTTGCTCATAAAGAGGAGAGGGCCTCTCAAATCTTGGTGGACTGGTCATCTTTAAAACCCATGGGAGATGTTAGGGCTCCTTTTTCGATTCATTACAAGACAGGCTTAGCATCTTTGCCTATCCCTCTAAATGAGATAAATGATTTCGATGTAAAAGAAGCCCATCCATTAAGGATCATTAAGAATGTTAGCAGATATGAGAAAGCGGCTAAGATGAAAAAATGTAGTCCTCCAAAACTCATCTAAATGTAAGGCCTCCACGCTAATACTGATAAGATAGTCAACCAGCTAGAGGGCAGAAAGGTGCTAGTAATAAAAAAGATGCTTAGCACACGAACTGCTAGCTCTGCAGAAGACGCATATAAAGGGGAAGTCACAATTTCTCCGCGGTAGATGGCTAGGTCAAACCCTGATGAATATTCTATGCTTGTAGAAAATAGCCATGATTCCGATCAAAAACGTCAAGTATGCCAATGCGTAGAACAGTGATCCATTTAACGGCCCAGCCCACGACGCAAAGAAATTTTCATAGATGAATGTCTTCAACGCAATGCTCGTCCCATCGGCGAGCGTGATGTTTGTACAGATAATAGCAACATTAAGAATCTCTAAGAGCACGTATGCGGTAATCGCGTTCGTGCCTAGGATGGTGAGAGGCTTTGTCCACATGGCGTACTTCTTAATATCAATGAGGTAATAGCATCCCGCAAGGAAGACGAGAGCTATCCCGCCAGTGAAAACGACGAAGGAGCTCGTCCAGAGGTTCTTATTGATTGGAAACCATAAATCCCACAGTGCACCGATGACAACACCAAGGTTTCCAAAGAAAAATAGGTTCACTGCCTTCTCCAGCGGGCTGTGATTTGATCTTAGATATTGTCCGGCGAGAACTCCTATAAGTGTTGTCCCAATAGCTGGGATAGTGCTTAAGATGCCCTCTGGGTCCCAAGTTCTCGTCGGCGCGTAAATGTGGTCGCCTAAGATAAGACTATCGATGTACTGCGCTAAATTACCTTCCTTTCCAAGGACTCCAGCTCCATATCCTGGCACTGGAACGAGCATCATTAGCATCCAGTAGACAAGTGGGAGTAGCACAGTGAAGAAGACTCGACCCCTGACTTTGAAAGCAAGGAAAATTACAGAGGCAAAGAAGTAGCAAAGCGCTATTCTCTGGAGGGCACCCATAATGCGTATCGTCGACAAGTCGAAGTAGGGAAAGCCATTTAAGAAAAGACCGAGGACAAACAGAATGACCGATCGGCGAACAACCCGCAGAAGTATTTTCTTCCGGCTATAGCCTCGAGCAAGCTTACTTGCAAATGAATACGGTATAGCCACCCCGACGGTGAATAGGAAAAAAGGGAAAACCAAATCTGCTAGGGTCCAGCCATTCCACTCGGCATGTTGGAGAGCAAGGTAGTATATATCGCCACCTGGGCGATTCACGAGAACCATTAAAGCAATCGTGATGCCGCGTAAGACATCGAGAGAGACTAATCTCCCTTGCAAATAGGGCGTGGACTGTACCGCCGTCCTGTGCACTTTTTCAGAAAGTTGTGCCGCGAGGTTACCCGTTGTTCCATCTCCCTACAAATGATTTTTTCTCCAACTGAGAATCCTTTATCAGAGGGCCTTAAAAAATTTAAGCCTTCAAGATGGCCTAGATGAGACTTGAATGTTAGAATAAAGAGCCTGTTTCAAAACCTGTTTATATATCTAAAATAGACTTTATTTTAAGGAAAGTGTGCCATGAGCGCTTTTGATTTTCCTATACTCGAAGTCTTGAACCTTTGGAAGAGTTACAACGGACATCAAGCAGTAAAAGGACTTGATCTTGAAGTTAAAAAAGGCGAAATATTCGGGTTGCTAGGTCCTAATGGAGCTGGTAAGACAACCACGCTAAAAATTATAGTAGGACTCCTAAAGATGGATAAAGGAATAGTTAAGGTCGATGGGGTAGATATATCTGAGGAGCAATATGGTTATAAAAAGCAGATTGGATACTTGCCTGAGAATCCTACTTTACCCGAGTACTTGACGGCTGAGGAATTTTTAGGATATGTGGCAAAGATAAGAGATATTCCATCAAACGACATAAAGGATAGAACCAACTACTATCTTGAGCTCTTTGATCTTAAGAAAAGAAAAAAGGATATTATCGTCTCATTCTCAAGAGGCATGAAGCAGAAATTGGCTCTCTCGGCTGCTTTGATTCATAAGCCATCCCTCTTGATCTTAGACGAGCCTCTTATTGGCATAGATCCAACAGGGCAACATCATATTAAGAGCATCTTAAAGGAAATGATAAAAGAAAATCGATCAGTACTAGTCTCAACACACATGATAGATACGGCGGAGAGGCTTTGTGATAGAGTGGGCATAATCAACAATGGTAGAAATGTAGCTTCTGGTAGCTTGGAAAAACTAAGGCGAATAGCTGAGATGGGCGAAGATTCCACTCTAGAGCAGATATTCTTGAAGCTGACCCAAGAAGCTGAAGAAGTTGTCGAAGAAAAACCGATGAGAAGAAGGCTTTTCTCTCTATTCAGGAAGAAGGAATAATGGGCAAAATCATAACTGTTCTAGTATTCAAAATAAAGCAGTACTTTGGTCCACTAAGATCATCAAGGATTAGCCTTTTATTAGGCATCTTAGTATTTTTAAGTCTAAATTTTACAGGATTCATGTTTGGTATAGGTTTGCCCGATACACCCTTCTGGGCAGAGCCTGATCGCCTCATCGATATACTCTCAGCCTTCCTCTCCATCTTCCTTGCATTAAGTCTAGTTTTGAGCTTAAGAGGTGGCGTGACAGCTTTTCAAGCAGAGTTGGACTTCTTTTTCACATCAGCCATAAAGCCTAGACAATATGTTCTGTCAGACTTAATCTTCCAATTCATAGTCCTTCATGTCCTCTTTTCTCCCTTCATTCCCTTTATTATAGGCTTAGCTTTGAGGTTAGGCATAACTGCTTTGGTTGCGTTGATCATGGTTCTAATCTACGAGACATATGTCTTTCTGACTTTGCTGATCATGCAATCTCTTGGTATTCTGAATCTCGTTGCTCCTTACAAAAGGACTAAGGTCCTGATTGGAATGATAATGTCTGCCCTCCTCTTGCCGAGCCTAAGCTTTATCCGCTTCTTCCCATTGGAATATTCTGATCTGCCCTATCCGTCCACCTTTGCAGCAAAAGCAATTGTTCATTTATTGGAGCAAAGTTCTGTTGAATTATTGAATGTATATTTTCTGGGAATTTTCGTTGCTCTCGCTTTTATTTTTCATTTTGTTATATCGAGAAAGAACCTATTTCACTATATGAGACCCACTATAATGCTATCCTTTTTTGAGAGCAGACCTCAGGCTCAAGCTATTCAGCAGAGGAGGATGCTTGAAAGGTTTGGACCTATGACGACTTTTCTGACTCTAGACCCTACAAAAGGTTCATTGACAAGATTTCTGATAAAAAAGCATTTTATACGCATAATCAGAGATGGGAGCCTATTCCCATTGATCATGCTCTTCGCCATTTACGGAGCAGTTAGCATGCTATCCTTAAACTTTTCACCAGTTTCAAGCTTAAAGGAGATTGAATCAGCTCTATTCATGTTGACCTTCTACAGTGCTTTAGTTCCTTCTATCCTAGCCATGTCATGGAACTCTTATGAAAGAGAGAATTTATGGCTAATTTTGACTTCTGGTGGGAGAATAGTCGAGTACTTCAAGTCCTTCTTTGTGGCCCTATTGATAGTTGCTTTGATCATGCCTTGGGGGCTGTTAATCATCTCCCTTCCTTTTCTTGGCTTATCCTCTCTATGGCTCATATTGAGTGCCCTTGCTATTGCATCCTTCTCATCTGCCTTTGCAATTCTCACTTTAATTTTAATAGAGATGCCCAAAGAGGGTAGCATGTCTGCTGGATACTTCTTCATCATCTTTTTGCCCATAATCGGGGCTTATATGGGAGCTTCACCATTTCTAGCCATGCTGATGATAGTCCCAGACTATCCAATACAATTTCAATTCTTATTCGCTACACTTCTAATAGGCTATTTGGCATTAGCTCTTTTTGGGCTTTTAAAGCTGATAGAAAAGAAGGTTAAATCCATTAAGATATGATTTGATCATTTGACGATAAAAATCATGTCAAGCATACCATCGAGTTCATTAAGAAAATTAGAGAACTTATCTATTGGTACTACAGGAACCTTGCTTACGAAGAAGACTCGCTCACTATAGAACGTAACTATTACTGGGATTACGCATGATAAGTTAAACCTTTTTGCCTCTTCACTCATCATAATCTTTTCAGCCCTTTTTATCTGGGCTTCTGCTACCTTTGATATGCTTGATAATCCCATCGAGCGGCGCCAGTGTTTGCAATCTATTGCCAAACCTCTTTCATCTCTAATTGCTAGCACATCTATCTCTATCCTAGGATGCTTTAGCCTAAAGTTATGATGAACTTTGTAACCATTATAAGCCATGATGACAGAAATGAATTCTTCAAAGTCCTTCCAGCTCAAGACTTTTGAGACTTCATCTATACTTGAACCTAGCTTTAAGGCTGAGACTGAAGCTAATACCTTTGCTCCTTTTTCGAATTGAACAGTATTTCCATTAATCTTGGCTATATTCTCGCCTTCAAGAAAGATCAATGCTTCTTTTAACAATTCGAAACTTAGCCCACATTTAGAAGCAATTTTCATCAAATCATGCTTGCCTTCTACAATATATGGAATCAATTTGATTAAAGTAGCAGGTCTCGTCTTAATCTCCTCTAGCCAAATCTGTTTATTTTCAAAAAGAGTAATGTAAAAATTTATCTATTTATCTATTAAGCTTAGAGCTAGAACTAGGATATGAATGAAGGAAAATCCCAAAGTGATCAAAAAGATAGGAAGAATTTGCTAAGGGCAATGACTTACATCATGATCATCTTAGCTATCATAGGCATCATTTGGCTATTGCCAAGAGTTGCCTTAGGAACAGATACACCTTTCTTCAGCGTATCGAGCGGGAGCATGGTTCCTACTCTAAACGTTGGCGATTATATAGTAGTTAAGGCTGAATCTTTTAATAATTTAGTTAAAGGTGACATAATAGTATTCTATAACCCCCTAAATCCAAATGATATAATAGTGCATCGCATTTACTCTATAGATTATGAGCAGAAGACCATAAGAACAAAAGGAGATCATAATAGTTATGTTGATCCTTGGATTGTAACTGAAGAAGATATCATAGGTAAGTACACGGGTTTTAAGATTCCCTATTTAGGTTACCTTGCTCTCCTTTTCCCTTATCCCGTTAATTACATACTCATAATAGCTATAATTATCATAATATTTATTATTGAACTATCATCGACCGAAAAGAAAGAGAAGAATGTAGAATCCTTGCTACTTTTTAAAAATATTTTCATTCTCTGTAAACTTTTTCCCCTTTATACCTTTTATCGCTTTTTCAAATTTATCCAGATCATCGCATGCTTTCTTTGTAGGTGCATAAGGTCTGCCTTTGTTAATAAATGTCCTCTGATCTTCAACCCTGTAAAGTTTAAAATGATAATTTCGGTTTTGCTTATCATAGTATATTGAATATCTCTTTACTCCTTGCCCCTTTATGAATTGGCATATCTCATCAAGAACACTACGATCAGCTTGTGTTATTGCGATATATCTATTTACTTTCCCAACATAAACACTACCCTCCGCACCGAACCAATCCATCACTCTCTGCCAATTCCACTTTAGATCAGAAGGGAATTTCTTCTTAGCCATTTCTTCCTCAGCTTCTTAGTTATATAGCCCATAGTATGAGTTTTTAAAAAGTATTAAATACTAGTTTCATTTTATATAAGAAGAGCTTATCTTGCCTCTTACAAAAGCTATTGTAAGTATTGAGAATGTGGTCGCTTCTGCTACCGTTAATCAAAATATTGATTTAAACTCTATTACAAGGCTCTTCCCAGATGTTGAGTATCACCCAGACCAATTCCCAGGACTGGTATTCAGATTGAAGGCTCCTAAGACTGCAACCCTCATCTTCAGCTCTGGTAAGATGGTATGCACAGGTGCAAAATCAGAAGATCAAGCCATAAAGGCTGTCAAGACAGTTGTTAGCAAATTAAGGAAAGGTGGAGTAGAGATAGTAAATGAACCGGTCATAGAGATACAGAATATAGTAGCCTCGGCAAGTCTTGGTGGAAAGGTTCATCTTGAGGAAGCAGCTAGACAACTGGAGAGGTCCATGTACGAGCCTGAACAATTCCCTGGCTTGATCCATAGGATGATCGATCCTAAGACAGTTATACTTCTCTTCGCAAGTGGGAAGCTCGTTTGCACAGGCGCTAAAAAAGAAGTTGAGGTCTACAAAGCCGTTAACAATTTACATGGCTTACTTGAAGAAAAAGGGCTTATGATCTACTAA
>JACGUK010000047.1 GCA_024256265.1 archaeon
GAGGGACATAAGTGATGAAGCAAAGGAAAAGGTCAGGAAAGGCATGAATATCCTTGAAGAGAGAGTAAAGTACTACAGGAAGGTTGCCTTGAACGATCCTACTGTAAACGCTAGGTGTAGTGGTGTTGGTATACTAAGGCCAAGGGATGCAATAAGGCTCTGTGCTGTTGGACCAACTCTAAGGGCTTCTGGCGTTAAAAACGACGTTAGGCTTGATGATCCCTATACATTCCATGATGAAGTCCCCCTCAACGTTATAACCTGTGATACTATGGACGTCTTGGGAAGGGTGGTGGTCAGGGTAGACGAGATGCTAGAATCTGTGAACATGGTCAGATATTGCCTAGACCACATGCCAAGCGGTGACGTTAAGATAAAGTTGCCATTGTCTCCACCTGTAGGCGAAGCTGTAAGTAGGGTCGAAGCTCCTAGAGGGGAGTTGATCCATTATGCAAGGTCCAATGGGACGAAGAACCCTGAGCGATACAAGGTCAGAACGCCAACCTTTGAGAACATACCGTCTGTAGCTGATATGCTGACTTCAAAGGGCGACCATGATGTCAACATAGCTGATATACCCATAGTCCTGGCTTCTATAGACCCTTGCTTTAGCTGCACTGCTAGAATGGAGTTTAGAGACGTATCCAAGGGCAAGACATGGATCTGGAGCCTAGAGGAGCTAAAGACTCATTGCAAGAATAGGGGCTAAGTACATGGAATGGCTTTTAGAATTACTTCAGATCCTTGTTTTTCCTGGCATACTTTTTGCCATATTACTAGCCTTTATCTACGAATGGTTCGATAGGAAAATCTACGCTAAGCTACAGAACAGGGTTGGGCCTCTCTACACAGGCCCTAGTGGAATTCTACAGCCCTTTGCCGATTTTGTAAAGCTTCTTGCAAAGGAGGACATAGTTCCTAATGACGTGGATAAACCTCTCTTCAATGCCTTGCCGATAGTTGCTTTAACCCTATCTTTGACGGGTTTCTTGGCACTGCCGATAACGGGCTTGAGAGGTATAATATCATTTAATGGTGATCTGATCTTTTTAATTGCTTTGATGACCTTGATCTGTATAGTTATCATCTACTCAGGCATATCTTCTTCGAACAGATTTTCTACAATGGGGGCTGAAAGGGCTGCCCTTCAACTTTTGGGTTATGAAATACCTATGATGCTATCTGCAATAAGCATAGGGCTAGTGGCCAAATCCATGTGGGTTTATGAGATAGTCAGCACTCAGGCAAGTAATATTTGGTTCTTGATGGGTCCTAGTGTTCTTGGGTTTGCCATCTTCGTTTTGTGTGGACAAGCAGAATTAGAGAGAATACCCTTTGACATACCTGAGGCTGAGACCGAGATCGTTGCTGGCTGGTTAACAGAGTTTTCTGGAAGAAAACTAGCTTTGTTCAGGCTGACTAAGGATGTTGAACTCTTGTATCTATCAGGGTTGGCTGTTGCTCTCTTCCTAGGCGGGCCTTCTGGACCAATCATACCAGGTCTAGAACCTATATTGTATCTTGTCTACTTCTTGCTGAAGACTTTGTTCGTGCTCTTCCTACTGACAACTCTTCGAGCCCTTTTTGCCAGGCTCAGAATAGACCAGATGGTCAACTTCTCTTGGAAGTACCTTGTTCCCCTTGCAATATTACAAGTTTTACTTGTTAGGGTGATCGTTTAAGATGTCCATGCTGAAAGAAATTCAAAAAAGCCTCTTTAAGAAGAGGGCTACTGTACTTTATCCCTTTAAAGAGAGGGAGAAGGTTCACGTACCAGATGCTCTTAGGGGCAAGATAAGCTTTGATAGGAGCATGTGCACGGGTTGCCTTTTGTGTGCCAGATTTTGCCCAAGTGGAGCTTGCGAAATCATAACGGATGAGAAGGGAAAAAGGCCCATATTCCATCTGGAGCTCTGCTTGTTCTGCTCTCAATGCCAAGAAGTCTGTCCCAAAGGTGCCATTAAGTTGACGGAAGAGTTCGAGTTGGCGGCCTTTGACAAAAAGGCTTTCACCATCAGGTGATCTTTATGGTGGACTACCTAATACATATAGTCTTTCTAGCCCTTCTGATTGCTTTGGCTTTTCTTGTCATAGAGGTCAAGGATCTGCTTAGAGCCCTGGCCCTTTTCATAATCATGAGTTCCATCTTAAGCGTGATCTTCTACTTTTTAAATGCGCCCTATATAGCTGTCTTCCAATTGGCCATATACGCAGGAGCCATAGCTGTTCTATTCCTTGCCACTCTTCACACTATGAGAGGAAGGGTCTTGAGAGAGAAATTGAACCTAGTTACAATTCTTCTTTTAGTAGGCATGCTCCTTGCAATGGTCTTGGCCTTTTCCATCAACCTTGTGGAAGCCCTTAGAACAATCACTCCCTCACAAGGCTACCCCCTTGAAGAGGCTCCTTACTTCTTATGGACCTATAGAGGCTTTGACATAATTGTCCAGGGCTTTCTTCTGTTGGCTACAGTTACAGCTGTGACAGCGATCTTGAGGAAGAAGGAGGGTGTTGGAGTCATAGAGGAGGCTGTAGAGGAGGATGTTGAAAAATGAATGAATTACTTCAAATCTACATACCTGCATCTATCCTCTTGATAGTCATGGGGCTTTACTGCATAGCTACCAAGAGGGATCTGATAAAGATCGTGCTAGGGATAGAAATAGTGACTTCGGGTGTCAACCTTAACCTCATAGTCATGGGCTTAAGAAGCAATGGCGTTGATGCTCTCGCTCAGTCCATAACTCTGATTTCCATGACCATAGGAGCCTGCGTCGCTGCTATTGCTCTATCTATAATCATCAACGTCTTTAGGCACTACGGAACCACCGATGTCAGAAAGCTTAGAAGACTGAGATGGTAATCTTCAATTTAAAGCATTAAATATTTCTTAGTCGTGCTCTTTTACTTCTTTTTGTCGTTCCTTTTTACCATCGGAAAGCTTGAAAACAGACTTTAATCCTGGCTTAACCTCTTCTATAGGTTTAAACTCTATGTAACCGGCTTCATAAGCGCCCTTGAAGAGCTCCTCGCCAACCTTCGTTCGGACCATGACCGTGGACCAACCGTCAGGAGAACCTACCGATCCTATGGATATGTCTGCATGCTCCGCCGTGAAGTCTTTACATATGTGGCAACCGCCTCTAACACAAGCCTTGATTTCATCCAAGGGTACGCTGAAAATTTCCTTGTCTTCTGCATACGCTATGAATTTGCCCTTTGTTATGGCGAACTTTCTAACGTTGTTCATATCTGTGCCCTTCGACACTACAAACTTTACCAAATCCCTGTACCAGAAGCTCTCCATGCAGAAGAGCCCAAAAACAAACTTTACATGACTGCCCAGCTTTGAGCAGGCTTTGTTAGCATACTGCATCTTCCTGACGGTCTGGACTTCACAAGGAGTTCCAACGACACCCACACTGCTGCTGGCGCAGTCCTCCACCGCATATCTCAGTCCTATGGTTACAGGGCTTGTCGAATACTTTGTCCCAGACGCTCCTACCAATTCTTTAGAATTGAATACTACGTTGGGCCAGGGTCTCCATACATCCCCTTTTATCTCATAATCCCTCTGCCAGGGTCTCCATACATCTAACTTTCTTGTGGATGCTACTACACTATCGACGATCCCTTTATCCAAGGAATACATCAACAGGGTTGTGGCTATTCCACCATCTTGGGCAACGTCCAAAACTTCTTTGATCTTCGATCTTGCCGCGTAGGCTGATGCATATATTCCTAAACGTTCTTCCTTATCACGAACCCTACCGAAGATGGCTTTATCCATTTCGTCATAATCATAAACCGTTCTTGGGCATGTGTGCCAACAGAGTTCACACTGATAGCAAACACCTACAAGTTTTGGGAGTTCATTCTCGAATCCTAAGACAGAGAAGGGGCATGCTGCAAAACAACCACCGCAGAAGGTGCACTTGCCTGCATCTATAACATCATTAAATAGGTCCTCGAAGTTTTTGGGTTTGACGCCGAATACAGATTCATACCACTCTGCCTCTTTTATACCAGCAAACAAAAAGCCCCTATAAGTCTTAGGTTCTGAAGACATCTCCTATTTCTACCCCTCAAAGGTCTAGCAACAGGTTGTTTAAAAAATTATTTAAATTAAAATGTTTATCATAAATTGTTATTTAAGCATTTAGGAAGTGAAGATAGGATTTTGGTTTTAGAACAATTAGGATTAATTCTATTCTTGTTGAGCCTTTAATTTGTTGAAATCGTTAAGAGCAAAGATTTCAGCTAAAATCATCATCTCATGCTACATTTATGATAAGGCCTTTAGCCTAATTATTCAAAGAACTCGATGGCCTTGAATTCTATCCCTCTTTTTATAGTTACAGGTACCCATCTCATCCTGGAAGGAGTTGCCATCATCCTACTGACCATTACATACCTTCCAGTTTCATCGACTTTCAATCTTATAGTCCCATCAGTTATAGCTTCTATTGATGATACTATTCTATCATCGTGCATGCCTTCCTGTACTAAGATCAATGAAGTAATCTGGTATTCGAAGAGTCTGCTTTTCAAGCCTTTAAGAAACTTCAAAGTAAGATCTGATGGGTTGTAAAGAAAGAAATCTGAGAAAGAATCTATAACTAATCTTGCATCATGTTGAGGAGTGATGCTTTGATCTTCAATGATCTCATTAAGAGCTATATTTACATCTGTTAATCTTGTTAAATCGGCCGAATATTTCTCTTTAGCTATGCAAACTGTCCAAGAATGGCAATCCATGTATATGATTTTGCTGATAATCTCAGAGTCCCAATCGTATTCTGTTATAACCTCATTTAATAGGGCATTTATAGATGGAGAAGTGCTGATCAATATAGCTGGTTGCTTTTTCCCTAATCCCTCATAAAGAAATTGAATACCAAGAGTGCTCTTCCCTGAACCAGGTTGCCCAATAACTAGGGTCATGGATGCTTTTGGTAAGCCTCCTCTTAATATTGTGTCCATGCCTAAGATACCTGTAGTGATTCTTTTCATTTAATCACCAACAAGAATTATCACAAAATGTAGTATGCTTCCCAATTTTGAATGCCCTAATATGGATGAGCATTTTGTCGATATATGATTATGGTCATTTCTAGATCGGATTTTTGTTTACCCATTATCTAATGATAAGGGAGGCGATTGATATTAGTTTAAATAATCTTCTTTTTTCTTGAAGAACTTAGAATAGATAAACTTTAGGCTATTCCACAACTAAAGGTTTTGCCAACTCCCTTATTTTGAGTTCCCATGAATCAGATTTTATGATACTGCTAGCAACGAGAATCCCGAAGGAACCGAGCTTAAGGGCAATAGAAACATCCTCGCCTGATGTAATCCCAGCTCCACAGATAAGTTTAACAGAATCGCTAACCTCCTTCACTGCATCTTTAGACCTTAAGATGACTTCAGGTTTGACCTTAGATACAGCCCTGCCTGTGCCTATGAGCTCAGGAGGCTCGACTGCCACGTAATCAGGAAGGAGCATAGCTCTATCTTTTACCTCCTTTGGAGTTTTAGCGCATACTACAGAATAAAGCCCTAAATCCTTCAGCTTAGGTATTAGCTCCTTTATCACTTTTATAGGTACTCTCTTCTCACTATGGTTTAATAAGGTGCCAGCACAACCGCATGCTTTGATTATCTCTGGAACTATGGAGCCTGTTGTACTTCCAGGTTTAGCCAAATCTACATGCTGAGCAAAGGCTGGTATTCTGACAGATTTAGCCACAATCGATAAATCTGGAATGGGAGGTGCAACGATGATTTCAACATCAAGCTCCTTTGCTACACTCTCTGCAATCTTTGCTAATCTTATGGCTCCTTCGTCCGAGGCTTCGAGATAATTCTTGAAATTTATTATCATAATCCTTTCTTTTAGCTTTATAGTCATCTTACTTCTATCCTATCAAGTAATAAAATAAGTCTAGCGAGATAAAATCATGTTTTAACAACCTTTGCAACTTTTTTGCCTAGCTCGATACACTTCTTAAGCTCATCTTCATCGGCTTCAAATTAAACCAAGTCTTTTATGCTGGTCTGAACCTTGCTTCTAGCTTCTTTAAAACGGCTGCAAGAGTTGTATACTCCATTTCTTCTGGACCTAGCCTTGCTGGCATAAAGGGACCATGTAGCCTCATGTAGTCTGCTACTCTATTTGTTATGTCTCTAGCTCTATCAAAGGCTGGATCATCGAACATATCCTCAGGGCCTACAAGCTTACCTTCGTTGAGTTGAAATCCAAGTGCTACAACTCTAGGTGGACCATCGAATCTAGTGCATTTTGCATTTCTTATCGAGACAGGCATCAAAGGTCCGTGATGTGATCCTCTCATCCATCCTGCCACAAGGTGTGGGAAAGCGAAAGGTTCTAGAATCTCTCCTACTGCAGGCAAGCCATGCTGAGCTCTTACGAACATGACAGGATCATCTTTACCAACGTATCTTCCTGCTATTAGAGATAATCTTGAAGTGCTTGCTACAGCTGCTAAAAGGTTATCTGTGCGCCTAAAAATCGAATGTATTATGTATCTTCCTGGAGTCCCTATCAAAGCTAGTATGTCATAAATCTCTTCAGGGGCTTGAAGATCGACTATTCTATTTTCATAGACATCCATTACCCTGAAGGTAAAGCCTTCATGCAACTTCTCATCTATTACTAAACCTGCAGTGTTGAAAGGGTCAGCGAATATCTTATAGAGAGGAAAATTCCAAGCTCCAGGCTCTGTCTTATCAGCCATGAATATTATTATAGGCTCACTGATGCGCTCCTCGAACTCAGCCTCAGCAACGCCCGGCCCCATGCCTTTAACGTTACCAGAGAAAGCAGTTGCAAGTAAATCCTGGCCAGCAGCATATAACTTTAATCTCTTTGAGACATTCTCAGTAACATAGCTGAAAGTGTCCCAAGCCAATCTATGAACCTCTTCGCTATCTGCGCCTTTTCTATGAGTCATTATCAGCTGAAGATCGTCCCCACAATTTGTAACATGATAATCTATGAGCAGACCTGACTCTTTTGCCTCCTTCAACTTCTCAGATGCAACTCTTATCTGGTCTGGATGGACTACGTGATGACCTGCTACGCTCCCAACATCTGCTTTGATCACAGACAGGGTAACTTTCAATTTCTCACCTAGGAACGTATCTTTGGTACTTTATGATAAACCTTTTGTGTAATCTGAAGCAATCATTAATTATGAGGCCTAAAATTGAGAAGAGCAACTTTTTGGGTTCATCTTTACCTAATAGACTTAAGAGCAGAATCCTATTCACTATGAAATTTGAGTAGAATTGATAGCCAAGAAAGAAGATGCTTATGTCCACTGCTAGAATAATCGCTGCACTCATCTCATAACGCCCGTTATGTCCTAGGTAGACGGTAGTAGGGTCTCGGAAAGGCAGGCCTGAAGCTCTTTGCAAACCAGTCAAAGTATTCGGCTTTATGTCCCGATGCTACTGTTTTGAGCGCTTCAAGAACGCACTCTGTAATGCCATCTGGATCGAGTCTAGCCCTTATGTTCATTATAATATCCATAGCTTTTGAAGGAGGGGGCAATGTATTTGTGAAGTCCACGCCTTGTTCAAGATTCACCAGACTAGCCTTGGCCGATCCCTCTACAGTTGAGAAGTTAATTTTTAAGTGTACTACTTGACCGCCTTTATCCTCTATTCTCTTGGCGGTCTCTATCATCAAATCCTTAACAAATTTGTCTAGTCTGATGGTTTTTTCAAAGGCTACCATCCAAGAACCATTGAACCAACCGAGTTCGGCTTCTGCAGCACCGTACAAATCATAATCGACATCAACAGAAGAGCGAGTATAGTGCTCTTTTTCCATTAGCATCTTAACTAAATTATCTAAGTTGTAGCCAGTTCTTGCTGAAAGGGAAATCAATTCCGCCCCTTGGTTAATATTACTTAAAAGTTTCTTTATCTCTAAGAATTGTAGCTCTCTCACCAAATCCATCTTATTAACCCCGATTACATCTGCCTCCTTAATCTGCCAAGAGATAAGAAATCCTAAGGGCGCCCTTGGGAGTATGAGATTGAACCTTCGATTATAATCTAGAATTGTGGATGCATCTACAAGTACGAGAAATGGCGATAGGCTGATTTCATCTCTATAGTACTGCCTTAGGGGGGCATAGACAGTTGCAAGGAGGTCTGTGCAACTCCCAACAGGTTCTGCAAGTATAACATC
>JACGUK010000048.1 GCA_024256265.1 archaeon
GAGCCAGCTGTAATAGGAGATGCTTATGGCATAGGTATAAGAGTAATTCATTCTGGCTCTCTAGCCTTCTTTGCTACCAATGATATATCAAAAAAGAACATAAAAAATATCGTTGAGAGCGCTGTAAAAAGGGCTAAAGCATCATTACCACTCTTAAAGCATAAAGTTCTTCTGAGCAAAGAAAAATCGATCAAAGTTGATTGGAAGGTAGAGGAGAAAAAAAGCATAGAGAACATTGGCTTTGATGACCTTTTCGGTTTGCTGAAGGATGTAGATCATCTTATAAAGGATGGAAAGGCTGATGTTGCTTTTCCTAATAGATTGTTGGTATCTTCAACTCTTCTTGAAGAAAAGTTTTACATGAATAGCGATGGAGTAATGATAAGGAGTAGAGTGCCAAAGGTAGGTTTCCATAGTTATATTACAACCTCTTACAAAGGCAAGACAACCACCATAACTATACCTTCAGGCTATTCTCAGCTTGGAGAGAGTGGTGGATGGGAGGTGATTGAGAGATTGAAGATTTTTGAGTATATACAAAAGGAGGCTGAGAATCTTTCTTTCGCTGTTAAGAATGAGCAAAAGCCACCAAAAGAAATAGTAGATGTAATTCTTGGTCCTCAAGTCAGTGGCATAATAGCCCACGAGTCAGCAGGTCATCCTGGAGAAGCTGATAGAATTCTTGGAAGAGAGGCAGCTCAGGCAGGAGAATCTTACCTTAAGCCCAATGATCTTAACCTTAAGATTGGAAGCAAAGAGGCCTATGTGAGTGACGATCCTACTATCCCAAATTCTAATGGCTTTTACCTTTACGATGATGAAGGAGTTCCTGCTAGGAAGAGGAGGTTGATAGAGGCAGGAATAATTAGTGAATTCTTGCATAATAGAGCAACAGCCTATGAATTTAAAATTTCAAGCAATGGTTCATCAAGGGCTACAAGGTATGACAGAGAGCCTATTGTAAGGATGGCAAATACCTTCGTTGAGCCTGGCGATCATTCTTTAGAGGAGCTTTTTGAGGATATCGAGCTCGGTGTTTACATAAAATCCTTCATGGAGTGGAATATCGATGATAAGCGCCTGAATCAAAGATACGTTGGCCTTGAAGCTTACTTGATAGAGAAAGGAGAGATAAAAAATATGGTAAGGAATCCTGTTCTAGAGATAACGACTCCTAAGCTATGGAGTAGCGTTGATGCAAGGAGCAAAGAGGTTGAATTTGTGGCTGCAACTTGTGGTAAAGGAGACCCTATGCAAGGAATTCCAGTTTGGACTGGGGGGCCAAATATAAGGCTCAGGGCTATTAGATTGGGGGAGAGATAAATGGAGATAATTGAATTGGTTGATTTAGCTCTAAAAGAGGCATTGAAGCTTGGAGCAACAGACATATCATCCATATGCTCTAAAACGAATGAAAATATGATCAGGTTCAGCAACAACTCTATTACTGTTAATAAGAACATAAAGAACTTGGAGCTCTTCCTTTATTTGGCTAAGGATAATAAGAGGATAATGGGCTCTACATCCAATCCAAGCATAAAAGAGATCAAAGAATTCACTTTAAACTTGATAAAAGCTTGTGAAGAATTATCACCAAGCCCAGATTACACACCATTGCCAAGGATAGAGACTAAATACACTTCACATGGAATTTACGATGAGAAATTGGTTGAGGATGGGATGAAATTGATAGAATTTGTTAAAGAAGCCATAGATGCAGGTCTAGAAGCAGGAGCGAATAGAGTCTCAGGTTCTCTGATGGCTTCGGAAGAAAATTTAGCCATTCTCACATCAGGCAATGCTACTGGTGAGGATAAGAGAACTAAGATATTGCTCAACGTAAGGGCTTTTTCTAACAAAGAGGCAAGCGGTCATGGATTATCATGCGCTGCAAGACTCAAAGACTTTAACCCCTATGAAGCGGGCAAAGAGGCAGGAGAGTATGCAAAGGCATCCATAAATCCTAATCCTTGGGAAGAAGGCATCTATGATCTTATTACATTACCAACCGTGACTGCAGATATAATCCAGCACGTGGGATCCTTTGCCTCAGCATTTACGGTAGACACAGGTTTATCTTTCTTAACTGATAAGATTAATCAAAAGGTAAGCGTGGATAATTTCACTTTAAGGGACTATGGTGTCATAGAAGGAGGCTTTGGAGGTAGGGGATTCGATGATGAAGGCTTTCCAACCTGTGAGAATTTAATAATTGAGAAAGGAGTTTTAAAAAATTACCTTCATAATAGCACTACAGCAAAGAAGTTCAATACATCTTCAACAGGCAATGCAGGGATAATAGACCCTCATCCTTGGAACCTTGTAGTAGACTCTGGAGATATGAGCACAGATGATATCATAAAGGAGGTTAAAAGGGGCATGATGGTGACGAACAATTGGTACACAAGGTTTCAGAATATGAGAACTGGCGAGTATTCAACCATACCAAGGGATGCAGCCTTTCTTATCGAGAACGGAAAGATAAAGCACCCAATTGCAGGGCTCAGAATTAGCGATAGCTTTCCAAGACAATTAGCAAATATCATAGCCATATCTAAGGAGAGAAGATGGATTGAATGGTGGGAAGTATCCATCCCAACCCTTGCTCCTTCTATGCTCATAAAAAATGTTACAATAACTAAGGCTTTAGGATGATGTGATAATTTGAGAGTAAGATTTAAAAGTAAAGAAAATTTATCGATATATTAGATATGGGGTGATTTAATGGCAACAGCAGTTCCAGCAGTTACATCAACCGGTCAGCCAATCCTTATCCTCAAAGAAGGTTCCACGCAGACTCGTGGTAGAGATGCTCAAAGGAACAACATAATGGCGGCTAAGCTGATAGCAGAGGTAGTAAGGAGCTCCTTAGGACCAAGAGGCATGGACAAGATGCTCGTTGATACTCTAGGAGACGTTACTATAACAAACGACGGAGCGACTATACTAAAAGAGATCGATGTCCAGCATCCTTCTGCAAAGATGATGGTGGAGATTGCCAAGACTACTGATAATGAAGTTGGAGACGGTACAACTTCAGCGGTAGTCCTTGCAGGTGCTCTTTTGGAAAGAGCAGAAGAGCTCATCAATAAGGATGTCCATCCTACAGTTATAGTCGATGGTTACAGAAAAGCATCTGATCAAGCTTTAAACTTTCTCAAAAAGATAGCAATTGAAGTGCCGCCAGATAAGAAAGATTGGTTAGTTAAGATAGCCAAGACCAGCATGGAGACGAAAATGGTCTCTCAAGATAGTGGGATTTTGGCAGAAGTAGTGGTCGATGGCCTTCTTCAAGTCGCTGAGAAGGCAGACGGAAGCTACAAGGTTGATATAGATGATGTCAAAGTAGAGAAAAAGGCGGGAGCGTCTCTAGCTGAAACCAAGCTGATAAGAGGTCTAGTGATAGACAAGGAAGTCGTCCATGCAGGAATGCCTAAGAGAATCAAGAACGCTAAGATAGCCCTTGTCAATGCCCCCCTTGAGATAGAGAAGACAGAGTTCGATGCCAAGATCAACATAAACAACCCTGAGCAAATAAAGCTATTCTTAGAGGAAGAGAACCGCATGCTAAAGACTATGGTGGACAAAATTGCTGACGTGGGAGCCAATGTACTAATATGCCAAAAAGGCATCGATGATATAGCCCAGCACTATCTTGCAAAGGCAGGAATAATGGCTATGAGAAGAGCTAAGCAGAGTGATATGGACAAGCTGGCAAAGGCTAGTGGAGGCAGAGTAGTAACGAACCTTGAGGATTTATCGGCTGGTGATCTAGGGTTTGCTGAGCTAGTTGAAGAGAGAAAGATAGAGGAGGACAAGTGGGTCTTCATAGAAGGTTGCAAGAATCCAAAGGCTGTAACGATCTTGGTAAGAGGTGGAACTCAGAGAATCGTCGATGAAGCAGAGAGGTCTTTGCATGATGCCCTTTGCGTAACGAGGGATGTAATGCAGAAGCCGGCTATAGTTGCAGGTGGTGGAGCACCTGAAGCTCACATTGCCCACGAACTAAGGGAATGGTCTCACACTCTTTCTGGAAGAGAGCAATTGGCTGTTCAAAAATTTGCAGAAGCCTTAGAGGTAATACCGTTGACATTGGCCGAAAATGCAGGGCTTGATCCTATAGACGCTCAAGTGGAGCTAAGGGCAAAGCACGGTCAGGGCATGGTCTGGGCTGGTATCGGTGTCTTCGATGGGGGAATTACAGATACCTACGAGAAGGGCATCTATGAACCATTGGTCGTAAAGGAGCAGATCGTAAAGTCAGCAACAGAAGCCGCCTGCATGATACTTAGAATCGATGATGTCATAGCTTCTGGCAAGATGAGAGAGACTGGAGCAAGGCCGGGTAGGCCACCAGAAGAGGGGATGCCTGGCGCTGGTGAAGACTGACCTTAGTCCTCACTCATAATTTTTTTATTTCTATTCTTAGCTTTTAAATTGCAAAACAATTATCTATGAGTATTTGTAATGCTTTAGACGACTCTCTATAATGGACTCGGTGTAAAACTTGCAAAGATATGATATCATAATTGTAGGCGCTGGGAGTGCTGGATGTCTTGCAGGCATGACGAGTGCTGAGCATGGCTCAAAAGTCTTAATGCTAGATTGCAAGGATTTTAAGGAAATAGGTAAGAAAGTCTGTGGGGATGCTATAGGATCCCATCACTTTAAGAGTGTTCATCTAAAAAATCCTCCGAGTAACGCCGTAAGAAGTAAGATTAATTCCATAGTTGTCTGCTCTCCATCAGGCAATTATAGCTATAAGGTTGAAGGGGAGGGCTACGCTCTAAATAGGTACGAGTTTGGTCGTTGGCTTTTAGATCAAGCCTTAGATAAAGGTGTAGAGCTGAAACCAAATACAAAGGTAACCTCCCCTATAATAGAAAAAGGAAGGGTCGTAGGCGTTAAAGCTTTAGATAATAAAACTGGAGAAATTCAATCCTTTTCATGTAAAGTAGTTGTAGATGCTAGTGGCTGGACTGGAGTCATAAGAAGAGCCTTACCTGATTTTCATGGTCTTGTGAAGGAACCAGAATGGAGAGATGTTGCTATATGTTACAGAGAAGTAAGGAAGTTAAAGAGGAGCATAAACAATCCAAGTTCAGCCAAAATTTACTTGGATACAAGGATAGCTCCAGGAGGTTATTGGTGGTTCTTTCCTCAAGGCGAAGATTTAGTAAATATAGGTATAGGAGTTCAAGGAGGTCGTGGAAATGATCCGAAGAGCCTTTTTAAAGAGAATCTATCAAGCCTTCCCATCCTTGAAGACTCAAAGATTATAGATGCAGGTGGCGGAGTCGCACCAACTAGAAGGTCTCTTCACTCTTTAGTGGCTTTTGGAGTTATGTTTGCTGGAGACTCCGGCTTTACAGCGAACCCCATGCATGCTGGTGGTATAGGGCCATCCATGTTATCAGGAAGAATAGCTGGAAGAGTCGCTGTAGAGAGCTTGAGCGAAGAAGATCCAAAAAAGGCTTTATGGAGAGCTAACAAAGAATACGTAAAAGCTTATGGCATGAAGGCTGCTGGCTTAGAGATCTTAAGAATCTTCTTACAAGAGTTGAGTAACGATGATTTGGAGTTCGGCATGGAGAGGAAATTAATAACAGAATCAGATCTAACAAGGCTCAGCTACGGTCGTGGGGATCTATCGGTGAGGGAGAAGGCTGGAAGGATTATTAGAGGTGTTAGAAGACCCAGCATACTTCTTCATTTGACGACTGTGGCTAGCTACATGAAGAAGGTCAAGAAGCTCTACAGGGATTACCCTGAAGAGGAAGATTATAAAGGTTGGTCTGAAGCTGTCTACCGAGTTTTTTCAGAATTCAAAGAGAAGGTAACCTAACCTAGTCACACAATCTCCTTTCTCTATGTGGATTCTTTTCGGTGAGATAGCTAGTCTGGCAAAACCTCAGGGTTGGCACTTTTTGATTTCTTCCTTGGCCTTGATCTTGATCCTGTAGATCTTCTCGTTCTTTTTGATTTTTGTTTAGGCTGAGGTTGGGTAGACATGTTATCGATTTGGGCAGTATTTGTTACCTCATACGTAGTAACGGGTGGGCTATCGAATTGAGCAGGTGTGTTGTCATAGGACGGCGTATCCTCAATTTGAATGGATGACGTGATGCCTTCAGGTTGAGCATGGGATGGAACGCTTTCGGTTTGAATATTCATGAGCTCCGAGGGAGTTGACTGAACTACATTGGAGGCATCTTGGGGTACCAATAATACGCTAGTTGGCGCATCAATGGCTGGGCTATCGTATTGAACTGGCGGATTGTCATGAGATATAGTAACCTCATTCTGGACAGATGGTAGGTTACTCTCAGGCTGAATATTGGGCGTAATATTTTCGGGTTGAATGGCTACCTGTTCTACGTTTGATGATTGAGACCGCTCCTCATGGGCAACCTTTATGGCCTCTGCAAGCTCTTTTGCCTTTGTATCTTGGTTGGCTTCCTCTACTGCACGACTTTTGGTTATGGCTGGCGCTACCGATACATTCTTCGCCCCACCAAACCAACTTCTTATCCTACTTAAAATGCTCATTTCCGACATTATTCTTGCATGAATAGATATGTAATAAATGGTCAACTTCTTTAAACAATTATGTTAACTCAACATAAATGCGAATTTGACTATCCTTGTTTTTTGAATAAATGACTGTGAATTCTCTATTACATGTGGCTTTCCCTGTTTTGAGCATAGCTCTTTGACTCTAATCTTGATTTTTGTTCATAAGACTAGTGATTTGAAATTTTATAGTTTAATGGTAAGACTAGGAAATGAGTTTTTGGCTTTGATACTTAAAGAGAGCTATGCACATACATTCAACAATTTCAATTTGAGATTTCTTTAATTCTCCTCATGATAAAATAGGTATTTTTAAATGCAATCATGAATATATCTGTTTAGATTTGTGGAAAAAGATTCAAACAAGATTCAAAAAGCAGAAAGGAAGGTTGAATGTGGTAAGGAAGATGATAGAGTTAGGTGTGAGGATAGATGAGAATAGTAAACTTTATGTGGGCGATGCAGAAATTGACGATACAGCAATTGCTAGAGCGGTTGGTGTTGATAGGAGAGTTGTAAGGAGCACAACTAAACAAATTCTAGATAATTCAGAGCTACGTGAGATATTCACAAGAATAAGGCCTGTTGGAGCAAGTCTGGTTGAGGTAGCAAAGATCCTTGATTATAGCGTTTTAGTTATAAGATCAGACCCTCACAGGCCAGGAGTTATAGCTAGCGTAACCAGTATTGTAGCAAAATATAACTTGGTCGTGAGGCAAGCCTTGGCCGACGATCCTGATCTAGTCCCTGAGCCTTGTTTAACTCTTGTAATAGACGGCAAGATACCAGCAAAAGCTATCGACGAGATAAGATCTTTACCATTAGTTAAAAGCTTAACAATGTTAAAGTAGTGCCTCATAAATCTTAACATTATATTGAAATAAAACATTTACCTTAAGGTTTGACACTAAAATTTCAATGCAGAGCCTAATCCCTTTCTATCACTTCTAATCCACTCATGTAAGGTCTAAGGACTTCAGGTATCCTTATAGAACCATCCTTCTCTTGATAGTTCTCCATTATTGCTATCAAAGCTCTTTCAGTTGCTATAGCAGTGCTGTTCAATGTGTGAACAAACTTTGGCTTCTCGTTGGGCTTATCTCTATACTTTATGTTCAGCCTTCTTGCTTGGTAGTTTAAGCAATTGGAGCAACTTACCATCTCTCTATACTTTCCTTGACCTGGCAACCAAGCTTCCAAATCATATTTCTTTGCAGCAACAGTTCCAAGATCGCCTATACATACGTTCATTATTCTGTAAGGTATTTTGAGTAATTGGAATATTTCCTCAGCGTTTTTTATCAACAACCCATGCTCTTTCCATGAATCTTCTGGTCTTGAGAATACAAATTGCTCTACTTTCTCGAATTGATGAACTCTAAAGATTCCTTTTGTATCCCTACCATGAGCCCCTGCTTCTTTTCTATAGCAAGGGCTTATTCCAGCATACTTTAGAGGTAATTGCTTTCCATTAAGAATTTCATCTTTATGAAGGCCAGCTATGGCATGCTCAGAAGTAGCCAAGAGGTAAAGGTCCTCTTCTTCAATCTTATAGATGGCATCTTCAAAATCAGATAGAGCAACACAACCAGCCACGACCTCTCTTCGAAGCATATATGGTGTTTGTATTATTGTAAAGCCCTTCTT
>JACGUK010000049.1 GCA_024256265.1 archaeon
TCGAAAGTATCAGAGCCTCTTAAGACATGGCCTACGGTAGAGCCCAAAAAAAACGGGGAGATCGTGGAGAGCATAGTAGGGATTTACTGGTGTGACAAATGCAATACAAAGTTTCCTTTTGTGATAGGCAAAAAGGATCTAAAGCTCATCGAAACCAATGAGTTAGAGGAGCTTCATAATAAGATAAAGATGATGGAAGAGGTTAAGCAGGAATTAGAGAAAAGAGTCGATCAGCTAGAGCAAGAGAAGATGGTAGTTAAGGAAAGCCTTGTGTTAACTAAACTTGAGGATAGGGCTGAGCATCTAAAGGTTGAAGTATCTTTACTCAGAGAAGTAAAAAGAGAGATTGAAGATATGATAAAATATCTTGAGCATAGTCATTCTCTTAAAACTTCAGAGCAAAAAGCCCTACATGCTCAATAGCTCTATAATAGGAAGAAGGCAGTCTTGGCTCATAGGTTCTTATCCCTTCTGAATACTGTCTTCTTCTTGAGCCTATCAAAGCCTTTTGGTATAGGTGTACTCTTCTTCTTTAATCAATATGAGTTCTCTTTTCAAGATTAATCCTCTACAAGCTTGCTTCCTTCCATCTTCGGTAGGTATCATAGTTCACATACTCTTTATGAGGGCTTTCAATCTGGTATTTTACAGGAATAGACTTTTCCCTTTTCTTTTCAATTTCCTTGGTAACAGTGAATATGTAGGATTCGCTACCAGCACCAGAACCATAGCTAGTCATGAGTATACGGTCACCTGGCTCAGCTATATCGAGAACAGCTGCTAAGGCAGTAGGGCTAGAACCAGAATAGAGGTTTCCAATATATTTGACCACCAACCCAGGTTCAATCTGCTCCTTCTCAAAACCCGCTTCTAGAGCAACTAGATAAGGATACCTAGCATTGGGTGAATGACAGACCACAAAACGGATATCCTTTGGGGATAGCTCACTTACCTTCAGGGTCGTCTTCATGGCTGTTACAACATGTTTAAAGTAAGCAGGTTCTCCGGTGAACCTCCCACCATGTCTTGGATATTTTTGTCCCTCCCGTCGATAAAAATCTGGTGTATCAGAGGTGTAAGGTACGTAATGGTCTAGAGTTGCGATAACACCTTTTTTTCCGAAGAGAAAAGCAGCGGCACCTGCACCTACTGTAAAATCTAATGGATCGTTTCTTTCGGCTTGAGAATTATCGGAGCCTATGACCATAACATACTCCCCTCTAAAAATAGGGTAATTTGCTAAAGCAGCAGCATCAATGAAGAGGTCTGTGGCTGCTTTACATGCAAACTGAGAGTCTATGCCCCCACTAAAGAAGCCACCTTCATATTCTTCACCAAGTTGTAAAGCTTGACAAACCGTGGACATAGAAGGTTTAACAGCATAGGGTGTGGATTCCGAGCCTACGAAACATTTTTTCACATGTTTACTATCAACGCCTGAATGGATCAAAGCCCTTTTTCCGGCTTCTACGGCAAAGGTGGTTGTGTCCTCATCTACAAAAGGTACAGTTCTTTCTCCCACTCCTAAGCCTGATTCTTCTTCATTCTTTATCCTAAACTTTGGTAGATAAACACCATAGCCAACGATTCCAGGACTTTCACTTACATTTTGGGGGATCTTTACGTATCCTTGGTAGGGATAGTAATCATCCTCGAAACTGAAGTTGAGACTTGAGTAGTAAATCAAACCTTGGGAGCCATCCGTGTAAAGGCGTCTAAACCTGGGTATAACGCCTTTCCCTACGAAACGAGTAACGTCTAACTCTTCTTCAGGTGGAGTATAGTCAGTGACTCTTCCTGGAACCCTCGTCCCATCATCAAAAGAAATTATGCCTGTCATGAAAGAACCTATATGAAGAAACTCATTAGCGGGTTTACGAATAACACTCCCACTAGTGAGGTTTCCTCTATCATAGAAATAGTCCACAAGATCCATATGACTTCTTCTACCCTCTGTGTTACAGAAGAATTTTGGTGGGAAGTAGGTTTTACCACAGTTTGTGCATTTTGAAGCCTGAATCCTGTAATCTATAAGAATCTTTCTTCTTGTAATAGGTTCGCTCATGGGACATCCCTCGCTAGAATATGAACAGTGGCTATCCCACCTGTTCCTCCAATGTTATGACAAAGAGCTAGGTTTAAGTCTCCATCTACTTCCACTTGGTGTTTACCGGCTTCTTTTCTCAACTGTTTAAAGCATTCATGGATCTGCCTTACTCCTGTAGCACCTACAGGATGACCATCAGCCTTAAGCCCTCCACCTGAGTTTACTATAAGTTCTTTACCATCTTTAGTGTAAGGTATGTGTTTTGAACCCTTAAAACCCTCATAACTTTCATATATGCCCTTCCAAGCCTTGCCCTTCTCGTAGAAGCCTGAATCCTCTAAAAACATAGCCTCCTCAATGGTAAAGCAGTCATGAACCTCTGCGATTTGAGGATCTTCTATGGATAAGTCGGCTTCTATCAAAGCACTACTTATGGCAAGCCTTGTAGCCTTGATCCCCGTTAAGCTTTCTCTGGTGCAAAGGGAAACATCATCCGTAGCCTGCTGACTCCCAATAACGTAGATCGGGGTATCAGTATACTTCTTCGCCAATTCAGGTTTGGTTAAGATAACTGCAACAGCACCATCAGAGATAGGTGAACAATGAAGAAGCCTTATAGGGTCTGCTACAAGGGGGGATTTAAGAACATCCTCCACTTTGAACTCTCGCCTATACTGGGCATACTCGTTGTTAACAGCATGATGATGGTTTTTACATGTGATTTGTGCTAAAGCCTCTATACACCTCCGATCCTCATGACCATAATCGTGAATATATCTTGTCATCATAGCCGCATATAAGCCTGGAAAGGTGAAACCCACATCAAATTCGTGTGGATCGGCAGCAAGCATAAGGTCATCCGTAATCTTGCTAGAGTGGTCCGTCATCTTTTCAAAACCACCTACTAGAACCACATCATACATACCTGACTTGATGGCTATACAAGCATTAAAAAAGGCTGAGCCACCAGAAGCACAAGCAGCCTCTGTAATGTTCATGGGGATGTTTATACCCAACTCCCGAGCCATGTAGCCAGGAACCAAGGCAAGCCTATTAGTTACTTGATATAGGAAGCTACCGAAGTAACAGGCTTGAATATCTCTTCTTCTTAGTCCATGATCAACAGACTCTACGGCACTAATTCCTGCTTCCATCAAAAGCTTTTCTGGATCTTTATACCACTGCTCTCCAAACTTGGTTCTACCAGCACCAATGATGGCGACTTGAGGTTTAGCTTTCCAACCGATTGGAATATTCATGCTCATCACCATATCTACCTTGGCTGTATATGCATGCACTATAGCCTGATATGCCTAATTCATTATAGTTCTTCAACATTTTCCCCTGCTTACTATAGAGTGGACAAAATAACCGTTTCGCTATTTAAGATTATTCAATCGGCATTTGTCGAAAATTATTTCGTATTGAAAATCATCCTCCACTTATAGGAGGAAGAATTACAAAAACATCTCCATCCTTTAGCTTTCTACTCAAATTTTCATTTTTAATGGCTTTACCATTTATTAAAAAGGTTAAATTCTCTTTTATCTCTTTTTTTTCACCGAATATGAATTGAGATATTTTCTCTCCATAAACTTCAGCCAATTTCATCAATAAATCCATGATGCTATAGCCTTTTTTCAATGATAATGATTCTTCCTTCTTACCAGTAATGTCTCTAATCGTAGCGAAGTACTTTAAGGTTATAGAAATTTCTTCAACCATAGGATGATATTATAAATGGTGAAAATTAAGGATTATGCTTATGGGTTCTGTAAAATCATCGGTTGTTTAGACCCTCTGTAAAAATTCGGTTGGTGGCTTGCGACTAGCGTTTTGAATTAAAGTTATCCATTTGTTTTCTCCTTCTATTTTGATACCACAGGCTTCGGCTGGTGTGATGATGAAAGAAATCAAATAGTGTTAATCACCTTTTCTTCGTCGGAATTCTTCCCTTAGAGAGGTGCCTAACTCAATTACAAGCGCAATTATCAAAAAAACCAAAGTGCTAATGTAAGTGTTAACGTCGGTAATTATATGCCCGAAAAATGCTAGAGATATAGCTACGAGTGTAAAAAATGTAAATCCGATGGCGAATTGATAAAATCTAGAAATCTTCGTCCAAATTTCTCGAATAGCATCAAATTTTGACTGTGTAGGTCTAAGTGCAATTGTGTAAGCCCTTATAGATGCTAGATCATCCAATGAGTGTGGACTAAAATCAGGAGGAGAAGCCAACTTATTTTCTTCCCTTAACTTCTCCCGCAATTTTTCTCTTAAATCCCTGATTATTGAATCTCTAACCGCTGATGCCTCTTTTGTTCTTGAGATTGAATAGCGACCCATCTGGTAAGCCACAGTTGCTAAAATACACTTCTTCTCATCTTCTGGGTCACGTCTCAGAGCAATTACTACTGATTCGCCACTCGGTTTTCTTAATTGAAATAATTCAATGTCCCTGATGTCCTTCTCTTTGTGAAGTCCCCATGTGTTTCGAAAATATTTATCCATAACATCCGATACGGTTTTAGACTCTACATCAATCGAATATGTCTTTTTCTCCAGAGTTTCATCAGGCTCATTCAAACCAACAATCCACCTGACAATTTCGGTCTGTATTAGACCAAGCACGCCCAAAAGGAAGAAGGAGAATATTGAGGAAATCACTAGATTTATGGCGAATTGATTGTATTGGAAAACTGGGTAAATTGGCGCTCTGAAACTGGCGTCTACAATAATCAACACGGCAATTGCAATTGTGCCTAGTTGTATGTAGAAGGGTGAGACAATACGCTTTGGAGAGAAGATTGAGGAGAAGATTATACAATATATTGTGTTGAATATAAAATATGCTGTCAAAATAACGATATCTGACGTAATTGGAATTACTGCGGTATAATGCATCTGGTTTGTGGCAATCTGTATGAAAGGAAGAAATATGATTATCTGTAAACAGATCGCTACTAACGTGAGAGTCAAAACTCTTAGTTGCGCATCTTCTATCTTCAGTTTGTCGCTTATTTTCATTGGTTAAGAATAGAAAGGACAGATAGGATATAAGATTTGACCTACCAACCGAATTTTTACAATCAAATGGATAAATCGAAGACTTGACAGAACCTGCTTATGCTTCCTTAAAGCCCTAGCTTTACTCCCCTTAGCTCTGTATGCCTTCAATTCTCTCATCCTTAAAGGATGATCGTTATTGAACATCTATGGAATAAAGTAGTTTATCCTCTTCGCTTCTTGATCACTACGGTAAATGCTACAACGGTCAGAAGAGCAACCAGGCCCAAACTTATCCATGGAGCAAGTATATCAGAGGCATTCGCAAACATAGTAAAACCGCCTACTGGTGTAGGAGTAACTGTTATCACTATATCATCTACATAGGCTCCTTCAAAGCTGCTATTTTCGTCATCGCTGTGGAAGAGGAACCTTATGTTTACAAAAGAGCCAACGTGAGGAGTTAGATCGACAGTACCTTGAACCCATAAATCTGCACTATCACCAGTGTAAGATTTTTCGGTAGTCCAAGTGAAGCCATCAGTAGATGTCTGTACGTGTAGATAATCGGAATCGTATTCGCACTCGAGCCAATAGTGGTAACTAAGAGTGGCTGATATATAGTCTCTAAGGTCTATCTGCTTCGTCATGTAAGCATCCATGTTGTCATCATACTCATGCACTACTGCGTTATCTTCAGTGTTTAAGCCGACAATTTTAGTACCTATTTGAGCACACCAACCGCTCTTGCTTCCACTATGGGCTCTATAACCAGTAGCACCCCAATAATCCTCAGTACTCTCAGGATTGAGGTCTCCTATAGACCAGCTTCCAAATTTTGGAAATACTCTCTCAAAATCCTCAGAAAAGATAGTAAGATCTGGAGCGCCCAAAGCTGGTCTGACCGGAAGAACGAAGAGAGAAAGTGCGAATATCACTAGAATGGAAGTGCTTAAAGCCTTCTTGTAAGATTTTACCCTAATTCTATTTTGCATTAATACTTTTCTTAATCCAGTTCACCAGACCTCATAAATTAGAAATCTTATATTTAAATTTTTATTAAGTAATTTCAGAATATTTTTGAAGTATATCACGATTGTATTAAAATAAGAAAAATTGCATAAATTATCTTAACTATTTGATCATCATTTCCCTCAACATTTTCTTTAGATCGTATGATTTCCATAATGAATTCTAGCAAATTTGGGATTTAGATTTTTTAAACAGCCTCTACAAAATTCAATTACTATGCTGAATACAAAGTGCATGATTAGGGTCGATGATAATTGTTATGTAAAAGGAATGCCATGATGGAATTGATAATCACCTTTAATATTTTTCTATCCTCTTCTTTCAACAGATATAGTGCACTTTGTAGCCAGAGCTGCTATGACCCCTAGTGCTGCCAGCCAGGGTGCCAAGATAACTCCTACAAATCCTGCTGTAACAGGCATTTCAAGCAGAATCCTGCCTTCTTCGTTCTTAACTATTATCTTTGTGACGTTTCCTTCCCTAATAAGATCCTTGACCTTCTTGACCAGATCTTCTGATGAAACTTTGAACTCCTCCTTCACCATCTTGCCTACAGGGAATCCACAGCTAGGACAGAACCTTGCCCCTTCAGGAAGATCAGTTCCACACTTCTCACATTTTGCCAAATTATCACCTCTCCGCTTATTGATCTTATCATGGCTTAAAATTCTTTCTTAAATGGCTCTAACATTAAATACCGCTCTTGGAAGCATGATTAAAAAGCAAAGCCTCAAAAATCCTTGGCATGTATAAATGTCATCATGATCTATCCTCGACTCGGCAAAGGTATAACTTGGGCTTCTATCAAAGAGGATAGTAGCTTCCTCGATCTCTTTATTATTTCTACAGCCCTTTCATAAATCTCATTCATAGAAATTCTCCTTCGGGCTAAACCTAGCTTTATTGCCTTTTCACCAACTTTGGCTGCAACCCTTGGATAGACTTCCCACTCTATCATGTTTGGGATTATGTAATCCCTGTTTAATCCTTTCTCTTCTGCAAATTCAGCCAATTCTTCTGCAGCTACTATTACCATATCATCAACAATAGCTTTTGCTCTAACATCTAATACACCTCTAAACACTGATGGGAATATCAGACTATTGTTCACTTGATTTGGGAAGTCTGAACGGCCTGTAGCAACTATATAGGCGCCAGCATCTTTAGCCTCCCATGGCCATATTTCAGGAATAGGGTTAGCCAGTGTGAATACTATCGCCTTCTTATTCATCCTCGATATCCACTCTTTCTTTATCAAATCGGGACCAGGTTTAGATGCAGATATTAGAACATCAGCACCATCAAAAGCTTTGATAAAATCTTCTGAGATTCTTTCTCTATTTGTCTTTGTGGCAAGCTCATACTTCCAACGATGTTTGATCTTTAATTCATCTATATCCTCTCGCCCTGAGTGAAGAATCCCTTTTGAATCGATCAAGATTAAGTCTCCTGGGTCAGCCCCTGCTTTTATTATTAGCTTAGCATTTGCTATATTCGCTGCACCAACACCAAAGAGTACGATCTTAGTACCGTGTAACTTGCGACCAGTCAGCTTTAGTGAATTTATGAGGCTTGCCAATGTAACGCCAGCAGTGCCTTGTTGATCATCATGCCATATAGGTATCTCCATCTCTTCTCTAAGCTTATCAGCTATGTAGAAGCACTTTGGTGATGCTATATCCTCAAGGTTTATGCCTCCAAATGCTGGTTGTAGACTTTTGATAACTTCTATCATTTTGTCTGGCTCATAGACATTTATTGGCAATGGAATAGCGTCTACACCGCCTAGATACTTGTATATCAAAGCTTTACCTTCCATGACAGGCATAGATGCCTCTGGACCCGTATCTCCCAGCCCGAGCACTCTGCTACCATCAGTTATTATCGCTATGGTATTCCATCTACACGTATAATCAAATGAAAGTTCCTTATGAAAGTTCCTTGTCATTCTTGATGGCCTCTGAAACTGCAGCCACGCCTGGCGTATACCATATCGATAAGTCGTTCAAGTCTCGAACTGGAACTTTTGGTATTATCTCTACCTTTCCTCCATAGAAGAAAGAGTACTTTAAGGCTAGCCTTGACGCTTCGTCTATAGCTGATTCTTCGCTCATAAATAACATAGCCATAGCGCTTATTAAAAACTCTTTAACGCAAAATCGTTTAATGAATAAATCTTAAATTCTACCTATCACTACCCTAGCAAGAGGTATTTAGAATGGAACTCTTTTGGGAGAAACCTGTCATAGTCTTCTATAAGGAAAGAGCAGAACGTGATAGCAAAGCTTTAGCAGTAGTTAAGGCTAAGAGGATTACAATCCTTAAAGATGAAAAAAGCGGTAAACTCAAAGGTACTATAAAAGATTTTTTCCCTTTCATGGGAGATATAGATTACATATCATCGCCTACCGGGGCTTCTGATCGTTATGTTATCTGTTGGATGGACGACCGAGAGGATGATTTTAGCAAAGCTTGGAGAAGATTAAACGGCGTCACTTTCCCAACAGGCTTTGTTTTCACAACAGATAATAAAGGCAAACGTACTTATAGCGCAAATTTTGAAGCTAAACACGGAAAACTAGAGTGATAAAATTAGCTTCTTGTATTTAAAAAGGAGTTAAATAGTGAATACTATATCTTTATTCTCAAAACTTCCCGGTCTTCCTTCAACACTCAATATTTCAACAAATCCTATATAGAAACACTTATAATCTCAAAAGGACTTAAAATAATTGAAATTTCCTTCTCTTAGGTGATAAAAATCATGACCATTCAATCTCGATACCCAATGAATAAGATAAGTGATGTAGAGTATAGAATAGAAACCAATGTAAAAGAAGGTATGAAGGTACCAGTAACCATCTATGCAGATGAAATTTTGCTCAGCAAGATGCTCACAGATAGAACTATAGACCAAGCAGTGAATGTGAGTTACTTACCAGGGGTCTATAAGCATGTAGTAGTACTGCCAGATGGCCATGAAGGTTATGGTTTTCCTATAGGGGGCGTTGCCGCTACAGATTTTGATAATGGAGTAATATCTCCAGGTGGTGTTGGCTACGACATAAATTGTGGTGTTCGTCTTGTTCGAACCAATCTGACTGAAAAAGAAGTCAGACCAAAGCTCAGAGAATTGCTAAGAGAACTGTTCAGAGCTATTCCTTCAGGTCTAGGAAGCACAGGACAGATTAAGTTGAGCATCAATCAATTGGATCAAGTACTTAGCGATGGTGTGAGATGGGCTATAAAAAATGGCTACGGATGGGAAGAGGACGCTGAGTTCTGTGAAGAGAATGGTACTATGAAGGGAGCTGATCCTGGCAAAGTTTCATCTACAGCAAAGTCAAGGGGAGCACCACAGCTAGGCAGCTTAGGCTCTGGTAATCATTTCCTTGAAGTAGAATTGGTCGATAAGATCTTCAACAAGGATGCTGCCAATAGATTCGGCATAACACAAGCTGGTCAAGTTGTAATGCTTATTCATACTGGCTCAAGAGGCTTTGGACATCAAGTATGCAGTGATTACCTAAGAGTCATGGAGGTTGCTGTGCGCAAGTATAATATCTATCTCCCTGACAGAGAGCTTGCCTGTGCTCCAAACAATTCAAAAGAAGCTGAGGATTATAAGAAAGCTATGTCTGCAGCTCTAAACTATGCATGGTCAAACCGCCAGATGATAACTCACTGGACTAGAAAGGTTTTTGAAAAGGTATTCAAGGCATCAGAAAAGGACCTTGATATGAGGCTTGTATACGATGTAGCTCATAATATAGCAAAGCTGGAAGAGCATTCTATTAATGGTGCAAAAAAGAAAGTGGTTGTGCACAGAAAGGGTGCAACTAGAGCTTTTCCCCCTGGAAGCTCGGCTATACCAAATGCTTATAGAGATATAGGCCAACCAGTGCTCATCCCAGGTTCTATGGGAACTTCAAGTTGGCTCCTCGTTGGTACTCCTAAGGCTATGGAGCTGAGCTTTGGCTCTACAGCTCATGGTGCCGGAAGGATGATGTCAAGGGCAGCGGCTATAAAGGCTTACCCTGCAAGTGAGATTAAGAAGAAGCTTGAGAATAGAGGAATCCTTATAGAAGCTGCCAGCTGGAAAGGAGTTGCTGAGGAAGCCCCTGAAGCCTACAAGGATGTAGACTCTGTAGCTGAAGTTTCTCATAAAGTAGGGATCGCAACTAAAGTCGCAAGGCTTATACCTATAGGAGTTGTAAAAGGATAAAACAAGTTTTTATCAAGAAGAATATTAGAAAAATATTCTGATAAAAGCCAAAATATGAAAAAAGAAAGCAAAAAGAAACAAATAGTTTGCAAAGAAAAATGAAATTGGATATGAAAAAATATTTAGACTAGTTTATTTCTTACCTTTGAGTCAGAACATAATGCCTGAATCATCGTTGGACTTAGAGATAGAAGATAAGATACAGCTATACAAGGATATCTTCCCTTCTGGTGATATACCAAGGATAGTTTGGGACTTCAAAACCGTTCCTATGGACTTGCCTGATGAGATATACATAACCGATACTACTTTCAGAGATGGACAACAGGCTAGAGAACCTTATACAGTGGACCAAATGATAACTCTTTACGACCTTTTGCATAGACTTGGCGGTCCAAAGGGCATCATAAGATGGAGCGAATTCTTCCCCTATACGAAGAGGGATAGAATTGCTATAAAAGAGATCAAAGAGAGAGGCTACGAATATCCAAAGGTTACAGGGTGGATGAGGGCTAAGAAGGAAGACTTGCAACTGATAAAGGAGATGGAATTAGAGGAGACAGGCATGCTTGCCTCCATTTCAGATTACCATATTCTTCATAAGTTTGGTCTAAGCAGAAGCCAAGTCATAGAGAAATATCTTGAGATATGTGAAGAGACCCTCAAATCAGGAATATCCATACGCTGCCATTTGGAAGATGTCACAAGAGCAGATTTTTATGGTACAGTTATGCCCTTTGTAAAGCGCCTTATACGTCTTGAGGAAAAGTATAATCTCCCTGTCAAGGTGCGTCTTAGCGATACTTTAGGTGTTGGTCTACCTTACCCCGAAGTGGCATTACCAAGAAGCATACCAAAGATGGTGCATGGGCTCATCCATGATGTAGGATTACCCCATGATAGGCTAGAATTCCATGGTCATAACGACTTTCATAAAGGAGTGGTCAATGCAACCACTGCTTGGCTTTATGGTTGCACCTACAACAATTGTACATTATTGTCAATTGGCGAGAGAGCTGGAAATACCCCTCTTGAAGCTATGGTTATAGAATACATTCAATTGAAGGGTACAAGTAATGGTATGGATACGAAAGTCATAAGTGAGATAGCAGACTTTTATGAGAGCATAGGCTATGAAATTCCTTCATACTATCCTCTTATTGGAAAGAACTTCACTATAACAAGGGCAGGAGTTCATGCTGATGGCATACTTAAAGACCCAGAGATATACTTGCCTTTTGATACAGAGAAAATATTGGGTAAACCTCCTAAGATCGCCATTTCGCCTTACTCTGGGGTTGCTGGCGTAGTCTTATGGATCAATCAATACTTTCAATTAAGTGGAAGCAAAAGGATAGGCAAGGATAATCAAAATGTGAAGAACATCTGTGAGTGGGTTGAGAAGCAGTATTCTAAAGGTAGGATGACAGCGATTTCAGATAAGGAGATGGAGAAGCAAGTTAGGAAGCATTTCCCTGAACTTTCAAAATGAGAGATTATTTTATTATTGTGTTGCTGACATTATCCCATACGCCCAAATTTGAAGGGGTTAGGCTATGGGAATGGGTGAGTTCGTGATCTTTGAAAATTAGGCCGAAATCTTTTAGTTTTTTTGTATAGGCTAAAAAGTGACGCTACTAGTGTTGCTATACTTGCTGCTAGTTGTATTACAGTTCTAATCCATTCTGCTTATTCGAACATTTTTGTTCAAGCATGAATCGCACTTTTACTAAATAAGAAATTCTCATACGACTTTTAATCATTGAATAGTTATTAATATTTGAATAATATACTTGTTTTGAATGCGATAACATCGTTGAGAGATAACTATTCACTGGAAACATTTCATTTGGTGATTAAATCACAAAAGAAAAGCAAGAAAAAGGTAAGAAGGTTATTATATGGAGGCTATGCCTCGACAGATAGGAGGATGATCCAAAAACGAAAATAACATTAAGGAGAGAACTAAAACTAAAAAGAGAAAAAGGTCGATTAAACTTGCACTATGCTTTCATAGGAGGAGGTAATGAAGAGATGAAAGTGAGGAAAATGGCAATGGTGCTGTCACCACTATTGACTGTGACTCTGGTGCTCTCGCTGGTAGCGGTGATTATGCCAGTGACCCCCGCACAGGCAAACGAGGAGGGCAACCGAGTGAGTCGGGGAAACCTAGAATGGGCTCCGATGTATTTGAATG
>JACGUK010000050.1 GCA_024256265.1 archaeon
CCAAGTCTGTGGTTCAGATTCTAAACTTACAGTGAAAAGAAATTTCATAGAAGAGATATGTGGTAGAAGTGGAAAAAGGACTCACGTTATAAACCCAAAGAGAAACTTAGATTTGAGCATGGATCATCTTTATTCATTGATAAAAGATAAAGGGCTGAATGTTAAAGTAAAGGCAAATCTGGGCATTACCTTTGATTATAGTCCAAAGATAACTGTATGTGTATTAAAGAGTGGCACTATGGTAATTGAGGGAGCTAGAGATAAAGAGAAAGCCATGAATTTGTATGAAGAGATCATAGCCGAAGGATTGAAAATTCCTTGGTCTAGCATAGACTAGAAATAATTTTTAATAAATAAGATAAAATTTAAATATCAACCCTGTAGATTATTATCGAGCGATTGATTATGAATAGAAAGATAGCATCTGCCCTTGTTATCACATTGTTTCTATTCAACATGACTACATTAATAAAGCCATCTTATGCAACCCCAGCTGATATCCATGTTTACCCTGGAGAGAGTATTCAAGCTGCTATAAATTCTGCAAATCCATGGGACACAATAATAGTTCATGAAGGAACTTATAATGAGAATGTTGATGTTAATAAAACTGTCAATCTGTTAGCTGAAGGTATTGTGACAGTTAACGCAGCAGACCCCTGGGACCATGTCTTTCAAGTTACAGCAAGCTATGTGAACATAACAGGATTTATTGTTACAGGCGTCATTGGTCTATATATAGCTGGAATTTATCTTGATAATGTGGAACACTGTAACATTTCCAACAACAATGCATCAAACAACTTAGGGGGCATCTTCCTCGATCATTCAAACTACAACACATTGATCAATAATACTGCTAACTCAAACTCCTGGGGCATCTACCTCTATTATTCAAACTACAACATACTGGACAGTAATACTGCTAACTCGAACGGCATCGGCATCTTCCTCGAGTATTATTCGAACAACAACACATTGGCAGATAATATGGTCTATGGGAATGATTATGGAATCCAAATAGGTGAGAGTTCTGATAACTTGATCTTTCATAACAACCTGATAAACAACACTTTAAATGGATATGATAGTAACCCTGCACTCAACGATTGGCACCATACTATTCTATTGGAAGGGAACTACTGGTCTAATTACACTGGTGTTGATGATGGTAGCGGTACTGGAAAGCACTCTATTGCTGGAGATGGTATTGGTGATACTTTGATACCTCATCCTGGAATGGTTATAGGTGAGTATGATTTCTATCCATTCATAAGCCAAGATAGATGGAAGCGAATAGAGACTGCTACTGGAACAGGTATAGCTACATTCGATTCAGATGCCATTGCTCTTGGAAACATTGAAGCTGTTGATGAATCAGAATTACCATCAGTAGGTAAGCCTGACCTTTATTTTAAACATGGATTCTTCTCATTTCTTGTGGTAGACTTGACTCCAGATCAGACAATCATCGTAACCATAGAATTCCCATCAAATATACCAATTGGCTCACAGTACTGGGAGTATAACATAGGATGGTTCCAAATGCCTATAGAAGATGATGATGGAGATAATAAAATAATCATTCAAATTACAGATGGTGGATTAGGAGATAAAGATGGTATTGCCAATGGAATAATTGTACATACAGGAGGAATCGGAGTGCTAAAAGTACCACCAGTAGGAGGTTTTACTATGTTTGCAGACGGGTTTGGTATACTTGCTCCATGGATTGGAATAGGCTTGGCTGTAATAATTTCTGTAACTACCGTAGCTTTCATGATGAGGAGACGTAAAGGTTTCGCTGATTGAGTTAAAAATATATCATAGGTTCTGGATTATAGATTTGAAAAAATATAGTGGGTAGAAATTACAACCCAAATAGTGTCTAGCATAGATTAAACACGTTCTAGATCGTGATTCCTACTTTTTCTCCTTAACCCTAGGTTTCGCGATGATCTCCATCACATTAAAATCAAAGAAGTAAGTTGAGTTCGCTGGCTTAACAACTAAGGCAGTGTCAGCACCTGTACCAGTTCCTGCTATTGCTATTACTTCTCTATCGATAGGTATTAAACCAGCGTCAGCCGCCATTACGGTTATCTCCACGCACGCCTCTGTGCCGTTTCCAAACAACTTTAGTGCACTTGAGATTAGCTCAACAGGGAGAGTGGTGCCAAAGGTCTTCTTCACAGCACGCTCAATCCCTGTAAAAGCCATAATGCACGTTAACAACTTGGCTCCACTTGCCAAGATTCCTTCCTTGTTCTTTTCTAGCATCTCCTGAACACCGGGAGAAACATGACCAATGGCATGGGAAACAACGACTAAGTTAAACCCCTTAAAGACTTCAGAAGCCTTGATGCCTGTCTCACCAGTCGTAGAAGCCACCACTACATCCTTGATGCCTAGAGCATCAGCCCGCTCTTTGGCTAACCTTATTACTTCATCGGTGTTTTGTGGACCTGGAGCATCAAAATAGACTATCTTTTCAATCTTACTACTCATGCGAGTTCACCTTATGAATATTGGTTGGCGATCCTCTTATGCTTTTGGGTTCAGAGACCACATTGGTTGCTCAACCCGCCCTCTGACCTAACTAAATCTATATAAAATTCAATCTTCTTCGACGATATCACCTCAATTAAACCTTCTAGACTACTGACTTTTGGATAATTAGCGAAGTCTAGCTCAGCAGAAATCCTATTATCAAACCAACAAAGAATCCTAGCCCTAGTGGCAATACTCCTATAACTAGAGATATGTAATAATAAACTTGTGGTCCATACGTTGATGCAAGGTGTCCTAGTTCCGTAGCTATGCTGGTAAGGCTGACAAGACCAAGGAAAGATGCTATCAATGCTAAAATTGCCAAAACTATCATTATCTTGAGAATCTTTTTTATGAAGAAGCCTATTATCAAGCCTACAATGAAGGGGATGATCATTATGACGATAGTTGGTATGCCGTAAATGCTACCTGAGATCAATGCTATTATATCATCAATTAAAGCCAATTTCTCGCCATAATGGTTCATCGGTAAATAATAAAAACATATCTATGATATGTGGGATTCTCCTTAGATGTAACTTAGCATAGTTAACCGTTTTCTTCCTGATCTTGACCATTCTGTATCCGATTACTGTTCCAAACTCTATGATTCATCGCAGACCAATAATATTCATATATTTAATTTTTCATATAGTTATTATAATCTATTTAACCTAAAAATGGGAAGTAGATTAAAGGCTGGGCAACTCTAGGTTCGGTAAAATCTACCCTAAGTATCTTATTTGTAGCCTTTAAGCATCGGGTCATATCGATCCTCATATTGCTTAAGGAGCTCACATAGGTAGATAGCATCTTAGCGAAGAAAGCATCTTTAACTTTATAGGATTGCCCTCAAGCGCTTTATCAAATTCAAAGATTCTAATAACCCACGAGTTTGAGAGCCGTTCTTCAGCTTTCTCTTGATCCCTCCTATACTTCTGAGGGTCAAGATCCCGCATTTACAGCTCTTGTCAATCAGATAAGACACGTCTCTTGAACGAAATCTGATCAAGGGCATCCCTAGCCTGCTCAGAGTTGTGATAACCAACTCCCCTTCTTCTCCCGGCTTTAAAGTCTCCTTTGATTTCACATCTACTACTTCATAGTAAAAGTCAGCTTCGTTCAGATGGAGGCCATTTCGATAAGGGCATTCTATAGCGTTAGCCATGCCAGCTTCCATCGTCCCGTAATGGTCCAGAGCATTACAACCCCATGCTCTTTCGATTTCTTCTCTCATAGATTCGGTGAAGGGGTAAAACTCGCAACCTCTGCTCAGGACGATCGTCTTAACTTCTGCCTTTCTAAGATCATATCTCGAACTGACTAATCTGGTCATCTTTACCAAGTATGGGTTAGAGCCTATCATCATCTTGGGCTTTATATTGAATATCTTTTTGACTTGTTCGTCGAAGTCTATTGCTCCTGTTGAGACAGGCTCTCCGCCTACCCTCCTAATAGCCTCTTCAACCAGGTAGTTACAGCCCCATTCAGCCTCAAATGGGAAGACTATCTGAACGACATCACTGGCACCCACTCCTAACATATTTAGAGCAGCAGAGATAGAATCTACGATATTCAGGAGCTCGTCCATTGTAAAGAATATTCTTCTGAACCTTCCATCCGCTTCCTCCGATGTAAACCCCCTTAAGATGCCATCTTGGGTTATGCATAAAAAGAGGTATGGATTCTCTAATACATCCTTGGCAGTTGTAAAGGGGATTCTACGGAAATCTTCAAAAGAATTGATGTCTTCAGGTCTTATTCTCTTCTCTTCAAAAAGCTTCTTGTAGAAGATGCTTCTATCATATGCATATCGAACCGTCTCCTTGAGCCTATATAGCCTGTATCTCTCAAGATCACTCTTGGTAATCTCATCTAAATCTTTCTTGTTTAGAAGCTCTTTGATGCGCTGGTGCGCCCATCTCTCAAAAGGGTTCGGAGGAGGCATCTCGAACCAAAAATAATTTCACTATGTATTTTAATCTTTATGAATCTCATATCATCTCACAAGGTTAAAATACAGTGAAGCCCCAAGTTGAAACAGACGACTTAATTTGAAGTGGGAAGAAGTCTCTAACTCTATTAGAAGGCACATATGCCTGTCTTCACAACCTGTTGCCATCAGGCTATTTGAGGGAAGGAAGGACATACTCAACTTCTCATCTGTTAAGTATATCGGGAGAAGGACGAACATATGCCAGATGATACCCATGGCAAGGTATAGCGATAGTACTGGCTCTGTCTATACCTTTAGAGAAAATATCGCCTGTGTGTTTGGAGCAGCATGCCTCGGGCTAATAAAGACTCCTGAGAGGTTTGCTGATGGGTCGATCTTCATGGATTTTGCAAAAGACAAAGCGTCTGCATTGAGACTACAACAATCCGTTGCCACATTGGGGAAAGATGGAAAAAAGTACGAAGCTATTATGTGTGCGCCCCTCAAGGCAACTCCCATCGAACCTCAGGCAATAGTAACATACGTATCGCCGGCTCAGGCATTGAGATTGATCATAGCCTCCGCTTATCACACAGGAGAGAGCGTGGAAGCCAGCACTGTTGGTCAGGCTTCGGTATGCTCGAGCATCGCGAAATCTACTCTTACAAAGAAACCCAATCTAGAGATACCTTGTATGGGTGATAGAGTCTTTGGGTATGTTCAAGATCACGAGATGATCTTCTCCTTCCCAGCAGAATTTGCAGAGCCACTAATCGAAGGATTGAATGCAACTGAACGTTTAGCATCCTATCCATATCATCCATACTTAGAAAGGTTCATAGTAATGCCAAAGATTCAATGGGAAACAAGCCAAGAGGATCTTAGCGTCTAGAGAGTCAAGAAGAGGCAAAGTTTAATAGGCAGAATGCAAAAACATTTTTGCACTTGGAGAGAAAACTAGAGTATTTCTTTCGAAGGTTATTGGAGAGGCTAGGAGATAAGGCCTTTACTATGATCCTTGATCGAATCTTCGATCTCGTCGTAATTGAGAGGAAGCCAGCGTTGAATATTGTGCAGAAGCTGGACTCTAGGCCTGGAAGGAAGAGCAAGGTCAAGAAATACATAGAATTAGGAGGTACTATCCTAGCTCTTAATCTTCTTGAAGATGACTTTCGGCATGGGTTGATAAGCAGAAGAACATACTTTTACGCAAAAAAAGAATTGAGACAGCTAATTAGGAAATAACAGCATTATTTCACAAGTTTTATATAGGGAATCGTACTGATTTGCTGAGTTATCATGAACTACAAACCAACTGTTCCTATAGATAAACTACCTTCACATTTCATATCACATGACGTTGAGTCTCATAAGAAATGGCACACAAGCTCTGTAACACGCTTTGCCTCTCCCTTCGTCGATGTATTCAAGGATAGGATAGACTTTGACCCAATAGTCATGGCACATGCAACCACCTTGCTAGGCTTCACTAACAGAGACTTTTACGAATCCCCTGAGATGGCTGTCCAGTGTGTAGCATACTTCAATGAATTGTTTGACCTCCTCCCAGTAGCCCACTTCTTCTACTCAAACGTGTTCTTGGAGAAGTATGGAGTTAAGTTGCAAACAACTCCTACACTTCCATGGATAGTGGTAGGAGAAAGGCCCATAAAGACCCCTGAAGATGCCGACAAGATACAGAAGTTTGAGAAGGAGGATCTAACGCCAGACAAATGCAAGACTGTTGAGTTGCATTGGAGAGCTTTTGATTACGAAAAGGCGAACATACCTGATATGATGCTACCTATGCACAATACCTTCTGTCTATTTTCGATGTCAGCTGAGTTAGTAGGTCCTGAGAAGTTCATTACATGGACTATGAGGCAGCCAAAGGCTTGCCATAAGGTTCTTGATGCCCTTGCCTACACTAGTTCAAGTGGTGCAGGACTTACAGCCGATAGGTATGGATTCGACATGATGGTTATAGGTAGTGTATTGGCCAACAGCACAGTCCTGCCACCAAAGTATGTAAAGGAGTTCTCCTTCAATCATCAAAGGGACTTCGTAAGAAGAGCACTTGCACTAGGTGGTGGTCCACAGCTATGGTACCACCTATGTGGTGATCACTCAAAGGACTACTCGATGTGGAGAGAAGTACTGACTACGCCCTTCACAGTCATGCACATAGGATATTATGGCGACGATGTCTTCCCAGCAGACTTAAAGATGAAAGAATTTGGCAGCAGGATGACCATTCTTGGTACTATAGATGGGAAGAAGATGATAGAACCAAACTTCAATGCAATTTATCAGCAAAGCAAGGATCAACTCGTTAAAGGAAGAGCCTCTCCGAGGGGGTTCATACTTGGAACCACTTGTGAGACGCCATTGATTACCAACCCAGGTTGCACCTTGGCAGCGGTAAAGGCATGTAAGGATTACGGAACATATGGGACATGGTGAGAAAAAATGGTAATGATAGAAGTTATAGTTCCAAAAGAGATTGAGGGTGCCCTCGCCCAAAAGGGCATCTCCGCTGATATGTGCAAGAAGTGCGTCTTTGATGCTGAAGACAAGAAGATGAAGTTCTACAACAAAGCTACAGGCGATAACTTGGCGAAGAAGATCATGGATAATCTAACTGTGTACGTTATCTATGCTACTAAGCCCGCTGCAGCCACAACATACGTAATCAAGAAGGTCTACAGCCACAAGATGCGCATGAAGAACCTAGTCTATACAGTGCCAGAGGAAGTGAAGGACTGGTGGTGCGCCAAAGACAACTGCCAGACTGTTCGTGGACAGTTCGATTTGGAGTATATGGGCGTTGTTAGAATGGCCCCAACTCTTACGTGCCCTGTATGCCAAGACAGCTATGTGGAAGAGGACATAGCGGCAAAGCCAGTCGCCGTAGCTGAGATGCTCTTCGAGAAGAAGAGAGCATAAAAAGGCATCCCCTTTTATTTTTTTAAGATAGCTTTATATAGAATTATTGACTATTGACAATGGTTTATCATGCCCTCTCAGCTAAGGAAGTATTATGAAGAAAAAAGGAGGGACTTCGATGTTCATAGATCTTTTTATGAGACTCCTACTTGCTTAAATCAGATCGATCCCACTGGGATGGTATGGAAGACCGCCAAGCTTGTGAAATGTCCTGAATGTAATGCCGAGTTCAGCCTCTTATGGGCTAGAGCCATAAGTTGCACAGGTTGCCCAGACAGTGTTAGAGGATGTGAACTTGCCAGGTGCCCAAAATGTGATACAGAATGGGACTTAAGGACTTTACGTATCGTTTATTCGAAATCTGAAAAAAGGCGCGTAGCCAAGAGAGCCAATGCAGTACTACTAGAGTACTGTAGAGATCTGGGCGAGAATCCGTTCAGATAAGTATAGGAATA
>JACGUK010000051.1 GCA_024256265.1 archaeon
AAATGCAGGTACCCTCCATGTAATTGGTATGGACAATGCTTGATGTGCCCTCCCTTTACTCCATCGCCACAAGAATTTTCAAGATACCTTCAAAGATACAGATATGCAATAATAGTCCAGTTTAAGTCTCCTTACCCAGACGAGTTGGCAACGAAGATAAAGAATGATGATGTAAAGCTACATGATCTATTCAAGGAGATGGGGCATAGGTTAGAAAACTCAATTGATACGGCTTGGAAGGAGTTACACAAAATAGTTTCAATCATCGAGAGAGAGGCTTTTAACCGTGGGTACTATTTTGCTACGGGTCTATTAGCAGCTTCATGTAGGTTATGTGAAAAATGTAATCCAAGTTTGCCTTGCATGCATCCTTATGAAGCTAGGCCTAGTATGGAAGCAGTTGGAATAGATGTCTATGTCACCACAAAAAAGGCAGGGTTAGAAGCCACTTTTGCGCCCCGTGATAAGATAACCTTAACTGGTCTTGTTCTTTTAGATTAAATCTTCGTTTAAAGGCTCAAAGTTATATATAGCCCATTTATAAGAACAGTTGAGTGCTAATGAAGATAAGCGAATTAAAAGATGGTATGAGAAAGGTCGATGTCGAGGGCATTATTTCAGAGATTCCTGAACCTAGGACTGTTACATTAAGGACTGGGCAACAGGCAAGAGTTGCAGATTGCACTTTACAGGATGCCTCAGGCACAGTAAAGTTATCACTTTGGGATGATGATATCGATAAGGTTCAAGTAGGTTCTAGGGTAAGGATAGAGAATGGTTACACCAATAGCTTTAGAGGGGAATTAAGGCTAAACGTAGGAAGGTACGGGCGTCTGATTGTACTCGAATAGTTAGCGTTAATTCGATAAGGAAAGCCTAAGAAATTCGTGATCAAATTCTAAATTATTTTTCCATGATCATCTCCAGTCGTCGTAGCATTCCCTGCATAGATACAATCCTCCACCGATGTGAATCTCTTCGAGCCTTATGATGTTCCTCTTACAAAGTTCACATAAGACTTTTTCTTCCGTTATCTTAAGATAACGAATAGATGACAGCTTCCTTTTGAGTCTTTCCGTCTTTTGCCTCTTTTCTTCTGTCTGTGAAACTCTCATAGATATGGGAGACTCATTACCCTAGAATGAGACATGCTGTAAAAACTGAAGATCAACCCACAAGTTCTATGAATTCACCTTATTCTTTGAACCCAAGCTTAGATATTACGCTGTCTCTGATACTTTCTCACCTATTGTTTGAGTGAGAGATTTGGGTATCTCAGGGAAACTCTCCCTTACCTTTTGTTCAGCCATTGCTGAGGCTTCAGCGATGATCTTTTCAGCATCTTCATTTACAGCTTCAAAGCCTACATGCTCTACACCGGTCTGGCTAGCACTTACAATGATCTCGCTAAGGAGGCTACCTATCTCTTCGATTTCCTTTTCAGCTTCAGGAGCTATTTTTGATAGCTCTGATTTGATATTTTTCGTCACAGAAATGGCTGGACTTAATGTGATGGTTATATCGCCTAAGTCCTTCACAGTATCTAACCTCAACATTATTTGTTCTAAAGCGAGTTTGGCTTGTGCAATCATTTTATCCATCTTCCTAACTTCGGCCAACTCATTTGCAAACATAGAAGCATGCTGTAGATCTTGTCTTTGAACAGCAGAAACAACGTTATTGAAGATTTTTAAGCCTCTGTCCTTAAGCCTGATGTAAGTAGAGTCGAGCTTAGCTATCTGAATCTGAATCTGCCTTATGGCATGATCTATCATAGGCTCCAAAAGTTCCTTATGTCTGACAGCATCCCCTACTTTGTCTCTAAAACTTTTAGACTCATTCTTCTTCCATTTTTTAATAAAACTAGTCATTTCTAAGCCTTAAAGTTATTCATGTTCATATACTTTATACATTAAAGATAACAAGAATTAACGAAAGGTGAAAAAATTTTAGAGTTGATGAACTTGTTGGTAGCAATGTGTTACTTTTTGTTATAGACAAAGGCTTCAAAGAGTTTGAAAAACCTTTAAAGAATTATCTAAGACCTTATCTTACTTACAGTCATTGGATGTTAGCATTTAATACATTAAAAAAATAACTATTGCCCATAATGGTATAGCCACTATAGCCCAGATTCCTTTATTCCAAACAAAGACCTTATACCCATCCATAGGCGGGAAAGGTATCAGGTTGAAGGCTGCCAGAAAAAGATTGATGTAAAATCCTAAAAATCCTATCTCAAATAAGAGCCCGTTGTAAAAAGTCAAGGGGAAGAAGATTAGGGCAATAAGAGCATTTGTGAGGGGGCCTGACAGAGATATTATTCCATTCTCTCTATTAGTTATGACAGAGCCTAAACCGAATGAGACTGGTGTAATATATACAGCTCCAGGAGCGGCGAATACGACTCCCAAAGTTAAAGCGAAGAATAGAGCAAAGATCAATCCTAAAGGCCACATCCTAAACTCTGCAAGGCATCCATATCTTTGGGCTACGAATTTATGGGTTAGCTCATGCCCTATGAATCCAGTACCTAGGGTCAATAAAGAGATTATAAAATTTTTTACGAACAATCCCAGATTATTGATAGTTAACCCTCCTGACATGGATATGGAGAAGGCTAATCCAAGCGCTAGCCATGCAATCAAGAGATGCTGAATCTCTATCCTGCTAAAAGTTCTTCTCTGCCCAAAAGCCATTTTAACCAAAGCCGAATCTACAATGGGTGCTTAAAGCTCTTTCTAGTTTTTACATAGTAAATGGAGGTGTATCGAAGTTCTTCAACACTTCGTGAATCTTTTCTATAACGTCCGTTGCAACGATATGATATCCTCTATCTTTTACAGCTAAATCCCCAGCAAATCCAGATACGAAAGCAGAAGCGCAAGCAGCTCTAAAGGGCTTTACTCCCCAAGCCAAGAAAGTAGCAGTTATTCCTGACAATACATCTCCTGTACCACCAACTGTCATTCCTGGATTTCCAGTCAGATTTATCTTAAGATTATCTCCATCAGATATTATATCTTCATGAGCCTTTAAAAGTATGGTTAAACCCATTCTCTTTGCCTCTCTTTGAACCTGCTTTATCCTATCCTCAAGCTTATCTGGCGGTGCTATTTTGCTATGAGTTACAATTTCAAACTCCCCTGCATGAGGTGTAATTACTGTTGGATAATTTTTCAAGCATGTAGGTTCTTCTGAGAGAGCTTTTAGAGCATCTGCATCTATTAGCATGGGCTTATCCTTTCCTAATTCCTTCATGAAACTTAGAATAGCTGTTTTTGTTTCTTCTTCTAGTCCAAGACCTGGACCTACTAGTATACTTGTACATCTCTCTGATAAAATCTTCAATTCTGGTATATCTTTTAATGTTAGATAATCATCCTTAAGCCTTCTCACTATAAGGTTTGGAGAAAAGGATCTTATTACATCAGCAACACTCTTTGGTGTAGCTATTATTGCTATATCAATGCCAGTGCGAAGAGCTGCTAAAGCTGCTAATGTTGGTGCTCCAGAGTACTCTTTGCTTCCTCCTACTATTAATAATCGACCAAAGTCTCCTTTCTTTGAGTATTCATGCCTTGATTTAATAGAATAGCGCACATCACCAGGACCTGCTATTATTTCAGCTTCAGGGGGCATCCCTATAGGAGAGATTATGATATTCCCTGTTATCTCCTTTCTATTAATCAATCCTGGCTTCATCTTGTGTAAAGTTATAGTAACATCTGCTTTTACAGATTTATCGTGAACATCTCCAGTTAGAGGGTCTAGTCCTGATGGTATATCTATGGCTATCTTGAAGCCTTTTGATGAATTTATTATATCTATAGCTGATGAGAAAGGTTCTCTTATCTTGCCTTTTATTCCTGTACCAAATATGGCATCGATTATTATATCTGCATCTTCTATCTCACTTCTCAAATTCTCTAAAGATTGAGCATCAGAAGCTTGAGCGTATCGAATGTTAAGAATCATTTTTTCTATAATTTGCCAATTCTTTGATGCCTCTTCAGTCTTAATTTCCTCTGCTCTTCCTAATAGTATGACCAATACGTCTGCTTGATTAGCAAGATGCCTTGCACATGCTAAACCATCTCCTCCATTATTCCCAGTTCCAGCTATTATCATGACTTTATTCTTTTGAATCTTCTTTAGCTTCTCCTTTACAACATTTGCTATAGCCCTTCCAGCATTCTCCATCAAGAGCAATCTAGGCACTCCTAGATACTCTGAGTTTTCATCTGCTATAGCCATCTCTTCTGGTGTTATAGTGCTCATGGCAAGCTAATCGATGTACTTATGGATTAAATTAACGTTTGCTCTTAATCAAGAATTTTCAATAAAGTTATTAAGCCGTTAGAGAAAGAAAATTGTTGGTGCTAAGGCTTAGCAGGATCCATCGCTATTCCAAAGGAATTGTTAAAGGATCTTTATACAGGATTAGCTAAACTTGAAGAGGTTCTTGCAACGCTTGAGGAGTTAATGAACAAAGAAGGCTTAGAGAGAATACGTAAGGCTGAAGATGAGTATGAAAAAGGAGAATATGTGACTGCAAAAAATAGCAGTGAAATTAAGAAACTGTTAAGTGAATAATTATTTTGACTTATAAAGCTACATTAACCAAAAACTTCCTGACGATGTGAAGAATAGAGTTTTAAGGGCTGTTGATGAGATAACCGCTAATCCCTTCTTAGGGGTTAAATTAACGTTTAGCTTATGATTTTAAGGAATAAACATAAGTCCTTCAATCTATGAGAGTAGGGGATTAAGCTCTCATGCCCTAATTTTATTAACTTCATCGGCAGGTTAACTTTTAAGTAAACCTTAACTCTGTTGACCACAAGATTCATATATAGATTCGGAAAATCGAATTATGGTATGATCTACATAGGGATAGGTAGGCATTCTCCTGAAAGCTGTCCAATGTTCAATGAGAAATTCAGAAAAGTGACTTTGGATACCATAGATAAAATAGAGGGACTGGCAAAGAAACATGGAGTCAAAGTAATTGGAGTCTGGAATGTGCCTTCAGAACACCTAACGTACTTTGTGTGTGATGCTCCCAGTCAGGAAGCTTTCCTAAAATTCGGTATGGAGCCAGAAGCAATAGCATGGAATGCTTTTAACACGACTGAATGGAAATTGGCATTTGGTCCCGAAGAAGTAAAAAAGATGATAAAACAAGCCAAATAAAACGATAGATTCGTTGATAAGGAGGGATTAATTCCCTCTCATTTTTCTCAATCCTTTTTGTATAAACCCTTGGCGACTTGTCCTTTCATCCTAACCTTTTGAAAACATTAAATCTTGGGAGAGTCATGTTTCTATCAGAATAAGGATGACTGAGACTAAAAGAGGGACAAAGTTTTGCCCTCGATGTGGTTCAACAGATATCTTTTGGGCTTCTGGTCTTCTTCAATTATGGGGTCTTTGGGACTGCAGGGAATGTGGTTATCATGGTGCATTCATAATTGAAGATGGAGAATTAGCAATGAAAATTAGAGAAGATTATTTAAAGGAAATTCAAAAGAATGAAGATTGACATCTGAATTTTTTCTCAAGACTTGTAAAGATGTAAAAATAAATAGAGCCTTTTGATTCAATGATCTTACCAATGGTCAAGAAGATTACCTTCAAAGCCTCGGTAATAGATAGCCTCTTGAGCTATGCTAAGAACTTTCACCCAAATGAAGGTATACTTCTTCTTAGAGGAAAGATAGGTAAGGATGAAATCATAGTGAAGGAAATCGTAATCCCTCCTCTTGCTACACATGGTAAAAGCTTCTCAAGCTTCCCCCTTCATATGCTCCCTCTAGATTTATCCATAGTTGGCGTAGCTCATTCACATCCATCTGGAGTATTAAAACCGTCTTTGGAAGATTTGAATCACTTCTATGGCAGAATAATGGTCATAATAGCCTATCCTTATAGTTCTGAAAAGGATATAGCGGTATTTGATCGTGAAGGGAACATGATAAAATACTCGATTATTCCTTAGTGATTCAAATGGTTAATGCTAAATACAAAATTTACAAACCTAGGAAAATTTTAAACGTTTACAAGCATTGTGATGGTGGATGGTTCTGGAACAAATATTCAGCAAACCCCTATATTGGCTGTCATTATGGCTGTCTTTATTGTTATGAGTGGGATAGAAAATATAACCCCTATGATGATCCAGAGGATTTTGATAAGATTATTCAGATAAAAGAGAATGCTTCAGAATTATTAAGAAAAGAATTAAGGGATAAGCCAATAGATATAATCTCTATTGGAGATTGGCAACCAGTAGAAGCTAAGTATGGGCTTTCAAGAGAGATGCTTAAAGTAATCCTTGATCTAGGCTTTCCAGTATTCATAAACGAGAAATCGCCTTTTGTTTTGAGAGATTTAGATTTGATAAAGAAAATCAATGATAAATCTTATGCAAACATCGGATTTTCAATAATTACTACAAAGGATGATGATATAAGGAGAATCTTTGAGCCAAAAGCACCCACAATTCTATCAAGGTTCGAGGCTATGAAAAGGTTTTCAAAAGAAGGAATATTGACTGGAATAGTGTTCATGCCCATTCTCCCATACATTTACGATAATGATGAAAATTTGGAGGAAGTTATAAAAAAGACTAAAGAGTTTGGTGGTAGCTATGTGCTAGATGCAAGTCTTACCCTTTGGGGATACTGTAAGAAAAAATTCTATCAGACTTTAGAAGAATTTAACCCAAATTTGATCCCTAAATATGAAAAATTATACTCTGATGAGAGAGTTATAAGAGATTATTACAAAGAAATCCATAGAAAAGTATTAGAACTCTGTAAGAGGTATGAGGTCTTAAACTATATTCCAAGACCTATAAAATTTTATCCTGAAAATATTAGGTTGAATAAAGAGGTAGCAGGTATGCTTTACTTAAAGGCAAGAGAATTTCAATTAAGCGGGGAAAATCAATACAAAGAATGGGCATACAGAAAGGCAGCATGGACAATCGATGAATTAGAGAAAGATATAAGAGAGATTTATGAGGAGAAGGGCGAGAAAGGTTTGTTAGAAATTCCTTTCATTGGCAGGAAATTGGCTGAAGAGATTAAAGAATTGATAAAAACATGAAGATAAATTTGATACCTAACTCTCGTCCTCTCTTCAGAAGGTTTCCAGTTGAAAAAAGTTGCAACAGGTATCGCCATTAAATCTTCCTCCTTTTTCTCATTGGTATTTGTATTGCTCCCCACCTCGGGGCTACACCAATGAATGGGGCGCATTACTGCTTAAGCCTGATGTGAG
>JACGUK010000008.1 GCA_024256265.1 archaeon
TTTGCTTATACCAGATTCATCAGATGCTGATGCAGATATCTTTATACTCCTTGAGACCTTTGAGCCATCTCTTGGTCTTATGATGCTTACTTTTGGTGGAGTATTATCGCCACTTAAATTGGATACGTTAACATTTACAGTGCTTGAATCTTTGATATTATCAGATGTATCGTAAGCTCTAGCCATTAATGTATGAAGACTATCAGATTCACTGGTAGTATCCCAATAGAAGCTGAAAGGTGATTCAGAATCGGTAGAGTATAGAGCTCCATCCTTATAGAGTTCAACCTTTAATATGCCATTATCATCACTTGCATCAACACTAACATTAATTCCTCCAGAAACCGTCGTTCCATCAATGGGATAAGTTATGGCAACGTTAGGAGGGGTTAAATCATTGTATAATGTAAGTGTTTCACCAACAGCCCCCATCAAAGCTTTTGAAGCATCTATCCTTCCCCAACCGTAATAATAATCGTAGCCTTGGTCACCAAGATCGATGGCTGTAGACTCGATTATCTGCTCTACTTGAGTAGGAGTTAGAGATGGATTGGCTGAGAAGATTAAAGCTATCAACCCTGCTGTTAAAGGTGCTGAGAAGGATGTTCCAGATACGCTACCATAACTACCTCCTCTAATCGTAGTGTAAATGCCAACGCCTGGAGCAGATAGATCTATGTAAGGACCATAGCTGGAGAAAGATGCCTTAGAATCACTACTCGTAGTTGCGCTCACAGAGATTATGTATGGATTGTCAGGGTCTGAGTGATTTGCATTATCATTACCACCAGCAACAACTACCAATCCTCCTTTGTCCATGAAGTACTTTGCAGCATCTGATAGTGCACTACCTCCAAATATTCCAAAGCTAATAACTGCTACTTTAGCTCCTCTGTCAGCAGCATAAATGAGGGCTTTGACCAAAAGCGAATATGATGTGTAGCCGTTTGTATCAGTAACCCTTAAAGGCATTATAGAGCACTGCCAGCTTATAGATGAGACACCGATAGTATTGTTCGTTAATGCTGCAGCAACACCTGCAACCTTTGTTCCATGACCATAAACATCTGTAGTATTATAGTTGTTGTCGTAGAAGTTGTATCCTTGAAGCAATTTTGTAGATAAATCAGGATGGTTAGGATCAACACCACTGTCAAGGACAGCTATTACAACATTAGAGTCTCCTGTTGATATATCCCATGCTTCTGAAGCCAGGATTTTATTCAAGTGCCACTCTGATGAATAATACTCATCGTTAGGAATGATCAAAGGGGAAATTATATGGTCTTCTTCTACAGAATCTATTAAAGGATTACATAATAATGCTGATTTAATGTATTGTAAAGCCTCTTGTGGGGCAGAGACGATAAAGGTTTGAGTCTGAGGAATCTCATCCTTTATTTCAAGCCCCAATGAATTCAGAAATCTTTCTTTATATTGCTCACTTACTCCAGGCTTGAACTTTATCAATAATTCATCTGATAAATTATCATCATCTGAATTTATCGTTGCTCCAAGGACAGGAGTTATGAGAAGCCCGGTAAGGATTATAAGAGTCAAGATGGGTGCAGACACTCTTAATCTCTTTATCTTATTTTTCTCATCACGCCATCGAGATTTTTTTATTACGTATGTAACAAGCATGTCCTTTATTTATAACAAAGAAATTGAATTATAAGAATTATGGAATTCTGGTCTATTTTTTAGAACTATTTTTAGAATTATTTAAATATTTACAATTTACTGATAACTTGTGGGTAGAGGTATTAATATAAGCATAACACTGATACATGTGCTACATATAACGAAAAAACAGAGGCAATTATATAATAAATTTCTTATCATTAATATTTCTTAAGAACGAAAAGATTAAACTTTATGTATTGAAATCCTTTTTATGGTAATTTTATCAGAGCTGGATAGGGTAAAGATTGGCGATGAGCATCCTGTTCGAATAATAGGAGTGATAAACGTCAGCCCTGAGTCTTTCTACAAAGGATCAGTAAGGACAACTCCCAACGAAATAGCAAGTTTGGCAAAGAAGATAGAGGAAGAGGGAGCTGATATAATAGACATTGGAGCTATGTCCACAGCACCATACTTAAAGACAGCCATATCTGTAGAGGAAGAGATTAAGAGATTATCCATGGCTATAAATGTGGTAAAAGAAACTGTCTCATTACCAATATCTGCCGATACAACAAGGAGCAAATCTGCAGAAGCAGCAATAAAGGCTGGAGCTGATATCATCAACGATGTCTATGGTTTAAAGGGTGATGAAAATATGGCAAAAGTTGTTTCTGATTACGATGTTGGTATTATAATTGCTGCTCATGTAATAGAACAAAGCGAAGGGAATCCTATAGAAAAGGTAATGATGGCATTGAAAGAAAGTTTGGATATTGCTAGAAAGGCTGGGATACCTGAGAAAAAGATAGTAATTGATCCAGCCATAGGCTTTATTCGTAATACAAGCTTGCCATGGTATGTTTGGGACTGCTATGTGATAAAAAACCTTAAGCAACTTCATGAATTCAATAAACCCATATGTATAGCTGTATCAAGAAAATCCTTCATAGGAAAGATATTAAATATAAAAGAGCCTGAGGAGAGGCTCTTCGGATCTCTATCAGCAACAGCTATAGCTGTTTACAATGGTGCTCATATAGTACGTACTCATGATGTAATTGCCACTTTACAAGTTGTAAGGCTTGTAGAGTTCATCAAAAAATTATCTTTATGATTTCCTTCTTTCATATTTACGATTTGCCTTAAACTGAAAATTTAAAGCCCAAAGTACAACCTTCCTATCTCCTTATCAGCGAGTATTTCTGTAGCTACTCCCTCTTTTACGCATTTACCAGCTACAAGTACACACCCCTTATCTGATGCAGACAGAGCCTTTCTAGCATTCTGCTCAGCCATAAGTATAGACAAACCAAAATCCCTGATCTCTTTTACTTTTGAAATTACCATTGAAGCAACTTTTGGAGCTAATGATGCTGTAGGTTCATCGAGAAGCAAAATTTTAGGTCTCATCATCATTACTCTTGCTATTCCTAGCATCTGACGTTCTCCTCCGCTCAACTTACTTGCACTTTCATTCCTTCGGGCTTTTAATTCTGTGAATAAACTATAAATCTCGTTCATATCTGACTTCACTTTGACTTTATCCCCTCTAACATAAGCTCCCATCTCAAGGTTTTCTTCAACAGTGAGGTTCGTGAAAACATTCTCAATTTGGGGCACATAGCCAACGCCAAGCTTAGCAATAGCATCTGTTCTCATATTGTTTATGTTTATGCCATCATAGGTAAGTTTACCATCGAATACCTTTGCTAAACCTAAAATGCTTTTTATCACTGTAGATTTGCCACTACCGTTTGGTCCGACTATCGTCACAATCTCTCCTTTATTTACATCGATGAAAATATTATAAATAACTGGTAATGTGCCATAGCCAGCTGTTAAATCAGTTATCTTAAGTACTATTGCCATCACGCCTCACCTAAGTACACATCTATGACAACTTTATCATTGACGACTTCTTCTGGCTTGCCCTGAGTGACCAATTGTCCTTTATTCATGACATATATCCAGTCAGCGTACTTGACCAATACCTCAACTTTATGCTCTATTATGAAATATGTTACCCCAAGCTTACTTCTTATAGTTTGAACCTCTTCGAGAATCATGCCAGAAAGTACAGGGTTCACACCAGCTATGGGCTCATCAAGTAGCATCATCTTTGGATCAGACATGAGAGCCATACCTATCTCAAGAAGCTTCATCTGACCCCCAGAAAGGTCTTTAGCAGCATAGTCGACAGATTGATCGAGTTGTAAAAGATCCAAAATGCCAAGGGCTTTTTTTGTCAGCTTTACTTCCTGATCATGCCAATTTTTTGCTTTGAATACATTCAAAAAATTCTCACCAATATTTCCTCTAGCTGCAAGTAACATATTGTCTAATACTGTTAGACCAAAAAATAGCTTAGGGATTTGAAAGGTTCTTACTAGACCTTTCACATAAACATCATTAGGGTTAATTCCATCGATTCGTGAGTCATCAAAGTAAACTTTACCTGAGTCAGGCTTGTAAATCCCACAAATCACGTTGAATAGCGTTGTCTTACCACTACCATTTGGTCCTATGAGTCCCACTATGCTTCCCTTAGGTATAGACAATGTTACATCGTCTACAGCCTTAAGACCACCAAATCTTTTAGTAACATTATCAACTCTTAACAATGGATCGCTCATTCTTCTTCACCTTCAGAGCTGGCGTCTTTATTCTGCCTTCCTTTAACAGACCTTTTGGCTTATATACCAATATAAGAATTATTAGTAGTCCAATGATTATAGCCCTAAGGTTGTGGGGGTCTATTGGTAGAACCAGATAATCCTTTACTATTCTCGCTCCTCTCTCTAAAGCTTGAACAAAGAATGCACCTGTAACGACGCCTAAATTATTGGCTGGTCCTCCAGTCATGACCATTATCCAGACTGTGAATGTCAAAATTGGAACGAATATGAATGGGTCTATGAATGTGTTATATTGAGCGAAGAGGCTACCAGCAGCCCCTGCAAAAGCTGAACCAAGGGTAAAGATTTGAGCCTTATACACGAAAGTATTCTTACCGAATGTGGATGCTAACAATTCATCCTCTCTTATCGCCCTCATTACCCTTCCATATGGTGAATTAACAATGATTTGAGCCAAAACATAAAATGAAGCTAGTACTGAGAATATAAGTGCAAGCTGTAAGATCATGTTAAAGGCAGGGGAAGCATCATAAAATCTAATAGCAGGTGGGACATAAATTCCCCATACACCTCCCGCTATCCAAGCTTCATTCTTTATAACAAGCCTACATACCTCACCAAACGCCAACATAGTTATGGCTAAGTAATCCTCTCTAAGTTTTATGGCTGGGAGAGATGCAAGTAGTCCGATTATCCCTGAAATTATCATCGCTATTAAGATGCTGGCTATATAGGGAAGACCTGCTTCAGTAGCTAATGCTGAGGAATAGGCACCTATCATAAAAAATGCTGCAACGCCAAAATTTGCCATTCCTGTAAATCCATATTGTAGGTTCAGGCTTATAGCCAGTATACCATAGATGCCTATGTATGCAACCATATCTAGTAGATAAATCTCAAATCCCATTATTCATCATCTCTTAAATAGCTTACCCAATCCTGTTGGCTTGAAGATAAGAACTATTATTATAACTATGAATGATATCGCTGAGCGGTAGCCAGTTGAGAGACCGAGTCCAGCAAGACCGACAACACCGAAGTTCTCAGCCAGACCCAAAATGTAAGAAGCTGCTATAGCCCCCTGAAAACTTCCTATTCCACCTAGTATGGCTGCTGCAAAGGCAGGCAATAGCATATCAAAGCCTATCAAAGGCACAAGTACAGTATCAGCACCCTTAAAAACACCAGCCACTCCGGCCATAGCAGCACCGATAAACCAAACTAGCAATGAAATCTTTTCAATGTTTATGCCTGATGCCATGGCCAAATCTGGATTATTTGATGTTGCCCTCATCGCCTTGCCTACTTTGGTTTTTGTAAGGAGTAAGTGCAGTGATAATGCCATGAGCAAAGCAACCAAAATCATAGAGAGCCAGAGGTCCGTGACCCTTATAGAGCCGATATCATAATATGCCCATGCGATCTTGAAACTTAGTGGTCTGCCGCTCCAAGTCTGTTGAATCAAATGTCTTATGATGAAGCTAAGCCCTATAGAAGCTATCATCAAATGTATTAATGATGCCCCCCTGCCCATCAAAGTTCTAAAAAGAAGCTTGTAAGAGATGATGCTGAGGAGCCCTGAAGCAAAGAATGCTGTAATGAAGCCTAGAGGAAAGGCTAAGTTTAGCTGCTCGACTGTCGTGTATCCTACGTATGCACCCAGAGTTATGAATTCTGCATGGGCAAAATTTGGGAATTTTGAGAATCCATAGGTTAGAGTGAGCCCTATGGCTGCAAGCGCGTACAGACTTCCTGTTACCGCTGAGTTAAACAGTACCTGCGTCCACTCGATCACGGCCAATATGAACCTGTGCCAACGAAGTGATACTCACCTGAAGTGGCATTCAGCTGAACATTCCAGATCTCATAAGTTTGCATTAACATGTCTCCGTTTTCATCGAATAGCTTCCATCCAGAACCTCCAAGGTAAAACGGGCCAATTACTTCTAAGGATTCTCTTATTTCTGCGCCATCATATACACCAGCGTGAGCTATTGATAGAATGGCTAGCCAAGTTGCATCATAAGCAGTATCACAATACATAGGTGGTGGTGTGCCATATTCATCTTCGTACCTCTGCTTAAAGAGTTCAGCGCTTTCCAGTCCTACAGGTGCTACTGGTGTAGTACCATTAGCACATCTTCTTAGAAACTCGGCAACATCAGTCAATGGTGTGGTATCTTGGTAGATTAAGGCATCACCGTAAATACCTTCTGAACAGAACCATGGATACTTATCTAAGCCAAGTGTAAGAGCTTGCCTGAGTATGACCCTACCATCCTCATAATAGCCAACGTAAAGCACTGCCTCTGGGTTTGCAGCATCTATTAGACCTAGTTCGGTCATGAAGTCTGTATGAGTTATATCGTAGTGTACAGTTTCTACAACCTCTACTTGGTCTCCCCATCTCTCTATAGCTTTCTCTTCAATGCCAAGACCATACGGATTATCACATACAAGGATGGCTACTTTATCGTAACCTGCATCCGTTATTATGTCTGCCAAAGCTCTCCCTTGAAATATGTCACTACCTACGGTGCGAAAGATGTAGTCATCCCCTACAGGTACAACCGGCATTGTTGCTGATGGAGTTATTATCACGATATGATTTGTATTGACATAATCAGCCATGCCCGCAACTTCTCCACTTGCCATGGGACCTACAATCACTTTTACACCATCAACCTCTACCAGCTTTCTACACGCTTCAAGGGCTGTAACTGGATCCGTGGCTGTATCTTCTACGATCAATTCTATTTGTCTACCTGCTACCCCACCTTGCGCATTAGCCTCATCGACAGCCAACTCTACCCCTTTCACTATCTCCACACCCATCGGGCCTAAAGGTCCAGTGAGTGCCATCAATGCACCTATCTTGATTTTATCTGGGAGAACGGGACCTGTTGGAGCAACTGTCATTTGACCTACATAATATCCTGCAACTCCTGCAATGAGCAATGCGATGATAATAATAGCAGCAAATACAGGTTTTGATACCATTCTCAACCCCCCTAATTCTGCCGATATAGTTCTCTAATGCATATTTTTAAGCTTTCTGTACTATTGTAAAAAATTTATATTTCAAAGTTGATAATTACCGAAAAGTTACTTTTATTATATTTTAAAAAGAAATTATATATGGACTATCTTAAAGAAGAGATTTAAAAACACATTTTGATCTTCGTGTTCTAAAATTTTTCAAAGCAATAGTTCCTTTAATAGGGTATGTTCACATTATAAAAAATTGCCTTATAGCTCTTCTAATTTCTTTATATTGTTAAAATGTTTGTTGAGCATTAATTGAGATGAGTTGGTTCTCCCTTCTCCATGATCAATTTACCATCTACGAATAACTGACCATAAATCATGGATTTTATCATATCTAAATGGCTCGATGCCTTATTCTTACCATGATAGGCTCCAGTATTGTTTCCTATAGCTATGTGTATAGTGCGAAATATCTTCTCATCCACTATTATGCTCCCCCCTGTATATTCTGCTCCAGAATTGCAACCTATGCCAAGCTCAGCTATCCTATCCTTCTCCCCAGTATTGGCATCTAAGAATTTTTTGAAGTTATCCTCTCCCTTCTCAGCACTGTATCTTACCACTTTACCATCCTTGAATTCAAGCATCAGATTCTTAACTTTTCCGAAGCCGTGAGGGGCAACATCTTCAAATAATATCTTGCCATTCGCTGTAGTTTCTAAAGGTGCTATGAAGACTTCTCCTGATGGTATATTCAAGCCTACATCTCCTCTCTCTATGTCTTCGTCAGAGATTATACCATCATCTATAAGGACTGGTCTACCATTTATGCTAAACTTAAGATCAGTACCATCATCAGCCTTTATTTCAACAAATTCCTTATCAGCCAAGGCTTTGCCATAGTAATTGCATAGCTCCAATGTTCTTTTCGAAAAGGACTCTCTTATACTATTAAAGAATATCCTTCTAAATTTCTCCAAATCACAACCATAACCTTTGGCAGCACCTTCTATGGGCCAACCAAAGTATAACCATCTCACCTTTCTCTCGTCCAATATCTCTCTTAACTTAAGCCTTACAGGAGCTGAAAGTCTGAGCTTTTCCATGAAATCTCTAGCCCATTCTGGCTCGTCCTGCTCTCCTATGAACATAGTAACGTCTATAGATTCAGCTATACCCTTAGCAAGCTTGCTCAATCGAGCAATGGATTCTTCAGGGGTAAGAAGATACCTGAGCTTCTCCCTTTTGGAGCTGTAAGATAGGATTATTGTATGGGCTCCTACTTTCCAGCACTCTTCTTCTACAGCTAATGCAAATTCTTGGCAATCAGCATCTGTAGAGTTGTATATTATCCTCACAGACTCGAATTCATCAATCCTCTTCCCTATCCTCATCGAATTTACTACTAGAGAATGAGCTATCTCTCTCATCTCTTCTTCAGATAATCTTTGCATATAGATTTAGAAAGCTAATTAGGATTTAAGATTTAGCCTAAAGATGATTACAACAAAAGTTTGCCATCTTAAGAAAAATTTAATAAAAATAATTGGGATAAATTATTATGATGATTACTAAAGATTTTGAATGGTGTCTTTTTATACCATCAGCTTAGTGGAGTGTGAATATAATTAATGCCCATTGACACTCAGAGCAGAATAAGGTTAGGGATAGTCATTGCTCTTACTTCTTCATATATGGTAATCGAGATCATAGGCAGCATTTTAACTAATAGCTTAGCTTTGATGTCTGATGCTGTTCACATGCTATCTGACGTTGGAGGATTATCTATGTGCTTTTTTGCTAGCATCTTTGCCATGAGACCCCCAACCCCTAAAAAGTCCTTTGGATACCATCGCATAGAGATATTGGTAGCTCTATTCAATGGTTTAATACTCATAGCATTGGTAGCATACATATTCTTCGAGGCATACAAGCGTTTCCTTTACCCACCAGAAGTTCTAGGATTAGAGATGCTAATGATAGCATCGATAGGACTAATTGTGAACTTGACAGGGGCTAGGATACTATGGCATTCTTCAAGGGAGAGCCTTAACCTTCGATCAGCATTTCTTCACGTAATTATGGATGCCTTAGGTTCTATAGGTGCTATTACTTCTGGAGTAATAATCTTTCTAACAGGGTGGAAGACTGCTGATCCTATAGCAAGTGTAGCCATAGGTTTGATCATGATGCCTACAATTTATAGGCTAATGAAGAGGAGCACGAGCATACTCATGGAGAGTACTCCAGAGCACATATCTCCTAAAGAAGTTGAAGAGACTTTGTTGGGCATAGAAGGCGTGAGAGGAGTTCATGATTTACATTTATGGACGATAACCTCTGGCATGTATTCGATGAGCGCCCATCTCATCATAGATAGACATGGAGAATGGAGTTCCATTTCAGAAGAGGCAAGGAAGGTCCTTAAAGATAAGTTCAAAATTGCTCATAGTACAATTCAGATCGAAGAGAGGCTTATAGAATGTGATAATACAGGGTGTAAAATAATACAGGATTTAAGTAAAAAGGGCGAAAGATAAATTTATTCAAATCTTACTAAAATATTAAATTTGTAGTACAATTGTAGTGCATCAATTAACGCTTATATGGTTGGATTATCCGTCCATAATAGGATAAAGAATGATAACATTTATCGATTGGGCAATAGTCTTTGCTTACATAGCATTAATGTTCATCATAGGCATAACTATGTATAAACGCTCTGGAGCTTACGATGATTATCTGATTGCTGGAAGAAAGTTCAATGCCCTATATATTGCTTTGACCCTTGCTGCCATGATCTCCAGCGCTACTCTAGGTGTGAGTGGGCTTGGATACTCATTTGGGCTCTCTGGGGCTTGGTTCTTCATAATGCTTGGCATTGGTGCATGGATACTATTCTTCACCATAGCAGGAAGGTTAAGAGTTTTGGCACAGTATGCAATAACAGACATTTATGAGCTAAGGTATGATGCTCGTTGTCGTGTTCTGATTACAGTATTGGGCGTCTTTGCATACATAACTCTTCTTAGCATAGGCTTTGTAGGTGGCGGACATGTCTTAGGAGGAATTTTTGATATTCCTCTTATCATAGCCATGCTCATCATAGCCATACCTTTCATCACATATACAGCCCTAGGAGGGATATGGGCATCAGCAGTAACTAACATAGTCAAGTTCTTGATTCTTATAGTTGGATTAGCAATCCTCATACCTACTGCCTTATCTGGAGCAGGTGGATGGGAAAAAGTTGTCACAACGCTTCCACCAGATGCATTTAACCTATTTTCAAACTTGGGTCTTTTGTCCATCTGGGCCTTCTTTTGGCTTATGACATTAAGCTTCTGGGTGGCTGCTGACATTTATCAGATGCTCTTTGCAGCTAAGAGTGTGCGTACTGCAAGAGTAGGCTTGGTCTTATCAGGAATATTGATAATCATCATAGGAATGGCAGCAGCTATTATAGGCATGCTCGCCTCTGTGCAATTCCCAGGCATACTACCAGAAGAAGCAGCCCCACGTGTTGCCTTAACTCTGCCAACTGGACTTTCTGGATTAGTCTCAGTAGCATTGCTCAGCGGAAGCGCAATAGCGGTAGTGATCTTTCAAATAGTGGCTGCAACACTGCTCATTAGGGGAATATGGCCTAAGGCAAAATTGAGTATGAATAAGATAAGAGCTATAAGTGCAATAATGGGAGGGGCTGGGTTTGTCATAGCAGCTATCTTTCCTGATATAATCTTCTTGGTCGAGCTTACCTTCCGAATAATGATACCAGCAACGTTCGTCACAGTCTTGGCAGCCTTTTACTGGAAGCGGGCAACAGCAGCAGGAGCCTTTGCCTCTTCTCTTATAGGCGTAGCTGTAGCAATTGTATGGACATTCTTGGTTCTGCCAAGTTTATCTCTAGAATATCACTTTATACTCGAACCAACATTCATAGGAGTTGTTGCATCGTTTATAGCTCTAATAGTAGTCTCTTATTTATCTCATCCACCTTCTATGGAGAAGTTGAAGTTTTTTATACCAGCAAAAGACCCAAAGACTGATAAAAAAGAAAAGAGTTGATTAAAATGAGTCTTAAGAATGTCAGCATAATAGGCGATAGAGCCAAAGCATCTCAATTCATAGAGAATTTAAAGGGAAAAAATCCTGTCTTCATCTGCACGATAGCTAACACTAGAACTGCCATGGTGCCAGGGATAACTGTTGCTGGTGCAGTCCCTGAAATTGTAAAGTGTACGCCTCCAGCAGATGCTGAATTGGTCTACTATGGTGAGTGTAAGTGCATTACTGGAATACCAGCAACTCCTGATGGGAAGCCAACACCAGCTATAATAACCCTAAGCGCTCTAAGACTTGCAGATATACCATTCTTCATTGTGGAGGCTGGTTGTGAAGTAAAGCCCTATGCACCATACATATCCCTTAGCATTCCAAGCCCTGGGGATAACATACAAAAGGGTAGAGCCTTGGATAGAGATGTTGTTGAGAAGGCTATAAAATATGCAGAGCTCATAGGAAGAAATTTTGCTGAGCTAGCTGATTATTTAGTCCTTGGAGAGAGTATACCAGCAGGGACTACTACAGCACTAGGAGTCCTAATGAGCCTTGGCATAGATGCTAGGGGAAAAGTTAGCAGTAGCATGCCTAATAACCCTCATGAGATAAAGAATAAAGTGGTTGAAGATGGAATGAAGGCAGCAGGCATTAAGATAGGTAGCCTTAAAGATGATCCAATAAGAGCAATATCAACTCTTGGCGACCCTATGATGGTAAGCGTTTTAGGAATGACTTTAGGTGCTGCACAAAAAGTCCCAGTGATCTTAGCAGGGGGTACACAAATGGCAGCAATAGTAGCATTGATCAGCAGAATTAGACCTAATATTCTTAGAAACGTTGTCATAGGTACAACTAAATACATAGTCGAGGATTCAACATCCAGCATTAGTTGGCTCATCGATCAATCTGAAAATATTCTTATCTTTGGTGCTGATCCAGGACTTGGTGAATCTAAAAAAGATGGTCTTAGAGCATATGGTTCTGGATTCGTTAGAGAAGGAGTAGGAGCTGGTGGGGCAACTTTAGCAGCCATGCTGAAATCTAAAGGAAAGATAACAACCGATATAGTAAGAGCTGAAATTGAGAGAAATTATGAGAAGATAGTTGAATCCAGATTAAAGAGCCGTTGAATCTTACTTGATCTTCATTCTTTTCTTTAAAGTCCCATCACAAGCATGGCAATCCTCAGAATCAACATCAGGCTCAAGGCGCTTATGAAGTTCACATAATAGCTTCGACTCTCTTATATAATCACAAGCTTCTGTTATTCTAAACCTAAACTCCTTTCGGCTTATCTCTCCTTTGAAAAGAAAATCAGCGATTTCATTTGTTATATATCTAATCTCATCCACATCATCTAATCTTAACATTGCAGCACGCTTGCCCTTTATATAATAACTCACAGCAGCCTGAGTTATTTCTAACTTCTTAGCAACTTCCTCTTGTGATAGACCGTAATCCTCAATGAGCCTTCTTGCTATCATGGCTCTTAAAGTAGGGATAGCAGTTTTGTAGACCATCTCATAGGGCACTATCATAGTTTCTCATAGGAATAATAGCATAAGTATTTATTAAATATAACTTAAGTTTTGACTTATACTCTACTTTTTTCTTAATACAGTTATAGCCCTCGTTAAAGTTCTATGAACATAGACTTCATGCCTCTCTTTTACCTCAAATGCATCTGACTCATCCAATTTGATCGTATTAGGATGAACGATGACACAATACCTTCCTTTAGGTATAATTGCTTCTGCTTGTAAGATAAATTCTTGTAATAAATTTAGAGTCTTTATCCCTCTCGATGATGCGCATCTCCCATAAGGTATATCCGTTACTACTGCATTCACATTTTTTATTGGTAGCATCAAAGCATCTGAGTTTATTATGCCAAGGCTTTCTAACATGTAATGCTTTAAGTTATTCATAGCTCCTTTACACATCTTCATAGATACATCTATTCCAATGGTATTAATTCCAACAATTGATGCTTCTATCAATATGCTCCCTGTGCCACAGAATGGATCAAGAATTATTTCTCCTTCTTTAACATGAGATAAATTGACGAGTCCTCTTGCAAACTTAGGATAAAGGGCTGAGGGATGAAAGAAAGGTCTTGCCCTAGGTCTCCTTAACCTCCAAATTTTTCTATCTATGTAATCTGTGAAGCCTAAAAGAAGATAATTATCAAAGACTATACCAATTACCATCTTTTGAGGGTTTTTTAATGAAACTTTAGCATTAGGTAATCTTCTCTTAACAGAAGAGCCTATAATGGCTTCCATTTTTCCTGATATAGATTGATTAGATAGATTGAAGACAGATGCAGCAAAACTCACAGAACTGTCCATAAAATCGTCAAAGGCTATAGCATTAATAGACCTCTCTGCATCCTCTATTTTACAAAGAGTTAAAAGATGAGCGCCAGCATTAACATATGCGCCCCTCTTTAAAATTGTATTTAAATTAAATCTTCCGTCTACAATTATCACTCGCTCATCAATTATTTCTAAACTTGCTTTATCGTCATAAGTTTCTACTATGGCTCTTAATTCTGCTTGGGGTAAAGTGCTTCTCTCCCCTGAGAGTAAGAAGAATTTCTTATTTGTCAATTTTTGTTTTAGATCTTTATCTGACAATTATAACATGATTTAGAGTGTAGAGAGATAAGACGCTAAAATCGGAGCCACATCTATCTTGCTTATAGGACTTGGTATAGTATTGGTTCCTATGACTTCTTCAACACCTGCTCTTTTAATTCTATCCAGAGCATCTCCAGCCAATAATGGGTGAGTGCAAGTTGCAAAAACTCTTTTGGCTCCATAATCCTTCAACTTTATTGTAGCCATCTCCATAGTCTTACCACTGCTTATTATATCATCAACAAGAATTATATCCCTATCATAGAATTGCTTCATCATATCCTCCTTAAATAAAACTTCACCAGTGATCTTATCCCTTATTTTAGGAAGGGCTAGATATTCTATATTGAGAATTTTTGCAAAGGCTTCTACTCTAACCGATCCACCAAAGTCTGGAGATACTGCTATTGCTTTATTCAAGTGATAACTTTTGCCGAAATATTCAGCCATTAGAGGAATTGCAGATACGCTGTATGCTGGTATGGAGAAGAGCCCTAAACCTTCTACATTATGTATATCAACTGTAACTACTCTTTTAACTCCTACAGACCTTAGCAGATGGGCAAATACTCCCAAGCTAACTACTTCTCCTTGTAAAAATGCTCTATGTTGCCTAGCATAAGCAAGGTATGGAATTATTGCATGAACCTCTGATCCATCCTCACTGAGCTTATGAGCTAGAAATAATAGCTGTAAGATATGTCTATCAGTAGGAGGATAAGTCGATTGAACTATTGCGACTCTCTTATTCCTAACATCACTTATTATTCTAAAATAGCTTTCACCGTCTGGGAAGAGCTTTGCATCAATATCCAAAATATCAGCCCCAAGATTCTTAGCTGTGCTTATTGCCAATTCCTTCGATGCTGGTCCTGGAGCTATCAACCATTCTTTTTGTGAAGATTTAGCCATGCCAATGAAGATTGAATTGGACTGCTTTTTTTCCTTATCGTTCGAGTTTTGTAAAGCCTTTATACCATAAAAGAGCATATATTCCAGTTAAGGGCATCAATGTGAAGGTGAAGGCATGGAAAAGGAAGCCATGGTTTATACAAAGCTTGGAAATAATAATGTTAAATGTAAGCTATGCCCTAGGGCATGTGTAATAAAGAACAATAAGAGAGGAGTATGCAGGGTTAGGGAGAATAGAGATGGTACTCTTTTCACTTTGATATATGGTTTAACTACAGCAGAGGCTATTGACCCAATAGAGAAGAAGCCTCTATTCCACTTCTGGCCTGGTAGCGATACATACTCTATATCAACTCTATCCTGCACATTCTTCTGCCCATGGTGCCAGAATTGGGAGATAAGCCAAGCATCCCCTGGCGAAGTTTATACTTTTGAACTCAATTCTGACGAAGTTATTAAAAGGATCCACAAATCAGGCTCCTCATCTATATCTTATACTTATAATGAGCCTTTACTTTGGTACGAGTTCGTATATGATACATCAAAGCTTGCAAAAGAGAACAAAATTCAAAACATATTGGTTACGAACGGTTATATAACAGAGGAGGCTCTTTTGCCATTGGTCAATTTTATAGATGCTGCCAATGTTGATATAAAGGGCTTTACTGAGCATTTCTATCGAACTTACTGCAAGGGAGATTTAGAATCTGTATTATTGGCAACTAAATCAATGAAGAGAGAAGGAGTTCATGTAGAAGTTACAAATTTGATAATCCCTGGTATAAACGACTCTTTAGATGAGATAAGACAGCTTTCCATATGGATGAGGGATAACATTGGAAAAGATAGCCCTTTACATTTCTCAAGATTCTTCCCACACTATAAGATGGTCGATAGACCTCCAACTCCTTTTGAGACTTTGTTCAAAGCTAAGAAGATAGCTGAAGAAGAAGGATTACAATTCGTTTACATAGGAAATGTTCCAGGAGAGGGAGAGAACACTTATTGCCCAAATTGTAAGCATCTTTTGATAAGAAGGATAGGGTTTGACGTGCTCAAAGTTGATCTGTCGAAGGGAAATACATGTCCTAACTGTGGGTTTAGAATTAACATAGTTGGTGAGCCGCAGACAAGGTCTTGGAGCCGCTTTTTCGTTTCACTCTAATGTAAATACCTTAGCCTTTTCCTACGCCCTTCATGGCTCAGCTTCTTCATCTGTATTAGTACTCTTCTCAGTAAAAATATGCCATCCCCCTAGGTCTTGTAGGCTCGAGCTTACTCGTCATAGGATTTACCCTAAGCCCTAAATCCTCTAAACTCCTAACACCTATAACGGGCTTGGCACCCTCGAAGCTGACGAATATTGTTGCTGCCTCCCTATCCTCGATGTTTAGCACAGCCGCATATGTTTTCGCCTTAACTTTCCTTCCATCACCTAGCTCTAGATCCAATGTTAGAGGCAACTCCCAAGCTTTAACTTCCTCTACGGTGTCTTGAGGCAATACTGTATAGCTTGCTCCAGTATCGACCATAACTTTTTCAAGAACTTTTACTTTCTCAGCACCTTTAACTTTGGCGCTTACGAATACATGGCCCAATTGCACTATGCCCCCTGATTTCGCCTATAAATTAATGGCGTGTAGCTTCGTATTAATTTATCCTTTTTTAGCATTTACATTATAATGAAAATCGGGAAGAGCTTATAAGTGATTTTTACAATAAGTAAGTTGAGAATAATTAAAATCATGGTGTAGTTCGAATGTGGAGAGCACTTCGCCCAGATTCTATAAATGTACTTTACGATGAGAAGTGCAGGAAATCTTTATCAAGATACTTCGATATAATGTTCGATAAGAAGCTTGCAAAGTTTAAGCTCTTGAAGACTTTTCCTGCAGAATTTCAAGGTATGAATAATGCTGAGATGTGGAGGATGCATAATAATCTGCTAAAGGAATTCAAAGATTATGCAAAGGAAATCGATTCAGGCAATAAAAAGCCTAACGAGCCTGCTAAGATTAGCCTATTAGACCTTAAGATCGAATTGGCTAAAAAGATTCTTGAGAGATGCACATTTTGCATGAGGGCTTGTGCTGTAAATAGACTGAAGGGCGAAACGAAGTACTGTGGCTGTGATCTAAATTTCCCTGTCTCGACTATGTTTGATCATTATGGAGAAGAACCTGAACTCGTACCATCCTTCACTGTCTTCACAATAGGTTGCACCATGAGATGCCTTCACTGCCAGAACTGGAGTATAAGCCAATGGTATGAGGCAGGAACTTTGTATGAGCATGAGAAAGTGGCAAGGCAAGCAGACATAGCAAGAGCTAGAGGTTGTAGAAATTTGAACATGGTAGGAGGGGAGCCTACACCTTATCTTTATCATTGGCTAGAAGTATCAAAAGAGATTAGGGAGAATATATCTACTGTCTGGAACTCCAATAGCTACTATAGCTATCCTTCCTCACAACTGTTGGCTGAGTGGGCTGATGTTTACCTACTTGACTTCAAGTATGGTAATAATGATTGTGCTATAAAAATTTCAGATGCACCAAATTACTGGGAGGCTTGTACAAGAAACCATCTTATTGCTAAAGAGCATGGAGAATTAATAATTCGCATATTGGTTTTACCTAAGCATATAGATTGCTGCTTTAGACCCATAGTAGAATGGATAGCCAAGAATCTAGGCAAAGGTGTTAGAGTCAATGTTATGTGGCAGTACACGCCTCATTGGAGGGCTCATGAAGTACCAGAGCTGAGGAAGCGCCTAAATAGAGATGAGATGGAACAGACTGTAATAATAGCAAAAGAAGTTGGCTTAGAGAATTTTATCACTTAAAATAATTTCAAGATTTTTTAACTTTTTAAGTAAGCCATTATAAGTAAATTATGATAAAAATGCAACAATATTGCGTAGAGTGTGGAGGGGTTATGATTTATGATATTTCTTCTAAGCATTATTCTTGCAAGAATTGTGGCTTATACGTCACTAAAGAAGAGCTTTTAGATTTAAAGGACAAGCTGAGAAAAGAAGGAGAGGAGCGTAAGAAGAAGAGGAGAGAGCAAAGCGAATATTTAGAGTGGTGGTTATCAAAGAAGACCTCTTAAATTGTTTTTATTAAATTAGATCAATCTTTTAAGAAATTCACTTCTTTTAGTAGCTTTCTTGTAGTAACTGTCATCTCTAAATCCTTCAACTCTTCAGCCTTAAACCACTTAACTTGTGAAGCCTCCTTACTGCCTCTAACCTTTCCTCCTACAGGTTTAACCATAAAGCCTATTATCACATAGTGGAAGTGGACTCTACATTTACCATCATACTCAACGCTATCAAAGACATCTACAATATTAACTACATCTACCTTTAATCCTACCTCTTCTTCAACCTCACGCTTTATTGCATCTCTTATCTTTTCGCCAAGGTTTACAAGCCCTCCTGGCAGAGACCATTTACCCTTGCCCGGCTCATGCTCTCTCTTTACCAAAAGAACAGAATCGTTTTTCTTTATGAAAGCCCCAACCCCTACCATAGGATGCTCTGGATATTCTCTCTTCATATTATCAACTCATACTCTCTTTATCTATCATCCCACCATATTCGATTATCATGGATATTAATTGCTCAAGAGCATCCTCGACTCTTTTCTTTACAATAGAAGATTCTTCAGCCATCGCTGTTACTTGAATTTCAATCTTAGAGATGCCCTCTTCATGGCCTTTTGGATGTGATTTTATATACACTAAGGGATTATTTGCTAATGTTTTTTCTATTAAAGGTGCCAAATCTGACTCGATGATACCTATTGTATGAATGCTCTCCTCATGGTAAAATTTTTTTATAGAGCTCATTATCATAGGCATAACACTCTCTTTGAATATTGCTTCCATCTCTATGGGAACTCCAGGAAGACAAACGATCTTTCTATCTTCCTCATCTATTATAACTCCAGGAGCAGTGCCTATAGGGTTTGGCAAAGCTTTAGAACCTTTTGGCAATTTAGCCATCTTCACTCTTGCGGGAGTTAGCTCAGCCTTCTTTAATATACCATGATCGACCATGCATTCATACTTTTTTTCTATCATCTTTAAGGCATAATCGTTTATAATCAATTCTCTGTTCAATGCTTTAGCTACACCTTGAAGAGTCTTATCATCGTAAGTAGGTCCTAAGCCTCCTGATATTATTAACCAATTTACTCCTCTCTTTATAGATTCTTTTATAGCATATGATATATCATCAACATCGTCTCTGATGACTGTGCAACGCTTAACGAACCCTCCTAGCTCAGTTATCATCTTTGCAAGCCAATGGGCATTTGTATTCAAAGTCTTTCCAGTAAGAAGCTCGTTGCCCACTGAAATTATCTCAAATATATCTGATTTCAAAGATTCACCTTCCATACAGTCTTTATCTAGGTAATTAAATAAGTTAGGCTAAATCAGTTTTGAATTTTTAAGAGAGTTTGAACATATGATGAATAAACACATGTAAGAGATTGTTGTTATAACAGTAAAGTTGATAGGCACCATAATTAATATTATCTGGAGGAAGCCATGCTGAAGAAAGAGTATGTAATTACTGAGATTTCTGCTGCACCTGATGGAGGTCCTTATGTTCTTATCTCTCTTGTTGACCCTAGAGATTTAAAGAGTGCATCACAACCCCGCCCTAGTCCTCATGTTGTTATGGGCTTTACATCAATGGAAGATTTAATGAAAGACTTACAAAGAGCCCTTACAGGTTTATCAAGGCAGATGATGGGTGGAGCAGTAACTGTGATAAAGCTTGAAATGAGAGAATATGAGGAGTCAGGGTTGAAGGTAGGAGATAAGGTTTACATAGAGATCACAAAAATCGAGAAGGAAGGGGTTTAAGCTTTATTCTAACTCTTCAACTTTAGTGAAATATTACTAAATAATAAAGCTCTCAAATTTAATGCAAAAAGTTATCTTTAAGTTTAAAGTTTATCCATGAATATGCAATCTAAAATTTACAAAGAGCCTGAACTTAAGGATCCTTACATGGTTACGGGACTTCCTGGTGTAGGATTTGTTGCAAAGCTATCAGCTGACTACTTGATCAAAGAATTGAAAGCAGAACTATTCGAAGAGCTTTATTCCCCATCATTTCCGCCTTACGTTCTAATCAAGAAAGATGGTACAGTTGAACTATTAAAAAATGAACTCTATTATTGGAAGGATGATAAATTAAAGAACGATCTGATAATCTTTACTGGGAATACACAGGCAATTTCTCCAGAGGGGCAATATGAGGTTACCAATGAGGTTTTAAACAGAGCTGAGAAGTTTAAAGTTAAAAAACTCTTTGCAACAGCAGCATATGTAACTGGCAGATCTGTTGAAAAACCAAAAGTCTATGGAGTTACTACTGAACCAGAACTAGTGGAGGAGCTTAAAAAATATGAAGTCTTACTTATGGATGCTGGGAGCATTAGTGGTACTAATGGACTTATATTTGGGCTTGCTAAACTTAGGAAAATTCAAAGCATTTGCTTGCTGAGCGAAACTCCTGGTTACATGACTCCATCAGGTCGTGTTCTAACTGATGTAAAATCTGCGCAGGCATTACTAGAAGTTTTGAGTAAGATGTTAGACATTAAGATCGATATGAAACCTTTAGAAAAAGAAGCAAAACTGGCTGAAGAGTTCGTTCAAAAAATGGAAGAGTTAGAACGTCGTTGGGCAGAAGAGATGCGTAGATCTGTTACTCCTCCACCAAAAGATATCTACATTTAAGGTGAAATTATGACTTGGATAAAATATATCAAAGAACCAATAAAAGAACCCATAGCTATTGTAGGTTCCCCTGGCTTAAGATCGATTGGGAAGATAGCAGTAGATTATTTAATTGAAGAACTTAAACCAAGATTGGTTGCTGAGTTATATTCACCATATTTCCCTATTCTTTACCAAACAAAGCCTTCTTATATATCACACCCAGACTACCCTGGTCAAGTCGGTACTCGATTACAAGGGGGTCGAGTAGAACTCCCAAGAGTTGAGTTCTACTTATTGCCCTTCCCAAAATTGCTAATAACTAAAGGCTATCATGCAAATTTTAAGGGACAGTATGAAATAGCCAATCAAGTTTTAGATTTTTACCAAGAATTTGGAGTTAATCGAATGATAGTAATTGCAGGCTATGGGAGAGAAGGAAAAGAGGTTTGTTGTGCTGCTACAGATTTAGAGCTAATAAAAGAGCTAAAGGAACATGATATCGATGTAGGATATGAAGGCCCATTCTATGGTTTTTCAGGACTTGTTTTTGGTCTAGGAATGCTAAGAGATATGAAAGGCATATGTCTATTTGGTAGAACTCAACCAAATCTAGAGGATCCAGAATATCCAGATCAAAAAGCAGCAAAGGCAGTTTTAGAAAGACTTAGCATTCTGCTAAATTTTACCATCGATCTATCAAAATTAGAGGAGAAGAAGTTTTGATGTAATTCTCTTTTTTATAAATTTGTTATCTTATCAAGCTCTTAATAGACAAAGTATTAAACAATCCTTAACTAGTTTAATGGTATATGTTTGTGATATTTATAGTTGGAACTGCTGGATCAGGTAAATCTCTTTTAACATCTACATTAGTTTCTTGGTATAATGAAAAAGGTTCTCATGCTATAGCTGTTAATCTTGATCCAGGGGCTTTAGAACTTCCTTACGCGCCAGATGTTGATGTAAGAAATTATATTGACCTTCAAACTATAATGGAGTCTTATCAATTAGGACCTAATGGAGCATTGATCCTTGCATCTGATCTCATAGCTACTAAGCTTAATGATCTTCAAGATGAAATAGATGAATTTAGGCCTGATTATGTAATAGTAGATACACCTGGTCAAGTAGAACTCTTCGCCTATAGAAATAGCGGTCCTTTCATAGTTAATAATCTAAGATGTGATAATAGAGCAGTTCTTTTCCTATTTGATGCTTTACTTGTATCAACTCCTATAAACTTCGTCTCTATAGCTCTATTAGCAACTTCTGTTCAACTGAGATTAGGATTATCACAGATATCTGTTCTTACAAAAAGAGATATGATAGGAAATGAAATAAAAAAGATAATGAAATGGTCATCAAGCTCTATTGATCTTGAAGAATCTATAAGAGAAGGAGAGGAAGATTCTCAGTACCTTTTGAGTAGTGGAATTTTACATGAGTTGATAAAGCTTGGCTTTGCTCATGAGCTCATACCTGTCTCATCTGTTACTCGTGAAGGAATTGTAGAACTCTCTGCAACACTAGCAAACATTCTTCGTGGAGGAGAGGAAGTTGAGGATTGATTTTTGAATTTAAGATTTTCAAGAAGGAGATAGCTTTTAAATTTGATTTATGAAGAAAAAGAAAGTGAGAGGATAAAAGAATATTTAAGAGGTCCAGAGCCACTTGAAGAAAGAATAACTATTCAACTTGTCAAGAAGAAATAAAAAATTCTTATGCATGGTTTAACCTAACTGAATATAAAAGTAAGGATGAACACGGAAAAAGGTTTATTTGATCAATCAGAAAATAGGAATAAGTTAGAGATGTAAAAATTTGCCCGTTACCAAAAAAGGTCTATCCTATGGCTTGGTTCATATAATAACTGGAAAGGGGATGGGCAAGACTACTTCAGCTATAGGACTGGGTCTTAGAGCAATAGGACATGGCTTAAAAGTCTACATGATTCAGTTCATGAAAAGAGAATGGGAAGGAAAAAAGTATGGTGAGATAAAATCTATCAAGAAGTTTCGAAACTTTAAGGTAGCTCAATTTGGTAGTGGAGAGTTAGTTTCTCATGGCACTCCTAATAAGACTGACTTTGATCTGGCTAAGAAAGGTTTTGAGCATGCAAAAGAGGTCATCAATAGTGGCAAGTATGATATTGTTATATTGGATGAAATATGGGTAGCAGTGCATCATAAATTAATAGATTTATCTGAAGTTATAAGCTTGATAAAGAGCAAACCTAAGCATATAGAATTAGTTTTGACAGGAAGATATGCTCCAGAGGAAGCCTATGATTATGCTGATTATGTCTCAGAGATAAAAAAGATAAAGCATCCTTACTCAAAGGGTCTAAAGGCAAGATTGGGCATAGAATATTAATTCATAAAACTTTACCTATAATTGTTATAGGCTTTCTAATCATCCATTTCAATCTTTCTATCTGTGCTTCATCCATAGTTATTAAAATAGCAGTAGCTGGACCAGCAGGCTTCTCTAAGTCCATCTTTATGTTGTTATAAAACTCGACTTGGCGCCCAACCATATGAGTTATCATCCTTGCCTCATAAGCTATTCCTTGAGTATCTACTGGAATCAAATCATGAATGAATTCTAACTGAACCAATCTGACCAAATCTTGAAGGTCTGCTATCTTTCCCTCTTTCTCAGCTTGAATAACCTCATCTCCAACCTTTGGCTCTCCTATTATCACAAGAGCATCATTTGGCTGAGTCCTTCCTATTCTTAATTCATCTTCATGTACCAATCCTACAGCTATAACTCCTAAGCCTGTCTGATCTGTGCTTATGTTCTCCTCTGTATTCATGCTTATAGATTGATCTGGGTCTAAACCTATCCTTTTCACCTCGCTCTTCACGCCTTTTAATATGTCTATGCCTGTAGGGCTCATTTCTACGCTCAATGTTAATATTATCAACCTTGGCCATGAGTTTATAGAAATTGTATCCATTAAGGCTACTCTAGTCATAAATCTACCAAGAGTGAAACCATCCACTTTGACTTTATCCATAGGCTTTGGACCAATACCGCCAGAGGATGTATAGCTCAAACTTAAAATCAAGCCTGTTGGTAGCTTCATGAGGGTTACGTCTCCCCTCTTCATCAATACGACTTGTGAAGGAACTACTTTAAAGATTGTTGGCCTCACTATACTTCCTATGTTCTTAAGCATTGTCAAGTAAAATGTCAATGCTTGGCGAATTACCTCTGATCTATTCAGCTCATATTCTTTTGCAAACCCATCGATATCTTTTATAAGCTTCTTTGGAAGCCTTACGTTTATAGGGCTACTCAAATCCTATATCGACCTAATTAGCATAACAAAGTTAAATCTCCTTATTAGGCTTATATCTGAGCACAATTGGTTATGGGGTAGGTTATAGATGGCAGTAGATTTTGATTCGATACTATCAAGGTCTATCGGATGCTTGGCAGGTGTAGCTATTGGAGATGCCATGGGCATGCCTACCTTCGGATTCTCTCCAGACCAGATACGTGAGAAGTTTGGCAAAGTTATGAATTTTATAGATGCACCTATCGGGCATATAATTCATGACGGTTTGAAGGCAGGTCAAGTTACAGACGATACTCAGATAACACTCATCTTAGCAGATTCTATAATAAAAGATGGTTTTGTATCAAAGGAAGGCTTTGCCAAAAGATTATTGGAATGGAGCAAGGGATTAGGTGCTTCTTTAGATAAAATTCTTGGACCAAGCACGAGAAGAGCTTTGGAGAAGATAGCTAAGGGGGCTAGGCTTCAGGATGTTACTGGAACAGGAACTACAGATGGTGCATCTATGAGAATATCTCCTATAGGGATTCTGAATGCAGGCTTAGATTTAGAAAAAGTTGTAGAAGATGTTGTGAGGGCATGTGTTTTAACTCATAATACAAGTGTGGCTATCTCTGCAGCTTCATCTGTAGCATGTGCAATCTCAAAAGCTATTTTAGGAAATTGTGGGGTTAATGATATAATTGAAGCTGGCATGATAGGAGCAAGGCTTGGTGCTAAATTCGGGATTTTTTATTCAGCAGCTCCAGTTGATAAGAGGATTGAATTGGCTATAAAGCTGGTCACCAAAGCAAAGAATTTTGAAGAGATCACAGATTCACTTTACAACTATGTTGGTGCTGGCATAGAATCTAATGAGGCAATACCTACTGCCTTTGGAGTCTTTTTTGCTACAGATGGCGAACCTATGAATGCTATAAAAATGGCAACTAATATTGGAGGAGACTCTGATACGATAGCATCTATAGTAGGAGGAATGGCAGGGGCATTTAAGGGAATTGAGGCTTTTCCAAAGGATATGGTTAAGAAGGTTGAGCAAGTCAACAAATTAGAAATTGAGAAGATAGCAAGGAAGCTTCTTGAAGTAAGGGAGAAGAGGTTGATGAAGTGATAGATGTATTAGCTTTTGGAGACATAGTCTTAGATCTGATCATTCCAATAGAGCATTTTCCAATAAAAGAGGAGGATGTGCAGATAGCTCAATATATAAAAAGAGAGGCTGGAGGCGTTTGTAACTTCCTTATAGCTGCCTCAAAGCTAGGTCTAAAGGCTGGAATAACTGGTTGTATTGGAGATGATGAAGATGGCATATTCATCAAAGATTTATTGGATAAAGAAGGCGTTGATGTAACGAGCATAAATGTAATAAAGGGAGATACAGCAATAGTTCTTGTTTTAGTGGATAAAGACGGCAAGCATGCCTTTATAGGAGTTCATGGATTTGGTATAGAGCTCTGTAAATCCATCAATATTGATAAAATAAAATCCTCAAAAGCCATCTACACATCAGGGCATACTTTAATCAGATCGCCAAGCCTTGATCTTACCCTTAAAGTTATGAAAAAAGCATCAGATTTAGGCATACCTGTATTCTTTGATCCAGGTCCTTTGGTAGATAAAATTCAGCATAGAATCTTAGATACTGCTTTGGCAAGCACAGATACTCTCTTACTAAACAGCATTGAAGCAGAAGCATTGACTAAGACTCATGAATTAGAGAAAGCATCAAAAATTCTCTTAGAGAAAGGTGTTAAGACAATTGTGATAAAACTAGGTGCTAATGGTTGCTTCATTGCTAAAGAAGATTTTTCAATTCATTTACCGAGCTTTAAAGTTCCTGTTATAGATACTACTGGTGCTGGAGATTCTTTTAATGCAGCTTACATATATGGATACTTAAAGAAACTTCCTATAAATCATATAGGGATAATTGCTAACGCTGTTGGAGCCATTAAAGTTACTAGGTTAGGTGGGGGTACTCAAGCCCCATCAAGAAAAGAATTAGTGGATTTTTTAAGAAGACAAAAGATTGATATTAACATTGATCAACTGGTTAAGCATTTAGAATTAGAGCAGTTATGAAATAAACATTAGACTAATCTCTACTTATAGGAACTGCTTGAGCTTGCTTTTTTGCTTCTCTTTCTGCTATCTGTAAGGAGACTTCTGTTACGGCTTCATCCAGTTTTTTAACAAGAGGATTTTCTTTGTTTATCTTGTATAGGGTTGCTCTTCCGATTTTTCTTGAGATTTTAACCACTTCAAGCTCTTCCAAGTCTTTAAAGTTCTTGTAAAGAGTTTGCTTGCTCATTCCAAGCTCCTTGACTAATTCTTCCTTGCTAAAGTCAAAGTATGGATTGGTTAAGAAGATATCGAGTATTCTGAGCTTTGGTGAGTAGCCAAAAGCCTTAAGCAAGAGTGAATCGCCCATATCCTTGTATCTAACTTCTTCAGGCATGTTCTTCACATTCTTAAAAATAAGAAGGATAGATATTTATATCTTTACTTTTAAAGTTCTATAAGTGTACTATGTCAGAGATAACAGAAGAGCGGGTTAAGGCTTCTATTCTAGAATTCTTAATGAAAAAGGGCAGGTGGGGAGCTCACTATTTTCCAATCGATACATTAGTAAATTTTCTTAGCAGAAAAATCAAGAGAAACGGTAAAAGAGTTAGAAAGTGCGTAGGAGATTTGGTTGACAAAGGCTATGTCCTACTTCATAAAAAAGGGAAAACCATCTCTTTAAACTCAGCTAAAAGCAGAGAAATCATAGAATTTATCGAAAGAGTAAGTTAGTCTTGGTAATAAAGGAGTCTCTTTGCTGAGAAAGTTCGCGGAAACACTTATGCCAAAGACTTGCCTCAATTGTGGGGAAAAGAATTAAAGTAGTCGCGACATAATTTTATGATGATCGGAATAGTTATTTCTGCCTCTATTTTACTTTCTTAGCCTCTTCTAACTTCCTTCTAACTTCCTCTGCAAGGTCAGTAACAGAACTTATCTCAGCATTTCCGATGAAAAGTATAGGGAATAAGAATGCATTAACTTTCTCAATGCTATCTGCATCAATTATGAAATATGTTATATGGGCTGGTGCATCTGCATACATGCCCAAAACTTTCACTCCGACCTTTTTTGCATGATCAGGTGAACCGATAGTGCCAAAGGTCTTTGCAACCATCTCAGGACCATGCTTTGCTGGGCAAGTATCAAAAGTGTGTATATGTTTGATATGATATAGCAACTTTTAACCACCCCCTCACCTCTTATTATTGGCTTAAGTTAAATCTTTCTTATATGGCAGAAATGGTTTACGTGACTATCTTATCAAGCTTCTTTAAATTCAAAGCCCTTTTTATCTCTAATTAATATTATCATAAAAAGAAAAAAATTTCATATTGGAAATTGTCGATGAAGTGAAAGTCAAAATTCAATGGATGCTCCTATGTCTATCGCAAGAAAAGTCTAAAAGTGTGGAACATTCTATTCTTAGAGGGATTAATTCCATGCCACCTTCGGCTGTGAAGACAATTCGTGATATCATTTATTGGCAATATGCGAAACTTATGGCAAAATCATCAGGCCATGAGAAAGACTATGGTTTCATCATGAGCCTATTCAAGAAACTTCAAACTGGAAAAATTGGCTGGTCGGGATCCATTAGAGAGTATGTACGCGATCTAGAACGCGATAAGGTTTGCATTTATTGTGGAAAGAAAGAAAATCTTTCTGTTGATCATTTAATCCCACGAAGTCGAGGTGGCCCAGATATTGGAGATAATGCAATTCTAGCCTGTAAGAGTTGTAATGCATCAAAAGGCGATAAAGGAATTTTCGAATGGTACGGCCTCGACCGCCGCAATGAAATTCCTAGGATAGTAGAGGGAAGATATCTGAAACTTCTCTACACACTTCATGAGAAAAATAATACATTGGATAAAGGAACTGGCGCAATCGCTGAACTTTGCGAAATTTGTCGCCTTGGACGTCTATGTAAGGAAACCAAATTTACTGTATATTGCCTGGAAGGTTCATTAACACTCAAACCGAATAGCCAATCCTAAAGTTGACTTTAGGAGGAGTAATCTTGGTCTATTTTGATCTGCAGAGGTCATATGGATCTGCTAAAAGAAATTATGATAAGACAATGGCGATTCAAAAATGTGGTAACTTTCCTTACGAGATTTCGTTAAGATTCGCCGGATGCAATTTAAGATGTGGATTATGTTTTGCTTCTGGCTATTCTTGGCCCGACAAATTCCTAAAAAAGAAAACCGTTACGAACGAAAAGACGGTTGATGATGTTGTTGAGGATTTTAAAGCTATTCCTTATCCTTCTGGGTACGATCACTATAATTGGCTTAGGGTGCTTGGGGGAGAGCCTCTTCTCAGCGACAAGTATGTAGATTTCCTTTTTGAAGTCTTGATAAAGATAAGCGAAATTGATAGCAAAAAATTCAACAATGGAATAATAATCCAGACAAACGGAATTTATGTAGGAAAAGGAAACACAACCAAAATTAAGAAATACCTTGAAGAATTATACGAAATTAATTCTTCAGTTAAGGTAGCTATCGAAACATCAATAAAAGGAACAAATCCAGAAGAATTTAAAATATTAACTCAGCAATCGTCAGACGAACTATTCAAATATAATCTCAAGAGTTATTTTGCTTTGAAACAATTGAAACTTCCAAACCTCAGGTCAATGGTTGTTGCAGGATTCGGAGTAAATGAGTCATTTCTGCTAAGAGAATGTGAATCTAAGGAAAGAATGACAATTGTTTTCAAAGATAACAAGCCTTGCTATCACCCTGATTTCTGGACTAACGAATTTCAAGAACTTTATGATGATTTCACAAAAGAATATCAAAAGCTTCATCCAATGTTCGCAAAAATGCCAATGTATGGAATTAAAGACAGATTCGATCTAGGATGGGTAAAGCGGGCACTCAAACAAGGAAAACAAATCTATGGTGAAAGATTTTATGATTCCAAGTACTCCGCTCAAAAAAACACTGAGTTAGAAAACTCCTTCTTTGATATACTTGGCAAATTCTTTCTCGTAGACAATCAAAGATATTATTCTGCAATGATAAAACAATAGACCTAGCAAAAACGCTTCGCAGTATTATTTCTTTATAATAAGAAAATGGTGTAAAAGCGATTTAAGTGACTATCTTATCAAGCTTCTTTAAATTCAAAGCCCTTTTTATCTCTAAAGCTATTCTATCCCCAGTGCTCATTATCCTATTATATTTTGCATTTGCATACTGAGAGCCTATTCCCATGTGCACATTAGTTCCTCCACCATGCCTTGTTGCAACATCTTGAGTTACTGGGATATGAGCATAAACATCCTCTCCAGCAGGAACATCATACAAACCATACTCTACAGCCTTTCCTGGAACCTTTCCCCAAGTTATCAATGTTTGAAGGCACCATGCTCCGATTATTCCTGGTGGTTCATAGTCTTTTGTTGCTAAAAGGAAGGCATTTGCAACTTTATGAACATCTTTTAATAAAGACTCTCTTAAGCTCATGGCAAGATGGCATGTAACCTCAAAGGATGGCACTTTCTTTATCTTCTGTTGAACATCTATGGGCAATCTCTTCAAGCCATCCAATATAGTCTCTCTCCTTTCATCTATAGAAAGGAATTCATTTGCTAAGCATAATCTTGCTTTATCCAAATTCATATTGTAAAGCTCAGCATAAAAATCATCAACATCTCCCCATTCCTCATCTGCATTTATTGGGGATAAGAAGAAGTTGAAGTTGGCATGAGGACCTAATACTATCTGCTCCAATCTTGCTCTTTTTAATCCTTCCTCATTCAGATTTCCAAGCTCCATCTCTGCTTTTACTTTCTCTTCAAGATCGTTCGAGTCAGAAGCGAAGATGAAAGCTCTTTCAAGCTCTCTCTTTGCATGCTCACATTTTAAGATGATAGGCTCATCGATATATTCCTTGAATCTTATTCCCTTTGGGTGAACATTAAACTCGTAGGATTTAGGGTATGGTATGCCTGCTTTTTCTGCAAACCAATAGTAATCTCTTTCAATTTCTCCTCTATTCTCTATCTTTAATAGCTTTCTTGATCCTACTATTGGTATTGAAAATTCTTTCTCTATTCTGCTACAATGCTCATCTCCTCCTAAATATACAGAGAAGGCTCTATTTGGTACTTGAAGGCACTCCAAATCTAATAATTCATCTATATATTTGAAAACATCTTGATACTCATCTAAGATTATTAAAGCTGTCTTCCAGTCTCCTTTTTTCTTTAATTCCTTTGGGTCATATACACAAATCATGTCCTCTCTTGTATATTTAGGCAAATTCTCTATCTCTTCCCCAACTTTACCTACTATAGGATTCTGCAAGTATATTATGGCTCTACCTTTCGTTGTGTAGATTATTCTTCTTAATCCATAGTTCCTAGCGCCTGATGCAGCATCCAGAGCAGAGTGAGAGCCTAAGATAAGTGCTATAGGCTCTTTGTACCTTTTAGCCAATTCTTGCATCTCTTCTCTTTTGATCATAAATTAATACCTCCTATAATCACCCCAAGCTTTTCAACAATATTACCTATAGTCCTTGCACCCATGCCATAATTTGTGAATATTTTAACTATTCTATCCTCTTCACTCTTTGGTGCACAAACACAAAAGCCTATGCCCATGTTAAAAGTTCTATACATTTCTCTATTGGTAATATTGCCCTCTTTTTTAATTAACTTGAATATTGGCAACGGCTCAGGCATACTATCAAGCAAGAAACCTATTTTTGGCTTTAGCAATAATCTTCTAAGTTTTGAGAAGGCTCCACCAGTTATATGAGCCAAGCCATGAACCTCACATCTTTTCAATAACTCAAGAACAGGCTTGACATAGATTCTAGTAGGAGTTAGCAACTCTTCTCCAACACTCTTCTCAAGCTCTGGTATGAATTGATCAATCTTGTATCTTTGCAGTAATGCTTTCCTTGCAAGAGATAAGCCATTAGAATGAATGCCTGTGCTATCAATGCCTATTACTGTATCACCATAATTCAAATCCTTACCATTTATCACTCTATTCTTATCAACTACGCCAATGGCTAAGCCAACGAGATCAAAACCTCTGCCATCGATTCCTTTTATCACATCTGGCATTATTGCAGTTTCTCCACCAACAATTGAAATTTGAGCCTCCTTTGCACCTTTAGCAAGACCTTTCATTATCCCCTTCACAATATCTCTATTAGGCTTCTCAAGAGCAAGATAATCGATCAGAGCTATTGGTTCTGATCCTAAACATATTATATCGTTAACATTCATTGCTATACAATCAATCCCTATTGTATCATACTTCTCCATCATCTGAGCTATGAGAACTTTTGTTCCTACACCATCAGCATGAACTGTCAATGCTCTATCGCCTATATCTATCATGCCAGCATAATGCCCTATCTCCATCAAAGCTCTTCCAAACTTGCCTTTTCTTAGTTTGAAAGTATCATGAAGTTGCTTCACAATATCCTCTCGTATTTTACTTATTTCATCCAAATCAACGCCAGCCTTAGCGTATGTGAACCTTTTCATATTTATCAACGAAAATTCAAGCCAGTTATCCTCTCAAAGGCTGATATGTATCTCTTTGTAGTTTCAGATATGAGCTCATCTGGCAATTTTGGAGGCTTAGGCAATGGATAGCCTTTCTTAACAGCCTCGTCCAAATCCTTCTTAAAGCCAATGCTTATCAACCAATCTCTCACCAATTGCTTATCATAACTTTCTTGAATTTTTCCTACAGAATACTTTTCCTTTGGCCAGAGCCTGAACTCATCAGGACCTAAAGAATCTGCAAGGAGAATATTATCATCTTTACCAAACTCGAACTTAACATCTGCCATTATGAATCCAGCATCTTCACACCTTTTAGCCATTTTATTGTAAAGCTCTATGCTCTTCTCCTCTATCCATGATAGCTCTTTTATATTTAGCAAGCCTTTTGATAAAATCTCACTTTTAGAGATTGGCAAATCTTTATCCATAGATTTTGTAGTTGGGTCGAATAGAGGATTTGAAAGTTTAGAAGCCAAATCTGGTTTAATATTTAATTGAACTTCTCCTTTCATCAGCCTATCATATAAACTGCCATACAAGTATCCTCTAACGACACATTCTATAGGGATCATAGAAAGCTTCTTCACTACCATTTTATTCTTATCTATGACTTTGATCATATGGTTAGGAATTTTTAATGTATTGAACCAGAATTCTGAGAACTTGCAAAGTATCTCTCCTTTATATGGTATAAAAGAAGGAAGAACAACATCAAAGGCTGATATTCTATCACTAAATACAAAGAGTAATTCATCATCTCCAATATCATAGATATCTTTGACCTTACCTCTTCTCAAGAGCTTTCCTTCTTTACTCATAAATTCCCACTTCTATACTTAGATAATCTCTCTTTTAGTTCATGATACTTTATGCTAAGTATCTCTATAGCCAGTAAAGCAGCGTTCTTACCATTATCTATTCCAACACAGGCAACTGGAACTTTTGATGGCATCTGGACTATTGATAATAATGCATCAAGCCCTCCAAGCTTTACTGAAACTGGAACCCCGATTACTGGCTTTGTTGTCATAGATGCTATAAAGCCTGGTAGATGGGCAGATAATCCTGCTATGGCTATGAATAAATCAGCTTTTGAACTATGAATAAATCAGCTTTTGAATTCATGATGTAATCTTCCAATTCTTTACGATTTCTATGGGCTGATAAAATTTTGGCATCATAATCAACTTGAAAATCTTTAAGGACTTCACATACCTCATCTAAAATATGCTGATCAGATTTCGATCCACAAATTACAGCAACTTCCATTTTAATCCTCTCCTTTACTCTTCGACAATTCACTTTTGAGCAATGATACAGGGTCCATCTTACCAATCCTTGGTAGCCAATCTATCCTCTTCCCTAATATGCCCTTATCTCTCCTATACTGATAGAGCCTTCTCACACGATCTGCAACATCGATCCTCTTACTCAATAGTTCATGAGAGCCTATATCGCTTCTATAGAACAATCCCCAATTATCTAAGAGCTTAACATAAGGTATGCAATTATCAACCATTTTGCTGGCTTTTTGTATATCATCAGATATGGCAAGAATCTCGACCAACCTTGAACCAGCAGATAGAATTTCACCATCTTCACTCAAATTTGCACTTCCCCAATAAAATTTACAACCCTCTTGCCTTATCGCTTTCTCATCAACAGAGGCGGGATGGTTCTTTGCCAATTCTCTATCATCAGGATAGCCTTTAGGCGCTACAGCTTTTACAACTGTTGCCTTCTCATCAAATTCTATTTTTAAATTTGATAATTTTCCATCCAGTATTGCCAAGCATATATCAACGAAATCAGTCTTTAATGTGCTCAAAACATTCAAAGCTTCAGGATCGCCAAATCTGGAGTACATCTCTATTATTGTAGGACCCTCTATCTCTGTCAGCATCATCTGACCTGCAACTATACCATGATAACTCTTACCAGTCT
>JACGUK010000052.1 GCA_024256265.1 archaeon
AGTATTTAGAAGCTATGAAAACATCGGTAAGCTATTTAAATCCTCGAATATAATTGAATGATGTGAAAGGGTATGACAGCCATCGAAGTTGATAAAGAGGAATTTGTAAGACTATGTGAAGAGGTATACGCAAGGAACAGGGAAAAGCTTGAAAAGCAACATTATGGTAAAGTCGTTGCCCTTTACGAAGATGGAGTAGCAGGGATAGACGAAGATGTAGACTCTGCATATAGAGAGGCTATAAAGAAGCATCCGGATAAGATCTTCTATTTCAGACGCATCGGGAAGTTCTCTGTGAGTGGAATCCTCTTCTAGGTCCTTCTTATGAAATTTCCATACAAGAACAACCTTCCAGTTACTAACATCCAAATTGTTGGAAAGACTAGCAAGGAAGTTGAAGCACACATAGACTTCGCGGCTTCTAAGACAATAATACCCCCTTCTATAGCTGAAGAGCTTGAACTTAAGTTCGCCGGATTTGAGAGCGTTGCGACAGGTGCAGGTGTGATTCTCATGTCTGATTATGAGACTATCGTTGAAGTGTTTGGTAAGAAGCATAGGATACTTGTTGGCTGTCTTGACTTGCCAAAGGAGACCCCAATCAAAGCCTTGATAGGAAGAGATATTCTTGATGAATACAAAGTGTGCCTCAATGGTAAGAGTAGGGAAGTCGAAGTATCCGATCCTTGAGCATGAATCAACATAAATGCTTAGCCTCTGATGGAATCAGCTTTGGCTTTTCAAATCCTTCAGTCTTTTCTGAAAGAAATTCGATTATGTTATTGATCTCTTCCTCTCTTGCTTTCATCATCTCGATTGCTTTAGGCAAGTTCTATCACTTTCTCTATTGCTTCCTCTATTTCTCTCTTGATTAATTCATCTTTCAAATTAGGTTGATTGACAGGAAACAATCTCTTACCTGTCAATCGATTAACAATAGAATAGCCATATTCTAAAGCCTGCTTCACTCTAACATTGCTTTTAGCAATTCTCTTCCAGTAAGCTTTTTTCTCCAAACTAACTAAATCCAACTTCTTTCTGTTTGTGTACAAAGTAGCAAAGGCATCTGTAAAAGCCCATCTCTGAATGCAATTAATTATGTTGTCTTCTATGTCTTCAACCAATAATTTACCAATTCTTCTATACGATGCTCCTTCAGATTTTACATATTCTAACTCTATATTCCATCCTCTCTTCTTAGCAAACTCTTTCAATGCTCTGCCATAAGATCGATCTGCAACTTTCAACAAGTAAACGTTACGATGAATGAAATCATAATTCCAGAATGAAGCTGCTGTCTGAGCTGAAACTATCTTAAAGTTCTTGTCTCTTGATAAGAAATCCCATACGTCTTTGATCTCATCAAGAATCCAGTACCATCCCCATGTTACTTTTTCGATTAACCCTTGTCTCGCTAACTTGTTCAAGTATTCCTTTGCGTTTGGCTCTATGTTTTTTACATGCTTTACGCTAACTAAGCTTCCTTTGTACTTCTCTTCCAACCCAATGTACAATTCTTGTAAGTAAGCCTGCATTCAATTCACCTTTATTATATATTTGGCAAAGCTTAAATTTAACTGTTGACCTTTTTATTATAATTGGCAAATATACTAAGCAGATATTAAAAACTTTAAGTTACTAATAGCTTCAAACTAAAGACGCGAAAGAGCAGGGTATTTGCAAGTTGTTCTGATAATAAATCTCACTCCACAATATTTGAACAAACACACATATGATTTGTATAATCATCGAGGAAAACATACTGCAATCTTGTTAGCATTTTCACATTCACATCAATATTCTATCTTGAACGAGAGCGCATAAGCATCGCCATACTCCATAAGATTTGGTGGTGCCACTGCACGATTGTTCAACGTGTCCATAAGCAATAGATAAAACAGAAAAAGAGAATCTTCACCACTATAAACAATTGCTCTTCTCGATGTATTTGTTGCTCCCGCCAATATTTTCCTGTCAGGCGAGATGTTCGCTATTAAACAGCTATCTAGAACACATACTAGATCGATTCTATGTTCTAATAGAGTTTGTTTCTCAAGTTCATTAAGATTATCTAGAAGTGTTTGAGGTTTTATCGCTGAAGTGAAAGCGAATACTGCGCCAAAAGTTGGATAAGTCTGTCCCATAGACTTTACTGTCGGAGAAATACTTACAACACCTGGACGTTTCGGAAGCTTCTTCACAGATTCTATTTTCTTAATACAATCTTCTAACTCAACTTTGTTAAGATTGGATTTCACCTCCATGGCGGCAATAACGCTTTCACTTGGAAAGATTTGTGAAGTCTCGCTAGAATACAAAAGAGGACAGTAAAATGCATCATAAATGATAATATCCTGTTGAAGGCTAATTTCTTGTGTAGTGGCAACGACTTCCCCATTACTAATCGAAAACCGTTTTGGTAATTTTTCTCTCAGAAATTTTCTCACCTGTTCCTCTCTGCTAGCACCCCTCTCTCCTAAATGAGGAATTTCAGTTGTGATATTTTCGAATTGAGCTTTCATAATTTGTGCAATTCCGATGAATTGTTTCCTCAACATATAATTTTCTCTTGTTGATGTATCGGTCAAATATTTAAATTCTGTCATTGTAGATGCGGTGGACGATTTTTAATTCATTCCTCTCTTTCTTATAATCTTCCGAAAAATATACTCCGATCATCCACTTAACTTAATCTATCCCACTCCAGCCCATTAATATAATTTAGAGTCTATTTTTATGACAAAATGGACCGAATCTCGGCGGGCGCCCAACTCGGGTTCTTTAAGATCAGTTAACCTTAAAATCATCTATTAAGATTTCTTATGCATGCCTTTAGTAGAATGGGAAAGATATAGTGAACCAGAAATTCACGCCATCATATCTTATTTCTTTGGGTCACAAGGCTATAACGTTAGGAATCTTCACCAGTTGGACAGGGCTAAGGAACGAGGAGCTGATCTCATTTTGTCCAGACCAGCAGAAAGTGAGAGAATCGCAGTTCAAATCAAGAAGAAGCCAAAAGGCAGTGATACTGAGCAACTTCGTCGACTCAGCGAGCGAAGCGAGAAAGTGAAGAAGTATATCTACGTGCAAGAACCTACTGAAGATTTTGCTGAAATGATGGAGCAATACAAGAGTAGAGTTGATTTTTGGGATGGAAAGAAGTTATGTAGAGAAATTATCAAGGATAACCCATATCTCGGTCTTTTGCTATCAATCTCAAGTACTCAAACCGCACAAATCCTTTCATTTGTACAAGCAATGCTGATTCGGAAATGGCGAGAAATGGAGAACAAAAAACTTGAGGAGATTAGTCTTCCTAAACCTGACGAGGAGTTTTTGCATCTTTTGTGGCAAGCTAAAGATAGAGCGGTAGCGTTTGGGAAAGGTTTCATGTTACTAGCTAACGCATTTGATTCAACAGATCGTAAGTCACCGGCCTTAGAGACCAGGGATCTTGATTATACTGTCTTGAGCTTTGTAAGATTAATTGATGATCCATATATAGACCTTGCCCATTCTTTGTGCGAATTCTTCCAGAAGATTTTCAAAAGATACGTTGAGTATGTGGAATATGCATGCGTTGAGAGACGCATCGGAACAGAATGGTTAGAACTAGCGAAATTCCACTTCCTCGCACCGGGAACTGTGGTAAGAGTAATTGACATTTGGCAACAGGAAGATGCCGAGATAAACGAGGCTATCAAATCACTTCCCCCCAGTGAGTTGACCATGGCGCACTACACGATCTTTGATGCTATCCATAATCTAAGTAGGGACTTGGCTTTGCTTGGCGACGGTATAGAGGGCATAATTGACGACATGTGGCGTTATGTCATAGATCTTCTGCTTCCTTCCTCAGGTTGATTTGAACCCGCATATACAGGCTTAGATTTCCCTCCTCGGCTCTAATAAAGCAAAAGGGTTAAAGAGAATATTGTCGATAATATGATGAAATGGCTGAGAAGATTCATAAAGATTATTAAGGGATGCTTATAGATTAGATTGATTTCATCGAAGATTTGTGATAAAAAATGACTATAAGGGTCTACAATACATATACAAGAAGGAAGGAAGATTTCAAGCCTATTAATGAGAAAAAGGTGAAGATGTTTGTATGTGGACCAACTGTCTACGATCTATCACATTTAGGGCATGCAAGGACATACATTGCATATGATGTAATAGCGAGATGGCTTCGCTATAGAGGATACGATCTATTCTACTTGATGAACATAACAGATATAGATGATAAGATCATCAAGAGAGCAAAAGAGAGAGGGGAAGACTCTTTAGAGTTAGCGAGAGAGTTTGAAGAATCTTTCTTTAAAGATATAGCCTCTTTGGGTATTGATACCGTAAATCTTTATGCTCGTGCATCAGAGCATACACAAGAAATCATAGATCAGATCGAAAGGCTGATGGAGAAGGGCTTTGCATACATAACTCAAACAGGAGTTTATTTCGACGTTTCTAAATTCGAGGATTATGGGAAGCTCTCTCATCAACAACCTGAAGAGTTAAAGAGGCATAGAATAGAGCCTGATCCAAATAAAAGAAATTTGCAAGATTTCTCCCTTTGGAAGAAGAAAAAAGATGAGGAGCCCTATTGGAATTCTCCTTGGGGAGAGGGTAGACCAGGATGGCATATAGAAGATACCGCTATTGCTGAGAAGTATCTTGGTCAGCAGTACGATATTCATGGTGGAGGTGTTGATCTAATATTCCCTCATCATGAGGCAGAGATAGCCCAGATGGAATCTATCTCAGGAAAAAAGCCCATGGTTAGTTATTGGCTTCATACAGGCTTTTTGAAGGTAAAGGGAAAGAAGATGGCAAAATCCTTAGGAAACTTCATAACCATTCAGAATGCATTAAAAGACTATGATGCAGAAACCTTAAGGTTGTTCTTCTCATCAACTCATTATCGAAGTCCTATAGATTTTGATGAAAAAGGATTAGATCAGGTTAGAAGAACTCTGGAATCTCTCTATAAGACTCTTGACAATATTAGAATAGCAAAAAAGAGCATAGCAGGATTTACAGAAGATAAGAGGGCTTTGGAGAGAAAGATCGAGGAGAATAAGAGAAAATTTGGGGAGGCTATGGATGATGACTTCAACACGACCTTAGCATTATCTTATCTATATGATTTAGCTAAAGAAGTGAACAAATTTTTGGATGAGCAAAAGAGTATCAATAAAAGATTGGCAGATAAACTCGTAGTTGCTTTTAAGGAATTAGGTGGGATATTTGGCATACTCCAAAGGGAAGAAATGGAAGAAGAAATACCAGAAGAATTAAGACTGCTGATAGAGGAAAGAGAGAGGGCAAGAGAAAAGAAGGATTGGAAGACTGCTGATGAGATAAGAAGAAGATTAGAAGGATTTGGCATAATTCTGGAAGATACTCTACAAGGCGTGAAATGGAAAAAGAAGGTATAGTCTTAGCCTTTTCTTAGACCTCTCTCAGCCAATATGATACCTATAAATGAAAATATTATCGCAAATCCTATGAGAACTTCAAAATTCAGAACCATTCTTGAAATATCTAGACCAATGGAATGGCTATGCAGTATAAAAGTTCTAAAAAGGTCTGAAGAATATGAGATAGGGTTGAATCTGGCAACGGATTGTAGCCAATCTGGCATCTGGTTTATAGGGAATAGAGCACTGCTGGCAAACATGAGAGGCAAATTGAGTAGATTAACGACTGCCATATGAGCCTCCCAACTCTTTATTCTTATAGTCAAGGCTATGAAAAGGGATGAGAGTCCTAAGCTTAGTAGAAAGAGTCCTGCAAAGATCCCTAAGAGATCGAATACATTAAAGGCATCTCCAACCTTTAATCCAAAGGCAAATGCTATGGAGAATACTAGAGCAGCTTGGAAAATACCTCTAATAACGCTTGAAGTAACCTTAGCCATCACTATGGAGCCACGGGCTATAGGGGCTACTAAGAGCTTATTGAGGAAGCCAAACCTTCTATCCCAGACTACGGACATGCCACTGAACATCGAAGTGAAAAGTATTATTACAGAAAGCATCCCAGCAGCCATGTATGTAAAATAGTCGATAGTCCCCCCGAAAATGTTCCCTATCATCTGATTGAATATTTCAGCTATCTGAGCAGTGACGTTTGGGGGTAGTTGATTCAATAATTCTGGTGGTATCGAGATAAAGCCTGTAAGGTTAAAGGCTTTGCCAAATAAACCTAACCATATCACTGGCTGAATGATCATCATGAAGACTAATATAGGCTCCCTAACCCACTTCTTGACTTCACGAATAGTAAGAACCCCTACCTCAGATATCATGGCCTTATCCTCCTGATGTTCCTCATCATCCTCATGACTTCCTCACGACTGCCTTCAGTCTCCCTTAGCAATCTGCCAGTGTACTCCAAGTATACTTGATCTAGTGTAGGCTTTATCAGAGAGACTTTGCTTACTTTCAAATTCATTTTTAGAATACTCTCAATTATATTTGGCAACGCCTCTTCTCCTTTAGTAACTTTTATTCTATATATCTCACTCTCCCTCTTAACATCCATCACATAAGGTATTTTAGCAACAACCTCACTCAAATCCTTTAAGTCATCAGATAAAACCAATTCTATAACGTCTCCTCCTAAGCTATCCTTAAGCTCCTTCGGCTTACCTAGAGCCTTTATCTTCCCGTAATCTATAATAGCTATCCTATCACATAAGGCATCGGCCTCCTCCATGTAATGAGTTGTCATAAAGATGGTCATTCCATGCTCCTCTTTCAGCATCTTAATGTAATCCCAAATTACTGCTCTAGTCTGGACATCGAGTCCTAGAGTAGGCTCGTCGAGGAAGAGAACCTTTGGGTAGTGAATCAATCCTTCAGCCAATTCTAGTCTTTTCCTCATGCCTCCTGAATAGGTTTCAACTTTCCTATTCGCTGCATCCTTAAGCTCAATCAAGCCTAGCACTTCTTCTATCCTCTTCTTCGCAACTTCTTTTGGCACATGATAGAGCCTTGCTTGTAGCCACATATTCTCCATCCCAGTCAAATCTTCATCCACAGTCAAATCTTGAGGGACTAGCCCAATCAAGCTCCTCACCTTATTTGCATCCTTTACTATGTCCATCCCAACGACCTTTGCAGTGCCTTCAGTAGGG
>JACGUK010000053.1 GCA_024256265.1 archaeon
AATCCTATCATGCAGCAGTCTATTACAAGACCTTCTGCCTCATTCGTATCCCCTCCCAGAATCTCTATGCCAAATTCTTCTTTTGCCTCTTTGAATCCTTTTGCAAGCTCTCTAATTTCCCATTCCTCCATTCCTCTAGGAATGCCTAATGAGATCAGTGCAGCAGAAGGTATTACTCCTTTAGCGGCGAAATCGCTCACACACATAACTATGCTCTTTCTTGAAACTTGCCATAAATTCATGCCCTTAGGAACGTCTGTCTTTTCAACAAGCATATCGCTCTTTATTACAACCTTTCCTCTCTTTTTAGGAAGATAAGCTACATCGTCTCCTATCCTAGAGTATCTTGGCTTTGGTTGCCCTATCGTCTCGACGATTATTCTGATTATTTCAAATTCATCAAGAGCTTCTCTCAAGATCATCCCTCATCATTGAATTTATTCGCTTTAAGTAATTGTTCATGATCTCTTCGGCTCTATCCTTGGATTTGGCCTCAACGGATAATCTCAATACTTCCTCGGTCCTTGACGGTCTTATAAGAATCCAAGAATCTTCTTGCTTGAATTTTATGCCATCGGTAGTATCAACATTAGGTTGCTCTTGAATCAGTATGGATAATAACCTTTTGGCATCATCTTTATTGCAAGGAACCTTCTTTCTTATCTGATGATAGTAGGGTAAATCCTTTATCAAACCGCTCAACTGCCCCTCTTGCTTTATCATCTTTGATATCAATGCTGAGGCTAAGACTCCATCTCTGCATAAGACAAAATCTGCCAATATCAAGCCACCACTGCTTCCTTCTCCTCCTAGTTTACATCCTCTCTTCATCATCTCCATAACCACATTTGCTTCTCCCACTTTTGCATAGAAGACCTTTCCACCTAGATCGTTAACCATCTCCTCTAACCCCATGGATGTGTCTACGCTTACCACAACATTTCTTAATCTCCTCTTCCTCATCAAATAATTCAAGCATAGCATGAGAGTGGAGTCTGCTGGTAATTTCCTTCCCTTCTCATCGACTATGGCAACTCTATCTACATCACAGTCAGAGGCAAACCCTACATCGAAACCATTTGCTACTATGCTCTCTGATAGACCTTTAAGTTCGTCTTCAATTGGGTCTATAATTCTTGAGAATATGCCAGGAGAATCGTTGAGCGTTGAAACTTTGCAACCTAGTTCTTTGAACAATTTTGGAGCGAATAGGCTTCCTACTCCTCCTCCAAGGTCTAATGATACCTTTAGCCTTGAGCAAGAATCTTTACCAATATAAGAAATCAACTCTTCTGGGTAAATCGAATAGACCTCTAAATGGCTACCTATCTTTGAACTTAAGGGAGTTAAATTTGAGCTTAAAAGAGAGCTTAACTCCTCCTCAAAGATCCCCCTTCCTCCTTTAACTATGAACTTTAAACCATTCCATTCAGGAGGGTTATGGGATGCTGTTACCATCAAACCTCCTTCCAACCTCCTTCGAGCAACCTCTCTGAATAAAGCCGGAGTTGATAATATGCCAAAATCAAGAATATCACAATTTGCTTCTAAAAGCCCAGCCATTGCTGCATGTGAGACCATAACACTTGAATTTCTTATATCTCTACCAATGGCGCATGAACCATTTCTTATAAAATTTCCAAATAATCTACCAATATTCGCTAATTCTACAGGATTTAGATCATAGCCTACTATCCCTCTAAAGCCAGATATTGACAAGATCGTCAATTTTAATCTCATAAATCTTGGTCGATAAACCATATAAACCATATTGTAATAGTTCTGAATCCAAATTTGAATCTGTAACTTAATTATTATTTCATGAGTGAAAGTCTTATAGAGACACCATATCAGTCGTGGTTGGTGCAGTCCTAGGATTCGTAGGTTCCATAGGTTTCTCTATGTGCCGCGCTAGTCTCTTTCTCCTCATTACAAATAGTATGATAGCTAAGATAGCTAAAGCGGCTATTAGTCCATAAAGGATTGGCTCGAGCCCATAAGTAACAGGCGCAGACTTCGAAGCTATCACATAATTCGCAAAAGTCGAAGGACTATAATAAGGAGGGCAAACTCCAGGTAGAGCGCACCACCAAGAGTTGTCCACACCTGGCCAAAGTGAAAACCCAACTGTTTGTCCTTCTGAGAGGCTGAAGTCGTGTGCATCGTCAGCGGAATCTAATGGATGGTTGAGTTCAAATTGGTTCAAGGTTCCTTGACGGCTTCCTGCTGCCTGCCCATCGATTGTTCCTGTGTCCCAATAACTTCCTCCGTGAGTTTCGTCATAGTAGTGGTAGTACGCATCAACGAACACAGATGCACCTTGGGCAGATACAATATCGTCTCCCTCCTCCATACTTGTTTCAGCTCCATGGTCATTGTCGAAGTAGACTTCGAAACCGTCTTCTGAAGTAAAGTCGTCATCTCCATTGATGGAAACGGCTATGTATAGGTTTACGCCATCGTTCATCATGTATAGTGTACCAGTGATCGTTTGATCATCCAAATTGAAGGGTCCGAATGTTGTGGTGGCTGCGGCTACCCATTCACTAGCCTGTATCTTCCCATCTATAGTCGGCGGCGCCGCTGAATAACCTCCCGAGAGGGTTATTCCACTACCAGATTCAGCATGTGGCAATACCAGTGCATATGCTGATATTATTAACAAGTAGGTCAAGAACGCTGAAAGAAGTTTACTTCCCCTTTCTTGCGCTAAACTCATTTCTTAAACCTAACGTGTTAAATGTTTTAGTCTTATAACTGTTTTCGTGACCCAGACAGCTTAGATGAATTATAAATTTGAGCCCAGAATGATTATAAACCATATTGCGATGATTTAAATTGAGCCCCGATAGCATAGTCGGTCTAATGCATCCGCCTCGTATAGACCAAGAAAGCGGAAGATCGGGGGTTCGAATCCCCCTCGGGGCTTTTAAAGATACCCATAACTTATATATGTGTGATTTATAATAAAAAATCGTATGGCTAAAAAATTCGTCTCTATAAGCCTCCCAAAAGACCTTGTAGATAAGGTAGACTTAATCATAAAGGCTGGCATGCTCGGATATGATAGCAGGCCAGAATTCATCAAAGAGGCTGTAAGAAAAAGGTTATCGGAGCTAGGATATGAAACTGGTCAAGCAGTTCATCCATTTAGAGTTTGGGATGTAACTGTAGACCGAGTGACGATATATGATGAAACCTTGGGAAGATGGATTAACATTCATATTAAAGAAGGTAGGCTTACATGCGAGTTGGATAGGTCTGAAGACTGTATTCATGTGAAATTTGCTACTGAGATTCCTCAGGTTATGGATATATTCAGAAGGATGGATTGGAAGCTTCGTAGATGATAATTTTATCAAGCGTTTTAAGCTTAAAAGCTAGCCAAATTTATTAAAAACAGGGCGGGGGTTGCCAAGCCAGGTCAAAGGCGCAGGCCTGTAATATAAATTGGCTAGAGGCGCCTGTCCCGAAGATAAATATCGGAAGGGTTCGTGGGTTCGAATCCCACCCCCCGCACCAACTCCATAAATTAGTCAAAAAGGAAATTGTGTGGATTTTCTAGAATAGCATTACTTCAGACCTAATAAGGATCGATAAACCATTTCTCAAAGCTACAGAAAAACTTTCGTAATTCAAACGCGACCTTGTACAAATTAAAGCAGGCTTCTCTTTACTCTCCTTCGACTAGCTACTCTTATAATCTCATTACGCCTTCTTAAAGCTAAAACTATATCATCTATTATATGCAAAATTTCTTTACGCTCATCAACATTAGCAGATCTCTTCAATGACATTCTCTCAATAACTTCATAAAGCAAAGTAACTGTGCTCAATAAATCTGTGTCCACATCTATCAAATTGTTCAATCTATTCACATCTACCATCCCTCCTGATCTGACCATGGTACCATATCCCTTGTCCTCTATGAGCTTAAATTCGTTAAAAAGATCCAGAAGTTTTATGTAAATTTTGTTAAACTTCTCCTTTATGGTTTCACTTTGAGCCTCTTTTGCAAGGTTGTCTATGATTTGAAGAGTGGATGCTGTCTTTGTTGTCAAGCGACGACTAACAAGTTTGTCTACTTCTCTCATTTTATTTAATGTTGAGCGACCTGTGTTTATTGCTCTTTGAAGCCTTGAAGCAAGCATTCTTGCTTCTCTTATCTGCTCCTCAGCCTTACCAGCTGATTTACCATCTTCGTTAAACCTGTTTGTCATCCCTATTCAAGATATGAATTCATTCTTTAAAATCGTTTTCCTAATGGATTAAGCTCTTTCTAGCCTATTTTCAGCAAGGCTCTTCAAATTGGTGTAAAGGTCTTTAAAATCGTTGGACAATAGATTCATGTATAGCCTTACTTCTTCATCGTTCATATATTGAAACATATAAGCTCCTGTATAGGGACTAGGATCGCCCATCCTTGTCATAAATTCTATGTGCATTAATGGATCACCTCTTTTGATGGTTATAGGTTTCCTATCATTGCTAAGGTTAACAAGTTCAAGAGCAAGCCTCCCAACGAACCCGCTATGAACCTTTGCTGCATTTAGAAAAGATAGACCCATTCTACCATACTTACTCTTGGCAGTTAAATGGGCAACATATTCAGGTGGTGTGAATACAATTTCATAAGAGATGAGATTCTTATGCTCAAGATAGTTCAATGTAGTCTCCTCCTTGACTGTTAAGACGTAGCCATCCCCATCTACTAACTCAAGATCGAAGGGGTATATGCACTTATGCCTCTCAATCAGCTTCACAAGCTCACTTTTGCCCAAGATGCACATTTTTAGCACAGCAACCCTATGCATAAAGTTGGTGTTAAACTATTCTATCAAAAACTTTTAATGCTAATAATCTAAAATCTTAAATTATCTCTCTAAGAATACTTGCTTATTGTAAGCCCTAATCTTTTGAAGAGCATAAATTAAAAAGAATAAAATAGATGCCAATCCAACGATAATTGTAACAATATCAGCAAAGTAAGAAAGACTACTTTCTCTTACAGCTTCATCAAAATAGTAAAAAGAATCCAAAAAGTAGTTGAACGACCAGTGAAGCAAAACCGCTCCAGGAAAGCCATAGAAGAAGTAAATCAAGCCTAAGATAATACCTGCTAAAAAGCTCGTCGTTACTTTGCCAATATCCCATCCAGCTCCAAACGCTATGTGAGCATAGCCAAACAACGCTCCGCTGATGATGATAACAAAGTAGATGACCTTTTTATCTATCTTTCCTAGCTCTGAAATATAATTTGCTGGATGCCATAGGACTTTAAAAGGATTAAAATGAGTTCCTCTTATGAATAAAAGAAGAATAGCTACCGTCCCAATAATCGCCACTCTAAAAATTATCTCTTCCTCTATAGGGGCAATAGTAGTTGATACAAACAACAGAATTGGTGGTTCTATCGGAGGAAGGGAGCCTGTTCCAATGCCTGCACTTTCTTGTAGTAATGTTATGAATACAGTGATCAGTAAAAGAGCTGAGAAAGTTACAGCCAGTGTGGACAAAGTATTATCGAAGATGGATCTAAGTCCATAGTTTAAAGCCGATTTTGGAATTCTATTTAACGGTAAACGAGGTCCTCGAATAGCTTTGATAAAAAGAACTAAATAGATGAACCAAAGAATGATAAATAGCCCTTTAATGGGGCTATATCTTCCTAAATCTGTAATAAAAACGGTGTATAAACCTAATGGGAAAGAGATGATCATCAAACCTATAAGTAATAAAATAAGTACAATGTAAGCTAGGGCAAGAATAGTTGAAAACTTACTGTAGTTAACTTGGTATTTAACTAATGCCACTTATTACTCCAATCAATAAATACAATCACTTCAGTTTAAATCTTTTTTATAATTACTTTAACTTCATCTTGATACTCAGGAACAATGTAGAGCTGAGAAATAGCGCAAATACCATAGTCAAGGCTAAATTGATTAGAGCAGGGGATTGTGTCAAAGATGAAAAATCAGGTTGAGCTATGTCTATCATCTGGTTAGAATCGCCCTTTGTTATATCCTCTCTATACGTTGGCGTTATGCCAAAAGCATCCCCTGAATATGCAACTTCTTGTGATAATGGAGGCATAATAGTTATAAGTAATAGAGCTAACGATAAGCCTAAAAACGAACCAAAGGCAATCTTTGCTCTCTCTTTCATCATCTTTCCCATTTATTTTATTGATAAAAGACTATAAAATACTAACGATTAGAACAGCTTATTAACACTCTATGATTAATTTTTAGTGATGCCAAACTCTCTTAAAGACAAATTGATCGTAATAGCTGGTGGTGGATACTTCGGTACAGAGGCATTGATCTCAGCAAAAGAATCCCTTGCCAAGATCATATTATTGGATGAATTTCATGATTGTAAAGCGAGCAAGTTTGCAGATGAAATAGTGAAAGGGATAGATTTAGACAAAGCCATGAATGTTAAAGCTAATAGTGTTAAGTTTTTCGTTTGTGATGCCATGGAATTTTTAAAAGATTTTCTAAAAAAGGTAACACCAGATTACATAGTCCCAGCCATACCCGGTCATCTAGTAGGGAAATTGGTCAAGAAATGGCTCGAGGATAAGGGCTTCAAAATAGAAGTTAACTCAAAATTGGTAAGAGAAGTTTTAGATGATATTCCTAAGAGCGTGGTTATTCGTTGTGATGAGGATTCAGGGTTAATAGTAACGAGCTACATGCCAAAAGGAAGTTTTTGTAAAATTCCTTGTGATCAGCCAATAGAATTCTGCCCGACTACTGGCAAGCCAAAAGCAGGTCCTATGTATAAAGTGTTAGAGCATGCTACTTGGAATAAGGTAAAAGCATCAAAGATTCTTGTTAGCCATAAACTTCAGCGTGATGTAGGATGCTTCAGAGGAGAAGAGCTCACATCGTTTTTATCAAGCCTTGAGCAGATGGAAAAACCTTACAGCCTAGCCATTGGTACTTCTTGCACTTGTCATGGAATCTTGAATCTATTTTCAGTTTTATAATTAATAAGATGGGACGATCATTCAAGGTAATACCGCTTAAATAAAATGCTTAAATAAATTATGATGGGTTATTACACCAAAAGGAGATCAAATAAATGTTAACTCATGTCAAAATAGAAAACTTTAGAGGAATTAAAGAGAATTAAAGAGGGCGAGATAGAGCTTGCTCCTTTAACGATTTTGTTAGGACCGAATAATTCTGGAAAAACAACTATTCTTGAAGCTTTGTTTTTAGCTCCAAATCCTTTACGTATGGTTCCTTATTATCCTATTGATATAGCATCAAAAGTTATTCACTCATTACATGAAACTTTAGACTCTGAAGGATATGCGTTCTTGCTTTACAACTATTTGTCTGATCAGGCTAAGTTAGAATTTAATTTTAATGGTACCACATACCTACTTAATTTTGTTAACAAGGGAAATTTTATCGAAATATCTGCAGAAACAAAGACTACTTCTGCTAAAGAATTATCTGGAAAAGTAATATTAGGTCGATTGCTTTTGTCTTCATATTATCAATACAGAGATTATGAAGCATTACTCATGGGAAACACACTCTTAGTAAATCCTAGTTTAATAAATGCAGGTTACAAACATCTAAGGAACAAGTGGGCATCTATAGTGAATTTAGGAGTATGTAAAAAAGTCGCTAAAGAATCTTCAGAATTTTCCTACGAGAGTTATAGAGACATAACTATAGAGCCTTTCCTTGGCGAAAGATTAGCTATATATGCATATCTTGAGGATGGAAGAAGGATAAGGTTAGGCGATTTAGGAGAAGGAATTCAGAATTATATAATTTCAAAAATTCTTTATGAGTTAGAAAAGCCTAAGATTTTACTTTGGGATGATATAGAATCTCACTTCAATCCAAGGATTCTTTCAAGCATCTCTGAGTGGTTTTATGATTTATTAGAGGATGGAAGGCAAGTAATCTTAACAACTCACAGCATAGAAGCTACAAAGATAATCGCAGGCTTAAATGAAGAGAAAACATGGATATATTTGA
>JACGUK010000054.1 GCA_024256265.1 archaeon
TTTGAGAATGCGTAAGATCCAATCAGTTATGAAACCGAGAATGAATGAGTTTAGTATTATGGTAAAAAGTGTAAGCATTAGGAGAGGATTCCGAGGCAACTCGTAAAGAATAAATGAAAATATGGTGTGGAGAGCAAGCCAAGGATTTTGAAGATACCATGCTAGTTCAGAGGAGCCTGAATGTGACTTAATTAAAAAGAAGACAGCTGAAGTGACATACATGAAGAAATAGACAGTTGCAAAGCCGAGAACTCTTATCCACCTCATCCTATTCATTTCTAATGAATATCAAATACACCCGATTATTTAACAGTACCTTTTTGATTTTTTGTTGTTCAAGTGCTTTTATAATAAACAATCCTTGGGATAAGACAGGATTAGAAAAATTTTAAGGGCTCAACAAGATTTACAGAGGATGGGAGATATTTGGTCAGAATAGCAATCCCTAAATAAAGGTTCATCCGTAATAACTATTGTTATAAAGAGTTGAGAGAAATTAGAAATAATCAGATAAAAAAGTAAATAAGAAATATGAAACATATGTAGTGTGTTGAAATATGGTCGCGGTGGGCAAGGTGCGGTTACTGCTACAGAATTGTTAGCTAAGGCTGCTGTTAAGCAAGGATTGAAGGCTCAAGCCTCTGCTATGTTTGGACCTGAGAGGCGTGGCTCTCCAGTAGTAGCCTTTACTAGAATAGACAAAGAACCTATAGAAGTTAGAGCTCATATTTATGAGCCAGACATAGTCGTAACCTTGGATCCAACCATCATGAATATTGTAGACGTCTCTGCTGGATTGAAGGCTAAGGGTACTCTAGTGCTTAATACAAAATCTTTTCCACAAGAGCTAAAGAAAACCTTTACCAATTTTAGAATATCTACCGTCAATGCTACATCTATAGCCCTACAAAAATTAGGTGTACCTATAACTAATACTGTCATGCTGGGCGCTATTGTGAAGGCAACAAAGATCGTAAAACTTAGTAATGTAGAGAAGGTCGTACTTGAAAGGTTCAATCAAATCAATGTTGAAGCTGTAAGAGAAGCTTTTGATAAGACTATCACATTGGAGGTATGAGGATGAAAAAGCTACCCAAATGGAATGAAATGGAGAAAGGCTTCATAACTAGGACTTTATCCGAATCCATCAACAAGACAGGCACTTGGCGCACTTTTAAGCCTGTCATAGATTATTCAAGATGCACCAAGTGTGGTTGGTGCATAGTCTACTGTCCTGAACCGTGCATATATTCTGATTCTACAAAAGAAGGCAAAATAGTAATAGATTATGATTTTTGCAAGGGTTGTGGCATATGCGCTGAAGAATGTCCCATCAAGTGCATAAACATGATTATGGAGGAATAAAGATTGCAGGTAGTTGAGCCAATTCTATTATCAGGAAACCTTGCTATAGCCTATGCTGTAAAGCAACTCGATGTAGACGTAGTAGCTGCCTATCCTATTACACCACAAACCACCATCATCGAGAAGATTTCAGAATACGTTGCAAAGGGAGAGTTAAAAGCGAATTTTATGCTGGTTGAATCGGAGCATTCAGCCATATCAGCATGCCTGTCTGCGGCTGCAAGTGGAGCAAGGGTCTTTACATCGAGTAGTTCACAAGGACTACTTTTGATGCACGAAATACTCTTCATAACTTCTGCGCTAAGGTTTCCAGTAGTCATGGCTGTAGCCAACAGATCGGCCTCAGCACCGATAAACATATGGAACGATCATGGAGACGTAATGCCTCAAAGAGATACAGGTTGGATTCAGTTATTCGTAGAGTCTGCTCAAGAAGCTTACGATAAGATCATTCAAGCATATAGGATAGCTGAAGACAATCGAGTGAGACTTCCTATCATGATTAACATGGATGGCTTCGTCTTAAGTCATACCTATGAGCCTGTATACCCCCTTAGCGATTCAGAAGTTGCTTCATTCTCGCCTTGGAATCTATACTCGCCACGATTAGACCCAGATAATCCCATGACCATGGGTGCTTTCTGCTATCCTGATTACTATTTTGAGACTAGGTACCAATCTGCAAAAGCATTGAAAGATTCTCTTCCCATAATATCTAAGGTGGATGAAGAGTTTGGCAAGCTATCAGGAAGAAGTTATGGCATGGTATCTCCATTCGAGTGTGATGATGCAGATACAATTTTGATCTCTATGGGTTCCATATCTACAACGGTTAGGGCTACTGTGAAGAAACTTAGAGAAAAGGGTGAGAGAGTGGGAACGGTAAGCCTTAGACTCTTCAGACCTTTCCCCTTCAATAAAATGATCAAATCTATCAAAAATGCTAAGGCAATAGGCATCGTTGATAGAGCCCTTTCACCAGGAGCTATAGCAGGACCATTATTCACCGAGGTAACTTCAGCCCTCTACCTATCGAAGATGGATATACCAGCTGTAAACTTCTTTGTAGGATTAGGAGGCAGGGATGTAAAGATGAACGATATTGAAAATGCTTTCAATAAGCTCAAAAGGATAGCTAAAACTAGAATAGTTAAGGAGAATTCATACTATATCGGTTTGAGGGGATGAAAATGCCATTTAAGAGCTTAAAGGATATCATAGCTAAACAAGATTTCTTCAGCCCTGGGCACAGTCTGTGTGCTGGTTGTGGTGCAGCCCAGATAGCGAGAATAGTTATGAAGGTCGTTGGCAAGGATAGCATCGTGATAAATCCAACTGGCTGTATGGAGGTTTCAACGACTACATATCCGTGGACGGCATGGAAGGTTTCTTACATACATGTAGCCTTTGAAAATGCAGCGGCTGTTGCCTCTGGGATAAGGTCTGCTCATGATGCTCTGATCATGAAGAAGAAATTAAGCAAAGATGTAAATGTGGTTGTTCTAGGGGGAGATGGCGGTACTGCTGATATAGGATTACAAGCCTTAAGTGGAGCGTTTGAGAGGGGAGATCGTATTACGTATATCTGCTACGATAATGAAGCCTACATGAATTGTTTGAGCACGTCTTCATTAATCTTGACCAAACATGGCATCAAAAAAGTAACCGAAGTTAAAGAAGGTGATGAAGTTTACGCGTTTGATCAAAAAACTCATCAGTTAGTTTTGAAGATATGCACTGGTGTATTCGACAATGGGGAGAGAAAAGTGTTTGAAGTTGAGACTCCCCATCACAACATAAGAGCTACGCCAAACCATCCATTTTTGGTGTTAAAAAGGAATGGAAGAGGGAAGAAAAACGAACTTGTTTGGAAGACTCTTTCAGAACTAAAGGTGGGAGACGAAGTAGTCGTGCTTAAGAATTTAGATGAAGGAAAGTCTTTTGAGTTTGATTTCAACCCAGTTCAAAAAGGAGATCATAAAGTCAACAGATTGAATGAGATCAATTTACCGAAGCGTTCGTCCCCAGATTTAATGAAATATCTTGGAATATGGGTTGGAGATGGCTGGGTTAGACCTGATAGAGGAGAAGTTGGTTTTGCTCTGCCGAGTGGACCGAAAAAGAAAGGAAGAGAAATCTTAGAAAAACTCCATCGTACTCTTTTTTGTGGCAAACTCAGGACGGATGAAATGTATATTTACATAAATTCAGTGAATCTGGCTAGATTTATCCAATCACTCGGTTTTGGTTCAGGAGCAAAGAGCAAGACTATACCCGCTTGGGTCTTTACCCTCCCTATGGATGAGAGGAAGGCCTTTGTTGAAGGGCTCATGCTTTCGGATGGATATGAACGTAGTAATAGTTTCAGGTACGTCTCTTCGAGTTATGAGCTACTTCGACGTTTAAGGTTGCTCTTACAAACAATGAAGTACAGAGTAGGAAAAATCCATTGGCAAGAGAGAAAAAAGGGTGAAAACTGTGTAAATAGAAAGTTGCTAAAAAATACGGCTTTCGGTTACATATGCTTTAGCAAAAGAAAAAATCCAAACTTAAGGAAGTATTCATCTCAATGCAGGTATCGAAATTTCTTGGCTGAAAATGAGCATTTCGAGATGGAAAAGATAACGAGAATCAAGTCTATTGGAAAAGAACCTACATTGGATTTAAGAGTTGAAGATGAGCATAATTTCATTGCGGATGGGATTGTAGTTCATAATACTGGAATCCAAAGAAGCGGAGCAACGCCTTATAACGCATGGACTACAACTACTCCTGCAGGGCAAAGGACTTTAAAGAAGGATCTTATGGGAATAGCCATAACTCATAGAGTAAAATATGCAGCCACAGCTTCAATAGCATACTTATTAGATGCAACGAATAAGGTCGAGAAAGCCATATCCATGAATGGTCCATCCTTCATACACTGGCTTCAACCCTGCACTATAGGATGGAGGTATGATCCAAAGTTGACGGTTAAGCTAAGTAGATTAGCAGTTAAGACAGGTCTATGGCCTCTTTATGAATACTATGATGGAGTTACTAAACTTACAGTGCAAGTACCTAAAAGAGTTCCAGTATCTGAATACCTTAAGCCTCAAGGAAGGTTTAGGCATATAATGGACAATCAAGATGAATTGGCAAAGATTCAATCTTATGCTGATGAGATTGCTGCTAAGTTCGGATTGGGGCCTGTAGCTGAATAAATAAAAGGTACTTATGCCATCATAACCTTCCAATATGTAAGACTTATATGTTAGACTTGTTGATGATATTGTATTACGCTTAACGAGTTAATGAATATTAAAGGAGGTGATAGTTTGCATAGTTCTATCGTAAAGTACCATGTAAGGCTAAAGTTCGATATAGAAGGTGTAGTAGAAAAGGCTGACTTGATAGGAGCCATATTCGGACAGACAGAGGGTCTATTCGGTCCTGAAATGAATCTCAATGAGCTTCAAAAGTCTTGGAAGGTTGGTAGAATCGAGGTTTCTTTAGATTCAAAGGGAGATAGAACGCGTGGAGAGGTCTTGATCCCTATGTCTACTGACATATCTACTGCTGCCTTGATAGCTGCTGCTGTGGAGAGTGTGGAAAAAGTAGGTCCTTGCCCTGCACACTTCACTCTTATAGGAATAGAAGATGTAAGGGCATCCAAAAGAAGGATCATAGCTGAGAGAGCAAAGAGCATCATAAAGGAATGGGCTTCAAAATCTATAAGCGAAAGTGAAGAATTGCTGAAGGATTTAATAGATGTCGCTAGGCGCTCAAAGCTCATCACTTATGGTAAGGAGGAATTACCCGCTGGTCCAGGAATTCATACTTCAGATACCATAATAGTTGTGGAAGGGAGAGCCGATGTGATAAACTTACTAAGGGCTGGGATAGAGAACGTCATAGCAATTGAAGGCGTAAAGATCCCTGAGACAGTGATAAAACTATCGAAGGATAAGAAGATCATAGCTTTCTTAGATGGAGATAGAGGTGGAGATTTGATATTAAAGGAGCTGCCTCAATTGATGAAGGTTGATAAGGTCTTAAGAGCACCTCAAGGAAAAGAAGTCGAAGATTTGACACCCTTAGAAATCCTTGAAATATTGAGAGGAGAGACTCAAATAAAGCCTGCTGAAGAAGTCCCAACCTATTTAGAAGGATTATCAGAAAAAGTCAAAGAATCTTTCCCTAGCATCAATGGTACATTAGAAGCCATAATATTAGATGAGAAATTTGATCAAATGATGAGAGTCCCAGTCAACGAGCTTGTTCAACGTTTAGAGAGTATTGAAGGAGCCAAGTATTTGATTTTCGATGGCATAATAACTCAGCGCTTAATAGACTTAGCATCAAAGATAGGAATAATTGCAATAGTTGGTCATAGAATGGGAGAAATAACGAAGAAGCAGGATATATTGTTGAAGACCTTCGATGAATTTGGGCTAGAGTGAGCCTTTAAAGTAATGATCGTTCATAAGTTCATCAAAAACAAAGGCTTGGTATATCTCACTCTAGAGGATGTCGATGACCTTTGGTGTTTAAAGAGAATCATAGAGAATGGTGATTTAGTTTCAGGTGAAACAACTAGGGTCATAAAACATGAGGGGATATACTCTAGACCTGATAAAGGAGAGCGTGTAAAAGTTAGAGTTGTGATAAGAGTTGAGAGTGCAAAGCTCGATAGTAGCCTTGGAAGATTAAGGATATCTGGTAAGATTGTAGAAATACCAGAAGATATAATCTCAAAAGGGTCTTTTCATTCTATAGTAGCTACACCGAATTATAGCCTATCCCTCAAGAAAGATCGCTGGAAAGATATAGATCTACGCATATTGAAGGATAGTGTAAGAGTATTAGAACGCTTTATAATAATTGCTATGGATAGGAGAGAGGCTGGTATTGGAACGATTAAAGGTACTCATCTTCAAATCTTCCCAACGATAGAATCTGGGCTTGTAGGAAAACATTATGATATAAAAGGAAAACCATCAAATCTATACTATGATCAATTATTACAAATAATCCTATCAGCATATGAGCCATTGACAAAGATATTCTTAGCAGGACCGGGTCATACGAAAAACTCCTTTGCCAGCTTTTTGCTAAAACAAAGAGCCGATTTAAAAGATGATTTAAAAGTTATAGATGGGATAGACGTTACAGGCGAAGATGGAATATACATGATCCTTCGCTCCCCTCAGCTCAGAAAACATATTGAAGAAAGCAAATTGGCTCAAGTATCTGTTCTATTGGAGCAAGCCATAAAAAGAATAAGTAATGGTAATAAAAGGGTAGCCTTCACCTTTAATGAGGTAAAAGAAGCGAGCAATCTAGGCGCCGTAGATTCAGTTTTGATATCTGATAAGATTTTTGATTATGGTATAGATGAAGATGATCTTGCAGAACTTCTTAATTCTGTAGAAAAATTTCGTGGTAAGAGTTACATGATAGATTCAACTACAGAGGTTAGCTCTCAAGTTATGGCATTAGGTGGAATAGTAGCTCTCCTTAGGTTCTCTCCCAAGTAACGTAACTATTTAATGATTGTAATTAGTCGCTTACGTTCTCATTTAGCCATGATAGATATTTAGGATCAACGTACTCTGGGGCTATTTCTACTATCTCAGGAACTTCGTAGGGATGGTTCTTTTTGATGAGATCCTTCAATTTATTCACTCCCTTTTCTGTAGTCTTAAAAATTACTAAAAATTCGTCTGTATCCTCCATCTTTCCTTTCCATACATAAATCGACCTAACTTTAGCTATGTTTGCACATGCAACCAATTTGGCTTTTATAGAGTCTTTAGCAATCTTCTCAGCGATCATCTGATCAGGATATGTGGTGATTATCATCTTCATTTCGATCATTATAGATAAATCAGAGGGGTATATCAACATCTCCAATCAAAAGATAATAGGAACAGCTATCATCAGTATTACCAATGATACAATTGCTAGAGTAACACCATAAGTAATCCATTTTATTTTCTTCTCACTTAGTCTATTCTTCCCTACTGCTTGTAACAATACTTTAAAGGCTTGACCGCCATCTAGTGGGTATATGGGAAGGGCGTTGAATATAGCAAGTTGATGTTGATGAACCATATCCAGAAGAATAGATTGGCCAATGGATAGAACACATCTCCTATGCTCGATGTGTAAAATATGTTCATTACATCTGAGAATGGTATGTTATATGGTGCCAAAGTTGGCAATAGAAAGTAGATCAAGGGCGATGTAGAGCCAAAGCTCCTGTATCTGTCTAGAATCTCAACTATCCCCACAGACCTGATACCAAGGCTTTCAGAAGGTGTGGCCAGCATTACTCCAAGATATGGTAGTGAGCTATTTTTAGGATTGCTTGCAAGTGTCATTGCAAAATCTTTTGTTTCTTCTCCTCTCTCGACCGTCAGAGTCACCTCATCCCCTGGTTTCAGTGTAGCAAGGGTCTCACTGAGCTCGTTCAAAGATGAGATTCTGCTTCCATTCAAAGATATAATAATATCTTCAACAAGGATTCCTGCTTTTTGGGCAGGAAAATCTTGCAAAACCCCTACTACAACCGGACCGTCAGGCATTGTCAATGTGAAGTTTAAAATCATGCCATCTCTCACAAGATTCAATCTTACATTCTCGCCTGCTTCATATTGTCCTAAAGCATCATCAAGACCTGATTGTAAAGTTACATTTAATCCATCAACTCTTGTAATTATATCGCCAAACATGATGCCTTTCTTCTGAGCCTGAGAATCCATGACAACTCCACTCACTCCAACTCCACTGACTATTGGGACTATCGAGCTAACGATCAAGATCAAGCCCAAGAGCGCCATCATAGCTGTTATTATGTTGCCTCCTGGTCCTGCTGCCAATACTCTCCCTGAATCTTTTGCCTTGGCTTTCTTTAGCTCCTTCTCATCTACATCTACAAAAGCTCCTATAGGCAGTATTAAGAATAATATCAGTCCACTTGATTTAACTGATAATCCTAAAGATCTGGCAAGGACTCCATGCATTCCTTCATGAACTAACATGGCTATTATCAAAGCCATCCATCCATAAAATATTGGGATAAGGGGGTTGATGCCTGGTAGCAATAGGTATGCTGAGGGCGTTATCTGTCCCGCAAAGCCTCTTATAGAGGCGCTTGAGATGAAGGCTATCACTGTTCCTAATATGAGGTAAAATCCTACGGCTGCAGCTATAGGAAGCATGTATAATAAAACCCATCCTAGTTTTTTTATGAATTTTAATTGACCTAACCTTTCTATTATCGAGAGTCCTTTCTTGGTTCTTATTAGGATGAATGGGAAGCTTATCTCTACTGTTTTCACTTCTTTTTGATCATCTTTGGAGCTATTTGCCAATTATGTCTAACACTGAACTATTGCTATGTAAAAAGCATGTTATAAAATATTTAATTTCCTCTTTTACCTTTATCCTCTCAGCCGTTTCTCCATTCAGAATCTAGTTATTATTCTAGACTTATCTTATAACACCTAAACAGTTCTGCCAACAAATTAGGCTGGATTACTGAACAATATATTTTTCCTTCACTGTTAACACGTTCAAAAAAGTGATAGGCAGCGGCGATGCTCTCCTTGACTCTCTTGTCCTCTTCTCTTCCGTACACGAGTACCAACGAGTTAAGTTTCCATTCTTGAGCATGTGAAACTGTTGAACGAATCTTTTCTTCTGAAATGTCGTCGTTTTTACTCTTTACTTGGAAACCTATCTTGATGTTCCCTAGCTTCTTAACAATATCTGCGCCTGAAAACTCTTTTGTGCTGTGTAATTCGATCTGGTAGGTGGTTTTAATCTTCTGAAGCAGTCTACTGAAAGCTACTATCAACTTCTTATGAGGCTTTGATACGGTCATTATCTTTTCGATGATGTTACGTCTCTCTTCTTGGAACTTTGAGCTATCAAATCCTACCTCAAAATAAGTGGATACAAATCTCTTCGCTAGGTCAAACGAAGAAAGAGCTTCACGTACCTCTGTTGACAACTTATTGAATAACCTTGAGATGAATTCCCTCTTCTTTGCTCCCCTGTTAGTTCTAAAGAAGTTAGTTCTAATTTTTTCAGCAGACTTACTGAAATCCTCTGAAGTGGGGTTGCCTTTTTCCTCCAATAGCTGAATATACGTGTGGGTTAACTTACTTGCAAAGCCATCATAGTCTGCGTAGCCTTCCCGATGGATAAACTCCATTATCACAGATAGTACTCTTCTCCCAAATGCTTCATTCATTGGTTTCATCCATGCTAGTTTGTAGTGGTACAACTTGAGGAATAGTTATTCCAAAGTCTTTTATCAACTTCTGGCTGATCTTTAGTATTGTGTCAATCTTTCTTTTCTTGTAGATTAGGCCCTTTGGTGATGACTCTTTGATCTCTATAAGCCCCATCTCCTTTAACTTTGTAATCTCTTGTGATACTTGCGATATCGAGAGTTCTAGTGTGCTGGCCAATTCAGAAACCGTCCTTTTGCTATCAATAGCTATGAATACTTTCGCTCGATTTATTGCCTTCTTCTTTCTTGGAATGTTTCCAAAAAACTCCATTATTTCAGGAAGTAGCTCTTTGCTATGCGCCCGCGTAATCAGTTCGACATTAGCGTCTATTGCTTCTTGATGCCATCTAATCTTTCTAACATCCTCCGCTAAGTCCTCACTTTCAACCACGGTCTTCACCTCATAAATATTGAGTCTGCATATATTTAAATTTTGACTGTTTACGATCTGAGTCCTAATTGGAAAGAGCGAAAGTATAAATACTTTCACTTTCTAGTTATCGTAAGGATGGTGACTAAAACTGGACGACGAATACCTGACAACTCTTAAGAAAATATCTACGGATATTGCGGCTATGCGCCGTTTACTAGAGGTACAAGCAAGGGCGTTAGTACGGGCTGAACTGTCACGCATAGCCACCACAGATGAGCGTAAGGGGATGTGGAGGCTCATGGACGGGAATCTTAGCGTTAAAGAGATTGCGGAAAAGGTTAAAACCACTCCTAGGGCTGTTCAGTACTTCATGCAAGATGCTGCCAAAGCTGACTTAATATTCATGGAAAGACGAGGATATCCTCACAGAATCATAGATTGGATGCCTCCTGAGTGGGAGGAGCATGCCAAGACGGAAGTAGAGAGACCTGGTGATGTAAATGAATGAACCAAATTCGAAAGTAGAAGGACTTCTGGAGTCGATTAATTCGAAACTCGATAAGATAGCATTGTACTTGTATTTTTCCAGTTTTTCACAGCTGAAAGAAACTTTGAGAAGCATTCTTGACTCTCCGGAAAAGATACTCGTATACGCATCATGTGACGGTAAGTCAGGAATAAGAGAAATCTCTAGAGTCACGGGAGTTAACCCTATGCGAGTAAGCAATTACGTTAACAGATTCGAGTCATATGGCCTGGTCTTTCCCCGTATGTTCAAGAACAAGAAGTGCCCCCAAAAGATAGTAGACCTTAGAGATGTCGGAATACAAGTCCCAGAGAGATTATCTGCCACAACCGCAGTGAAGAGCGGTGAGGAGGTCTAGCTTGTCAGATAATACTAACGAAATTCTCAGGGAAATATCCCGAAAGCTCGACCAGATGATAGCTATCTCCAAGATTGGTAACAGAGAAGCAATCAAGAAGTTCCGCGAGGAGATCGACAAAGACATCGTTTCGCAGAAGATTTTACAGTATGCAGACGGGTCGCTGAGTTCAGACCCCTTTAAGCAGAAGATCGTTGCTGAAACAAAAGTTTCTGAGGCAACTGTAAAGAGAAGAGTCTCAGAGTTGGTTGATGTCGGTGCGTTAACACCGGTTAAGAAAGGTCGGGAAATCTACTATGAAAACTCGGGCCTGCTTGGATGAGGGCTGATGCGTCATGAATGATGACACTAAGAAGTTGACCAAGCAGAACGAGATAATTATCTCCTTGTTGGGACGGATGGCTTTCACTCCTGAGAAGATACGCGAAATTGTAACTAAGAAAAAACAGAACCCAGACAAGTATGTGGAAGGATATAACACACTTAACGGTGAACGGACAGTTTCCCAAGTAGCCAGCGTCATAGGGGTTACTCAGGGTACGCTCTCACCAATTCTTCAAGAATGGGAAGAGCTAGGGATAATATATGAAGTCGAAAAACCTAAAGGAAAGTTCTACAAAAAACTATTCCCTATCTAAGTGGGTGCCAAAATTGGCTGCAGAGGAAAAGATGGTCAAGTTACTGGAAGAAATTCTAAAGTGGATAAGGTTTAGTGGTATGCAACAGGTCAAAAGTGTTCTCTTAAGCTTGCTCGACTCTGAAACCAAGAGAATCATTTACCATTTGAGTGATGGTGAGAAGTCTAGTGGTGATATTGGGAAAATGTCAGGTGTAAGCGATCAAACCGTAAGAAACTACTGGAGAGACTGGTTCACTAAAGGGATAGTAGAACCCAAAAGCGTAAAGGGTGGAACAAGGTACAAAAAAGTCTTCTCGCTGGAGGACTTTGGCATAGAGGTACCTCCTTTGAAGGAAGCGGAGAAAGTCGAAAAGCCAACGGAAGAACCTAAGGAAACGCCAGAATAGGTCGGTGGTAAGGGATAGTATTTGAATGCAGAACAGTTTAAAGAGTTGACTGATAAACTAGATATGATAGCCAAGCTAATAGCTATTAACATACTTCAAGGTAAAACGGTTAAGGAGCAAGTTAAGATTCTATCCTCGCTGGGTTTTCGTCCTGTACAGATTGCGACCTTGCTTGGCAAGAGCCAAAATTACATTAACGTTTTACTTCATGAACTGAGAAAGGAGAGCCCTGGTAAGTTGGAGGAACCTAAATGATTCCCACTTGACGAAATTAAACCTTTAGGTAATTATCATAGGAGAAAAATCGAAATTTGCCATATATGAGATGCATTAAGTGTGGGAATAGAGCCATATACCATAGAGCATATTCTGGTGAGAAACTTTGTGGCTCATGCTTCTGCTCATCCATTGTAGAGAAGGTGAAAAGAACAATAGCGAAATACGATCTATTAAATTATGGAGATGCCATAGGTATAGCAGTTTCAGGTGGAAAGGATAGTTTAACATTGCTAAGAATACTAAATGAATTATGTAAGCCTCATACATCAAAGATTTTTGCCATGACTATAGATGAGGGAATATCTGGCTATCGTGAAGAGGCTATTAAGATGTGCAAAGATTTGACTGAAGAGCTCGATGTGCTTCATCATGTATTCTCTTTTAAAGAGATTTATGGATTCAGCTTAGATGATGCCATCAAGCTTAGAAAAAGTAAGATATCAGCCTGCTCCATTTGTGGAATTTTGAGAAGAAGAGCATTAGATATTGCTGCCAAGGAGTTAAAGGTAAATGTTATAGCCACTGCTCATAACCTTGATGATGTTCTTCAAACCTTCATAATTAACTTGCTGAATGGGGACATAGATAGGATAAGATGGCTTGATCCATTAATAAAGCCAAGAAGTGAGTTTTTTGTAAGAAGGATAAGACCCTTGATGGAGATTTATGAGAAGGAAATAGCCATGTATGCTTTTCTTAATAACACTCAATTTCAGACTGTAACTTGTCCATATATGAGTGAAGGGATTAGATCGGAGATTAGATCAATGATGAATGCTTTAGAAGATGAGCATCTTGGAATAAAATATAGCACTTTAAATTCTGCCATAAATATTTCACAAAAATTAATAATAGATGAGAGAGAGCTAAAGATTTGTAAAGAATGTAATTTTCCTTCTTCTAGTGATTTATGCTCTGTATGTAAGATTTTAGAGATGATAAAAAGAAACATGTATATATGAAAATCATCGATAGTAGATTTGCGGCGATAGGTAGGGCTGGGAGGATAGCCGTCTCCCGTCCTGAAAACGGCTATACGCAGGGGCCAGTAACCGACAGGTAAAGCATGCTGATCGAGATACCTGCCAGTTGCGCAGGAAT
>JACGUK010000009.1 GCA_024256265.1 archaeon
CCTAAGTTACGGGGCTAATTTGCCTAGTTCCCTCGCCTACTTTACACCCGATACACCTTAGGCTTCTCACCTAGGGCACCTGTGTCGGTTCTCGGTACGGACTTAAAGATACCTTTCCAACCCTGTTTTCATGGTCTCCTAGAATCGAGCGAACCAACCTAATGGCTGGCTATTCTCGCCTCGACCAAGTTCTCGTCATTACGACACTCCCCTGGTCTTAGACGATTGAACAAGGCGATAACCTTGCTCGCCCTATCTGGAAGAATCAGGATTGGATATGCGCTTTCACGCACGGCATCTTTAAGGCACTGGAATATTAACCAGTTTCCCTTTCGCTCAACTCCTTTGGGGTTGAACTTAGGATCGGCTAACTCCTGGCTGACGACGCATTGCCAGGAAAACCTTGCCCTTTCGGTGGTCGGGATCCCCACCCGACTACGCTGCTACTACCGCCAGGATCTGCAATGGAAGCCAGTCCACAGGACTTCACAGCCCTGCTTCTGCCCAGCCTCCACGCCCACCTACCACGCATGAGCAATACTCATGGTCTAAAGTATCGGTAGTCGGCTTTAGCCCCGTCCATTTTCGAGGCCCCCAAGCTCGGCAGGTGAGCTGTTACGCACTCTTTAAAGGATGGCTGCTTCTAAGCCTACCTTTCTGCTGTCTGAGCTCAAGGACGCTCTTTAGTTTGACACTTAGCCGACATTTTGGGACCTTAACTCTAGTCTGGGTTGTCCCCCTCTCGGTTATGAGGCTTACCCCACATAAACCCGCCTCCAGGCTTCTACTGCACCAGCACCTTCGGAGTTCGAAAAGTAGGTGAGCCCTTTCGGACCCTTACCTACCCATCGGTGCTCTACAACGCTGGCAGCATCCACCCAGGCCGGACTAAGATCCGCTTCGGTGGGAACTAGCTATCACCGGACTAGATTGGCTTTTGGCCCCTTGCCCCAGATCAATGGACCGATTTGCACGTCAGGACCCTTTCGGACCTCCACCAGGCTTTCGCCCGGCTTCGTCCTGTCCAGGGCACGATCGTCCGGTTTCTAGTCTTACCCCCATGACTAAAGGCCCTTTCAGACCCCTTCCCTCACCATGCAAGCATGGCTACGGAAAGTCGGTTTCCCTTCGCCTTCAGGCTTTTAACCCTTAAGCTTGCCATGAAGGTAAACTCCCTGGCCCGTGTTTCTAGTCAGCGAGGAGGCAAATGAGGCGAGGGTGCCTTTCTTTTTCGATGTACGAAGTAACAGATGCTTCTGCATCGAATATACCGCTTATAAAGGCGGCTTTGATTATCGGTTTCTTTGATAAAATTACATCAGGGATTGTGATTATATGACCGAATTAAGTACCCTCTTTTGGAGATGTTGCCATCTCCGAAGGCAAAACCAAGAATATATGCTAAGGCTTCGTGCATCGTAGTTTAATTGATAATTCCCCTCACCCGTTTATAGAGCCCCTCTTCTGATTTCTAGACGGAACGTACCACCCTGAGGCAATTCGATCTACCTCATGCTATTCTTGCGAATAACAATTGGCAGATCAAGTACCTCTTTCAGGCGATACACGTCTGTAACCCTCTGGTTTCAGGCGCTTTTCACCCCCCTTCCGAGGTTCTTTTCAGCTTTCCCTCACGGTACTATTGCGCTATCGGTCTTGAGAGGTATTCAGCCTTAGAGGCCTCTTTCCCCCATCTTCCTTAGCCACTGCCAAGGCCAAGTACTCTTCTTGATGGCAGTAACCTCACCCTTTTTCGCCTAAGGGAGTATCACCCTCTACGTTGGGCCTTTCCAGACCACTTCAGCTAAAGAGCAAGGTCACTTAAATGCCACCAAACCACATCCCTAGCCTGTTACCAGACCAGGTTCGGTTTAGGCTTACTCCTTTTCGCTCGCCGCTACTAAGGAGATCTCATTTGATTTCTTTTCCTCCTCCTACTCAGATGTTTCCTTTCGGAGGGTTTGCTATCCTAAAAAGGATCATTGAATCGCCTTGCGACGATTCAATAGGAAGTCCCATTCGGGCATCCCTGGATCAAAGGCTGCTTGCGCCTACCCAGGGCTTATCGCAGCTTGCCACGCCCTTCATCGCCCCTCAAGCCCAGCCATCCACCAGAAGGCGTCTGCGCATCGGGCAGGTCTCCCATAATGCCTACGCAACTATGCATGGCGATAATCGTAGATAGTATCTACTACACCCTTCACTCAACAGCATGCTGTTGAGTTGCATCTATATGAGCCGTGTGCCTTTTCACAGCCAACCACACTCTTTCTAAGGAGGTGATCCGGCCGCAGGTTCCCCTACGGCCACCTTGTTACGACTTCTCCCCCCTTGCCGAATTTGAGTTCGATAGTGCCAATTTGACACAACCTCACCCAGACCCAACTCGGGTGAAGCGACGGGCGGTGTGTGCAAGGAGCAGGGACGTATTCACCGCGCGGTGGTGACGCGCGGTTACTAGGGATTCCAGATTCATGAGGGCGGGTTGCAGCCCTCAGTCACAACTGAGGTAGGGTTTGGGGATTGCCTCTCTCTTTCGAGATCGGAGCCCGTTGTCCCTACCATTGCAGCCCGCGTGTGGCCCCAGGGTTTCGGGGCATACTGACCTGCCGTGGCCCCTTCCTTCCTCCGCCTTAGCGGCGGCAGTCCCACTAATTAGCCTCTCGATCCTTTCGGATGGAGTTAGCAACTAGCAGTAAGGGTCTCGCTCGTTGCCTGACTTAACAGGACGCCTCACGGCACGAGCTGGCGACGGCCATGCACCTCCTCTCAGCTTGTCTGGTAAAGTCTTTAGCTTGACCTTCATCCTGCTGTCTCCCTGGGTAAGGTTCCCGGCGTTGACTCCAATTGAACCGCAGGCATGGTGTGGAGACAGGCCAGATCAGATCAGAGCGAATAAGGACTTAATATTATCGTCATGAACTACAAAGTTGAAGTCAATCAATCTTCTAGTGAAACCGTCATCCACATCTGAAGGCACCACTGCCATCAGCTTCAAATTGGGATGACTTTCTTTGATCTTAATCGCCCTGAAGCCAAGCGATTCCGCTTTCCATTTACTTCTGCTCGACGTGCACTCAATTACAAGTCTCCCAAGAACCAAAAAATCGACATTAAGTTGGCCTATCTTTGTACTGAGTGTAGCGTGCTGTATGTACGGGATTTCGGCCTTCATTAACACATCGATAAGTGCTTTCTCTTGTTTCGTCAGTGCCATAGTCTCGGCACGTCTCATCGCTTGAAGTACTCCACCGCTGGATTTGTCACTGAACTTTCTCATATTTGCCAAGAGAATTTCTTCCGACAGGTGTGGCGGAAGCCCTGAGCGGATTGCTTCAGCAATTCTTACAGACTCTTCCATCGGTATTGACTTGATCTTCCCAAGCTCATATTGTGACACAGTAACGAAGTTTCGTCCAATGAGTTGACCCATTTGAGTAAGGGACTTTCCCATTAGGAGTCTGAATGTTCTCAGCAGCTTTGGGTCACTAGCTATTAGCTCGTGTTGGATCAGCTTAAAGTCATCCGTCATCTTTGTAAGTCGGTGGTATTGTTCGAGCAGTTGACTTTCCGTAGCACTTAGCTTGGGCATAATTGGTTAAGGCGGTTAAAGTATACTTAAACTTTCCTGTTTCTCTTAATCTCTACCTGTCTCCATTTCACCCCTTGTGGTGCTCCCCCGCCAATTCCTTTAAGTTTCAGTCTTGCGACCGTACTCCCCAGGCGGCGAGCTTAACGGCTTCCCTGCGGCACTGGAATGGCACGCAGCCACCCCATCACCTAGCTCGCATCGTTTACAGCTGGGACTACCCGGGTATCTAATCCGGTTCGCTCCCCCAGCTTTCATCCCTCACCGTCGAGCGCGTTCTGGCAGACCGCCTTCGCCACTGGTGGTCTTCCATGGATCAAAAGATTTTACCCCTACCCATGGAGTACCGTCCACCTCTCCCGCCTCCTAGTCCTGCGGTATCTCCTGCAGTCCAACGGTTGAGCCGTTGAGTTTAACAGGAGACCTACAAGACCGGCTACGGATGCTTTAGGCCCAATAAACGTCCCGACCACTCGGGGAGCTGGTATTACCGCGGCGGCTGACACCAGACTTACCCTCCCCTTATTCCCTAAGCTTTTTAGACTTAGGAAAAGCCACCCTCAGCGGGTGGCACTCGGAGTAACCTCGTCACGCTTTCGCGTATTGCGAAGGTTTCGCGCCTGCTGCGCCCCGTAGGACCTGGACCCTTTTCTAAGTGTCCATCTCCGGGCTCCTTCTCTCAAAGCCCGTACCGGTTATAGGCTTGGTGGGCCATTACCCCACCAACAACCTGATCGGCCGCAGCCCCATCCTAGAGCAGATGAACAAAACATGCTTGTTCATCCCTTTGGACCAAAGCCCATTCCAGGAGCCTTGATCTATCGTGAATTAATCCCAGTTTCCCGGGGTTGTTCACGTCTCTAGGTTAGGTTGGCTACGTGTTACTGAGCCGTTCGCCACGCCTCTTGCAGTCAAGAGACGTACGACTCGCATGGCTTAGCCCCACTCCGATAGCAGTCGGGTCCGGCAGGATCAACCGGAGTCAGGAGTACAGTTGGCTTATGCGAGGGCACACGGCCCAAGTCAGATTCAACTTAAGGTCGAATCTCCATTAATATTCGCGCATTTGGAGGTTAGGAATTGCATCGCAAAGGGCTCAGCCCGTAAGCTTAACCCTAACGCCGCCGTAAATGCGCCAAATATTTATTAATGCAATATGGTTATATAAGTTTATCGTGAATATTTTATATAATCATTTTATTTTATAATCTTCTTGCAAATTCATCTTCAAAGAAGCTCTTTTAGCCTTTTGTTCATAACCCTTCAATGTTGAGAAAAAACCCTTCATGATGGATGCTATGACATTTTGAATATATGGTTTAAGGGTTATCCTTTTATCGTCTATGGTAAGCTTGACTTTAATTGAAGGAAGATTCTCGATCTCACTTAATACATTCTCTAAAGGCTCCCCTGGGCTCCATGATGCTAGGGAATGAGGCTTCTTCTTACCAATATTTATCCTTGGTAATGGTACATCTTCACAGCCTTCTGCTAGAACGTAATCTAATGGAGGAATCAATTCTAATGCATCTAATATAGAACGAGGTTTAGCCAAGATGAATGTGTTAGATGATGTTATCCCTATAACAGCTTCTGCACCTGAACTCAGATAGTTATAAGCATACTTCTTGATAGACCTTAAATCTCTTCCTTTCGTGCAGATAACTATAGCCACCTTATTGCCTTTTTTGATAAGCTCCTTCATGATCATATCTAAAAGTGAAGATCTGATGGATTTGGTAGAGCCTGAGATGCCGAAAAGCCTCAAATCAATTCTTCTCTAATATTGATCATTGTACCTTTATTGCAAACCTTCTTCTAACCTTAGGGAGAGAGACTTTCAATATGCCGTTTCTAAACATGGCTCTAGAACCCTCAGGATTTACCTTTTCTGGGAGCCTTACGAGCCTCCTAAAAGCTTTAAACTCAAATTGCCTCTGGCTAGTTCCCCATCTCTCCCATTTTATAGCCTCTCTCATCTTTGCGATTATCTCAAGGTTATCCTCTGTCACATTCAAATCTATATCCTCTTTACTTTCAACGCATGGGAGATCAACAGTAACTACTATCTCATCTTCTTTATCTTCAATGTTTATAAGTGGAACTAAGCACTTCCCAACAGCATCCCAAGAAGGGCTCATCAATTCACTAAAAGCTTGTTCAAAGAAATCATCAATCCAATCTGACAATTTTCTCCTCCTCCACATACTATTTACCTCAATGATACATCATAGGTATTTCTGTTTCTAATGGTTTCCTCATAGCACCCATAGAACCTTGAGTCTGCTTCATAAGGTCTCTAGCCTTAACTCTTATCTCATCAGCCCTCTCAAGCAAGGGCTTAACATCTACATCTATCTTTAAAATTTTGTTGAGTGATGATATCGCTGATGCTGCAGCACCTGGATCAGGATAATTTAGAAAAGACTGGGCAAGAATTGCAATGGCTGGTATATTTCTTCTTAAGCAATCCTTTAATAATAAAGCGTATATGCCTGCTATGAAACCTTCTTCCATAGTTTCTATATCATTCTTCTTTAGTATGCTCAAAGCATCCTCACTATTACCAACTCCAAAAACCATAGGAGTATCTATCTCCATCCTTTCTTGAACAGGAATGCCAGTTAAAGATATAACAAGCTTAGCCCTTTTCTCCTTGAACCAGTTTGAAAGTGTATCTGCAAGATCATAAATAGCATTAGGCGGTATAGCTATCTCAGATGTAACTAAAAGAATATTCTTATCACCAAATATTCTTACAGGCTCTGTTAGGATGCCTTTATGAAGAACCATTACAGGAGGAAAAATTGAAGACTCTATATAGGCCATCTCATTTAAGCCCAATTGATCTATTAGATGTAATGATGCTATAGTCCCTACCAAGCCTATATCTGGGAAGCCTTCTATAATGATTGGTGAATCTATCTTAATGCCTTCTTTTTCAACTATCTTTATTTCTTTTGGCATAAAAGCATCTAATGATAATTTTCAAATGAACTTCTTTTTATTTTTTGTTATTTATGGTTCTGTTAACTTTCAGGGGCTTAAAGTTAGAAAAAGGTTGAGTTTTGGCTGGTAAGACTTTTGTCCTTGACTTACTCGACAGAATTCCATACGCTTGCCGAGTATGTAGCAGGCACTACAAAGGCAGCAAGTTCTGGTACCACTTGTTTCGTTAGATATTCCGATTGTAAGTGCTTGTTATTACATTTTTCAAAATCCGCCAAGTTCTCAAACTCCCACATTTCCACATATCCACCCCAGTTGCCACCAAGCATCTGAGAGAACATTCTGTATGACTTTACTTCTTTAAACAATTCTGAATGTTTTTCCATCCATTGGGACAATTTCTTCTTATATGCCATGAAATCTGCTTGCCTTTCTGGTTTTACCACGTATGTTTCTACCAAGAAAATAGTCATTCTTTCACCTCCCCTTCATCTATTGTGTCATTACAAGTCGTATATAACTCTAAAAGAAATCACCCATCGTTCAAGTCCCGAAGAGTTAACAGAACCTTATTTATCATGGGAGAACATGAGTTTTCTTTTTAACTCTACCATCATACACTTATCCATTATGACCCTCATCCCTGCCTCTTTTGCCATCTTTGCTGCATCTTGATTCACTATTCCTAATTGCATCCATATCACAAAAGGTCTACCATATTTTCTTCTCAATTGAAGGGCTTGTTCCACTATAGGTAAGACGTCTTTAGAAGGTCTGAATATATCCACGATCTCTATTGAACTTTTTATATCATCAGGAAGATCGAGCAGACTTTTGTAGCATCTCTCTCCTAAGATTTCATCAGCAAAGGGGTTTATGGGGATTATTTTATATCCCTTCGACTTCAAATAATCAGCCACTTCATAGCTATCTTTGTTAGGGTCTCTAGATAGCCCTACTACTGCTACATTTCTATAATTTCTTAATATTTCAGTAATTTCTTCTTCAGTCAAGATTATCATCGATCAAATAATTAAAGATAAATCTGACTCTGAGATGTTCTAAAAGCCGATAATACCTTTTCTAAGAATTGCTCCTCAGTGAGAGCTCCTACGAATTCTAAGGCATCGTTTATGACTATCTTAGGAACAGACATTACATTATACTTATGAGCAAGATGCGGAAACTCTATGATTTCTACAGCATCAGCCCTTATGAAATCACTCTCCATAGCCATTTGATGGGCAATTCTAATTGCTCTTGGGCAATAAGGACATGTAGGAGTAACGAAGACTTGAATGTGTAATGGTTTATTGATGGATTTTAAGCGAGCCTTTACCTTTTCGGATAGGCGAGAATTGCCCTTAGATACATCTACTAAATCATCGATAAAGACAGAGAACTCATAGCCAGAAGGCAGTCCATAAAATCTTATACCATAATCCTTACTCCCTACCATAGCTATGACTGGTATTTTGTCTATGCCGTACTCCTTTACCTTATCATCATCTTTCATAAAATCATACATCTCAACCTTGATCTTCTTTGAAAGAGATTCCAATTCTTGCAAAAGCTCTCTAGCTTCTTCACAGAACTCACACTCTATATCTTGAGTGAAGAATACAAGCCTAACCTCATCTTTCAACTCCTTTTCAAAAATCTCCTTCAAATGCTCTTTAATGTGATTGCTTATTAAAGACATGTAAAGCTCATTAAAATTATATAATTATTATATTTAACCTTAAAGTTTTAAACGATTAATCAGCTCCAATAAGCTCTAACAATGCTACCATAGCGTCTATGAATGTATTTAAAGGCTGAAATGGCAGCCATTGCGCCTTCTCCAGCAGATATTATTATCTGCTTAGATTGAGTATCTGTTATATCCCCTGCTGCAAATATGCCAAGGCGGCTCGTTGAACAACTTTTATCCACTATTATTTTTCCTGCTACGTCGAGCTTCACAAAATCCCTTATGAAATCTGTTTTTACCACATATCCTAGCTCTACAAAGATGCCATCCAGCTTTATCTCTCTTATCTTCTGAGTCCATAAATCTTTCAAGACTACTGACTCTATTTTATCTTCTCCTTTTATTTCTATCACTTGGGAGTAAGGAATCAGCTCTAAATTTTCTTTGGCTTCAAGCTTCTCCCTTAACTCCCAACTCCCTAAAAGTTCGCCAGTTTTATAGCTCATGTAGACCTTATCTGCTATATCACAAAGCCTCAGTGCAGCATCCATGGCTAAATCTCCCCATCCTACAACCATGACAGTCTTTTTGGCAAAAAGATGTCCATCACAGATGGCAGAGTAGGATAAACCCTTTCCATAAAACCTCCTCTCCCCTGGAATTTCTAAAGATTTAGGAGTCTGGCCAAAAGCTAGAATAACAGTTTTTGTCTTGTAATCTTCATTCAGCGTCTTGACCATGAAGCCATCTTCTACCTCTTTTATCTCTACTACCTCATTATAGACGAACTTTGCCCCAGAATTATGGGCTTGCTCCTCAAACTTCTTTATCAATTCGATGCCATTGATGCTCATGAAGCCAGGATAGTTTTCAATCTTAGAAGCGAGAAGGGTTTGCCCTCCTATATCTTTTGTTATCACAAGGGTTTTGAGCTTAAACCTAGACGAGTATATGGCAGCTGTAAGACCTGCCGATGCTCCTCCAACTATTATCACATCATAAGTCATGTTTAAGTTATAGAATAATGCAGTAAATATATGGATTTTGTAGCATAATTTGTGAGGGTGGAGATTGATCGTTAAATGTGATGAAGAAGGCTTGATCAAAGCTTCTGAGATGGTCAAGAAGGGCAAGACAGTAATCTATCCAACAGATACCGTCTATGGCTTAGGTTGTAATCCTTACGATCCATCAGCAATAGATAGAGTTTTTGAGCTAAAATCAAGAAGGTGCAAACCTCTACCAGTCTTATGCTCTAGCATAGAAGTAGTAGAAAAGCTTGTAGAACTTGATAAGAGGGTGCTAAATTTGGCATCTAATTTCTGGCCTGGCCCTTTGACTATAGTAGCCAAGAAGAAGGATAAGAATTTGCCTCAAATCCTTACGTGTGGTAGTGATAAGCTCGGGGTCAGGATACCGAATCATAGATGGGCAAAGAGGTTGATAGAGCTCTGTGGCGGAAGCTTGGTAGGAACGAGCGCCAACAAATCTGGATTAAAGTCTCCCAAGAATCCTTCTGAAGTTCTAAAGAATTTAGGAAGAGGTTTCGATGTTATGGTTGATGGTGGTCCAACCCCCTTAGGAAAAGAATCGACAGTAATAGATTTGACGGGCGAGAATCCTCTTGTAATAAGAGAGGGAGCCTTAAAGGCATCAGTTTTGTTGAAACATGTATAGAGGCGCTTTTGTTGAATTTCAACCTAATAGCTACTACTCATCGTGGTCTCGAACATGAGGCATCCTCAGAGCTCTTTGCATTATTGACTCAGATAGGTGATGAAGCGCCAGATGTGATGAGGACTAGAATACTGGGTCTATTGGTTGCCAAGACTAATTTACAACCCATAAAGGTTATAGAAGAATTGAGAAAGATAATCATGGAAGATCCACTTAGGATAAGATATTTGCTAAGGCTTATTCCTATCGATGCTGTTGTAGACACAGATATTGAGAAGATAGTAGACGCTGTATCAAGCCTTGCTTTAAGAATAGAAAAGAACAACACCTTTCGTGTTACTGTTGAGAAGAGGCGAACAAGCCTCTCAAGCTCAGATATAATTCACTCTGTTGCTAACATCATAGATAGATCAGTGAATTTAGAGAATCCAGATTGGATAATACTGATAGAGATCATAGGTAGATTTACTGGTGTGTCAGTGATAAAGCCAAATCAAATACTTAACGTGATCAAAGTTATTAGAGGAGAAAGCTCTCAGATTTGATATAATAGGTTTAAATAAGAAACTTAAAAGCTCTTTATGTTAAAAGATTGATCACAGCTTTAATCATACTCATAATAGTTTTCATACTAATTGCAGTAAGGCAAATAGGGAATGTGAAGCTCCAAATATGGCAGATAATGCTATTTGGTGCTTTAGCAGTTTTATTAACGGGACAAATTTCTCCGATAGATGCTTTAAAATCAATAAATCTTGATGTAATGTTTTTTTTGTTCGGGATGTTTGTTGTCGGGCAGGCTCTTGAAGAAAGCGGTTATCTTTCTCATTTGTCTCATAAATTATTTAAGCGGGCAAAATCTGCAGATCATCTAATCTTATTTATTTTGTTTGGAATGGGTGTAGCGGCTGCATTTTTGATGAATGATACCTTGGCAATTATAGGAACTCCTGTTGTCTTGCTTCTTGCTAAAAAAAATAACACGTCGCCAAAGCTCTTACTGCTTGCCTTGGCTTTTGCAGTAACTATAGGCAGCGTTATGAGTCCTATAGGAAACCCTCAAAATCTTTTGATTGCTATCAATGGCAGCATTTCAAATCCTTTCATTACGTTTTTTAAGTTTCTTCTAATACCAACGACGATAAATTTATTTTTAGCTTATATTTTGCTGAAATTATTTTACAAAGAGCAATTTCATAGAAACTTATCAAATTATTCTCAAGAGCCAATAAATGATCACAAACTTGCACTTCTTTCTAAATTTTCTTTGATTTTAATAATCATTTTAGTTCTGGCAAAGATTGTAGCTGTATTTTTGGGATTGCAAATTGATTTTAGGTTGACCTACATTGCGTTAATATCTGCACTTCCGATTTTAATATTGAGTCAAAAAAGGTTTGATATAATAAAAAAGATAGATTGGTACACCTTGATCTTTTTCGCGGCAATGTTTATTCTGATGGAAAGCGTATGGGAATCTGGTTTCTTCCAGTCAATGATCACAGGAACAAATTTGAATATAACTTCGATTTTTATGATATTGGCAATCAGTGTTCTTCTCAGTCAACTGATCTCTAACGTTCCATTGGTTGCACTATATTTACCCATGCTGATTCATGCCGGTGCCTCAACAAAAGAAATGGTGGCTTTAGCAGCAGGAAGCACCATTGCTGGGAACTTATTTATCTTAGGCGCTGCGAGTAATGTGATTATTATTCAAAATGCTGAAAAGAAAGCTGGCGAAACTTTAACATTTTTAGAATTTGCAAAAGTTGGGATTCCCCTCACAATCGTTAATATCATAGTTTATTGGTTCTTCTTAGTTGTAATTTAACAGTTTAGATAGCAGCAATGCCTATTTTTCAAGTATGATTCGCTAATAGCCCACTCATTATAGGTGCAGTTGCAAACATAATAGTTGCAGAGGAAGCAGATAAGAAAGGAGTAAGGGTAAGCTTTAAGGAGTTCTTAAAGGCAGGATTTCTTGTTACAGCATTGACTATTCTTATCTCTATTTTGGTTCTAACGATCGAATACGAATTAGGATTCTTGGTTTAAGAATACGCTAAAAAATTCGTGTCTCCTTTCCGATGACATTAGGGAAGATATAGAACTAACTGATTTCTTCATTTTCTCTTTATCGGAACCTGGATGTTTGTGAACACTACGGTTTCTCCTTTGATTACTTTTGGTTTTGATAGATATATCTCCATAACTGGCCCAGCGTAAACATAACCTTTCTTAGTTATCCACTCATGAAGTTTTTCATAGGTATTTGGATAATCCTTTGTCGGTCCTCTGTGAGTGATGCTTGCTACATCCATCGACGGGATTTCCTTAATTTTTATTTCCCCCTCAGGCTTTGCTTCTCCTTCAATCGGTATTAGCACTTCACATCTACACTTTTCAGGTGGTGTTTCTTCTGGTTTGTCGAGGAATATTGCCATAGGAGGACCTGCAGGTCTAAGATTCTTCTGTTTAGCCCATCCGAAAAGTCTATCGTAGTAGTCTCCATAGGGCACCTTGTCATATGCACCTGTGTGCTGTATGTATGCTACCTTACAAGCCTTTGACTTCTTTAACTTTACTTCCACCATTATCAATCAAATAAATAGCAGTTACAGTCATTATTAAATGATGTTTGTATCCAAGATGAGTTTCAAGCATTTCTTCCTTCACTTCATCGACAATTTCTAATATGAAAAATTTTTATTTTTATGATACTATCTTATTATCCCTTCAGTCCTTTGAGCAATAGCCTCAGCCATCTCAGATAATTTTGCATTTCCACCTAAATCATAAGTTACTATCTTGCCTTCAGATATTATCTCCTCAGCAGCTTTAAAGATAGCCTTAGAAGCTTCCTTCTCACCAATATAATCTAACATCCATGCACCAGCAAGTATTGTAGCCGTAGGGTTCACTTTATCCATGCCTTTATACTTTGGAGCACTACCATGGGCAGGCTCAAACATAGCATAATTATCTCCTATGTTTGCAGAGTATACACATCCTATGCTTCCTATAAGACCAGATGCTTCCTCAGATATTATATCCATGAATAGGTTTGTGCTCAAGATTATGTTCTGATTGAATCTTTGAGGGTTCTTTACGAGTTGTTGAGCGAAATTGTCTATAAAATAATCCTCTAATATAATCTCAGGGTATTCTTTTGCAACTTCTCCTACAACTTCTCTGAAAAGCCCACAAGTCTCTTTCAAGATATTGGCTTTAGTTATTACCACCAATTTTTTCCAACCCTTCTCTCTAGCTAGATTGAAAGCATACCTTGCTACACGCTCTGATGCTCTCTTACTGACCTTCCTTATGGCAATAGCTATATCGTTAAGGCGAAATTCTATGCCTGTATAAAGACCTTCTGTTGCTTCACGAACACATATGAAGTCTACATCACCAAGAGGACCAGTTGTATTAGGAAATGTCTTTATGGGCCTAACATTTGCAAATAGATTAAACTTCTGCCTTATACTCACTGCAACACTCTTTGGAGTCCCTGGCTTTGGGATAGTAGTTGTAGGGCCTTTAAAGCATGCTGCTGATTTTTCAAGTATCTTCCAAGTTTCAGGAGGTATAAAAGAGTCCCCACCATTCTTCTCCCACCACTCTAGCCCTGCATCACATGGTATGAGTTCTACATCAGCCTCACTTGCCTCCAGCACTTTTATCATGGCATCCACTAGCTCTGGACCTGTACCATCTCCACGGATTAGTGCAACACTCTTCTCCATATGCTCCATCGTGGGCTCAATGAAACTAATAGTTAAGTTTTATGTAATGATTATAAATGAAGAATTGTATCTTTCTTTTCATTGTAATATAATGAGGGCTTCTATATTTTATTTCTTCCTGATTTGCTTTGAAGATCCTCCCTGTAAGTGTATCCAAGTATGAAGGATGTAAAAGAAGACTAGTAATATCTTAAGGGAGACAGCGATTTGATTCTCTAAAAGTCATTGCCTATCTAGGAAGAGCTTGTAAGTGCAATAGCTATCTCGTCGCTTGCACTTTACTATATGGCATATTGAATTTCTGAATCTTGGTCAATATGCCGAAAACGAAAATTTCGGAAGATCATAGTCACGGCTTCGGCTCAATATGGATTGTCAGGGTCAACCCGGGGAATTCCTCCTTCAGCTCCTCTTCCAAACGATCCGTGAGATTATGAGCCTCCTGAATAGTTAAGGAGCCATCCACTGTGAGATGGAACTCAGCGAAGACTTGGTTCCCGCTGCGCCGGGTTTTTACCTCATGACAATCAATGAAGTGAAATTTGTGGCGCTCCAAAACCTCCCGTATCTTCAACTCTGCCTCGGCACAGGAATGGTCCATCAGTCCCTGTGTAGACTTTAGAACTAGCGCAGCCCCCATCTTTATTATCAAAGCCACAACTACAAAAGCCAGTGCCGAATCCATAATGCTCCACCCCGTTAACTGGGCGACGAAAAGACCTAACGCCACCCCTAATGAGGAGACGACGTCAGAGAGCAGGTGCTTGGCATCTCCTTCCAAAGCCAAAGAACCGCTTTCTTTGGCTGTCCGCGCTAAAAACCATGAAAGTCCGGCATTGAGGGTGGTGGCGAACAGGGAGATGCCAATTGCCAATTCAAGCTTCTGTAGGGTGACGGGGCTGAAAAGGCGCCCCACAGCAGTCTCAATGATGAAAAAGGCCGCCACTAATATGAAGAGTCCCTCAATCATGCTCGAGATGTTCTCGATCTTCTGGTGACCATAATTATGGGTGATATCTGCTGGCTTATCCGAGATATACACCGAGAAGAACATCAATCCTGAGGCCACTATATTGACAATCGATTCGAGTGCATCAGAGAGCAAAGCCACTGAATCCGAAATGAAATACGCCAGAAGCTTAACGCCTAGGATAAATATACCTCCGATTATGGCTGTTAGGGCCGCCTGCTTCTTTTTCATCATCTTTGCCTTAACATTCCTTGCTCTTAGGCATTACTCTCTCGTGAGCAGAAGGCAGGTTACTATCGTCACCCCAGCCAACCTGAACGAAATCCTAAATTAGAAAACTCATAACATCTTGTTCCGTGGTTCCTCTGAATGTTTTTCCCTCTAAGATATTCGTTGGATTTATTTAATATGAATCTTTGGTTTTCTATGGTCGCAGGGCTAAAACCATTTAGCCATTTTAACCTTCAGGAACCTCTCTACATCCTGTTATTTTGACTCATCATTTGTTCTTGCATTTTAATTCGCACCGACAGCCACATATACCCTCTGTATATAAACGGTATGTAATAAAACATAGCAATACTCGTTTTAATCGTGATAAATTAATATTGAATCAATAGAGTATCTCAAATGTTATGAATTTACCCTCATATTTCTCCCATTTTATATCTATGTCTGCTACTCGAGCTCTAGGTGGTCCTATTCTACACCATTGTAACATCTCCAGCACTTTATCTCTATCACCTTCAAATACTGCTTCAACTCTCCCATCCCAAAGATTTCTTACCCATCCCTTCAGATTGAGCTTTAGAGCCATCTTTTTTGTATGTGATCTAAAGAAAACCCCTTGTACAAAGCCTGAAATGTAGACGTGAGCTCTAGCCTTATCCATTTCAAATCTAAGCTATTCCCATGGGAATTTTCTAAACTTTTTGTAGTACTCTATAAGGCCACCAGCCTTGAGCATCATTTCTAGGAATTTTGGTTGCTTGTTTGCTTTCATAAACTTCCCAGTCGATAAATTTTTAACAACTCCTTCACTTAAATCTAATTCTATTAAATCACCTTCATTGGTCTCTTTTGAAATGTCCTCACAAACGATTGCGGGCAGACCTATGTTGATAGCATTTCTGTAGAATATCCTTGCAAAGCTCTCTGCTATGACTGCAGATATACCACAAGCTTTAATGGCTACAGGAGCTTGCTCTCTGCTTGAACCACAGCCAAAATTTCTGCCTGCAACTATGAAGTCACCCTTTTTGGCCCTCTTCGAGAATTCAGGGTCGATGCCTTCCATACAATGCTCAGCCAGCTCTTTTGGATCTATGCTTCTCGCTTTATATTTATAAGGTATGATGACATCTGTATCAATATTATCAGAAAATTTCCAAGCTCTTCCTTTCAAAATATCACCTTAAGTAATCTCTAGGGTCAGCTATAGCTCCTTTGATGGCTGAAGCAACTACTGTTGCTGGAGAGGCTAGATAAACTTTCGAATCTCTTGAACCCATGCGTCCTATAAAATTCCTATTACTACTGGATATACAAACCTCATTAGCACCAAGTACACCACAATGAGTACCAACACACGCTCCACAAGTTGGAGATGTTATAGATGCACCAGCCTCCATCAAGATGTTTGCTATTTCGTTTTTTAAAGCATATTTGTATACAGATTTTGATGCTGGCGTAACTATAAGTCTTACACCTTCCTTAACTTTTCTACCCTTAAGCATCTTTGCAGCTATCATGAGGTCTTCAAGCCTAGCATTTGTACAACTTCCTAGAAAGGCTTGGTCTATAGGTATTCCTTCAACCTCTCTTACAGATTTAACATTATCAACACTGTGAGGTAATGCCACATAAGGCTCCATATGCTCTACATCTTCCTCCACAATTTTATCATATATTGCTTCTTTTCCTGTATGGACTTCCAGCATAGGCTCCCTTCTCAATGATGTTAGGTATTCTTTTGTAATATTGTCCATCTCGATTATCCCTGCTTTAGCTCCAGCTTCAGTACTCATATTACAGAGAGTTGCCCTTGAATCGATTGAAAACTCTTTTACTATATTACCAGTGAACTCTATGGTTTTATAACTGGCTCCTTCACATGAGATCTTACCTATAGTGAAGAGGATTAAATCCTTAGCATATACACCTTTCGGCAACTTACCATTGAATACGACCTTTATAGATTCAGGAACCTTTAGCCAAATTTTACCACTTGCCCATATAGCAGCCATCTCTGTGCTTCCTACACCTGTAGCAAAAGCGCCTAAAGATCCTTGAGTATTTGTGTGAGAATCTGCACCTATTATCAACATCCCTGGCACTACAAAGTTTTCAAGCATGTACTGATGGCATATGTTCCCTTCTTGTATATGGCATCCTTGAGCCATTGCAAACTTCCTCATGATTGAGTGGAAATTGGCTATCTGCTCAGAAGAAACAGGATATGTATGGTCTATGTGCAAAATGACTTTTCTACTATCCCATATCTTTTTTATCCCTAATTCCTCAAGAACTTTTATGGCTAAGGGAGCAGTCCCATCATGAGCCATTGCAAGATCGACTTTTGCTACTATGATATCATTAGCCAATGCTATTTTATTAGGCTCATCAAACCTTTTTAATGAGAGAATCTTCTCACTAAAGGTCAATCCTTGATCAGCCAAGACCTTATCCTGAAAATCTTTACTAACCATGTTCATATGTTGCATTATTAAAACCCTGATTCTAATTGTTGATAAACTCTTCGCTAATTTATTCATATTAGTAAAGTAGTTGAAGCTCTATGCCACTGATTATTCATTCCTATTTCTTAGATGCGCTATCGAATCTATTGATAACAACATTCCAATCAATCGCTTTAAAAAACACCTCAATATAATCTGCTCTTTTCAGTCCATAATCTATCATATAAGCATGCTCAAAAACATCCAATATCAAAATTGGATTCGCTCCAGAAAGATGACCCACATCATGTTCATTAATCCATAAATTGAACAATCGATTAGCAATTTGGTCATAATAGAGTATTACCCACCCTATGCCACGCATCATACCAGTGGCTTTGAAATCCTTTTCCCAATTTTCATATGTTCCAAAATCTTCTACAACTTTTTTAAAGAATTTTGAATCTCTTTTGAGTTCTTTGCCATCTTTTATCATATTCCCAAAATAATACTCATGAAGCCTCATGCCATTGAATTCCCATCCGAATCTGCGCTTTAATTCTGCATACTCTAATCCAGTCTTTCCTTCTTTTAAAAATATGCTCAGCATCTCAGCTAGTTTATTTGTATTTGTTACGTAGCCTTGGTATAAAGTGAAATGATTTTTAAGCAGTTGATCGCTGAAACCTTTCGTTCCCAGTAAATATTCAAAGTTTTTTGGTTCATATGGCATATTTTTATCACCAAATTTTGCAGTTATAAGTTCAGCCCTTTTATATTTTATCATTTGGCTATCCCAAGCCTTGACAACAATTAATTCCTACTTTAAGGTAAACTTTATTTCCTACCAAATGGTATTATCATTTGGTAGTTATATTGGGCAAGTATGTGACTATATCCGTAAAGGTTCCACCAGAACTCAAGGAGAAGATTAAGAAGCTTGGTATAAAGCCCTCTAAGCTAATGAGAAAGGCCATAGAGGAAGAAGTTAGGAGAAGAGAGGTTGAGAGAATTAAAGGGGAGATAGAACTGATGAAACCCATACTCAGTAAGATTTCCATAGAAGAGGTTGTAAAGTCTATTAAGGAGGACAGAGAGCGAAGGTGAGCTACATCCTTGACTCATCAGCAATATTTAGAGCTATAAAAGAGAATGTCGTGGAGACCTTAGTTGGAAACTACACCTTAGAATTAGCAAGATATGAATTGGGGAACGTCTTATGGAAAGAGTATCTTTTACACAAAAAGATAAACAAAGATGAGTTGAGGAGACTTGTCAGACTAATCAAGGAAGTACTCCACATAGTAGAAGTATTAGGAATAGATTGTCATGAGGAAGAAATATTGGATATAGCTGAAGAGCTGAAGTCAACGTTCTATGATGCATCCTACATATTTTATGCTAAAGAAAAGAAGCTATCGCTGATAACCGAGGACGAGGCCCTTTTAAACAAAGCAAGAAACTATGTAAAGGCTTTAAAACTGAGTGATGTGGAACACCGCCCAACAAGCGACTTCTATTGACAAAGGCGAGAGAAATGCACAGCAAGACAATAATATCAACAACTCTTCAAGACAGAAGCCCTTAGAATATAATACATTTAGGATTCAATGACTCCATAAAGGAAGAGAATACAGAAACAATGCAATAACTAAGATTGATTAAAGTTTAAAACTTTGTAATATAAAATAATTGGCATGAGCTTTACAGAGGAAGAGGTAAAGAGAGCGGCAGAGCTAAGATTATGGATAGAGACAAGGATAGCTGAGCTAGAGGGAGAGATTGAGAAATTAAGAGAGGCTTTGACAATAATAGATAGCATACTACGCACTACAAGCTTTAAAGTGGCATCAGAGCTTACTCCTCAACCTATTGCTAAAGAGGAACCTGTTACAATTGTTGCTGAAAAGTTAAAGCCTCCTGAGGAAGAATTCAAAGAGGTTCGCCAATTGAAAAGAACCAAGGATGGTTATCTGATAGGAAATGCTTATATCTCAAGCTCAAAGTTAGTCATAATCCCTGTGAGTGATGTACGCTTAGAAGTTTCTACACCTCCTTTCAAATCATTTTTTATAAATAGAATCCTTGAGGGAATGAAGAATAAAGATCAAGAGAGCTTATCACAAGGCAAGATAAAGAGTGAAGAGATGATAAAATATAGCATAGAGGAAGAGAACGATGTGATAAAGAAGATTATAATAGAAAATTATAGGGATAAGAATAGGTTAAATGAAATTATAAACACAGCTACATGGGCTTTCACTAGAATGCTGGAGAAGACGAAATAAATTGAATAGGAAGTTTTAAGAGTTCGAAGTAAAGGGGTGAAGTTATGGTCAAGGCTAGAAAGGTTAAGATTAAGGATCGGTGGCGTGAGAAGAAGTGGCTTATGGTCGTGGCTCCACAAAGTTTTGGAGGGATGGTCTTAGCCTCTTTTCCTACCACAAACCCTGAGAAGGCTTTGGGAAGAGTTTTAGAGACTACTCTCTTCGACCTATTAAAGCAAGATCCTCAACAATACACAATAAAATTGTTCTTTCAAGTAACAAAGGCAGAGGGAGATAGAGCCCTTACAATTTTAAAGGGTCAAGAGTACTCAAGAGATTATCTGAGAAGCCTTGTCAGGCGTGGCTCATCCATGGTAAGCATGATAAGAGATTACACAACAATAGATGGCTTTAAAGTTAGGGTTTATGTCATAGCCTTCACACAGTTCAGAATAAACTCTTCAAGGAAACGTGCTATAAGAGAGGCTGCTCACAAGGTTGTGAGTGAAAAGGCTTCTAATATGACCTATGATCAATTCTCTCAAGAAGTTGTATATGGAAAAACGGCATCAGATATATTAAATGAGGCTAAGAAGGTAACTCACATAAGGCATATAGGAGTGAGGAAGATAAAGATTATGGCTATAGGAAAGCCAGAGATAAAAGTTGAGCAAGTTACACAAGCCAGCTAAGCTTGCTAGCCTCTCTTCGCAGTTGATACAATTTTTATGATATCTTTATCCTTTAAGATATAATCAGCACTAAGACGAACTCCTTTTTTTGCATCTATAGCGTATAGGAAGCCTTCACCCAAATCTGTATGAATCTTGTATGCTAGGTCTCTTGCTGTAGAGCCTTCTCTCATAACGTATGCATCTGGCAATACATGCCCAGATTTGTCTGAGAACTTCTTCTCATCTTCAACAGGATAAACTACAATGCTCTTCAATAGACCGAAATATGCAGAATTGATTATCTGTTGAACTCCTGTATTACCCCATACTTTGAAGACTTTATCATTTACAAGATCGAAAGCCTTTTTCTGCTCTAGTGTCAGCTTTTCAGGGTTAATAATACGAAATGAGACATCCCCTGGTATGTATTCTACTAAACCTTTCTCAACTGCCCTTCTTAAAAGTAGCTCTGCTTCAGCTGCGCAAGGTATCACTAAATGGTTTTTAGACTTTAATCTCTCTATGTTCTTTGTCGATGTTGATAGGTCTGCTTTATTAGCTACTATGATCATGGGCTTTGATATCCTTCTTATAGAACGGCATAAGTTGAAAAGATCTTCTTCAGTCCATGTAGTCGGCTTCTCACGAATAAGTTTAAGAGCATCCGTAGATTCGATTATCTGCTTCTCTGTTATTGATAACCCACTAAGCCTCTCTGCAATCATAGAGCTTATTTTTTGAGTACCGGCTTCAGCTGTACGAGATATTCTTTGCCAGTCTCTTTTTATTATCTGTAAGAGCCAAAAATCAAACTCTCTTTCTACAAAAGAAACATCGAATTGTGGATCATGAGTGCCCAAGGCAACAATTCTACCTTCCTCATCAGTTCCTCCAGAGGCATCCACAACATGAATCAAGGCATCAGCCTTTCTTATATCATCCAAGAACTTATTTCCTAAGCCTCTACCCTTCCAAGCATCAGGTACCAACCCTGCAACATCCACTAATTCTACAGGTATTAGACGGGTACCATTTATGCAAATTGAGTTGACAGGGTTATCTTTGACTCCTAATTCTTTGCACACACAATCAACTCTCAAATATGCTATGCCTACGTTTGGATTGATAGTAGTAAATGGGTAGTTTGCAACTAGTGCATGTGATAGAGTTGCAGCATTGAAGAATGTAGTCTTACCTGTGTTAGGCTTGCCTATTACACCTACTATCATTAGTATGATTAATGCTAAATTATGGGCTAATAAACTTGACCATAGATTATGATAAAGTTTTCATAATTATCCTAGATTTACTTCTCTAAGTTGCTTTTTCAGAACATTCTCTGCGAAATCTTTTGCATTGTCCCATGAATCAAAGCTCTTCTTCCATATTACGTGCTTGATTTTTGGAAATGCTGTATCTTGACTGCTAACTCTAATCTCAACACTCACTTCAGTATCGCCTATAGGATCTCTTTTCAGAGATTCTTTTACAGCCTCTATAAGGAATTTGTCTCCTCCCAACTTGCTCACTCTCTAATAACTATGTTTTAATTCGGGTTAATTTATTTTGCTATTTTATTAGAGCAAAATTCCTCTTAGATGTGATGATTTAGCAAGGCTCTATTGTAGATGGTGGCTTAGAAGATATAGCATAAGATACCCATGTCACATTAGGCACTTCATTCGTGATTCTATTGCTAATCTTCTCTAAAATTTCATATGGTAATTTAACCCAGTCAGCAGTCATGCCATCTATTGATTCAACTATTCTTATCGTGATCATATGCCCAAATCTCTTCTTATCACCCAGTACCCCTACAGCCTTATCGTCTCCTACCATGGCAAAGGCTTGCCAGACCTTATCGTAAAAGCCTGCTTTCTTCAACTCCTCCTCAACTATATAGCTTGCCTCTCTGCATATCTTTATCTTCTCCTCTGTTACCTCGCCCATTATCCTAACAGAGAGTCCTGGTCCTGGGAAAGGATGCCTCTTCACTATATCTTCTGGCAATCCTAAAATGTGAGCTACCTTTCTAACTTCATCCTTGTAGAGCAATCTTAATGGCTCTAAGAGTTTAAAGGTCATCCAACCAGGAAGACCAGCTACATTATGATGAGTCTTTATTCTAGATGCAGGACTTCCAGCCTTTGCACTCTCTATCACATCAGGGTAAAGAGTTCCTTGGGCAAGCCATTGAAAATCTCCAAGCTTCTTCCCTTCTTCAGTGAATACTTTTATGAACTCCTCTCCTACTATCCTCCTCTTCTCCTCTGGATCATTTACTCTCTTTAATCTGCTCAAGAATCTAATCGATGCATCCAAATAGATCAATTTCATCTTATAATTGTCACGAAAGGTTTTGATGATCTGCTGAGCTTCATTCTTTCTTAAAAGACCATGATCAACGAAGATACAAGTAAGATTTTTGCCTATTGCCCTATAGATTAGAGCAGCAACTGTAGATGAATCTACGCCACCACTCAAAGCACAGAGGACTTTTTCATTTCCTACATTATCTTTTATTTCAGATATAGTTTTTTCGACAAAAGACTCCATCCTCCATGACGGCTTACATTTACATATATTGAAGATGAAATTCTTAAGAATATCAACACCTTTCTCTGTATGAACAACTTCAGGATGAAATTGAAGACCGAAGATTCTCTTATCCTTATTTCTTATGGCTGCAATAGGGCAGTTCTCTGAATATGCTATAACATCGAAGCCTTCTGGAAGATTACTAACATGATCTCCATGGCTCATCCATACTATAGTCTTATCGTTAAGCCCTTGAAAAAGGTCAGATTTGTCTTCAATGATAAGCTCAGTCTTACCATACTCTCTCTTTTCACCTTGCATTACAGAACCGCCTAGAGTATGAGCAGTAATCTGCATGCCATAGCATACGCCAAGAATTGGTATCTCTAAATCGAAGATTTTTCTATCACATAAAGGAGCATCTTTCTCATAAACGCTGGCAGGGCTTCCAGACAGGATTATTCCTTTAGGCTTTATAGAGATTATTTCTTTTGCAGAAACATCCCAAGGAAAAAGCTCTGATCTAACTTCAAATTCTCTTATACGCCTTGCTATGAGATGAGTGTATTGACTTCCAAAGTCCAGTATGGCTATTAAATCTTCTGTCATCTTTATCCTTATTTTCTAAACACTACAATAAGAGCATTTAGTTAACTTTATCTTTTTAAATATAAGATAAATCTAAATGTTTGAGAATTGGAGCGAGCTAAGTATAAGGTTCTTATCTGTGATAGCTTTGCTGAGAAGGGAATAGAGAGGCTATCATCAAACTTCGATGTAAAATACTTGCCAAAGATAACGAGCCAAGAATTATTGGATAAGATTTATGATTATAATGTGGTTATTGTGAGAGGAAGGACAAAGATAACCAAGGATGTAATAGAAAAAGGAGAGAATCTTAAGATCATAGGAAGAGCAGGCATAGGGCTCGATAATATAGATTTAAAGTCAGCTGAATCTAAAGGGATAAAGGTCTTCAATACTCCTGAATCTTCTACAAACGCTGTTGCTGAGCTCACCCTAGGACTTATGATAAATATTGCTCGAGGAATCACAAAAGGAGACATTGGTATAAAGCAAAGTAATTGGCTCAAGGATGAGCTCATGGGTTTTGAGCTGAAGGGAAAGACTTTGGGGATAATAGGCATGGGTAGAATAGGCACTCAAGTTGCAAGATTGGCTAAAGCCTTTGAAATGAAGATTCTTGTCTATGATATCGTTAAACTAGACGAAGATATACTTAATGAAGTTGGAGCAAAGGTCGTGCCTTTGGATGAATTGCTATCATCTTCAGACATTGTAACTTTACACGTTACTTTAACTAATGAAACTTACCATATGATAGATGAAGAGGAGCTAAGCAAGATGAAGAAGGGGGCATATATAATCAACACTTCAAGAGGTTCAGTTGTAGATGAGAAAGCCCTTTTAAATACTCTTAAGAATGGCTGGATAAAAGGCGCTGCTCTAGATGTATTTGAGGTAGAGCCACCAGGCTCTAGCGAATTAGTTAAGCTTCATAATGTTGTGACAACGCCTCATATAGGAGCACAGACGAGAGAAGCCCAAGATTTAGCAGCAACTTTATTGGCTGAGAAGATAATAGAAGCTTTATCAAAAAAGGATTAAAATGAAATCATTGTTTGGGCAAAGAAGGAAAAAAATTTTATTAGTTGCGATAATAATCGCGCTATTATTTGTTATAACTATTATCTTATACTATAGCGTAGAAGCTTCGATCATAAGCTTAGAGGGAGTTATCGAGACTATAAAAGGCATGGGCTATGCTGGAGCATTTGTATCTGGCTTTCTTGCAACAAGTACACTATTCTTGTCCGTCTTTCCATCCTACATAATAATACCATTGTTGGTTGGTGTTGCTTCTCTCAACCCATTGCTAGTCGGGATTCTTGCTGGATTGGGTGCAGGGTTAGGTCAGTACCTTCATTACTATATTGGAGTAGGAGGGAGGTATGTCTTGTCTGAGAAGAGAAGAGAGAGTTTAGCCAAGTGGCGCCCTAGATTAGAGAAGTATGGTTTATGGTTGATATTGGCATTTGCTATGACTCCTTTGACTCCTGACGATCTGATCTGGATACCTCTTGGGCTTATAGGATACCCAAAGATGAGGGCTCTATCGGCTGCTATAACTGGAAAGATAATCTTAAACTTATTTTATGCTTATGCTGGATACTATGGATGGCGTACAATAGAGGATTTATTAAACAGCATACTTTAAAATTTAGAAAAAGGTTTATCAATGATCAAGAATTAGGCTGATTCTATCATGTATAAGTATGTTAACGAAGCTTGGCAGAAGATTTGGAAGGAGAAGCCTGAGAGCATAAGAGAGAGAGCCATAGCATGGAGGAAAGAACCAGCTATAGTTAGAGTTGAAAACCCATCTAGAATAGATAAAGCGAGAAGATTAGGATACAAAGCAAAGCAAGGATTCATAGTAGTTCGTGTTAGAGTTGGAAGGGGAGGGATGAGGAAAATTAGACCAAAGGCTGGTAGAAGACCAAAGCATCTTGGAACTGTGAAGATAAAGGCTAATGTTAGCTATCGTGAAGTGGCAGAGAGAAGAGTATCTAAAAGATATCCTAACCTTAAGGTTCTTAATTCATACTTTTTATATAGAGATGGGAAGTATGCTTGGTACGAAGTAATCCTAGTAGACCTTAACCATCCAGCTATAGCTAATGAATTCCAAAATCTTAAGACTTAATAAAAGAAGAATCATCTTATCTTACGAATTATAAAACTGAAAATAGATTTAAGATTCCATGACAAGTGCAAGAAGTACCAATAGCTAGGCTGTAAGGTCTCTCAATATGCTCAATGCTCGATAAAAATGATGTGAGCTCTTCTCCTCTGAAGCATCCTACATCACGCTGGAGTTTATGGCTAATAAGAATTTTTGATATTTTTACCTTATTCCAATTAGCATGCTCCAATACTTTATACATAGGACCTGCTTTTGGCTTGCCAGTAGTTGGACAGAACTCTATTGGCTGATCACAAGGAATTTTACAAAAACTTCCTTTTGGCATGTAGCTTGTTATTATTATTCCTGAATCCTCATCACAATAAATAACCATGCTCTTTGGAATATCATCCAACACCTCTCTTACCAATCTCGAATCAAATTTTATTTTAAAGTCCTTATCTTCAAGCCATCTCTTGACCAATTTTCCTGCTAGATGACCAGGTATAGCAGGGACTATGTAATCTGGTGTTGCCTTTTTTAGAAAATCTTTTAAAAATTTCACAGCATCACAGACAAAAAATTTAACATTATTAGCCTTAACGCTCATGGCTTCATCTAAATCTATCCCATTCACTCTCTCATCTGCAAACTTGCTTGCTTTACAATCAGGAATCTCATCAATTAGTATGATTTTTGCAAGAGATTCTTTTGCTGAGATCAATGCCTCTGTACCGAAGTGTCCGCCACCAGCTATTACGATCAATTTATCCTTAAGAGCGTTTGGCATTGCTAAATTTTTAATCATAAAGCGTTAATAAAAACTGTTCTAATCATTAGTATTTTATAGCCTCTTATTAATAAAATATATGAGAATATGGGAGAAAGAGCAAAGATCACCCTTAGTTCATTGTTAGGCTTATCATTAGCTCTATTACTCATAACCATAATGCCTCCATTATCACAAGAAGCTGCATATTCATGGGATGATTTTGGTAAAGTGCCAGCATTCATAGAGGATTTGACAAAAGGTGATTCTAACCAGATGATAGATATAGTTCAGCCTAATTCTTCATATCTGATCCAATCTCCTGCTCTAATCAATTTAGCTTTGACTTTAGTGTTTGCGCTATTTTTCAGCTCTATATTGTTCCTGAGTATTAAGATGAAGTTAAAGTAATTGTAAAAGATTTAAACTGAATGATTACATTTATTGATTAGAGTAATAAGTGTCATTAATAAAAGACCAAATCAACTATAGTAAGTTTTCAAAGATTTTTGCCTTAGCTTACATTGTACTGGTTTTATTACTTATAGGTTTGATGGTCCTCTCTTTTCCACTAGGTTTATACATAGTCTTCAATACAGATTTAGGAAGAAATGCAAATATCATTGTTAAAGAGCTATTCATTGTTCTTTGGTTCATTTATTTGTTTCTTTTTATCAAAGCTATTCGAGGGCCTCTCTTACCATTAAATAGAGTTCCAAGATCGTCTCTAAACTATGGACTTAAATCCATCTTCAATAATACTTTATCTACGTTAGCTGTAACTTTCTCAGCTCTATTATTGATCACTGCTCTCATAACAATACTACAAGAAAGTGCAGGTATTGGAACAGGCTCCCTTCCTGAGATAGACCCAATTTTGATGTTTGTATCAGACTCTATTGCTCCTATAGAGGAAGAGATAATTTTTAGAGTGGCTATTATTGGGACAGTAGCTATTCTTCTTTTATTTATAAGAAGAGCTCATTTTAATCCCTTAAAAGTCCTATGGCATCCAGCTAAGTATATTTCAGAGCTAGGAAAAAAGGCAGATGTGAAGGTTATCTACTTTTTCATCCTCATCAGTGGAGCATTGTTTGGCTATGCTCACATAGCATTTGGGGCTGGATGGGAGATTGGTAAAGTAACGACGAGCTCTTTAGCAGGTATTATCTTAGGCTTGATCTACTTCTTCTATGGCTTTCCTGGAGCAGTTTTGCTTCACTGGTCTTTCAACTACTTTTTGGATTCACTTTACTATTTTGAGATTGCTGTAAGAGAGAGTAGTCTTTCTTACTTTACTGATATTGTTATAATTATCGTTGGATTATCATCTATTTTATTCCTTTTAATTTATGCTATTCAAAAGATTAAGACTCATAAGCTTGGCGGAGAAACTAAAATATACCGATGATCTTGGAAAGAGGGATGATGTAAGATTTTAGATTATCTACACTAAAAGTTTTTGATAGAATAGTTTAACATTAACCTTATGCATAGGTTTGCTGTGCTGTAAAAATGTGTATTTTGGGCAAAAGTGAGCTTGTGAAGCTGATTGAAAGGTATAAGTGCATATACCCCTTCGATCTTGAACTAGTAGATGGAGATGGCTACGTCTTAACAGTCAAGGAAGAGACTACATTGAACTACCTTGAGCATAAGAATCTTATCTCTTATGAAATTGTATTCACACTGCCTGGATATGTTGCTCATTTAACTGCCAAGAGCAAGTATGGTAGAATAGGTCTATCTTTTCTAAATGCAGCAAAGGTTCATAGCGGGTTCGTGGGAAGACTTGCTCTTGAACTTGTCAACCTTAGCAACGATAGGAAACCTATAACCATCAAAAGAGGTGATCCATTAATGCATATAGAATTTATGACAAGGATGGGTGATCCTAGTCCTTATACTGGAGCTTATATGTTCCAATATATGAACGATGAAGAAGTGAGGCTATACATGAATCTATTGTCCAATGATTTTAAAGACCTTTACACTAATTTGAAGAGCTTGGCTGAAAATAGGCTAGGAAGAGTATAAATTATTAGGAAAACGATTTTAAAGAATGAATCTATTTTAAATAGGGATGACAAGCGGGTTTAATGAAGATGGTAAATCAGCTGGTAAGGCTGAGGAGCAGATAAGAGAAGCAAGGATGCTTGCTTCAAGACTTCAAAGAGCAATAAACACAGGTCGTTCAACATTAAATAAAATGAGAGAAGTAGACAAACTTGTTAGTCATCACTTGACCACAAAGACAGCATCTAATCTTCAAATCATAGACAATCTTGTAAAAGAAGCTCGAAGTGAAACCATAAAAGAGGAGTTCAACAAAATCTACATAAAACTTCTCGATCTTTTTAACGAATTTAAGCTCATAGAGGACAAGGGATATGGAACAATGGTCAGATCAGGAGGGATGGTAGACGTGAATAGACTGAACGATTTGATAGATGTTGACACAGATTTATTGAGCATAGTTACTTTACTTTATGAATTTGTTAAGAAAATGTCATTAAAGAAATCTGCCAATGTCAATGAGCGTGAAGAAATTCTGCATGTATTAGATGATATAGTTTTAGCTTTAAGAAGGCGTAATGAAATAGTAAGAACGGCTGTTCAAAGAAGAGTGAAGAGAAGTCAGCTTTAGATTTATTGAGGTTACGTTTAAATTACTGTAAAGGTCAACAAGATTTTGTATTATCAAAAAGTAATACTTTTATACTATAAGGTTATACTTTTAATATGTTAAGGTTAAAGAGTAAAGTAGGGCCCAAGGGTCAGGCTGTAATCCCTAAGGAAATAAGGGATATGCTTGGAATCAAGCCAGGCTCTGAAGTTATCTTTGAAGTTAAAGGAGATGAAGTAGTTGTCAAGCCATTAAAAAATTGGTCTAGTGTTGCTGAGTTGGCGCAATCAATCCCTACTACACTAAAGATTAGGGAAGATAAGAGCCTTAAACAGATAATTCTTTCTGAGGTTCTTGAGAGATGGTCTACTTAGACTCAAACATCTTTCTCTATACAATCCTTTACGATTCAAAATTAAACCCAAAGGCAAAAAAGGCAGTTAGTATATTGAGTAGTGTAGAAGAAGGAAGGATTAAGGGTACTAGCTCTCTTCTTACTTGGGATGAAGTGGTATGGGTGGCCTGGAAGCTTGTTGGTTATGAATATGCCTTAAAGGCCAGCGCCTCTATACTGAGAATGCCTAACATGAACTTTGTTGGTGTTGATGAAAGAGTAATCCTTAAGGCTCATGAGTTGGTTGAGAGGTACAAGCTGAAGCCAAGAGATGCCATCCATATTTCAACAGCTTTACTGATAGGTGAAAAGGAAATAATTAGTGATGATGAAGAATTCGATGTAGTAAAGGGCATCAAAAGAATACCTCTTTAGCTTGTGCATAACAATTATGAAAGTTTTCTGTAGCTTTGAGAAATGTTTTATTGATCCTTGTTGGCTCGAAATGATGCTACTCTAGAAAATCTGTTTAATTTCCTTTTTGAGTAGTTTTAGGAGTTGGTGCGGGGGGTGGGATTTCGGCTCTAATTTACCGGTAGATTCAAAGGAGATCGAGAGTTAGGGTCTGGTGCGATTTGAATCGAAATGTTCCGGCCTCTAGCGTCAAGAGGTTCGCGAGAATCTTCTGCCCCTGGTTCCGGGCTGTCCTCTGCGCTGCCTGCGGCTTCCTCTTAACCTCTTCCTCCAGTCTTCTTCTCTTGACGTTCGTACCCTGCTTAACTTCTTTCTCCCAGGCAAAGGTTTGGGCGGTCTGGGCCCGAACGAGTGGGTTATTTCCTTGATGGATATCTTCGTTCTTGACCTTATTCTTTGTAGGTCTTGCTGTTCCTGCCCTGTTACTAGGGTTATGGCTGTCCCTGTTCCGCCGGCTCTCGCCGTCCTTCCTATCCTGTGAAAGTAAAGCAGCGGGTATCGGGGTACGTCATAGTTGATCACGTGGGTTACCTGGGGTACGTCTATCCCTCTTGCCGCTACGTCCGTTGCCACCAGCAGAATTCTTCCTCCTTCCCTGAAACGTCTCATCGCTAGGTCTCTCTGCGACTGCCTCAAATCTCCATGCAAGGACAGCGCAGGGTATCCATCCCGCTTCAGCCTTTCACCCAGGTTGCTCGCCATCACTTTGGTGTTGCAGAAGATGATTGCCTGCTTTACCTTAAAATGGTCCAGAAGCCAGCGTAAGGTTTCAATCTTCTCCTTCCTCTGCACGTTGATGTAAAACTGGTCTATCCTTTCTAGTCCGATCTCCCTTTCGCTGAGGAGGATCTTGACCGGGTTCTTCAGATGTCTTTGGGCTAGCTCAATAATTTCAGGGGGCATCGTGGCCGAGAAGAGGCTGGTCTGCCTGTCCCTAGGCGTTTGGGCAAGTATGAACTCCACGTCATCCAGGAAGCCCATGTCGAGCATCGTGTCGGCTTCATCGAGCACCACGATTCTAGCGGAGTCGAGGCTGAAGGTCTTTCTCCTAAGGTGGTCTATCAGCCTGCCCGGTGTCCCAACCACGATGTGAACCGGCCTCTTGAAGATGTTAATCTGCACAGTTATGCCCTGACCACCATAGATTGCCGCCACCCTTGCCCCCAAATACTTGCCAAACCTCTTTATCTCTCCAGCCACCTGGACCGCCAGTTCTCGGGTCGGCGCAAGCACCAATCCTTGCACCTCTGCTCTGCGGGTATCCATCTTCTCGAGCATAGGCAGAGAGTACGCAGCAGTCTTTCCAGTGCCGCTATGAGCCTGCCCTATTACATCCCTTCCCTCCAAAAGAGGCTGTATGGCTCGAGCTTGTATGGGGAAAAGTTCCCTGAACCCCATTTCATCCACGGCTCTGATAATCTCTGGACTAAGATGTAGCTCGTCAAACTGGTTTATCAGAACATCACCAATTCTTACATACCTTCTCGACGGTCATATTTATCTCCTCAGGAGCTTTTGATGTTTCTTCCAGTCAGCTAGATACATTGGACACTTCATCTTATCTTTACATTTCTTGCATTCAGGGCGAATACTCGTCCAATACCGTCTGCATGGAAGATTCGACGGAGCTTTCGAAACCTTTTCTGACAATGTCTTCACGCTGTGTATAATGATTTAGGTTGTTGAACGAACTATTTCTGCATTGGCAAACCTTTCCCCGACTCGTGTGACCCTAATCTTAATATGCTGTCCAGCTCTTGCCCCTGAGACGAAGATGACGAATCCCTGAATTCTCGCTATACCATCACCCCTCCTACTCACCTCAGAGATGTCAACCTCATATTCCTTACCTACCTCTACAGGCTTGGGTCTGAAGCCACTTGGCCGATAATCTCCTCTTCGTTCGTAGCCCAAAATTTCTCAACGTCATTGCATCAATCCCACACATAAATCTTTTGCAAACATTGCCAAAATCGTGAATGTAGGAGTAAGACTGTGACACTGACTTTCTAGCGGCATGGCTTCTTCAACTTCACAGCATAGTGAAATAGGTTAACGGAGGTTTTGAGACGAAATAGGAGGTAGAAGATGCATGATCTTAACCTGTCTATAATCAAGGGAAGGTTCAAACCCTCTGTTTACCGCTCTACGCTTGTGGATGGTCGTTCATCCACAAAGACAACTTTTATTCCCAATATCTCGATAAGAGGGGCGAGGAGCTCGAAGTGTAGGTAATCTGTGTGGAAGAATGCGATTTCAATCTGCTTCATATTCA
>JACGUK010000055.1 GCA_024256265.1 archaeon
TTTCATTCGATAAATCTCCTTCACTTTATCCAAAGTATCTATGTCCATAGGTCCTTTATCATAACGAATCCTCTTGATCCTAGGGAAGCGTAAAGCATAGCCACTATCATGGCGATCACTCTTTTGAATGCTATCAAAGGCTACTTCTAAAACTATCTCTGGTTTCACTATGAGCATATAACCATGATCCTCCAATGCTAAATTCTTCAGCCTATCTGTCATCTCAAGAATCTCATCATCAGTCAAACCTGAGTAAGCCTTGCCAATGACCTTTAACTTTTCATTATCTTTTACAGCAAAGGTGTAATCAGAATAAAGACCTGCTCTTTTACCATGACCATACTCAGTTGCTACAATTACTACATCTAAAGTATCCAATTCCTTCTTCAGCTTCACCCATCTTTTACCTCTTTTGCCAGGAGTATAAGGAGATGAAGGGTCTTTCAGCACAAGTCCTTCGTGACCTATTTTCTTGCTCAGACCGAATAGCTTCTCTATTTCATCAGCACTCCTTACTTGCTTTAAATATGAGATTTTTACCAAATCGTTAAGCCTTAAAGATTCAAGAATTCTCCTTCTCTCATAAAGAGGCTCATCTAAAAGAATTCTTCCATCAAGATAAAATAAATCATAAACAAATAGAACTACAGGCACTTCACTTAGTACTTTAGAAACAATTTCTTTTCTCCTAAGCCTTTTCTGAAGCTCATGAAAGGGTAAGGGTGCATCATCTTTGAAGGGAACTACCTCTCCATCCAATATGAAATCATGATGAATGTTTTTAAGCCCTTCTAAAACTTCAGGAAAATCCTCAGTTATCTCTTCAAGCTTTCTTGAATAGATGGCTATTCTATCACCATGCTTATGAGCTTGAACTCTGATCCCATCGTATTTGAACTCTGCATAAAGCTCTTTTTTGTAATACTGCTCTATCTCAGTAGCACTAGACATGGTATCAGCCAGCATGTAACTTAAAGGCTGCATCGGCTTCAGCCTTGCTTCATGGATTCTTCTCTCAAAGGCTAGAAGGGCTGTAGTGCCTACATCGCCAATGACCAATTTAGCCTTCTTTATTTCTTTTATCTCATAATTGAAGGCTTTGGCTATAGCCTCTTCTACAAGCCCTTCAGTGAGCCCAATACGTAGCTCTCCTGTCAGTATCTTTATCAAATACTTTGCTTCAACAGGGCTTGCATCGAGAAGAAGTCCTTTTAGAATATTCTTTCTTCCTTCCACTGCTTTTTTACCCGTTATAGATGCCATCTTCTCGAATTCTTGATAAACATCATTCAATTTTAGCTCTCTTTTAATAACGGGAAGAAGGGCTTTTTGGCTGAAGAGTTCTTCTGCTGTTGAACCAAGATCGCCATACTTCAAATATGTAGCTTCGAGTTCTCTTTGATCAATACCCGAAATTTCCAATATTAAATCTATTAATGTAGAGTATCCAATGTAAACTTCCTTATCGCTTCCTTTTTGAAAGATAGTTCCTGAGAGGAACCTGGAGACTATTAGTAGTATATTGTTATCAAGAGTTTGAAGATAGCTTGATAGAATTCCAACTTTCTCCAACTTTCTACTTGTAGCCTTTATTCTTTCACATACATCAGCAAAATTTCTAAAAAGAAAAGAATTATTGTCGAATCTATCCAATCGATGCAAGCCTCCACACCTAAGAAGAAGTATAACCTGAAACCATCTTTTTAGTGTTTAATTTTATGGTGTAACTATGGCTAGCCTTATCTGCTTTACTCCTCTTTTACTCATCAAATCTTGAGTAAGATCACGAATAGATTCAACCTTCCCTTTAACCGCAATTATCTCAAGGCAATTTCTCTCATCCAAATGGATATGCATGGATGAGCTTATTATGTTGCTATAAAGATGCTGAGAATCTGTCAAAGATTCTTCCAAACCCTTAACTTCATGGTCATAGATCATGGCAAGGGCGCCCATAACTATACCTTTCTCTTCATGCATCCATTTATTCTCTGTCAAGAAGTTTCTAATAGAGGTTTGAATAGCTTTAGACCTATCATAACTCATCTGCTTGATCATCCTATCGAATTCATCGAGTAGATCAGGAGGTAGTGAGATGCTAATTCTGGAGACTCCTTTTTTAGCCATTTTCATCTTTACTTAATTATTACCTATCATTAGAAAAACTTTTATAATATTACTAATTTTAAAAATAGTAATACTGAGGTGAGAAAAATGGTGTGTTATATTATACCTCTAGCAACGGCTGTGGTGCTATCCATTCTTTGGGGTTTTTCAAAGAGAGGTGCCCAAGGCTTCTGGCTTAACCTCTCACTTTATGGAGGTGCAGTGTTCGGAGTAGTGGATCACCTTTGGCATGGGGAGTTATTCCTTATTTCGCCAAACTGGTTTGCCGATATAGCCTTAGGGGCTACAATCACTGGTGCAATATTCGGCGTATGGGGATTAACATTGGGTCTAGTTAAAATAAAACCCAGCCTAGCTTATCGTACTGGGATTCTTCGAGAAAATAAAAAATAGGCAGCAAACAATAACTCTTTGTACTCTTCGTGACCGGATTGGGCGTAGGCTCACTGGAGTTGCTACTTGGCGGCGTTGCCGTCTTTACCATAGGCGTAATTCCAAGGACGATCTTAGCAGGGCTCTTTGGCTTTAATCTCTCCGATTTTCTCCTTATTTACAAATTTTGTGGTAGAAAATAATTTATTGGTAATCCTTAAATATAGAGATTTTAGCAAGATTCATATGCTATCAAAGATGCAAAATAATTCTCCTACTTTGAGAGATGCTGTTTTTAGTCTTAAGGAAGGAAGGTTCGTGCTTATACATGATTTTAATACGAGAGAGAATGAGACAGATATGGTTGTAGCTGCTCAACATATTACTCCAGATCATATCAGAATGATGAGAAGGGATGCAGGCGGGCTAATATGTGTAGCCATAAGGTTCGATATAGCAAATAATTTGGGATTGCCTTATATGCTGGAAGTCCTTGAAATTGCAAGCAAAAATTATCCTAATTTATCAGAATTGGTAAACTCTCAGGCATCTTATGGTAAGTCAGCCTTCTCAATATCTATCAACCATAGAGATACTTTTACAGGAATTACAGACAGAGATAGAGCCCTTACCATAAAGGAAATAGCAAAGCTTTGTGACCTTGCAATAAAGAATTTTGATGATGTTCAGCATAGATTTGCTTCGAATTTTAGGGCGCCTGGGCATGTTCAATTGTTAATAGCATCTGATGGTCTAATTTCTAAAAGGGTTGGGCATACAGAGTTATCGGTATATCTTGCTCAGTTGGCAGGATTGATTCCTGTTACGGTCATATGTGAGATGCTAGACAATGAAACTCATAAATCCTTGCCAAGCCTATCGGCAAAAAATTATGCCAAGATTCATAATATGCCTTTTGTAGAAGGATACGATATAGTGAATTACTATAAAGATCAAATGAGGGATTAGAATGATGAATGCAAGAATAGGAATCGCTGACACTACCTTTGCAAGAGTTGATATGGCTAGATTCGCTATAGATATTCTAAAGCAGTATCATGGTAATGTTGAAATCATAAGATGCACAGTCCCTGGGATAAAGGATTTGCCTGTAGCAGTAAAGAAGCTTTTTGAAGAGAAAAGTTGTGATATTGCAATGGCTCTAGGCATGCCTGGACCAAATCCTTTAGATAAGCAGAGTGCCCAAGTTGCATCTACAGGTCTTGTTACAGTTCAAATCATGACAAACAAGCACGTTATAGAGGTATTTGTTCATGAGGATGAGGCAAAGAGTGATAATGAATTGTATAAAATAGCGAAGGATAGAGCTGAGAAGCATGCCCATAACTTACTTAAACTACTTTTTAAGCCAGAAGAGCTCATGAGGGATGCTGGTATGGGCAAGCGTCAAGGTTTGCCAGATGTTGGTCCTATAAGATTATAGGAGGTGAATAAATATGGTGCAATTGGCTCTGGTCGTTTCTGAGTTTAACTTCGATATATCCTATCTCATGCTTGAAAGAGCTAAGGAGCATGTAGCATTTTTAGGGGCCCAGATCACATATATTTGTAAAGCTCCTGGATCCTTTGATATGCCCTTATTGATCCAATCTTTATTAGAAAAGAATGATGTTGACGCTGTTGTAACTCTTGGGGCTATAGTTGAAGGGGATACAAAGCATGATGAGATCATAGCCCAGCATGTAGCAAGAAAGATAGCCGACTTATCAGTCCAGTATAGAAAGCCAGTATCTTTGGGTGTATCAGGACCGGGAATGACTAGGCTTCAAGGTATAGAGCGCATAGATGAATACGCAAAGAGGGCTGTCGAATCTGCTGTTAAAATGGTGAAGAGGGCAAAGATTCTTGGAGAGATCAAAGTAACTCAGTATCCAGCTATGGTGGAGTAGCCATGAATGGCAAATTAAAGATGACATTGATCAGAATAGACAATTACGGTCCATGGACTCTCGAGCTTGGTAATGATAGAGAGTACCAATTACAGATAATTCAGGCTCAGCTTTATGCTCATTTGCAAAGATTATTTGCAGAGAAAGGAGGCGCTTTATTTTACAATAGATTTGATGAGATGATAGCTATAAGCAACGAAATTTCCTTAGAAGATCATCTAAAAATCCAAGACGAAGTATCGAAGAATTACCCTTTCACCATAAGCATGGGCATCGGTCTTGCTGAGAAGCCTTATGATGCTTTAGAGATGGCAACAAAAGCCTTACAAAAATATGGCAGTAGCGTAAAAGATGTAAAGAAAGTAGTGGGCGAATTTGATGAATCCTATGAGAAGAATGTGAAGATAGCCCACATAGATGTAAACAATGTGACAGGCAAGCTCATTGATAGACCATCAGCCTATGAGACAGCCTTGATGATCAACAGATTAAATTTAAAGTTGGGCGAGCTCTTTTTGAACCATAAAGCACTTACATTCTTCTGTGGTGGAGATAACTTCATGGTAGTAGCTAATGGCGTCTCAGAGATAGAGGTTAAGAATATCCTCGAAAAAGCAGGTAAGGATTTTAATCTTACTTTGAAGGCAGGAATAGGAATTGCGAAAACTGCTCGTAAAGCTATAGAGCTAGCTACTAAAGGATTGGATTTTATCAGAAACGGTAAAGCAAATGGTCCTGTTCATGAACTCTCTGATTTGTCATGATGAAAAAGGCAATAATAGAAGGAGTAAATGTGATAGCAAAAGAGAGCCTTGATTTAATAGAGAGAGCCTTCATAAGAATAGATGATGGCTATTTCACAGAAGTTAGAGAGAGCCCTTTAAACTCATCAGGATATGTAAGGTATAAGGTAGAAGGCATGCTTATGATCCCAGGTTTGATAAATGCTCATACACATATAGGAGATTCTTTTTTCAAGGATTTTGGAGTGGGCAAATCTCTTAATGAGCTTTTTCGCCCAATGACTGGTTTAAAGCATAGGCTATTGAGTTCAACATCTGAGAGCCTGATCATAAAATCTATGAGAAATTCAGCCTTTGATATGCTAAGATGTGGAATTACAACCTTTGCTGACTTTCGTGAGGGAGGAAAGAAAGGAGTCATGCTTCTTAAGAAAGCTATTGAAGGATTGAAGATCAAAGTTGTAATTCTGGGAAGACCAGACTACTATTTTAATGAAGATGAAGTTGTAAAGAATCATGCCATGCCAGAGGATAAGATTCGGGAGGTAGAGGAGATATTAGAGATATTTGATGGAATAGGATTAAGTGGCCCAAACGAGTATACAGATAGAGCCATGAATGAATTGTCAAGATTGATAAAGAGTAAGAAGAAGATTTGTGCTATTCATGCATGCGAAGATAAATACTCCATGAATTTCTCTCTAAGGAATTTCAATCAAAGCGAAGTTGAGAGGGCTTTAAAAAATCTTGTTCTGAATTTTATCGTCCATTTAACTCAAGCCACAGAAGAAGATATAGAATTAGTTTCAAAGAAAAATATACCAATTGTGTGCTGTCCAAGAGCCAACTCGATTCTAGGCTTAGGATTCCCGCCAATAATTAAGATGATGAAAAAAGGAATAACAGTTGCCCTTGGAACAGATAACGTTATGCTCAACTCAGCAGATTTATTTCGTGAGATGGAATACACATCAAGAATTTTAAGAGCGTTAGAGAGAGATCCATCAGCAGTATCATCGAAGGATATTATGAAGATGGCTACTATAAACTCTGCAAAAGCTCTGAAGTTAGATAAAGAGATAGGTTCAATAGAAGAAGGGAAGAGGGCTGATGCTGTCTTCATAAATATGAATACAAAAAACCTTGAATCGATAAAAGACCCTATCAATGCGATAGTGCATAGAGTTAGACCTGATGATATTCAAGCAGTTATGATAAATGGTGAGATAGCCTATGGCTCTTTACCAAAGTACAAATGATAGTAAATTTTCGAGTTTGTTAAGTCTGTTAAAAGCAAGGGCTGAGATTAATAAGCTTGCAAGTGACTGGCGTTACTGGTCGAAGGCTATAGCTAAAGCTGCAAAGGAGGTTATTGGTCCATGTAAAGTCTTAGTTTTCGGAAGCGTTGTATATGGGCACGCTACAGGCGGGAGTGATGTTGACATTTTGATCGTTACTGATCAACTTCCTAAAAGCTTCAGGGAGAGGGGGAATCTTAAGGCAGAGATTGAAGTGAAGGCTTGCTTACCACTTTATCATCCCTTTGAAATACACTTAGCAACAAGCGAAGAAGTTAGGGAGAACCCAATTTACAGAGAAGCTTTCAGTAAAGGTTTGGCCGTTTCTGAATAAACTAAAACTCATATATTGTTTATCATCTTCTACTCTTGACATGAAAACAGAAGCATCACGCCCTTATGTGATATTAAATGCAGCCATGACCATAGATGGCAAGAT
>JACGUK010000056.1 GCA_024256265.1 archaeon
AAGACATAGAGTAATTAGGGAAATAATAGCTGGATTCCTTAAGTTGTTAGAAAGGGTTGACAATTTGTCATACGCACAACTATAATAGCAAAAAGGCTATCTTTTAGATGAAATGTGGCATCTTCTCGTGCCTACCAGTCCAGAATATGCTTAAGCTGGTAATTCTATCTCTTCTTTTGCTTTCTTCATGCTTATTTCTAAACTTAACTTCTGTATGGCTTTGACTATCGGTGATTCTTCGTTCAATCTATAGAGCTTTGAAGCTCTAACCCTTCTGTTGATCTCGATTACTTCTAATTCTATGAGCCTAGGGATAAATCGGTAGAAGGTTCTATAGCCTACATGAGTCTGCCTAGCTATCTCCTTCAGAGTGTAGTCTGAGCCTCTGTGCACAGATAAGAACTGTATTGTTCTGCAGATTGGTGTATCTCCAAATAAGGCTCCTAAAGAGTACCAATCCCAAAACTCCTCTGGAAGAGTTTGTTGTTCTGGAATATTCATTTTCTGCAGATGATCGTATAAATGCCTATATTTAAGAGCTTTATAGAAATGGCTTTCAATAAATCCGAGAAGGCTTCATAAGGTTAGAGAGGTTCTTGAGAGTAAGATTTGAACCCATGCTAATGACTCTTAGCATTTTGTAAAGGCTTTAGACTATAAGTATGGATTAGCTAAATGCGATAATAATGCAATAATTTTTCATACATGAATAACTGAATTTTTATCCTTCACTTCATCTACAATTTCTAATATGAAAATTTTTTTATTTTATCGATTATCAGTCTATATGCATAACCATCTATGAGAGCCATTGCGCTAGCTTCTATTATGTTATCAGACAGAGCAGTTGTAGCCCATTGAAGACTATCATCCTTAAACTCTATGAATGCTCTAACTGTTGACGCTGTACCACTGGCACTATCAACAACTGTCACCTTATAGTTGATTAAATTGACATTTTTTAGCTGAGGGAAGCACTTTAAGAGAGCTTTTCTTAAGGCTTGATCTAGAGCATGGACAGGACCGACTCCTATTGAGACTTCATGCAAAACCTCATTTCCAACTTTTACCATAACTTCTCCACTAGTGAATTTGGAACTATTCTTCATCGTAGAGACTCTCCAAAGTTGGACTTGAAAGGGATAAAGATCATAACCCATGGATTTTAAGAAGATCAAGTGCACAGTAGCATTTGCATCTTCGATATGATAGCCTTGAGCTTCCATACGCTTTATCTCATTTAGGACTTTGTCTACTACATCACTCTGCTTATCCAGTTTTATCCCAAACTTTAAAGCCATATTCATCACACTCGCTCTCCCTGATAGCTCTGAGATAGAGAGCTCTCGACGATTCCCCACTAGAAATGGGTCTATGTGCTCGTAAGCCCTTGATTGCTTTAACATGGCATCTATATGCACACCACCTTTATGGGCAAAGGCGTTCTTCCCCACGTAAGGCTGATAAGGGTTAGGAGGCAAGTTCGTTAGTTCGTATACATACTTTGAAAGAGCTGATAAATTCTTTAACTGCTCACTTATTGGCTTATCATTAATCAAAGCTCTAAGACCCATTTTAAAGTGAAGAGCTGGCAGTACTTGGCAAAGATCAGCATTACCACATCTCTCTCCGAGACCATTTATCGTACCTTGCACATGATTTACTCCTGATAATACAGCCATAAGAGTATTGGCAACTGCAAGCCCAGAATCATTATGACAATGAATACCAATAGGTATCTTTAATTCAGCCTTTGTTCTCTTAACTATGCTTTGAATGTCTGAGGTTAAAGTTCCCCCGTTTGTATCACAAAGCGCTATCACTTGCGCTCCTGCTTCTTCTGCTTTCTTTACTACCCTTAAAGCGTATTCATAATTACCCTTAAAACCATCAAAAAAATGCTCTGCATCGAATATAACATCAAGGCCATGATTTTTGAGATATTCTATAGAATCTTCAACCATCCTTAAGTTTTCATCTAATGTAGTATGTAATACTTCAGTAACATGTAAATCCCAAGCCTTGCCAAATATAACTACAGTCTTTACTTCTGTTTCAAGGAGAGTATTCAGCATTGAGTCCTTGCTAGGTGTAATGTCTTTCTTCCTTGTGCTACCAAAGGCAACTATCTCAGAATTTTTTAAAGGGATATCCTTAATGGCTTTGAAGAACTCTATATCCTTTGGGTTTGAACCAGGCCAGCCTCCTTCAATGTATCTTATTCCCAATTCATCAAGGCGTTGAGCTATGCTGAGTTTATCCTGTAGGGAGAAGCTAACTCCATAGGTCTGGGCTCCATCCCTCAATGTTGTATCCAGAATCTCTACGTAATCTAACTCTGTAACCTCCTTAACAAATTTTCAATAATTTCATTAATATAAGGATAACTAAATAGATAGATAGCATCAGAAAAATTTTTTCATTAATACTCTTTTTCCATTACTTCATGCATTAGAGTATATTAAAACTTGTTCATGATAAAGTATGGTAAATTTATTGAAATTTTAGCCTCTGGGCAAATGCAAAGCAATTTTATGATTATAGTGGAGTTAATGGGATAATCTACTATTGAAGATGGGTAATAACATTCAAAAGGCTAATCCTAACAATCGGAAGAAAAAATTGAATCTTTTTAAAGATTTGCTGAGTAACTTTTAGCTTGAATAATTCTATCGTGTACAATCACTATTTGCCCTTCTAGAATTCGTTCGCTATCTATAGGCGTAATCATCCCTGAAAACATTGCATTTTTAGAAAAGGTAAAATTAGGAGGAGTAGACCAACGGTCTTCTAAATACTCATTGAGAGAATAGTAAATATTATAAATCAAACTTATATACATTAAAGTAATAAATCTAAAAGGATTGCAATATGAATGAAATTAACTATCGAATTAAATATAGAAAGGGCGATTTTGAAGTTGAAGTTCAAGGCGACAAGGAGTGGGTTGAGAAAAAGTTCAAGGAATTGGCGGAAGGTAAAGTAGTTGCTCCCGAAGCGCCAACTCCGGAAGTTAAAGTACTCCCAACTTCTTTGGTTGAATTTATTAAAGCTAAGGGGAATCCGAGTGAGCATACAGACATCGCAATACTCTTTTCTTATTGGTTGCACAAGAAAGAAAAGATGGGTTCATATAATAAAGATGATATTGAGAAATGCTATACTGAAGCGAGAATTACGAAACCGATGAATATAACCGATGTCATGAACAGACTTCAAGGGAAAGGGTACCTAATGCCTGCTCCCGAAAAGAAGGATAACAAAAAGGCTTGGGTTATAACAAGATCGGGCGAAGAATACGTTGAACAAATGAAATCGTGATCTGCACGATGGTAAAATACGAGAAGTTCGCCGAAGAGTTGATCACTGAGGGAATCGACAAAACTATTGTTGACAAACTCATCGATGAGTATAGAATTGTTAAGAATAAATATCTCCTTGGCGATCATGAGACAGTTATTCTTCATTCAGCGAAATTTTCCGAACTCATTCTTGCGCTGATCAAGAATAAAGTGTCAGGAAAAAGTGTTAACATTGATGATATTCATTTCAATAAACTCTGTGAAGAAATTAGAAACTATCCTAAATCAAGCGCCGAAGCAGTAATCCTAACTTTAGCGATTCCTAGAGTTGCGGAATCTGTCTACACCATTCGAAGTAAAAAGGACATTGTTCACGCCAAGACGATCGATCCGAGTTTTGTAGATTCCTCTTATTGTGTTTCGGCATGTGATTGGATGCTTTCTGAACTTGTTTTACTATTTTTCAAGGCGAACGAGAATGAAGCAAATGAGTTGATCAACTCTATACTTAAGAAGAAAGTTCCGACGGTAGAAGAATTTGAAGATGGAACCATTGTAATCCTTCGAAAGGATTTGTCTATGACTCATGAAATCTTACTTACTTTCTATCATTACTATCCGGAGAGGCTCTCGAACGAAGATTTGATCAAATTAATCAAATCAAAGAAGATATACATCCATCTGTATCGCCTCGAAAATGAGAGGCTCATTCATAGAACAAAGGAAGGTAGCAAATTAACAAAGCTCGGGATTGAATATGTTGAAGATGAAATACTGATGAAGAAAACATAAAGAACAACCGGACTCTAAGCTAGTTTTTGCGTCGGAATTTAAATTTATACCCTATAAAACAACGGGGCCCGGTGGGATTTGAACCCACGACCGCCACCTAAAAAGGAGCGAAAGTATAAAGATCTAGGAGACAAATTAATCAAGAAATTGAGGCGAACGAAAGGTGTTTAAAAGTGGTAACAAAAGTGTCGAAAGTAAAAGAGTTGTCACTAGAGGAAATTGAGTTAGGGCGTGCTAAAGCATTAGCGAACGCACGTGCTTTAATTGAGGATGCTGAAATCTTATTCGCGGCTGGTCGATACCCACGATCCTTTGCAATGGCTCATCTTGCTTGCGAAGAGCTCGGAAAGGTAATAATGCTTGCCAGCATTGGTATTCAAATTCGTCTAGGCCGTGCAAACTGGAAAAAATTCTGGAGGCGATTCCGCAGCCATAAAGAGAAGACCAAGAACATCCTAGGTTTGGACTACCCTGGTGTCTCCCATTAGAAGTGATGATTCAGATGTATATGAGTATCTTAAAGATATCACAGAGCGATTTCATGTATTTGAAGACCTCAAGTTAGCCGCCCTATACACCGACTACAGTGAGGGAACATTCCAGTCTCCTGATGAGATAATTAAACGTGACATTGCTTATAACTTTCTTAAATTAGCGAAAGGCAGACTGCGTACGATAGAAGCGATAGAAAAAATTACGGTAGGTAAAATAAAAGATGCAGACATAGAAACTATCAAAGCGTTTGGGAAAAAACTAGGGTTAATAAATGAGAATTTGTGACACAAGACATCTAAGAGTCATTGTTGAGGTTAAATTAAGAAGACATAATCCATCGAGTAGCGTTGCTAAGGTGAGGAAACGCTGGAACAAAATAAGTCTGCGAAACGGATAATATTGCTGTACTTCTTTACAGTTCTGAACTCACAACTCGTAGGTTCCTGCCTTTCAGAAGCAAATCATCCTTATCAAGTCACTATAGCTAGAGGCTTCTTAGTTTCTCTCTTGGTTACGTTGAGTATCATGAAGCCAAGGACTTCTCCTTTTCATTTACCCTGATTAGAACATCATCCTCTAAACGCTTAAAGAAACCTTTGCCATCAAGGCTCAGAGGAAGGAATATTATGTCTGGGAAAGAGTTAACAACCTTTATTTAACGGCAGATGATAAGTAGAGCAGAGATGGGCCACGTATACGCCGATGCTGAGATCGTTAATCCAGAGAAGCCAACACGTAGAGTTAAGACCAAAGCCCTCATTGATACTGGAGCAACCTATACAGTCATATCTGAACGAATTTCGAAGGAATTGGGGCTGAAGATGAGGGGAAAGAAGGTCGTTAAGACAGCCAAAGGACCAGCTACTCTCAGTGTAAGCTATGCCGAGATTCTCATCGGGAAGAGATCAGGGGTTTCGACGGTTTTGGTAAGCGATGAACTCGATCAGCCTTTGATAGGTGTAGTGACGTTGGAGATCGTTGGGCTTACAGTCGATCCAACTACGGGTCAACTCAAAGAAGTTGAGGCCCTGCTCTTATAAGGCCTGAGGACAAATAGGATCATTGACAAAAAGCAATCGATCAAAGCAAGTAGAAAGGCTATGTCAAACGCCCGTTTCTAAATGGCTATAGCCAACGTTTCTTTGCTTCTCTCTTCGTTACGTTGAGGATCATAAAGCCTAGAACTTCGCCTTCTTTGTTTACCCTGATTAGAGCATCATCCTCTAAATGCTTGAAGAAGCCTTTTCCATCTTTCAGAATAACTTCTAAGAGGTCACCTTCAGGATCGAACCAAACTCTTACTTTGCTTTTTGCCTTTCCCAAACTGATTCACTCGACTTTAACTATTTTTAATACGCTGTCAATATAAGACCTTTCTTGTTCATGCTTTACACACAGGAAGAAAATAAAGGACTATGGTGGGGTCGGTGGGATTTGAACCCACGACCTACAGGTTCCCCCGCGCTCCAGAAGCACATCATCCATTTGTCAGCGAACCTATAGATAATCTCTGGAGCCTGCCGTCCTACCTTACTAGGGTTCTTGAGGAACCATGCTAGACGACGACCCCCTCAATAAACATATTGTAAAGATGGTATAAAGCCTTACGGTCAATCAATTGTAATATAATAGTAACGTGCAGATCACGCAGAGCTAACGTAAAATAACGTAGTGGTAACAATAGATTTATAACATGGATTTCTGCTCTATATGCCAGTCCTATGATGGACGATCTTCTTGTTAATAAAGACGTCAAATTTGAAGGAGTTATTACTGAGAATAAATTTACTGACTTTCAGATTCATTCACCATCTCATAAAAAGTTAGTGCCTCAATTAGAGGCACCATTGAAGAGATATAGCATAAAACCATCTGCTAAGCCAAACAAGAAAGAGGGATTAAACACTCTCTATAAAGTCAGCGCCATACTGTGGTTACTTCTCTGCCATCGCTTCCCCTCTTTAAGGATTAACGCTTCTTATCATTTCTTGGAAGAAGCAATGAGAAGATACAAGTACAAATTGTATGATCTTTCTTATGAGCCAAAATGCCTTGATTACTTTTCGATGGTAGATGTTGGCTACATGAAAGAGAAGCACTGGGTCTACGCTACCTATATGGCAACGATGAGTTCACTACCACTATTGTATAAAACATGTAATGCTCAAGAAATCTTAGGAGCCATTCTGGCTA
>JACGUK010000140.1 GCA_024256265.1 archaeon
ACTGCTTTCAATGCATATTTATGGGCTTAAGAGGAATCAAGCCCATAAGTATCTTACGATGTAGTTGATTCTTTTCTTATCTAAGTTTTCCGTTAAGGTCTTCAAATTCTCTATTGGAACCATAACTACACCCCTTCCAACTTTGTAACCCCCAAGCTCTTGTATAAGTCCATCATACCTATACTTACCTTTGTGCCTTCCCTCAAGTTTTTGGGTGAAGATGACTCTTTCCTTTGGGCTTAGGTTTGCTGTGCTGTAGGTTATAAGGGCGTATGGTCTGTGCTTTGGAGTGAGCAGTTTCTTTACATCATCATTTGCATAGTATATCTTTCCATCTCTTAAGACAGACTCAAGGAGTGGTGAGCCTTTTAATTCATCTAAGGTCAAGCCTATAACTTGAAAGAATAGTTCTGTCTTGGCTGTTGTTTTATATATTTCTTTTAAGCTTTTGTTAAGCTCTCTTTTGTCTTTGAAAACGACAAGAAGATCAACATCGCTTCCTTCATCATAATCTCCCCTTGAAAAGCTACCGAAGAGAATTATGCCTATGACTCCTTTTACTTCCTTAATTTTTTTAACAACATGTTCTATCTTCTCATAGATTTGGGATTGCAATCTTCTCTCTCCTACTTAGTTCAGTCAAGCATTTCTTAAGGATGATTAAAGCCTGTTCAGCTCTTTCACCGTTTAACCCTCCATATCCTAAGGCACCATAGATGCCCCAAAGCTGATCCCAAAGTCCCAATAGGTCTGGATGATACATCTTTAGCCAATTGCGACGGTTTTTATGTGCAGTTCTTGGATTTTCATGAAAGTGTAATCCTTCTTTAGAGGCACATGCTTCTATCATCTGCTCCAGAGCTCTCATTGAGAGGAATCCTACGTTAGAAAACCTTCTGTTCCTTAACTCCTCTTGAGCACCTTTTAAGTGTTCTTCTGTGATGCTTACGTGACGCGCTGTGTCGTTCACGGTTTGTTAATAATTAACAAAACTAATAAACTTTCTGGCTAAGATGCTTTTGTATAAAATTCTAATTATGGATAAGTTGCCTTATTTATCTCAATCAAATTAGATAAAGGATCTTTTGATTCTATTATCGCTCTTCCAATTATTATGAAGTCAGCTCCAGCCTTAACTGCTTTCATAGCATCTCCACCTTGAGCTCCAATACCAGGAGAAAATATCAATAACTTCCCTTTTGCTCTTGATGCTATAGATGAAAGTATCTCTAAATCAGTAGCTCCTACAACTATACCATCTGCATTCCATTCAATTGCTCTTTTAACAAATAATTCATAAATCTTCTCTTGCCTTAGATTTTTATTAACAACCATAAGTCCATAGCCTTCCTTTGAGCCTTTATGGCTCATGTATGCCAAGAGGATGATTCCTTTATTCATCTCATGGGCTCTCTTTATTACTGGCTCAAGTCCGTCCTCATAACCAATGAATGGATTTGCTATAATAGCATCAAAGCCTGCTCTCCATAGATAATCGCTAGCTGCTAAATTTGTTGATGCTAT
>JACGUK010000004.1 GCA_024256265.1 archaeon
CAATCACCACTGAACAGATTATACAGGTTGGTGGGTGGGAACCCTCTCTTGGCGCCATAATGATAGACAAGGATAACAACGAAAGGACTCTCCAGCCGGGCGAAATCGTTGAGCTTAAACCTGGTATGGGGTTCAGCAAAAAGGTTCGTTTCAAACGTGGTCTTTGTGATTAGTCCACGAATCCAGCAAGAGCTAGACCTTCTTCGCAAGTTCTACCCTGATCTAGAATTCATTGAACAGGGCTTATGGGTTCGAATACTCAACTTTCCTCTACCTCAAGACAAACCGTGGAATAGGAAAACCACGGATGTTGCCTTTCAGATCCCCATAGCGTATCCAGGAACTCCTCCTTACGGGATATACGTGCCCTCTGGGTTAACCTACGATGGAGCACCGCCACAAAACTACCAAGATCGCGCTAACCAACAACCTCCATTTTCTGGTCAATGGGGAATATTTTCATGGTCTCCCGCCGATGGACAGTGGAAAACCTCTTCTGACATGCTGACTGGTTCGAACCTCTTGAATTTTGTTCGTAGCTTTGCGGATCGCTTTAGGGAAGGGGCTTAAATGTTACGTAGCAAGCTCATCATTCCGACAAAAGTCTACAAATGCGTGATACAACATTTACTACCCAGGGACTCAGAGCATGAAGAGGTTGCTTTCGTTTTTGCCGACGTCTTGCGCGGTACAGACGAACTGAAAGTGGAACACAAGGAGTGGTATGCGGTTCCTCCTGACGGTTTCTTAGTCCGATCTCTTGGGTACATAGAGCTTACAGACGAAACACGTGCTAGCGTTATCAAACGGGCCCACGATTTGAATGCTACTCTTGTAGAGTTGCACTCCCATCCATATCAATCTAAGGCACGCTTTTCTCCGAGCGACCTCGAAGGACTAAAAGAATTCGTACCTCACGTAATATGGCGCCTCAAAGATAGGCCTTACGTTGCGGTTGTCGTCACACCAACCGGATTTGATGCTTTGATTTGGTTAAGTAGCTCTAACAGGCCAGTGGGGCTATCCGAGCTACAGGTTGGTAGACGTACCCTTCGGCCAACCGGCCTTACCCTTCTGCAGGAGCTGAATTTATGAACCAAGATAGATTTGAACGGCAGACACGTTTCTTTGGCATTGAAGGTCAACGTCGTTTGAGAGCGATGAGTGTAACCGTTGTGGGCTTCGGAGGGCTTGGATCGCATCTGGTTCAGCAACTCGCGTTCTTGGGTGTTGGTAGGATAACTTCAATCGACCCAGACGTTGTCGAAACTACGAACTTGAATCGCCTAATTGGAACTCGTCGTGACGATTCTATGTTGAAAACTCCAAAAGTCGATGTTGCGCTCAGACTGGTTCGCACGATTGATCCTGAAATCCAAGTAACCGGGATCCAGAAGAACCTGATCTCTGATGATGCATTTGATGCTATGAAGAACTCAGATTTTGTTTTTGGATGCGTTGATAATGACGGACCCAGATTGGTTCTAACAGAGCTATGTGCGGCATATAAGAGACCCTATCTCGATCTAGCTTCAGAAATCATACCTGGTTCACGATTATATTATGGAGGACGAGTTTGCTTCTCAGATGCAGGCGAAGGTTGTCTTGTATGCCTTGATTTGATATCTATGGAAGAAGTGCAACAGTATTTTCTCAGCAAAGAGGCAAAACGTGACAGGGCGACGCTTTACGGAGTGCCAGAGGACGAGCTTCAAGATTCTGGGCCATCGGTTGTCACAATTAATGGTGTTGTAGCTTCTTTAGCTACCACAGAATTCATGGTTCACGTAACTGGGCTACGCAAAGCTACGCGACTTATCATCTACCGAGCTACTGAGAGTAAAGTTACGGTTGGAATTGATCGGCCAAGGGCTGACTGTTATTACTGCAAGTCTCTGTATGGTTCGGGGTCGGTAGCGAATGTAGAGCGCTATCTGAGTGAGAGCAAAGGCACCATGTAACCTCTGGTGGGGCGACATGGATTATAACTGCGATGTATTAAAGACGTCAGGTGAACGAGATACGTGACCTTCGTAGATAAATTGGCTGATCTGATCGACACATTTACTGTAGGCCCTTTTCATATCATTCGATCTTGCACGCTTCAGTTTCCCCTGATAGAACTGCAGAAGAGCTTTCAATTCCTTTTTCGAAAGATTCCGCATGTCGACAATTTCTCCACTAGCAGTGATCTTGAAATTTTGAAGACGATTCATGTCTCTACGAATTTCAATTTTTCAATAAAATCTGGGACAAATCTCCCTTAAATACGTTAGTGTGAGAATATAGACAAGGGATCAAAAATCGTAACTTCATGTGAAGAACATAAAAAATAAGTATAGCGAGCCATAGTCAATGCGAAGAGGTTACTTTGGTGGAACGCGAAGCCCATTGTCCTGAGTGTGGAGACATACTTTCTGTATCGGTGGAAAAAGACAGGAAAACGAGGGAGATAAAGATCAGATTTTTCTGCGAGGGAGCAGGTGACGACGTATTTGAGTTTGAGATACTTACTGGTTTGAAAGATAAAGATCTTGATAATCTTAAAACCCCGCGAGAGAGAATAATGAAGGAAATGTATATTCGACTGCTAAGACGCGAACCTGAACCTCAACCATAGAACAGACCCAAACCCCGGCGAGCGCTCATATTTGCTACTGCTTTTTACTCCAGCAATTGATATCTGTGGTATTCGCACCTAATTAGGTGCGAAGACCGGCGGGCCCGTCATATCTAAATCTTAACTTGCCTTCTTTACTGCATAAGCAGAAATATCTTTTAATCCCTACCAATCTTATGTGAGTTTTTATAAGCGAAATTCACCGAAACTTATACTGTTATAACCCATAAATATTAGAATAAGTTGGCATTGAGAGAATACATCTTAAATAATGAATTTTAAAGAGTGTGATTGAAGATGGTGAAGGTAACAATTAAGCCCTATGATGAATTGATAATACATGAGGTGATGGAATATAAAGCTGAAGATTTAATCAAACTTCATGGTTTAGGGCAACAGGCAGGAGCACTAGCACCACCTCTTAATTGGGCTGATGGAGTACTTTTCAGTTTTCATGGCATGCCACATATAGCTCCCATTGTAAGAGAGATGTTAGAAGGAAGGTTACATTGGATAAACGTTACTTTCGCCATCTTTCCAGTTTATCAAAATTTGATCATAATAAAGGAGACTAATGTAAAAGTTCCAATCATAGATGTGAGCGATAATAAAATATTCAAAGAAGTAGCCAAAACGCTTAAACAGTTAGCAAAAGAGTCACATAATAGTTAATGTAGCAAAAAGTTATTTCTATGTTGATGAAAAAGTTTAAATAAAAGAAAAAACGCTGTGTTATATTAGTGCTTTTTGTGCCATTGTTTGGTATAGATAACATGCTCTTTAAATTAGGTGATTTTAATGGAAAAAAGTTCTGAAGAGGAATTACGTGTGAAAATTACTGAGCACATATTTGTGCCTAAGCATGAGGTATTAACTCCTGAAGAAGTGAAAGAAGTCCTAAAAAGGTACAATGCTAAGCCAGAGCAATTTCCCTATATTTTGAGTACAGACCCAGTCGTTAAGGAGATAGGAGCAAAACCAGGGGATTTGATAAAGATTATAAGGAAGAGTGAAACGGCAGGAGAGGCAGTATATTTTCGTTATGTTGTGGAGGGATGATTATGAAAGCTAATGAATACAATTCTTGGTTTGTCATTCAGAACATACTAGAAAGAGAAGGCATTGCTCGTCAGCACTTAAACTCTTATAACGAATTCATTTCGAAAGGCATAGAGAGCATAATCAATGAAGGTAGCGAGGTAGAGATTGAAGCAACAGGAGGTCCTTATAAGGTAAGGTTCGGTAGAGTCTCTATAAGACAACCTAGGGTTGTGGAGATAGATGGTTCCATTAGTAATATCCTGCCCATGGAGGCTAGGTTACGTAACCTTACCTATGCTTCGCCTATATACTTAGAGATGAGCATAATAGAAGGCGATTCTATCAGAGAATCTCAAAGTCATTATATTGGGGATCTTCCAGTCATGGTCAAGTCTGATCTATGCCCCCTTCACAAAATGAATAGGGAGGAATTAATCCAGGCTGGCGAAGACCCAGAAGATCCAGGAGGTTACTTTATCATCAACGGTTCTGAGAGAGTTATAGTGGGACTTGAGGATCTATCCCCCAATAAAATATTAGTAGACTATGAGAAGAGTGGGGGAGTTTCTTTATACAAGGCTAAGGTTTATTCATCCATAGTCGGTTATAGAGCAAAGCTCGAGTTAACATTAAAGCATGATGGTGCCCTTTACATAAAGGTTCCAACATCTCCTGTCGACCTTCCTTTTATAATAATAATGAGGGCATTAGGGATTCAGTCTGATAAAGAGATAGCTGAAACTGTGTCACTTAAAAAAGAAGTTCAGGATCTTCTAGAGGTATCTTTCGATAAGGCAAGTGACGTGATGAAGCCCCAGGAGGCTTTGACATACATAGGCAATAGAATTGCACATGGAATGCTCGAAGAATTCAGGATAAGAAGAGCTGAATCATTGCTAGATTGGGGGCTTCTGCCACATTTGGGTAGATCGCCTGAAGAGAGAATGAACAAAGCTGTATTTCTTGGAGAGGCTGCATGTAAGCTTCTTGAGCTAAAGCTTGGTTTGCTAGAAACAGATGATAAGGATCACTATGGCAATAAAGTCATAAAGTTTGCTGGGCAGATGATAGCTGATTTATTCAGAACAGCTTTTCGAAACATGATAAGAGATATGAAGTATCAGCTTGAGAGGATGGGTCAGAGAAGAGGTATAGGTGCAGTTGGGGCTGCTATAAGGCCTGGTATAATCACGGATAAATTGAGTAATGCCATAGCAACAGGCAATTGGGGTAGAGGTAAAGTAGGAGTCACACAACTTCTTGATAGGACAAACTACATCTCAACCTTAAGCCATTTAAGACGCATCCAATCTCCATTGAGTAGGAGCCAGCCCAACTACGAGGCTAGAGACCTTCATGGTACACACTTTGGGAGAATTTGTCCTAACGAGACTCCAGAGGGGTCTAACTGTGGTCTTGTCAAGAACATTGCCCTCTCAGCTGTGATCTCTGTCAGTGTACCAGAGGCTGAAATAGTAGACAAATTGTTAGAGTTAGGGGCTAAGCTTGTCTCAGAAGCTAATGAGGAAATTAAGAGAAATGGTTGCAAAGTCTTCATAGAAGGTCGTTTTGTAGGCTATGTAGAGAATGGTGAATACTTTGTGACAGCCTTCAGGAAGTTACGCAAACAAGGGCTGATAAACTCTAACGTGAGTATCTACCTCTACAAACCGAAAGATGCAAGGGGAACTAATAGAGTTTACATATCTACGAGTTCTGGGCGAGTTATGAGACCTCTTATCATAGTAAAAGACGGGAAGCCACTCTTGACCAATGAGATGATAACACAAATCTCAAAAGGGGAGCTGAGTTGGCGTGATTTGTTAAAGGGAGGAATTATAGAGTTAATAGATGCGAATGAAGAGGAGAATTGCTTTGTAGCTATGGATTTAAACTCTCTAACAAAGAGGCATACTCATCTTGAGCCTTCGACATCTGCCATTTTTGGAGTCACGGCTTCTGTAATCCCATACCCTGAGCATAATCAGTCACCACGCAATACGTATGAAGCTGCTATGGCCAAACAATCTTTAGGATTTCCAATACCCACTTTCTCTTTTTCAACTTATGTGAGAGGGCATATGCTAGTTTATCCTCAAAGACCCTTAGTCAAGACATGCTCATCATCCTTGTTAAAATTAGATGGGAGGCCCACAGGGCAGAACTGCATAGTAGCCGTACTATCCTTTGAAGGTTATAATATAGAAGATGCAATAGTTATGAACAAGTCTTCTGTAGATAGGGGGCTTGCCCGCTCATTCTTCTACAGGCTTTACGAGGCAGAAGCCAAGCAGTATTTAGGTGGCATGAAGGATGAATTTAAAGTACCTTCACCAGAAGATAATGTAAGAGGATATCGTGGTGAAAAATACTACCGTCTTTTGGAGCCTGATGGCGTGGTTATGCATGAAGCTAATGTATATGGTGGAGATGTAATCATAGGTAGGACAAGCCCGCCTAGGTTCATGGAAGAGTACAGAGAATTTGAGATCAAGGGCCCATACAGGAGGGATACATCAGTGGCAATAAGGCCATCAGAGTCTGGAGTTGTAGACGACGTATTCCTTACTGAGAGTGAGGATGGTGGCAAGATGTTCAAGGTAAGAGTTAGAGACATGAGAATTCCTGAAATAGGAGATAAATTTGCCTCTAGGCATGGGCAGAAGGGTGTAGTAGGTCTTTTAGTGAATCAAGAGGATATGCCCTATACAGAGGATGGCATCGTTCCAGATATCATAATAAATCCCCATGCCTTCCCATCAAGAATGACCGTTGGTCAGTTCGTAGAATCTATAGCAGGAAAGGCGGCATCAATAAGAGGCACCCATACGGATGCTACAGCATTTTCTGGTGAGAAGGTAGAAGAGCTAGGGGAGATTCTGGCTAAAGCAGGCTTTCATCCTTTAGGAAGAGAGGTAATGTATGATGGAAAGACTGGTAAAAAGTATAAGACGGATGCATTCATAGGAGTGGTGTATTATCAAAAGCTTCACCATATGGTGGCTGATAAGATTCATGCTAGGGCAAGAGGGCAAGTTCAGATGCTTACAAAACAACCTACTGAAGGAAGGGCAAGGGGCGGCGGGTTAAGGTTTGGCGAGATGGAAAGAGATTGCTTGATTGCCTATGGGGCATCTATGGTGCTAAAAGATAGATTGCTAGACGAGGCTGACAGAACTGAGGTTCATGTTTGTGAGAAATGTGGCTTGATAGCACACTATGATGCAAGGCAGAGAAAGTACGTGTGTAAGATTTGTGGCGATTCAGCAGAGATATCGACAGTCGTTGCAGCTTATGCATTTAAGTTATTATTACAAGAGATAATGAGCCTGAACATAGCTCCTAGGTTGATAATAAAAGATAAAATGTAAGGAGGTTAGATAATGTCTCTAGAAGAATCTATCAAGACTATAGGTTCCATAAAATTTGCAGTCTTCTCCCCAAGTGAGATTAGAAGATATTCTGTTACTGAGATAACAGCCCCTGAAACCTACGATGAGGATGGGATGCCAGTTCAAGGCGGGCTCATGGATAGCAGGCTTGGAACTCTAGAGCCAGGGCAAAAATGCGCTACATGTGGGAATACTACAGCGAGATGCCCAGGGCACTTTGGTCATATAGAGTTGGCGGAACCTGTATTACATATAGCCTTTATCGATGTCATTCATAAACTGCTTCTCTCGACTTGCAGAGCCTGTGGCAGGCTTCTAATCTCTGAGGCTGAACTTGAAAATTATAGGAAAAGATTTGCTAATAAAAGCATCTCTACACAAAGATTTGAAGAAGAGAACATAAAGGAGATAATAGCTAAGGCTAAGAAGATCAAAATCTGTCCTCATTGTGGCAAGCAGCAATATGAGATAGAATTCACAAAACCAACTATTTTCCATGAAATTACAGAAGAGGGCGGAGCCATAAGATTGTTGCCTGTAGCCATAAGAGAGAGGCTTGAGAGGATTCCTAACAACGATCTTCAGCTTTTGGGCTATGATCCTAAATCTTCAAGACCTGAATGGTTCATCTTACAGGTCTTGCCAGTCCCTCCAGTCAGTGTTCGACCTTCTATTACACTTGAGTCAGGGATAAGGTCTGAAGATGATCTGACACATAAATTAGTTGACATACTAAGAGTGAACCAGAGGGTTAGAGAGAGCAAAGAATCAGGCACGCCCCCTTTGATCGTCCAAGACTTGGTGGACTTGCTACAATATCACGTAACTACTTATTTTGATAACGAAGTCTCTGGAATACCTCAGGCTCATCATAGATCGGGTCGCCCTTTGAAGACTATAAGTCAACGCCTTAAGGGAAAAGAGGGACGTTTTAGGGGTAGCCTATCAGGCAAGCGTGTTGACTTCTCCAGCAGGACTGTCATATCTCCAGATCCAAGCTTAGATATTTCTGAGGTTGGAGTGCCATTAGAAGTAGCAAAGAAACTAACCATCGCAGAAAAAGTCTCTCCTTGGAATATTGAATTCTTAAAGAATCTGATCACCAATGGTCCATTCCAGTACCCAGGGGCAAATTATATAATCAGACCTGATGGGGTGAAGATAAGGCTCGATTATGTTAGCGATAGAGCTACTTTAGCTAATACCCTTGCCCCAGGCTTCATTGTTGAGAGGCATTTGATGAATGGAGATATAGTGATATTCAATAGGCAACCATCATTGCATAGAATGTCCATAATGGCTCATTATGTGAGAGTATTACCTTATAGGACCTTTAGGCTACACCCTGCTGTATGTCCCCCCTATAATGCTGACTTTGATGGAGACGAAATGAACCTTCATGTGCCTCAAAGCGAGGAGGCGAGGTCGGAGGCCTTAACTTTGATGAGGGTTCAGCAACAGATACTATCCCCAAGGTATGGCGGACCTATTATAGGTGCCATAAGAGATTTCATCACTGCAGCTTACTTGCTAACAAAGCCAGAGACCCTCTTAACAAAAGAAGAGTTTGCTGATCTAGCCCTTTCAGGCGGGTATAGCGGGCCTCTGCCTAAACCTGAGATCAAGAAACCAGTCGAGCTTTTTACAGGCAGGCAACTATTCTCCTTGTTTTTGCCAAAAGATTTCAACTATATTATGACTTCAAAATGGGCTAAAAGTCTGAAGAAGGGCGAAGGCGTTAGAGATATAGTTATCAAGAATGGCATGTTGATTAGTGGGGTAATAGATAGGGCAGCTATTGGAGCTGAGGAATCCGATAGTGTTCTCCACAGGATAGCGAAGGACTATGGCATGGAAGTAACACGTAGTTTTCTAAATTCAATCCTCTCTGTCCTTAAGTCTTACATTGCGAGATACGGTTTCTCTTATAGGTATGATGAGCTTATCCTTAGTGAAGAAGCCAGAGAGACTATAAGTGAAGAGATAGACAAATCTTATGAAAAAATTAAAGAACTTATCGGTCAATTTGAACAGGGAACTCTTTCAACAGTTCGTGGTCTATCCCCAGAAGAAAACCTTGAATATCACATAGTAAACGAATTGGCAAGAGCCCGAGATCGTGCTGGGAGAATCGCTGATAAGGCCTTTCCTCTGGATAATAATGGTGTGATCATGGCAAGGATTGGTGCAAGAGGCTCAAGTCTAAACATAGGACAGATGACAGCTACTTTAGGACAACAATCTGTAAGAGGGAAGAGGATCGAAAAAGGCTACCAAAGCCGTGCTCTTTCTCACTTTCTGCCTCAAGATCGTACACCGGATGCGAAGGGCTTCGTTAAATCCAATTATAGGGATGGGTTGAATCCAGCAGAGTTCTTCTTCCATGCCATGGGAGGACGTGAAGGTTTGGTGGATACAGCTGTAAGAACCCAGCAGAGTGGCTATATGCAAAGGCGTCTTATAAATGCTCTTGAACATTTAAAAGTAGAATATGATCTAACTGTAAGAGATCCACATGGTAACATCATACAGTTCTTGTATAGTGAAGACGGCGTTGATCCAGCCAAGAGTGATCATGGAAAAGCTGTAAATGTAGAGCGCCTAGTCGAAATTGAAGCATTAGTCAATAGGAGTGAAGAACCAATAGGAGAAGAGCAAATAAAAAATATTTTAGAAAAATATGCAAAACAACTTAACCCTCGACTGATTCAAGACTTAAGGATTTCTCTACTTAAAATTCCCTTGAATATTTCAGGTATCAAGAACGTCTGCAAAAAGGTTGTAGAGCTATTAAACAAGGCTGCCATTGAGCCAGGAGAGGCTTGTGGGATAGTAGCTGCCCAGTCTTTAGGCGAGCCAGGCACACAGATGACTTTAAGGACTTTCCATTTTGCAGGTGTGAGAGAAAGGGATGTAACTTTAGGCTTACCTAGGCTTATTGAACTTATAGATGCAAGAAAGCAACCTAAAACACCTTCTATGGATATTTATCTTGACGATGAGCATAAGTCTACCAAAGAGAGTGCTCTTAAAGTAGCAATAGAGATCCTCTTTACAAAGGTTGCTGATCTACTGGACCGTAACAAGCCTTGGGAGATAGAATACAATGCCGTAAAGTTATTCTTAAACAAGGAGGCACTCCAAGAGAGGGGCTGTAGCCCTGAGCTTATAAGAAAAGTAGTGCAAGTAGGAAAACGTAAAGTAGAAGTGGATGAAGAAATTGGTGTCGTCTCTATTACAGTAGAGGGTGCTGATTTTTCAGCTTTATCTGCTTTAAGAAACAAGATAATGAACATGCGCGTAAAAGGAGTTCCAGGAATTGAACATGTTACATTAGTAAAGAAAGATGATGAATGGATGATACAAACTGTAGGATCTAACTTGGCAAAGGTCTTAAGGATGCTTGGAGTAGACCATAGACGTACAACCACCAACTCTATCTATGAGATAGAGACAACTTTGGGAATAGAAGCAACAAGGACAGCTCTTGTGAGGGAGATCATGGGCACATTAGAGGAACAAGGTCTTGAAGTGGATATTAGACATGTGCTACTTATAGCAGATCTCATGACTTCTAAAGGCTTCTCCCAACAAATAGGGAGGCATGGAATAGCTGGAAAAAAGGCCAGCATACTAGCTAGAGCTGCTTTTGAGATAACTGTTCCTACTCTGGTCGAGGCATCTGTAAAGGGAGAGGTTGAAGAGCTAAAAGGTGTGACAGAGAATGTGATTGTTGGTCTCCCTATACCTGTAGGTACAGGTATGGTCGATCTCTTCATGAGAAGTGGTGAAAGTGATTAGCGAAAAAGATCTTGAGAAGATTCTAAGAACAGTCATAAAAACAGGGAAATTCATCATCGGTGCAAAGGAAGTATCAAGATCCATAAAGGGGTCGAAGATGATCATTTATTCATCATCTTTACCCAAAGATTGGATCTCAGAAGTTGTAAACACATGCAAATCCTTATCTATACCATTCATAGAGTTTAAAGGGACCTCTGTGGACCTTGGTAGAATTTGTGGCAGACCTTTTCCTGTATCTTCCATAGCTATAAAGTCTCCTGGAGAAAGTGACCTTTCTTCTCTAACTGGAGGAGCATAAAGGATGAATCTATCTGGCGTTTAGATGGTGCATGAATAAGCTTAAATCTATCCATTAATACTCGAGTGATGTAGACCTTACTATATGGAGAGCTTAGCACGATGGAAAAAATCAAATTGACTTCTGAAGAATTGGGTTTGATATCCCTCTTTCAAAGCATAAGTGGTGCAACAGCTAAAGATTGCATCATAGACAACAGAATGAATAGAATCATCTTTGTCGTGAACAAAGGAGACATGGGCTTAGCAATAGGCAAAAAAGGGCAATCGATAAGAACATTAGAAAAACTCATAGGGAAGCCCGTTGAACTTGTAGAGTACTCTGATGATCCAAAGGAGTTCATAGGAAATGCCCTTAACACCAAATATATTTATGATGTTAGGCTTACAGAGAAGCTGGATGGTACAAAGATAGGCGTTATAGTTGTAGATCAAAGGCATAAAGGAGCAGCTGTTGGAAAAGGAGGAAAGAATGCTGAGAAGGTAAGATTGCTTGTCAAGAGGTACTTTCAGATAGATAAAATACACATAATTGCACAATAATAGATAGATCGAGAAAAATTTCGTATTAGAAATCAAGATATCATTTTACTATTTTGTTTAACTCGATATTACAAAATTTTAAGAATCATTTTTTCTTTTTATATCTTCTATATCTTGTAGGGAGTGGAGCTTTTGATAATGCTTCAGCTTCTTTTCTATGCTTACTTGTTAATATACCAAAGCTTTCAAGGTGCAACCTAGCTAATTTAATGGCATCAAAACTTTCAGAATCAACTCCAACTCGTAATATGAAATCTTTGCACCATCAACGAAAACTACATTTACACCAAGAATAAACAAGGTTTTTAATTCAAAGAGAGATGAAGTAAAAGAGATTGCTGATAAGATATGCCCCTTTGCTGATACAGATAAGATGAGGAGGCAATGTAAAAATTTCTATGATGTCTATAAAAAGCTATAAAGGGATTTTTATAAAAAACTCAACTATTCTATACCCACTCTCTTATCGCTTACCATTCTCGACTATCTTTCAGGTGATAAAATGTCCAAATTTTCTGATAAATGGCAAAAAGCACCAACCCCAACAGTTGGCGAGAAGGTCAAGGAAGCCATTAGACCTCCAGGTCCTCTAAAGCAAAGGCTAGAGGCAGCAGTAAGGCAGATTCAAGTTCAGATTTCTAGGCTCGACAACACTACCAACAGAATGAGAGAGAAGGATAGCGCTATATTCAACAAAGTAGTCACAGCCATTCAAAAGCATGATATGAGCCATGCATCAGTGTTTGCGAACGAACTCGCTGAGGTAAGAAAGATAAGCAAGATGGTCACTCAAGCCAAGGTAGCCCTTGAGCAGATAGTTTTACGCTTAAACACTGTCCAAGAGCTTGGCGATATAGTCGTTACACTTACTCCAGCAATGGCTGTAATAAGGAATGTGAGGGCAGGGCTTGTAACAGTATTGCCAGAAGCTGAGCATGAGATGGGAGAGATCAACGGCTTACTAAGTAGCATCCTCGTAGATGCAGGCATGTTAGGAGGCTACACAATAAGCTTCGAAGCAGCTAGTGAAGACGCTGAGAAAATACTTGCAGAAGCCTCAGCAGTAGCAGAGCAGAGGATGAAAGAGAAGTTACCAGAGTTACCAATAGGCGCGAAGATTCCTACTACTGAAAGCATAAGCTGAACAGAAAAGATCGAACATGACAGCCGTAGCTCTCGTAGGGCTTAAAGAGATACTGATATTTATAGAAACGGCTAGGGAGCTATGGTTGTCTCCATTTTTTCTTTTAAGATCTGCTATCAATTTTGTATACCATCAGTTAGAAGGTATTACGCTAAATCTATGAGGTGATTTTTTGAAATTTTTTGGATCGTTAAGAGATGATGGAATAAAGGAAAAGCTATCCTCAGCTATAAGAGAGATAGAGACTCATAGGACTAACCTTTTGAGTCTAAAGGATAAGTTAGAAGCCCGTTGCAAAGATTTTTTAGAGATAGTTAAAAAAGAATCTGAACTTAAAGAAGATGCCAAATTCTATGGGACAGAGTATTCAGAGCTGGAGAAAGTCGTTCAGATAGTTAATGCAAGTGAGTTAGTGCTCAGTCAACTCATATTAAGGCTAGAGACATTAAAAGATTTAGGAGATGCAGTATACCATTTGAGTTCTGCACTAAAGGCTATGAAGAAGATAGATAAATCTGTATCAGGGCTATTGCCCAGCATTGAGGGAGTTCTCGATGAATTCAACTCTACATTGAATGAGATTATCATCGAATTACAAATCACACTACCTTCAATTTATCTTAATCTAAAGAAGGAAGAAGGAGAAGAGTTCATCGAAGAAGCCATAAAATATGTTGAAAAGAAAGCTATGCAAAAAGAGATTCTAACGTCAAAGGATGAGTTGATTAAGACTAAAAGAGTGGCCTTGTTGGCAACTGGAGAAAGTATGGATGAGACAGAGCCTGAATTCATTATATCATCAAAAAGTTCTAAGCTCGATGAAGCTATGCTCAACTACATTTATGAACATAAAGACAACTTGAATTTGATAGAAGCCTCGACTTTACTGGATGTACCATTGGATGAAGTTAAGCAATCTATTTTAAGGCTCTTACATGAAGGGAAGGTTAGTTTTGGGAAGAAAGCTGAATAAGTGAAAGAAAATGAGCATGGTTGCTGCTAAAGAATTAGAGGATGCAGCTGGCAAATACGCTTCAGAAGCCATACGCCTAGACTCACAAGGCGCCCATGGCATGGCTATAGTTATGTATCAAAAGGCTATATCAGCTTTGATAAAACTAGCCCAGCTTTATCCTGAATACAAGTTGAATAAGCTTTACCTAGAAAGGGCTACAGCTTATCAAGAAAGGATAAAAGCCCTTCAGTCAGCCCATGGTCTTATTCAAGATGATTCTCAAGTAGAAGATTCAAGAAGGCGTGATGAGATTACCATAAGCTCTAGCCAAGCACCTAAGATGGTAGAGTCTTTGAAGGCATCTTATGATGATTTAGTTTTAAGAGAGAAGCCTAACGTAAAGTGGGATGAAGTGGTAGGTTTAGACGATGCGAAAAGAGTTTTAAAAGAGTCGATAATATTCCCAGCCCAAAGACCAGACCTTTTTCCTTTAGGTTGGCCCAGAGGGATACTGCTCTATGGCCCCCCTGGTTGTGGCAAGACTATGCTGGCAGCGGCTACAGCCTCAGAAATAGATAGTGATTTCATAACAGTTGATGCAGCCACTATAATGTCAAAATGGTTAGGAGAAGCAGAGAAGAATGTAGCAAGGCTCTTTAACTCAGCTAGGAAGATGCTCGAGAAAGATAGGTCTGTCATAATATTCATAGATGAATTGGATTCTATGCTTGGATCAAGATCTCAAGAGGTTGGAGGGGAGATTCGTGTGAGGAACCAATTTCTTAAAGAGATGGATGGTATAATAGATAAAGGCAAGGATATACACCTATACGTCGTAGGGGCTACTAACAAGCCTTGGTCTTTAGACTGGCCTTTCTTAAGGCGCTTTCAGAAGAGAATTTATGTGCCTCTACCATCTCTGAAGTCAAGGATGGAGATGTTAAAGCTCTACACTTCACCCCTTAGACTTGACCCAAGTTTCAACCTATTAGAGCTTGCAAGAATGACCGAAGGTTATTCTGGTAGCGATATCAAGGATATGTGCCAAGCTGTTCAGATAAGAGTTGTCTCAGAGCTCTTCGATTTAGGTAAAGCTTTAGACAAGTCTTTACAACCAAGAGAGATAACTCAGAATGATTTTAAGGAGGTTCTTAAGTCGAGAAGACCAAGTGTAAGCCAGGATATGCTTAAGGCTTACATCACTTGGAGTGAGAATTTTAAAGCATTATAAAATAGATTTTAATTTTTGCTGAACAGTTTTGCAAGCCTTTAGGGGTTTAGCCTGAGTCTATCCCTTGGGTAGAGTACTACATCCCTTATGTTCTTTATCCCTGTAATAACCATTATAAACCTATCCAAGCCTAAGCCCCAACCAGCATGCACAGGCATTCCCCATGTGAAGGCTTTTAGATGTTCAGAGAAATCTTTAGGGTCAAGACCGTTATCCAATAAGCGCTTCTCTAGTTTTGCTCTATCTGAAACTCTAGTACCCCCTGATGCGAGCTCAAGATAACCATACATTAGATCGAAGGACTCAGAAATTTCATCATTATCTTTCTTGGTCTCTATGTAAAAAGGTTTAAGGCTAGTGGGCCAGTCTGTGATAAAGTAAAAGTCTTTATGCCTTTTACTAAGCCTTTTTAACGCTTTAGTATCAGGATCGTCTCCAAATTTTATCTTCAGACCTGATTCTTTTAGCTCCTCTATAGCTTGTGAGTAAGTCATTCTATTAAAGGGAATTCTAGGAATCTTCAAATCTCTATTAAGGATCTTCAACTCATTCTTGCAGTTCTTCAGAACGTCATCAATAGTCCTTACAACTATCTCTTCCAATATGCTCATGACATCTTCTTTATAAGAAAATGCTGCTTCAATATCAACGCTTACGAACTCGTTAAGGTGTCTCCTTGTATGAGATTTTTCAGCCCTAAAGTAGGTCGATATCTCAAATACTCTATCTAAGGATAAAGTTAGTTGCTCCTTATATAATTGTGGAGACTGAGCAAGAAAAGCCTCCTTTCCGAAGTAATCTAGAGAGAAAAGATCTGCCCCTCCCTCAGCTGCCTGCCCTATGATCTTTGGCGTATTCACTTCGATGAATTTCTCATCAATCAAGGTCTTTCTAATCGATTGTAAAGCTGCATGCTTTATTTTGAATATGGCTAATGTAGAAGGATTGCGAAGGTCCAAAGCTCTAGCATCAAGCCTTAAATCTAAAGAAGAACTAACTCTCCCTGTAGGGTCTATAGGTAAAGGATGATGGGCTTTAGAAAGGACTTGCATATCATCAGCTTGAATCTCTACTTTTGCACCTTTAGCCTTGCTCTCTTTTACAGTACCATGAATTAAAACAGCACTCTGCCTTACTACTAGCTTTGCAGTTGAGAATATATCCTGAGGGGTGTTGCCTTTGCTGAATACGACTTGAATGATTCCACTAACATCCCTTATAGTTAAGAAGGTCAAAGAGCCAAGAGGCCTTACATCCTCAACCCAGCCTGCTACGCTAACCTTCTTCCCGATGAGGCTTTCATCTAGTTCAGATGCAAAGACTCTCCTTATCTCTTTATCATTACCGCTCGAACTCAACCAAGAGGTCAATTCCTCTGACTTCCTTTGCAACCCTCTTGACCTGCTCTATATCAAGGGGGAATTTTTCTGTCTTTCTACCTGGTATTATTGCTTTCGTTAACTTGCTCCCATCAGGTAGCCATACCATATTAACGGTTACGATCTTTATAGGATAGAAAAGGTCTTCCAGCATCTTTCTATCTGATGCTTCTCCTTCAATATACCATACTTTTCTCTGTAGCTCAGACTCTATCTTCTTTATAGTTTGTGGTTCTCTTCTTAATGTGACTAGATCGCCTGCTTTAAGCACTAAAACGTATTCCCCATCGATATCGAAGGCACGAATCAGTGTTATTTTATTGAGTTCAGGCAACTTTTCAGCAAGCTTCGTCAATTGAACCGATGCTTCTACATCTGCCTTGCTTATATGCCCGCCTCTAAGTTTAGCCTCACATTTTGGGCAAAGAATCCCAGTTTTGGCGCAGAAGGAGCATATTGGTGTCTTCAAGTCAAGTTATATTAGAAAAAGACGGGTAAATTTACTTTACGCATTAAAACAAAAAATGGTGGGGGTCGTTGAGCCCCGTTCATTTGCCAAGATATATTTCGATGGAACTGACGTTGTTCATGTTACCGGTTTCACTGCTCTTGACTTGTTCTGTGTCTATGTTTATCTTCTTCACGTTTATACCTGTAGCAAATCTTTTTACGGCTATCTGAGCCACGTCTACAGCCTTACTTATGGCTCTGCCCCTAGCTTTGATTATCACTGGATCACTACCGTTTTGGAACAATGTGAGACATGCCAAGACATAGTTCATGACTGGCTTCTTACCTATGAATACAGAGTTTATCTCTGGCATACTGACACCTACTTGTAAGAAATAGCAGTAGAAATTTACCCTTTAAATACATTGCGGTCTCGACTTTAAATAAACTTAGCTTGATCGATAAAGCCAATATTCATAAATAAAGGCATAAGTAATTTTAAGATGATCATGACAACTCAAATGATATCAGCCCGCCAGGGCATTATCACAGAAGAGGTTAGACAAGTAGCCCTATTGGAAGGTTTATCTGCTGAAAGGCTAAGAGATCGCGTAGCTCGTGGTACAGTAATAATTACCCGTAATAATGTTAGAGGCTCTTCTAAGCCCATTGGTATAGGGGAAGGGCTTAGGACAAAGATCAATGCAAACATAGGCACATCTCCTGATGTCTGTGATTTGAGCCTTGAATTAGAGAAGGCAAAAGTAGCCATTAAGTATGGGACAGATACCATCATGGACTTAAGTACAGAGGGAGATTTAGATCTTATAAGAAACACAATCCTTAAAGAAGTTCAAGTCCCCTTTGGCACAGTGCCAATATACCAAGCTTACATAGAAGCTGTCAAGAGAAATAAAAATCCTGTCAGCATGAGTGTGGATAATCTTTTAAATGTTATTGAAAAGCACATGAAGGATGGAGTTGCATTCATGACCGTACATTGTGGCATAACCTCAGATGTTGTGAATCATGTAATAGATCACCCGAGGTTAAATGGTATAGTGAGTAGAGGAGGAGCCTTTCTCGCTGCTTGGATGCTTCATAATGAAAAGGAGAATCCACTCTACTCGAATTATGATTATCTTCTTGAATTGGCAAAGAAGTACGATGCAGTATTGAGCTTAGGAGATGCCTTAAGACCTGGAAGCCTTGCCGATGCTAGCGATTATGCTCAACTTCAAGAGCTAATGACCATAAGCAATCTTGTGAAAAGGGCTTGGGATAAAGGTGTTCAGGTTATAGTCGAGGGGCCAGGTCATTTACCATTGGATCAGATAGAGGCTAACGTAAAGATGGAGAAGCTATTGTGTAAAGGTGCACCTTTTTACCTACTTGGTCCTCTCGTGACAGATATAGCTGCGGGCTACGATCATATAGCTGGAGCCATAGGTGGGGCAATAGCAGCCATGGCTGGAGCAGATTACCTTTGCTACGTTACTCCAGCAGAGCATCTCGGTCTTCCTAACATAGAAGATGTTCGTCAAGGAGTAATAGCATCAAAGATAGCTGCCCATGCAGCCGATATAGTAAAGCTTGGCAAGAAGGCTATTAAGCACGATATAAAGATGTCAAAGGCTCGCTCTCTTCTTGATTGGAAGGCTCAGATAAATTTAAGCATAGACCCTGATGGAGCAAAAGAGATACATTATAGAGTGAGAAGCAAAAGTGGAGCGTGCACGATGTGTGGGTCTTATTGTACGTACCAAATGTTAAAGAAGTTTCAGAAACTCTAAGTACTCATCCTAAAAAAGATTATAAGAACGATCTGTTGGTGAAAAATCTATGCCCATTACAGATGCTACGAAAAAGCAGTTGGCTCAGAAGAGGAAATTATTCTTCAAGATTTGTTTAAAATGTGGCTCAAAGAATCCTATATTAGCTACTAGATGCAGAAAATGTAGAAGTGAAGACTTAAGATTAAAGAATAGAGCCCTTGGTGCTAAGAAGTAAATTGTATAGGGGCCGGTAGTCTAGTCTGGTTTAGGACGTCGCTCTCACACAGCGGAGGTCCCAGGTTCGAATCCTGGCCGGCCCATCCGTTAATTTTAAGTGTTTTTGCAAAAGAGTCTTAAAGTTAAGCCGAAAGGCTAGAGTGCCTCTTAGAGAACCAGAGGATTGAAGTGAAAGCAATCTCAAATACAACCCCATTGATCTATTTAGCAAAGATAGATAGGTCGAGTATTCTAAAGGAAGTATAGAATTATTCAAAGTTTATTAATCCATCCTCTCCATAAAGGTGATCAAAGGTGCAAGTTGAGCTGGAGATACCTGAGAACATTAGGTATGTGGTAGAGATTTTAGCCAAAGAAGAAAGCATAGACGAAAAGACAGCATTAAGAAGGCTGATTTATGAAGGGATGAAAGGATACGTATTGAACCTCTACTCTAAGGGCAAGATTTCACTTTCAAAATCTGCTGAATTGCTTAACTTATCGGTTCACGATGTATTAAGATTATCAAAGACTTATGGATTAGAGATGGGTTCAACTCAGGAGCAAGGAAAGATAAGCAGGAAGCATGCTGAAGAAATCATCAAAACTTAATAGGACTTACGAATTCCATGGAATTCAAATTCTTAATTGACATGACTTATTCTCATACCGATTTGACTCGGTTATCAAGCTGAGTAGAAAGATCTTCAATTATATTAGTACCCTCCTAGCTTCCTCGATTCGCCACTAATCCTAAAATCCCTAAGATATTATCATTTAAACAAAATGGAGCTCTCATCAAGAGGAAAAATTAATAAATATGAGACTGAGTAGTTTGAAAGGCTAGTGTAAAGCATTCGAGTGATAGGGATGACTGAAGAAGGCAGGTATGTGTATTGCATCATCGAGTGTGGAGAGAGGATAAACTTTGGTAAAATTGGGATTGGTGATCGTGGTGATGAAGTTTACACTATACCTTATAAAGATATAAGCGCAGTTGTAAGCGATACACCTCTTGTAGAGTATGAGCCTAGTGAGGAAAACGCTCTAACACATATGAATGTGATTCAGAGGGTGATGCAAGATTATACAGTACTTCCTCTAAAGTTCAGCACTATCTTCAAGAGCGAGATGAATTTAAAGAAAATCCTTATGATGCACTATAATGAATTCAAGGCAGAGCTTGAAAGGTTAAGGGATAAGATCGAATTTGGGGTTAAAGTCTTATGGCAACCAGAGGTAGCTATAGATGAAGTTAGAAGGACTAGTGAGAAGGTCAAGAGCCTAGAAAGAGAGATGAAAGGCAAAGCACTAAGGATGAAGCAAAATTTGAAGGAAAAACTTGATGAAGCAATAAAGGATGAATTGAACAGAAAGGCAGAAGAATACTCTGAAGCCATTTTTGAGGAGCTTAAGAAGCATGCCAGCGAATCTCGAAAATCTAGAATGGTAGGACATATGATCCTTAATGGAGCCTTTCTCTTGCATAAGAGCAGTATAGATGAGTTCAAAATTGCTTTGGAAAGAATCAAAAGTAGATACGAGCCTAAAGGACTAGAGTTCATCTTCAGTGGTCCATGGCCGCCTTACAACTTTGTTAAGATAAGGTATGAGTAAAGCAAGGAATTGAGCAAAATTAAATGTCGCTTTAAAACTTAAAAAAAGGGTGAAGGGGTACCCCTTACTGAGTTACCCTTTTTATGCTGCTTTTGGTACTGGTGCTGCTACTAGCCCGATTTCGTGGACTCTTTCTGCGTACTTTAGGTAGGTCTCTACTGAGGCGACAACGACCCTCGCCTCTATGGTGAGGAGCTCGATGCCTACCAAGGAGACCCTTACGAAAGCATCGATGACTATTCCCTTGTCTAAGATTCTGTCAAGAACTTCAAGTAGACTGACTGGAGCCGGTGGAACGCCTGCTGCCATATTTCTATTTTCACCTTAAGTAAGGTGTTAACATTAAAATTAAATAGCATTATTCAAAAATTCGATCAAAAATAAAATTTCTTAAGTAATAGATCATGGCTTTAATTTATAGCTCATCAGCTTGCCGGAAAATAAGCATGATGTGGGGTCAGAGGTGGGGTTTTTAAGCATTTTATTCTCAGATTAGTAATCTGCGAAAGGTTTTAAGTTAATCTGCGAACATTCCCAGATTAGAATCAATTTTTGCAAAAGACTTTTATATCGATCTATGAATACTTTGCACCAATCTGAGAATATGCGTATAATTTTTGCATTAATCTGCGCATTGTACAGATTGACATCAATTTTCCGATAAATTAAAAAGGCTCTAGTAAGTTAAAATGTTGAGCATTTTCCGATAGCCTACTCATTAGAAAAGATGCTTGACCATAAAAACTGCATCCTCTGTGTAGCCCCTCATCCTATAATAATGCCTAGCTATCTGAGTTTCGACAAAACCTAGATGGGAATAAAATCTTCTAGCTTCAATATTTTTTAACTTCACTTCGAGCCTCACTTTATTAGCACCTTTTCTCTTGAACATTTCCGAAATATGCTCAACTAGGATTGTTCCTATGCCTTGCCCTCTGTAGGCAGGATCAATAGCTATGTCTAATATGTGTCCCTCTTTACAGCCTTCATTAATATTTCCAACTATGTATCCAACCACTTTGCCGTTGATTTCTGCTATAAGAAAACCTTCGCTAGGGATATCATAGTAACGCAATATTTGATTTAGAGGAGTAACATATCTGATCGAAGCTTTCTCGATCTCCCTAACCCTATCCATATCGCTTTTCATAAACTGTCTGATGTTGATCTGACCTTTCAATATATAACTCACTCCTTAAGATAATAAAATATCAGATGAGCCAATTCTTTTATTACTCCTCATTCTCATCGAGCTTCTTTATCATTTTTTCCTAAATGCATTATGATGTAATTTAGTACATGAAAATCCCTTTAAAACAAGCTAAAGATAATTGTATAAATGCCAAGCGTGCAAGTGCTCATAACATTCGATTTCGAGGAATGGGAGGTTAAGGCTGACTTATACGCAAAAACAAAGCGGATAGTGAACTTACTTATGGAAAGAGGATTGCCTGCAACTTTCTTTCTGGATGCTGATACAGTTTTAAAGTACCCTGAAGCAGCTAGGCTACTATTAGATGGGCAATTCGAGCTAGCACTGCATAGCGATTATCACTTCACTAAGAATAATTCATCTTCACATGATCTAGACTTCAGTCTCCAGAGCCATGAAACACAAATCTTAAGGTTGATGAAGGCAATAGAAATGATACGGAAGGTGATTCCTAGCTTTGATCCTAAAGGGTTTAGAGCCCCAGGTCTAAGGTGGAACGATGAACTTTACATTTCACTTAGCAAACTCAACTTCCTTTATGATAGTTCCCAGCAAGATAGATTCACATTCAAGCCCTTCCTTAAGAATGGTATTATAGTATTTCCAGTAAACTGTGGAGAGCATGACTCTGCCTGCTATAAGCAAAAGCCTCAATATGTGATAAATGACTGGATAGACAAATTCAAAAGTGTTTATAGAGCCACAAATGAAGGTGTAAAGCCCTACTTCCTCGTTCTGGCTCATCCCTCTGTCTCTGGAAAGTACAAGTATATCGGAATGCTGAAAGCCATCCTCAACCGCATTAGCTACTACGATGTGGAGTATTTGACATGTAGCGAGGCAGCACATAGATATTTAAGGGAAAGAAAACTGGAGCTCTTGCAGAGTTAAAACAGGGATGTTTGGGCTAACAGATCATTGAGTTTTGATTTTCGATCTATTTTTTTAATATTCCTTAAAAACCTTGAAATTTACTTTAGGAATTAGGGTGATAAGAAATATGGAAACTGTAATTGGGAAGTGGTCAAAGGATATCGAAGAGATGGAGAGCAAGATCAGTGATATAGAGAGCAAGGTTAATGCCTATGCCAATCAATTTCATATGAGAGTTAACATGCTGAAGGATGCGATAAAGAAGATGAGTAAGGCATTTGAAGCTTTCGCTAATCAATCTCGCGCAGAAGCCAATGCAATGAGTGTTCATATATGGGGAACGCAAGAAGCCAAGGAGGCATGGCAAAAGAAGTACGGTCGGTAAGCTGTCTGGGGTGTGAGCTTGTCTGAAGTAAAAGGGAGACCACAAAGATTCTACCTTGCTAGTCCTCGAATTATGGATGATTTTTACATAAGAGCTTGGCGCTCTCTACTTAATGAAAGAATAAAGTCAGATGATTCATACGCCAGAAAATTCCTGAATGAGGTAGACGAAATGGACAAAAAGGTTGAGCTGATGAAAGAAAGAGATGCTGCTTTTAAAAAGGATTTCTATGCTAGAGTGCGACAAAGAGAGGAGAAAATCTGGGGGAAGTAAAAATATAGTTCTAAGAGTTGAAGTAAAGAAATGGAAGAGAATACTGAACGCGTATATTCCTACATGATGACAGATGGGAAGTTTGGAGCACATCCGTATCAAATAGCCAAGGCCTTAAACCTTACTGAAGCCACAGTTATAGATGCTCTGATGGAAATGGAAAGACATGGTAAGATAACTCTGAGAAGTTCGAATATAGAATGGAAGTTTAAGGGCGTAAAAAAGCCAAAATAAAGCTTGGTAGGAGGTTGTGAGTACTATCTCTCGGGCATGCTATAAGTTTATCCCAAAATATCGACCTATTTATAGACCGAGGTATAGACCTAGGTATAAATCAGTCTATCGACCTATATTTGCCAGAACTAAGCCCTTAAAAGCTAGGTATAGATGTGCAGAAGATAAGTCTGCTTTCTTTTGGCTGAGCGATTTTCTTAGCCACGTTAAGAACGAACATCCAGGAAAGATGATCACACGGATACCTAAGATAAGTATGTAAATAAAAATTAACGATACTACATCGAGGATTTTTCTCTGTAAGAGTCGTAAAGTCTTTTAAATATATCTAAGGCTGATATTGCAAGGCGTATGCGAGTCCAGTGTATGGGTTTCTCTTCCTCCTTATAGGATTTGTAGTTCTCAAGCAAAATCTGAAGCTCATCATCAAGCTTTAAAGAGCGAGCTATTGTTGATGCTACCATGGTTAGCATAGGCAATAAATCTGGAGATTGTATAGTTAACTCTAACAATCTGCTAATAGCATTATGTTGCTCAAGGGCATCTTTAGCCTTGACATAGTCCATCAGGCATTGTGGCAGTAACTGCTGAACCTCCTCCTTAGGCTTCTCTAGTTTATAGTGAAAGATTACGTAGCCTTCAGCTTTCCTATCTAATATTGGGCTTAGCCTGCCCGTTACAATATTCTGGATAAAAGCGCTTATCATGGACAGTGTCTCCCTGACTTCTTCCTCCGTCATAATTGGGTGCGTATCAGTAGCCAGCGATGTTTCCAAAGATATGTGAAGAGGCTCGATACCTAGCATTTTGTATATGCTTAAATCATCTCTAACCATCATTTGAGCAACACGCTCAAGCTCAGGAAACAGCTCGATCTTTTGATGAGCCGAAAACCATTTCTCCATGCTAAATATCTTGTCTAAATCAAATATGCGTCTGGCATGCTCTGTGAATCTGTAAGCCGCCTTTAGCCTTCCGTTCGATTTCTTATACTCCTCTATTATACCCTTCCCCTTCAAGCTGGCTACTTTCTTTATGAAGGTGGTGTTACTCCCGCCAACCTTCTTCCTAAGATCGATTCTAAATGTGTCTCCCCCTTCATCTTTCATTATATTCACGATTTTGCTCTCTTTCTCATCCAAGAAGGGTAGTGACGCTTGCATTGCCAATTCTTTGGTACTATATCTGTATTTAATACTATATTCGATACTCGATACTCTAGAATTTATCTTTCATTCGAAGGATTTTTGTTTAAACAAAGCTATAAGGCGGCCAAGGTCCAGTAAAACGTGCATCGAAGCCCTTCGTTTCCTTGATTCTCGCTAACTCTCTCCCAATACCTTCAATTTTTCCTTTATCTATTAGCAAGGACAAATTCATTAACATTTGTTTATCCTTATCTTTCTTCAGCTTTTCTACACAGATATCTTTAGTATGCTTCCTAATTTTATCATAGAATTCTCTAAAGAGCATGTCTGCTTTTTTCTCCATTTCTCTTTTTAATACATTTTCTATCTTCATTTTATAGAAATAAGCCATTCCCTTTGGCTTTCTTTCCATCTCCTCTCTTAGTTTCTTAATTTCATCACTCGTATTTGTGATCTTCTCAGCCATGATCTTCATATCCCAAAATATTTGAAAACCAACTTCGACTTTTCCCTCAAATTTATTCAACTTCTCTTTGAATTTTTCATACTCTTTCTTCAACCATTTTTTAACGTTTTTTTCACCTTTCACTATTACATCGAAACTCATTGGAAGTACTGTGCTGAATTTTTCCATTGCTGTATCGATAACCTCCTGATGCTTTAAAACGTAGCTTTTCACTTTTTCTTCATCCCCTTTATAAGGCTCAAGAGGGCAATCATGAACAACTGCACTAATGTTATTATATGGTATTGTATAAACCTCGTTATCATCTATGCCTATCTTACCGAAGCTCGTTCTGTCTCCACATTCTATAATGCAGTAAACGTATCTCCCTTTCCTGACATTTTCTATCGCTTTAACTTTCTCAGCTTTTTTAATGGACATAATTATACCTCTTGAAAAATTAAATGAAAGATTCTTGTTGAAAGTTCTTCGCTAAAATAATAGCATCCCTCCATCGCTCAGGATTAGTGACAGCAACGTACCAATGCCCTTTTTCCATGATTATGCAGATCGTCTTTCTCTTTAATCCAAATATCTCTCACTTTATCTAAGGAAATTTCGACTATTACTCTAATTGAAGGCTGGCAGAAAAGTAGCCTCTTATTTGTAAGGATTAAATTAATTGGCTTCCATGAGTTAGGGTGTAAGCCGATGGAGATGCATGCTGTTACACGTTTAACGATTTTCTCTCCTTCTATCAGAGGAGGATTCTTCATCATGTTTTTATGCTGAAGCAAACAAAGCACCAGCTTGTATCAAGGTAATTGAATCACACTTTATGATATGATTTAGCTTCATCTGCCCATCTCTCAGGATTTAGAAATTTATCTAATACATCATCCACTACGCTATCTAAGCCATCCCTAATCTTTTGAACCGATTCCACTATTCCCTGCTCTTTCTTTATCTCATCAATAGCTATATCTATATCCATAAGAGCTTGCCCTAGCCTTGTGCACTCTTCTTCTGTTAAATCTCCGCTTTCCATTCTCTTAAAGGCTTGAAGTTTTAGTGCATCCCTTATTATTTCAACAAGAGCCACAACGAGCCCAAGTACGCCATGCTTAAGATTTTTTTCATCTATATCTAGAACCATAAATAATCCCTCATCTTATTGGCTTGCAAGCTAACATTGCTTGCTTTCTCATTTTATTTTTCGATATTGCTTCTATGAGAGCTTCCTTAGGTTCTTTTTTCTCAGCTTCTTTTCGTGCATAGGAGCGCATACGCTCATCCCAATCTTTCAATAAACCATACCTTAGCATAGTTTCCATGCTTGCAAGTGCAGCCCTAAGATTAACGCCAAGTAATGGAATACCTGCAACAGATATTATGATGTCTGCATTAATAACTAATCCTTTATCTAAGACTCTATCTAGCAAGTCAACAAGAGTAGCATGTTTTTCTCTTATTGGCTGTAGAACGCTTTCCATTCAATTATCATCCTTTATATACTATTAACCTAACTACAATCTTAAGTCTATGACGTTTCCTCGCCTATTACTGGCAATTGTGGCAGATATGTTCTTTATCCGCTCTATTAATTCAGTCTCTAATTTCTTATAATCTTCTCTGCTTATTTTTCCTGTCTCGTATAGCAATCGAACTTCACTTAGTTTATCTCGAAGAATGCGGAGATATTCTCGATCTGCGTATTGAGAGATTGAGTCCAGAAGAGTTATTGTTGAATCCCAGATAAGCTTTATGAATGCCAATTTAATACCCCTTATTTACATTTTTCCAATCTAGCCTCTAAGATACCGTTTCTATACCTTGTGTTAATCTTATCAGCCTTGATAATGGTTGGTAGAGATATTTCCTTATAAGTTAAATTGTTGATCGATATTATGAGTTTATTACCCATAGGCTTTAACTTAATGTCCTCCTCCTTAAATCCAGGCAAATCGATGATTAAAGTTAAATTGTCTTTACTATCAAATATGTCTATAAGGGGTTCTTTCCCTGATTCTTCTGAAAGTCCTCGGATTGTTGAATATCTTTTGAGTGTTGATTCTTCGATTTTATCATTCGTCAATGTTCTTATAGAGTAACTGTAAACCATGCTACTACCTTTGATTCCCAATAGGTCTTTAACTTCCCCTGCTTTCTTAACTTCACCATTTTTAAGCACTTCATCAAGTAAATGGAGAGCCTTCTCTAATCCTCTGAACATGGCACTGAACTCGGTATCATCAAGACGTCTTCTCTTGGACATTTACTCACCTTATAACAGGGGCACGCCATTCTAGATCGCTTCTTCTCCTTAAGCTCTTTCGATCGTAGCTTATTACTTCCATCTTCTCGTTTAAAGTAACTTCGTATAAGCCAAGGATAGGGTCGAAACCTGCTCCAGTATCATCGATTACTTCAAGTGAAACCTCCCAGCCTTCCTCAACCTTCTCTACGCCAATCACAGTAGCAGGCTTGCCCACAATTTCTTTGAAAAACATCTTTGCGGCTTCGCCAATCTTTTTAATTTCCATCTTTCTCACATCCTTTGCTTATGCATACCTCTCAACTTCCATCTTTCTTGTTTTACGGCGTAAATTGGTTGGCACTGTGACAGGCTTCTGTAATTCACCCTTCGATAGAGCGCTTCTCCATCCACACCACGGGCATCCTATATGAAGAAGCTCTTTTCTCTCAACCTTCTTATTACATTGAGGACAAGTCTCTTTGTCTATTTGTGCCTCCTTCCATGCTGCAGTCTCATAAGTTGTTCCTGAAGGAAAATCTAAGCCATACTTTGCTGCAGTCTCAAAAGATGCAAGAGCAGCCCTTATTTTTATGCCTAGCAACTCTACACCAGCAACTGAAACCGTAATATCTGCGTTAATTACAAGCCCCTTATCTAGAATTCTGTCGATTAAGTCAACAAGAGTAGTATCTCTCTCCCTTGTAGGTTCAAGAATACCCATCTATTTCACCACTAATTCTATAGAATATTTTTTTAAAAAGAATTTTTATGTACTAAAGTACACTGAAGCCTAGGTACTGATTTGTACTATCACCCTTTTTTCATAACTCGATTTGTGAAACTTCTTACTCATTATTCCATGCTTATCAATGATAGGACTAGCGAATGGCATTCTATTATTGAAGAGTCCTTCTTTTGACGAAATACGAAGCCAACAGTATCATTGAACCAATCATTGTAATGTAAGGACCTAATCCTACTTTGAAGTATGATGATACAGGGGGAAGGGGGCTATAACTTTAGTATCATTTCTTCTGGATTCATTCATTTTACCTTACCTATCTCTTTGCCCAACATTTTCATAAGTGAGGAGAAGGGAATTTTGATATCTCGAACAGTCTTATGAAGGTTGGAAATTTGTGCCTTGTCAATCTTATCAAAGACCGCTTTTGGGAATCCTGTAGCAAATATTATTTCATTATTATCGTTGGATCCTTTCAAATTCAAAACAAATGGGTATTTTTCATCTTCAACTTGGCCTTGTATTAGTATAGAGAAGTAGTAACCTTGCCAGAACTCGTGAAAGCGATTGCTAACTTTAGACCTAAACACTTCTGGTTGATCTACGCCAATAACCTCAATTCTTTTCACAATTTCTTCATTAACTACGCGTTGAACCTCTTCTTGTAAACTAGCCCTAATCTTATTGTATTCTTCAGCCAGACCTTGCCATTCTTCTATTGCTTTCTTCACAGATTTATCGACCAATTGATAGAATATCTTTTCCTTAATATCTCGAACTGGCTTGAGATTTGCCTCTGCATAAACGTTAATGTTTTTTTCTTGTACTGAAATCACAATTGTGTTCAAAGGGGCATATATTTCTTGGATGGCCAGAAGATTTATGGGTTGCTTAACTAACCTATGAGTTGAGTAAGCATACCATATTGTGACACCGACAAGAACTAGCATCGGACTGTTTGTAACGAGCCAATCAAGTATGTCTAGCAATTTTAAACCTTAACCTTCCTCATCGTTATTATCAGCCCCCCATCCCTTGCCTCTATGGACCAATCGAGCTTATCTCCAGGCTTAAGGTTGAATTGCCTTGCTATTCCTTTAGGGATTACGGTCCTAATTGAGCCTGTTGTGGTGGCTGCCTTGCTTATAGTTGTTATCTCCCCTGATCCCATATAACTCACGCTCAAGGTTAAGTTATGAAGGGTAATAAACATTATATATGACAATATCGATTACCTTAACGATGGTAATAATGGCTAAGAAGGATTTTCCTATTGGAGAAGAGTAATCAATTATTTCTTGGAGGTCTTTCTTTGATATTTTTACAGTATTCTTCCTCTTCACTCTTCTTATCATCATGCTTTCCTGACAACTATTATCATTTCTCCATCCCTAGCCTTACTATCTTCTAATCCTTTTATGAGATGATCTTTTACAGTGTAAGGGAATCTTTCTTTTTAGAGGTTCTTAGCTTGCTTCACCATAGGTATATATATTCGATTTTCGATTGGTTTCTGAATGAAGGGAGGTGAGAGGCAGTGGCATGGTTGCTCTGCAAAAAGTGGGGTAAGAAGCTAATTCTTGGTGACGTAGGAGCTATAGAGGGTGTAGATCCAGAGGTAGGAGGGTACGTTTTCTGCGGCTTTTACCATAATCAAGCCTACAGACCCAGATTGACCGAAAAAGTGCCAGTAGCAAACGTTGAGGAATCTTGTAAGAACTGCAAGTACTTTAATTCGATAACATGGGATTATGCCGGAAGGAAGTTCGTACTAATGGGGCAAATGGATGATAGGTGGAAACACAAGAGAGAGTAAGCTATCTAATCCCATGAAACAAAAATGGAAGGTAAGGGAGCTAAGTAAAGCTCTATGATATAAATGACTATTCAGCCTTCTTCTTCAACTTTATCCTAAGGATACCATTTGTGTACGTTCTTTCAACAGGCTCTGAGAAGACCTTAGTTGGAAGTTTCTGCTCAGTGTGATACTTTCTTTCAGAGGTCTCAGCCGATATAGCAATCTTCTCCTCATCTATGACAAGATTCAAATCCTTCTCTTCGATTCCAGGTAGTTCAACTATGACTTCCAGATGCTCCTTTCCCTCAATGAACTCTACTAAAGGCTCCCTTACCCCCTCTTTCACAGTATAGGGGATTTTTCTCCCAGTGGGTCTTAGCCTGCTCCTCCACTCCGCCCTCTCTTTTGCTAATTCATCCATTCTGCTGAAGAACTCTCCGCCTCCAATGCGTAAGCCTTCCTTCCCTCCTAAAAGGCCACCAATGTGAATGTCGTAGTCTACTCTAATCGTGTCGCCGTACTTTTTCCTGAGCTCCTCTTGCATTTCTAGGAACTTCTTCCTCTGCTCCTCAAGTCTCTCCTTAACTTGCTCTATCTGCTTTGAGTCGAGTAAGGACTTGAAGTCTTCCATTCCTGTCCAGCTTTTGATGATTTCTCCAAGGTCAAGACCGAGTATTCTAATGTTGAAGATATCCCACAACTTAGGCTCCTTCTTTTCTTTCTCACTCATACATACTTCCTCCACCTATCACTAGTTAACCGATGGATATAAACCTTTTGTTATAATCCAAAACCTTATATCTTAAGAATTTATAACTTTAATAGTGGGAGTAATGTCTGAGCCAGTTATTACAGCAGATACTTTGCTTGACGTTCTAGGAAACCCTAATAGAAGAAAGATTCTTGAGCTCTTAGCTGAAGAGCCAAAGTACCTACTACAGCTCTCAAAGGAGCTGAATGTAAGCCTTCCAGCTGTCCAGAAGCACTTAGAAATCTTGGAAAAGAACAATCTCATCACATCGTATCAAAAGGAGAGCGAGCTGGCTGCACCTCCAAGAAAGTACTATCAGTTAAAGAGCTCATTATACTTGTCCATAGGGATAACTGGGCATTTTATGAAGATTGGTTTTACCCCCATAGAAGAAAGGGTAATCAAGGATCTTCCTGATGATGTATCCAAAATACGAGAAGAAATAGAAGGGCTCAGGCAGAAGCAGGATTTAAGGGAAAGGTTAAAGGAATCCCATAGGATTCTGGCTCAACTAGATGAGATGATTAAGAAGTTTGATGACATAAAGCTATCTTTGTTAAGTCTAAGATATGAAGTTCAGCAGATAGCTAGCCAAATGATAAAGCAGATAGGTAGTACAGTTCTAGAGAGGAGGGTATTATATACTATACTTGGATCAAAAACTCTAAACTCTGATATAATATCTGCCAAGTTGGAAGTGAGAGAAAGGACTATTGAAGAAATATTAAAAGAGCTTGATCAAAAAGGTATGTTGCCTTTTAAAAGGAAAGTTGAAAAGTAGAAATAGTATCATAAAGAGCATGCAAGAGTGGCTGAGGCAAATAAGCAAAGGATAGTAACTCAAACCGATAATTCGAAGAAAATATAGGAAGGTATGGATAGAAAAAAGATTTCTCAAGAAGCAGTCAAGTAAATTATTAAAGCTAAGAAAAGGAAGACTTAAGTTTAGCATTGAGGGTAGAATATCTTAATAAAAATGATCTTGGCGGAGTGACATACCTGCCTTCCGCCAGATTTCTTCTGTCATAAAAGTATGCTCTTATTGAGAGCTTATTCCTACTACTCTTCTCCCTTCTCTACGGATTCGACTATCTGACCGTTGGCGTATCTGTTTCCAACCTGAGTGATTTTGATTTTTGCTTTTTGTCCAGCTTTTGCTCCAGGGACGAAGATGATGAATCCTTCGATCTTCGCTATTCCATCGCCACGTCTGCTGATCTCAGTAATGGTAACATCATATTCCTTGCCTACTTCGACAGGCTTGGGTTTGAACGTCCTTGGACCACCAAAGCCGCCACGTCTGTAGCTACCTCCGCGTTCGTAACTTATATCTTTTCAACTCCTAGCGCTTTGTTGCGCTGGACAGAGGGTAGCAATTGTCACATATATGTCTATTGTTTGACCAGTGCTTAGTCCTTCAGCAAGGCTTTTTAGCAAATTATACTCGGACATATCAAGATTTAGCTTCTTTTACCTTATTGGCTGATTTTCTGATATACTTATTCAAATAAGTTTATAATCTTAACACTAATATACTTAAATACTTAAACAATTTCTTGTAGAAAGGGAGTAGGATGAGACGCAGACCTTCATCAGGCCTTGTAGGATTTCTAGATAGGCTTGGAGGGACTTTATTAGAGCCTGGTAAGACTTTTTATGATATATTAGAAGAAAAGAGAGGCATACTAGAGCCTTTGTTCTTGATCATAATATTCTTTAGCATTCAAGGTGCCCTTATCGGTGTCTTCATAGTTAGAATATTATACTCTTTTCTTGCTTTTTTAAGTCCAATCATCGGGGCTGGACAATTAAAGGCTTTTCAAGAGAGTCTTTTCATAATCCCTATTGTAACTACTGTATCTTGGATTATCTTTGCTCTCTTACTATGGGTAATTTCAGCAGGCATTGCCCACCTATGCGCAAGGTATGTCTTTAAGGGCATAGGTTCATACATCCAGCTCCTCAAGCTTTACGGCTACGCCTCTGTTCCAAGTTCTCTAGTCACATTAGCAATGCTATTTGTAAGTTTGGACTTTTTTCTCTTCTTTGGCTTCTCCATAATCCTCTGCTTGATAGCTGTCTTCTGGACAGTTATTATCTTAGTAGTTGCTGTTGAGAGATGCCATCTGATAGACCCTGGTCAAGCCTTCATTTCCTCTTTCATAGCACCCTTAATTTTCTACCTTATATTATCAGCACTTATTTGGCTAATCTTCTCAGCTCTAGGAGGGCTCTTTTTATGAGGGCTAACACCATCATAGGAGGGATAATAATTGCCATTCTATTGGCAAGTGTGATCTTTGCTTTTGCGTCTCCTATTGTCCTTGGACCTCTTATCCGATTTGAGGAAGATAGAAACAAAGTTTTTAGGACATACTCACTTACTGATGCTGAAGTATCAGGAGTAGACTACGTAAGTTTGAACTTTACAGTAAAGACTGGCGGGATTGATGTCAATTTCACTGATGAGAGCAATTTGATCTATAGGTTTGTATTTAAGCAAGACCAAGGAGTTGCAGAGCCTTATATCGAAAATGTGACAGTAGATAATAAGTTACTCGTTAAAGTCATGGCTGAATCCGGTGATGTAAAAGTGACATTTGGTAATAATTACACTTATGACGGCACATTGAAGGTAGGTCTTGGGGGGATAGTGGCAAAATTATCAAAAGATTCTAATGTAGAATTTTTCGACCTTGTTACCATGTATGCTGGCGGTGTTTCAGTAGAGGTATATGATGATACATCATTCGACCATTTGAATATCAGAGTGAATGCAGGTGGAATAATGATGCGCATCGAAGCCGAGAATCTTGAAAGAAATTCAAGCATATCTGCTAGAGTTGAGGTTGGAGGAGTCATGATTGGCTCAATCCCTAAGGGAACAAGCTTTGGAAGCAGATTAAGGGCATTTGCAGATATAGGAGGCATAAGTCTAAACCGTGGAGATCTCACAGTGATCAAAGAGACGGTCAATGAAGTTGAGATAATGACAGATAATTATCCAATTGCTCCTACCAAGCTTGACATTGAAATCTTCACAGGGCTGGGAGGATCGTTAATAAACCAACCCCTCTTAACCTTTCCAAGCAGTTTCGGCTAAGAACCAGCTGAGTATCCAAGAAATGAACCAAAAGAACGATCGATTAAAGTTTTAATATTTGGAAGAAGTCTCTGAGCATCTTATCATAGAGGGTGTAATAATTGAACAAAATTAGGAAAATAGGCATAATAGGGGCAGGAAACATGGGAGAAGCTTTGATTGCGGGCTTCCTTAAGTCAAAGGCATTTTCTCCTCAAGACGTATATGCTTCAGAGATAATAGAAAAGCGTCGCAAATATATTGCCAATAATTATCATATAGATTGCTTTGATGATCCAAAAGAATTGGTAGAGTTTATCGATTTGGCAATAATAGCTGTCAAGCCAAAGGATGTAAAGAATGTCCTCGAGAGTATAGGGAAAGAGATAACCCCTGAAAAGATTCTTGTGAGCATAGCTGCAGGTATTACGTTGGATTACTTAAGAAAGTATCTGCCAAAAGATATTCCTATCATAAGAGTTATGCCGAATATTGCATGCTTTGTGAGAGAAGGTATGATGGCAGTCTGCTCCTCAGATAATACTCCAAAAGAGAGATTAGAAGCTGTAAAAGAAGTGCTTAGCTTTTTAGGAAGAGTGATCATCCTTGATGAGAAATACTTTGATGCTGTAACTGGCTTGGTTGGGAGTGGACCGGCTTACATATATCTAGTTATAGAAGCATTGAGTGATGCTGGGGTTAGGCTAGGTCTGCCTAGAGACGTTGCGATAACTCTCAGTGCTCAAACTACTTTAGGAGCTGCAAAGATGGTTGTAGAGACTGGTGAGCATCCTGCAAAGCTTAAGGATATGGTAGTAACACCAGGAGGCACTACGATAGAGGGATTGATAGAGCTTGAGAGAGGAAGACTTAGAGCAACATTTATAGACGCTGTCATAAGAGCAACGGAGAGAGCAAAGGAATTAAGTAGAGCTTAATATCAGCTTAGGGGATTAGAATGGTATTTGAGAACGAGCTTACATGGTTCAAGGCTTTGAATTCTGGCAAAGCCGAAGAATTTCATAAGAAATATGAAGAGGCTATAGAGAAGGTTAAGAGGGAGTTTGGGAAAAAGTATCCAAATATAATAGATGGTAGAGAAGTTTACTCTGAAGGAGAAGAATTCGCTAAGACAAGCCCATCTGATACAAGAATAGTTTTAGGATACTTTCAAAAAGGTACAAGAGATGATGTAAGGAAGGCTATAGAGGCAGCGAAGAGAGCTTTTCCCCTTTGGAGTTCTATGCCATACTATGAGAGAGTGAAGATACTTAGAAAGGCTGCAGATATCTCATCTCAAAGGAAATATGAGATGGCTGTACTCATGAGCATGGAAAACGGGAAGAACAGATTTGAGGCAATAGCAGATGTAGATGAGGGCATAGATTTGATGAGATATTACTGTGAAGAGATGGAGATAAACAAAGGTTATGAAAAAGAGATGATAAAGGCTTTCCCTAATGAAGAAGCAAAGAGCGTTATGAAGCCTTATGGAGTCTGGGGAGTGATTTCACCTTTTAACTTCCCTTTTGCTATAGCTATTGGCATGAGTTCAGGAGCCTTGATCACAGGAAATACTGTTGTGTTCAAGCCTTCTAGTGATACACCTCTAACAGGCTTTAAGATTTTTGAAATTCTTCATGAAGCAGGATTGCCAAAAGGGGTCTTCAACTATGTATCTGGTTCTGGCGATATTGTAGGAGCTGAATTGGTGAATAATGATGATGTAGCAGGAATAGTCTTCACAGGGTCTAGAGATGTGGGTGTATCTTCACATAGAATTTTCAATGATAAACATCCAAGACCTTTCATAGCTGAGATGGGCGGCAAGAACCCAGTCATAGTTACATCTAAAGCAGATTTGGATAAAGCTGTAGAAGGAGTTACAAGGGCAGCCTTTGGTTATAGCGGTCAAAAATGTAGTGCTTGCTCTCGTGTTTATGTAGATAAGAGAGTAAGGAAGGATTTCGTTGGAAGGCTTGTAAGGAGGACAAAAGAACTTGTGATAGGCGATTCAACATTAAAGGATAGTTTCATAAGTCCTTTAATCAACCAAAGAGCCTACAGAAATTACCAAAGTTATATAGAGATTGCAAAGAGAGATGGCAAGATTCTAACAGGTGGGAGAGTTCTAACTGATGAGAAGCACAAGCATGGTTATTTTGTCGAGCCTACTATAGTTGATGGCCTTCCAAAGGAGCATAGATTTTTTAAAGATGAGTTATTCGTACCAATACTTTGCATAGCTGAGGTTGATTCTCTTGATGAGGCGATAGAGCTATCTAATAATGTAGATTATGGTTTAACAGCAGGCATCTTCACTGAGGATGAGAAAGAGATAAAAAAATTCTTTAATGAAATTCAAGCAGGAGTAATATATGCTAATAGAAAGATAGGGGCTACAACAGGAGCCATGCCAGGAGCACAGCCCTTTGTAGGATGGAAGTTCAGCGGATCTAGCGGTAAAGGAGCTGGAGGAATCTACTATCTACATCAATTTCTAAGAGAGCAAAGCCAGACTATTGCTCATTAATACCGATTTTTCATTTAGTTCCAGCAAAACCTATTTATTCGCTTATTCTAAGCTTTTTCCATGAATTTTGAGCAAGTTGAAGAATCCCTTGTAGACATATCGAAAGAGCTTGATGAAGTTGAGGGAAAGCGTGAGAGGATACTGCGTGAATCTAGAGATGTCATATCCTTATCTGCTAAAGCGATAACTAACATTCATTTGATGAAACTAGATGAGGCAGTCTCTAAACTTGATTCTGCTAAAGCATTATTGGCAGAGCTGAGGAAAGTTGGGACTCATGATTTACACAGATATCTTATAGCACCTGAGGTAGAGTATGTTGAAGCTTCTGTCCTTTACTCTATAGCCATGAAGAAACCGATCCCTTCATACAAGGAGCTTGAAGTAACAAATGTCTCTTACCTTCTCGGTTTATTAGATGCAATAGGAGAGATAAAAAGGCGTATATATGATGAAATCAGAAGGGGAAAAAGTGGCGAGGCTTCTACACTCTTCAGCATTATGGAGCGTTTATACATCCTTCTACTACCCTTTGCAGTCTATGACCACTTAGCTCAAGGCATAAGAAGAAAGTTAGATATAGCAAGGATACTAATAGAGGATACTCGCTCTGCGGTAACAGAGGAGACAAGAAGGTCAAAGATAATAAGGTCTATGGAGAGACTCTCTAAGAAGCTCTCATCAAAAAGTAAATAGTCCATTTATTCAGAAGAAATTCTAAACGATTGGTATGAGTCTAACCTTATTTTCAATTAAGTCGACTGCATAAAGACCAGTCTTAGGTCGCATTCCATACACAACGAGAGCATTATTAAGGTCTTTGAATACAAAGTGAGAATCTGCTACATGTGTAACATATCCTAGGAATTTCATGCCACGTTTCATCGTTCCAATAATTGTAGTTCCGCTTTCTTGTGCATAATTGATGATGGCTTCAACTATGGCGAGCGTCTTGTCAGATCCAAATCGATTTACAAGTGTGTCAAAACCAAGAAAAATGACTAAACCGTTCCTAAGATGCTTAGAATCAAACCTTTTTTCTGCAATTTCTTTCACAACCTTTATCTCGCTTTCAAAGTCATTTGTATTAGGACGATGTAAAACAACCTCTTGTACTAATTCAGAAGGATAAATTTCACCTATGGAAGGAATTATCATCGTCCCTCTCTTATTCATAACAGCGTTCCAAGTGATTTGTGTATGTATTTGTAAGTACCTCATATCCACGCTGTGCTCAACCTCTAATAAGTTAAAACTCCCTTTTTTGAAACCTCCGGTGATCCTATCAAGATCAGGAATCCCTGATGAGATTCGGTCGTTGGCAAGATCCACGATTTTTACTGGTCTGACAGATAGGTCTTCACAAAACGGGGGAAAAGACCTAAACCTTCCACCTTCTAAAGTAAATGTGTATTTCTTATTTAAGACTCTGATTCCTCTCAACTTTTTAAGTTCCATCTCTCTTGCAGCTCGTCTTTCGAGGCGATCTTCATAGACTCTGCCTGCTTCAGCTTCACCATAAACGTCCGTAGAAGTGAGGCTCACAACGCCGTCAACAAGAAAATCAAGGAAAGATGTTTTTTCTGTCTCTTCTACCAATATTGTTCTGCCATTTGTCACATACGTCGTCATTATGATTGCTTTTGCAGCTCGTAACTGTTCTTTATGATCCATCTCCATAGCCATAGCGTCCCAAGTATCAACTACAAGAAAAGGGTGCTCCATCTTCAGTAATTGATCTCGAAGTCTATTCAAGAGCCTCTCAGGGCTTTCCTGGCGTGTTTCCAAAAATCGTATCTCTTCTGGACCTAGAACTATCTTATCCTTAAGCCAAGGGTAGTATTCGTAAAGGATGTTTGGTGGAGTTTTCGTTGAAAAGTAAATACAGTCAACTGGTTCAAAAAATTGAAGTATTTCTAATGCTAAGGTAGTTTTGCCCGTCCCAGCATCACCTTTGATGAGCAAAGTGCGTCCTATCTTAAGGAAATGGCTCAACTCATCAGGGATTCTTGGTGCGCTTATCAAAAAATTATCACCCCAAACAGTCTAATTAGGGAGACCTAGCAAACTCCTCGGCTATGAGTAATCTTATAAGTTCAGTGTTATTCTTTATGCCCTTGCGTGACTTGATTAAGTTAAACTTTCTCGCTAGGTCTCCCTCCAGAATAACTCTTATCACTACTTTGTTATTAAAAGTGTTTTTTTGTTCCATTTTAATACCTTATGTCTAAAAAAGAGACAAAAGGTATATAAACTTTAAGATAGGCACCCATTAAACATGGAAAGCGATATAGAGAATGGGCAGATTAAGAAAATCCTGCTAATCTTAGATAGGGCCAAAAGTCCAGCACCTTTAGATTATATTTCCTTCCATACAGGAATCAAAGAACCTCTTGAAATCTTGGAAAAAATGGAAGAGGAAAAGGGCTTAGTTCGCAGAAGTCTACCCTCATGCTGGTCCTGTAGTATGGATCCCATGTACGAAATAACACCTAAGACAAAGAAGGAATTATGCAGTATATTGTTTTAATCCCATAGAGGCGGTGAACAAAAATCTGCGGTATAGCTGGTCTTTTATCTTTAGAAGATATACATGTTGGAAAGCTATTAGTGAATATGATGGATGCCCTTCAACATCGTGGGAAGGACTCTGCTGGAGTGGCAATGTATAATAAAAGCTCTTCTACTGATGACGAATACATACTAAGGATTTTTACTCGAGATATTATAGGCGCTGCCAGCGGGGTTGCAACGGCAATAGCTAAAGCAGGTGGTGACATTAGGAGTATCCAGTTAAATCCTATAAACGGTTTTGGATTCGACCGATACATAATTAGGGCTAAAAAAGAATATTTAGAAAGAATGGTTCATGAAATCAATTCAACTAAAGTCTCTCGAGTTCTCAGCATAGGACATTGTATGGAGATAATAAAGGATGTTTGCACTGTAGAGGAGCTGGATAAACGCTTTAAAGTATCTGATCTAAATGGGACTCATGGAATTGGACATGTACGCTTCTCTACTGAGAGTAAAGTAGATCTGTTTCATGCCCACCCATTTCAATCCTTTAATTATCCAGACATAGCTGTAGTTCATAACGGGCAAATCACGAACTATTATAAAATGAGAGATAGACTCGAAAGGAGAGGACATAGATTTGAGACAGAGAACGATTCAGAACTGATAGTCCATTATGTATCTGATAGGCTTGAAAATGGTTTAGACCTTGAAGAAGCTTTAAATGCATCTGTAAAAGAACTTGATGGACCTTTCTCTTACATAATTTCGATGCCAGATGCCATAGGTGTAGCTAAAGACAAGCTAGGATTAAGACCAGCTCTTGCATTGGAAAGTGATAAAATTTTTGCTATTGCATCTGAAGAGGTCGCTCTAAGGATTCTTGGTCATACAGGAAATATTCGTAACCTAAGGCCAGGGGAGGTAGTGACATGGAGAAGGTAATATATGCCAAAATAGAAGAGACGATAGAAGCAAAAGATCTCAATACTCGTCAATTGAATAAAGCTTTAAAAGATCTATCAGAAAGAGCCAAGAAGATCATCATAAAGGATCCTAAAGGTAAGCATCATATAGTAGCCGGTCTTTGCCAAAAAGTTGAGATCGATATAGAAGGCTCTGTAGGTTACTTCGTAGGAACCATGATAGATGGATCAAAGATAAGAATTCATGGCAATGCTGGATGGTTTGCAGGAGATAATATAACTTCAGGAGAAGTCATAATAGATGGACATGCAGGCAATGGTCCTGGTCAAGGCATATATGGTGGAGTAGTAGCCATCAAAGGAGATGCTGGCGACCGTGTAGGAGCGTTAATGAAACGTGGAACTGTCATAATAGGTGGAAGCACAGGAATAATGACAGGATTGTACATGATGGGAGGAGAAATAATAGTTTTAGGTAATCTTGGGGATTATGCTGGCGAGTCTATAATAGGTGGGCATATAATCTTTACAGGCAATGCCCCAAGCTTGGGTAAAAATGCAAAGATAGTCGAATTAAATCAAAGTGAGGATAAAACGGTACGCATATTGCTAGAGAAATACGGCTTCAACGCACCTTCACATCTTAGGAAAATAGTTCCTGAGAAACCCCGTCCTTTCTATAAAGAGGTTGAAAAACCAAAAGTGAGAATAAGAAGAACTCATACACATTACCAAGTTTCTATAAACCAAATTCTTTGTAATAAATGCAAAGTTTGTATAAGGTTTTGCCCTAAAGAAGTATTTGAGCTTGTAAGAGAGAGTGTAATTCCAGTCCAAAGGATCGAGTGCGTTGGTTGTAGAGTATGTATGGAGTACTGCCCAACTCATGCTATAGAGGTCATCCCTATACCATTAGATTCTAAATTTATCTGGAACAACTATAGCGTCGATGAGATACAACGTAAAGCAGATTTTGGGCATCATTTGGTTAGAGGAATGGGTGCTTGGAGAAAGTTTCTTCACTTTGATGATTTAGTTCTACTTTGCGCTCAAGCATCAAGACCACCTATAGACCATTACAGAGAACCTTGCAATACTGAGACTGTGATTGGGACAAGATTTGCTGAAAAGCCCCTAATACTCAAAGCACCAATACTCATAGGTGCCATGTCTTTTGGTGCCATAAGTAAGGAAGCAAAGATAGCTATAGCAAAAGCTGCCTCAAACATTGGAATAGCTGTAAATACAGGAGAAGGAGGAATGTTGCCTGAGGAGAGGGAGAACTCTTCGATCTTGATTTCTCAGTATGCTTCAGGAAGATTTGGGGTTTCAGCCCATTATCTTCAAGTCTCAGATGCTGTTGAGATAAAGATAGGCCAAGGCGCAAAATCAGGTCAAGGTGGTCTTCTATTAGGAGAGAAAGTAAGTGAGGAGATAGCAAGTGTTAGAGGGATACCTATAGGTACAGATGCCATAAGCCCAGCGCGCCATCTAGACATAGTAGGTCCAGAGGATTTAAAGATGAAGATAGAGCAGTTAAGAGAAGTTACAGACTGGAAAGTACCTATAATGGTCAAGTACTCAGCTGGTAGAGTGTTTGATGATGTCAAGATAGCGGCTAAAGCCGGAGCTGACATAGTCGTAGTGGATGGTAAGCAGGCAGGTACGGGAGCTGCTCCAGAGATAGTCCTTGAGCAAGCTGGCATGCCAACACTCCCAGCTTTAGTGGAGGCAAATAAAGCTTTGAAGGAGATAGGACTCAGGGATGAAGTCAACCTAGTAATATCTGGTGGGATAAGAAATGGCGCTGATATAGCCAAAGCCATAGCGTTAGGAGCTGATGCTGTAGCCATGTCCACATCAATTCTAATAGCTATGGGATGCACTGTATGTGGATTATGTAACACTGGTCTTTGTCCAAGAGGAATAGCTACTCAAGACCCTAGTTTGAGGAAGAGGTTAAAAGTAGACATTGCTGCAGTCAGGGTTGAGAACTATCTAAGAGCTACTATAGAAGAGCTTGAGATGTTGGCACAATTGGCTGGGAAAACAGATGTTAGAAACTTTGAGTTGGAAGACCTTAGGGCGATCACAGTAGATGCTTCTGCTATAACTGGTGTCAAGCTTGCTGGAAGAGACTAGTCTCGAGTTAAAGTTATCAGTATAAAGAATTTTATGAATATTATGAAATTGGATAAGGCAACACTAAGTTTACTTGCTAAGATTCAAGAGATTATAGCAAAAGTGCATCAACTTGAACCTTTAGATAAAGATAGAATCATAAATGTTTGTGGGGTAGACGTATCTTATAAGAAAGAGAAGGCTGTAGCTGTAGCAGTATTATGGAGTTGCTCTGAAAAGAAAGTGATAGAGGTAGCAAAGAGCATAGGCAAGCCCTTCTTCCCTTATGTATCTGGTTATCTCTTCATGCGTGAAGCTCCTCTTGTGATTTCAGTAGTTAAAGCTCTTAAGGAAAAGATAGATTTAGTTCTAGTTGATGGACATGGTATAGCTCATCCAAGGAGAGCAGGGCTAGCTGTATTTGTAGGACTTGCTTTAGATATTCCTACTCTAGGAATTGCAAAGTCTCTTTTAGTTGGAAAGATAGGACCCTTTGAAGGTATTATGGCTCCAATCTTATTGAATGAATCTATAGTTGGAATAGCTTTTAGAGTTCCTGAGACAGGCAAAACTTATTTTGCAAGCCCTGGGCATAAACTAACTGTCGAGGATTCAATCAGGATAGTTAAGTATGAATATATGAATCTCATAAAAGCTCTAGAATTGGCTCATCGCTCATCAAAATCTCTTAATTAAAGGAAGGTAAATAAGCTTCAGGATACAAAGATAAAAATAGCTTGAAGGATAAACATAAGAGTATAAATCGAATCTGGGGATTAAAAGTAGCTCACATCCCAATACTTATCGAGCTTTTATTGTCAGGAGCAAAAGACAGCCCTATCAAAATCTCAACAATTGAAATCTCAAAGAGAATAGGTAAGTCTCAACAGCTTGCCTCTAAGCATCTTTTAGAATTGGAGAATGAAGGTTATGTGGAAAGGTTCAAAGGCGATCGCCAATATAGCATAAAGCTGACTGAAAAGGGGTTAAATCAGCTTGTGAAGCTTTATCTAGCCTTAAGGGAAGTTCTTGAAGCTCCTCCATCAGTAATCGAAATTGAGGGTGAATTATTCTCTGGTCTTGAAGAGGGCGCCTATTATGTATCTTTAGAGAACTATAGGAGGCAATTTATCGATAAACTTGGCTTCGATCCATACATTGGAACTTTAAACCTAAAACTCACATCATCAAAAGATAGGAAATTAAGGCATGAACTAGAGCATTATTCAGGCATCAGCATAGATGGTTTTAAGAATGAGCATAGAACTTATGGTGGGGCAAAGTGCTTTATGGCAGTTGTTAACGATCTAGTTGAGGGGGCTGTAGGAGTCTTTGAGAGATCACATTACGATGACTCAGTCCTTGAGGTAATATCTCCAATAAAAATTAGAGAAAAGCTTGGCTTGAAAGATGGAGATAGAGTGAAGGTCAAGGTCTTTTTAGAGAGTCCATCGAAGCCTAAAATTCATTAATGATTTCTTTTCTATTTTCAATTATCTTAGAGCTCTTAATATCTGGCATCTTAGTCCCAAGCCTCACAAATTTTAAAGATAATTCATGCCTTTTAGCCTCTTTTTCCAATTCAGATTCATTATGCTTCTGATCATAACCCAATGCAATTACATCAGGCATTACCTTCATTACACTTTCAAATATATTGCCCTCACTGCCCAATATAGCAGCATCTACAATCTTTAATGAATTAACCAACTCTAGCCTTTGCTCTTCATTATTAAAAGGGCTACGCCCTTTATTCTTCGTAACTGTCTTGTCTCTTGCCACTATCACTACTAAAACATCGCCAAGATTTTTTGCAGAAGATAGAGTAAATATATGACCAGGGTGTATTATATCGAAAACTCCTCCAGTTAATACTACCTTGATCTTCGATCTTCCCGTATCAGTAAGCTTAAACTCACCCTCTGATTCTGAAATCAAGCCCTGTTTTCTCATTGAATTGCATAATTCTCTTACATAATCTTCTTTTAGATGTAAATTCTTTGCAAATGCCTCTATGGTATTTTTTATATTGAGTAGGGAGTTTGAATAAATCTTCATGAGCAATTGTTTGTATAGCCCTTCCATTTTCTCTCTCCTTTATTCTAAATTTATTCTAAAATAAATCTAAATTAATTTATCTAAATACACCATTCTAAAAACTTTTATTGATCACCATTCTATCTCAATTTCCTTTATGAGTCTAAGAGAGTCTAAAAGACCCTCTGCATAGCCTATGCTCAGTATAGCCAACTCATACTTTCCCATATTTAGAAATCTTTCTGCATCAGAAAGGTAGCACTCAATATTTTCGAAGAGATCATTAAAATTCTTCTCCTTAGCCTTGCTCCTCTCTCTAGCTTTAGAAAGAGCCTTTCTAGTGTTCATTGAATATCTTTTGACCATACTCATAGCCAAATTTTTTGCTTTAGAAGAATTATCAGCAATTTGATCTCCATCTATCTTCATTAAAGTTTTCAGAGCATCTATCTCTGTGAAATGAAGTTTTCCTGGCAATATTATTACATGAGGAGGCTCACCATAATCTTTATGGATTAAACTTCCTAATTTTCCACCAGATAAAAGTTGAGAGTTGCTACCTATTCTTGATGCTATTATCACAAAAGTTTCATCATCTAATATGCCTTGCCTAAAATCCTCCTCCATACTTAGCAATGATCTCAAAGCTTCATCAGGCTTGAGGAAGAAGCCAGTAGAATGATCATACTCTAAGAGTATTATTGTATGGAGACCCCGCACTAAGTTTTCATGAATTACTTCATAAACTGTAGATTTTGAGGTTAATCCTGATTTCATCAATGTTACTAGCTTACCAAAGTTATAGACGTGAAGACCAATTTCACCAGGTAAAGCACAAAGAATGGATGAGGAATGTATCACAAAGGTCTTTATGCCAGATTTTTCAGCCCTTAGCCTCAAATCTATATGAGTAGTTGCCACCATAGGGTCTCCTGAGGCTATTAAAACTACATCCTTCTGCCTTGCCTGATTAATGATCTCAAGTCCATCTTCAATGAAATCTCTACTAACTGTTATTATCTCATTGCTTATCAAGCCTTGGAGAGAATTTATTTCATCTTGAGAAATAGGGCTTGTGTAAACATCTAGATAGACTTTTTCAGCCTTCTTTGCAACATCTAGACCAATTAATGGCATCCCTTTTGCCCCATGTAATCCTAAGCCTATGAAGAATAGCATATCCATATTTATTCACCAATTAAGCTACCTATAAACATCATGAAAAATGTTTTTTGGTAATCTTAAATAATCGATTTTTCTTTTTGAAGATGGGCCTGTGGCTCAGCCAGGTAGAGAGTTATCCTATAACGGCTGGCTCTTAAATTTGATTAGGGAGACCAGTAAGTCGTGGGTTCAAATCCCACCAGGCCCGCTATTCTCAACTTTATATTCGAGATATCCTTTAGTCTTTGTCCTCGGAGTCTTACTGGGGTTGCTTGAATACTTTAGTAGTAAAGACCTCGATTAGAAACGCCCAAATGATCGGAAAGATCAAAGCTACCACCCAGAATTCATCAAATCTTCCTACAAAGCTAATGCTAAGGAAGATACTGAAAAGAACTCCCCAGAGGATTCCATGAGCAGCCCAGTTGATCTTGAGCGCGCTTGCCCCAATTGCAAATCCCATCACGGTGTGGTGTAAGAGTAAGGAGATGCCCATTGGCCAAAATGGTACTTGAAGAGAGTATTCAGATAGAAGCATGCATATCGCCCCGAAGACCACACCTAGGATAGTAGTTGTGAACACACGAGATAAATTAGCCATTGAGCTCATCGATATTCGGCCAGCATAGAGGTATTTATTCGTTTATCTTATCGATTTTTAGGTCAAAGCGAATATAGTGGAACTGAGTCTCACTAGGCCCGCTTACAAATTTAAGTTATTTGTCAATTCAAGGTTTGAACTGCTTTATTGTTTCTCCACTTCTCTTTAAGCCATCTGTAGAGAAATTTCTGTTGTGATTCAATCATTTACATGATAATCTTTGCTAACATCGCGTAATAGATATGTTTTTATTATCTTCTGATGAACCATTATGGCGAGAAATTGGCTTTAATTGATGAAATAATAGCATTGATCTCAGGTAGCATTTCTGGCATACCGACTATCGTTATAATGATCATACCCTTCATTGTAGGCTTTATAATAGGATTCTTCATAAAAAAGATTCTCAAGATAATGATAGTCGTGGCAATTATAGCATTGATTGCATCTTACTTTGGCATCATCAGCCTTACCAGCATAGCCACGGAGCTGACACACCTTGCATCGACATATGGACCACAAGTTTATAGTTACATAACTCTGGTTATAGGAATATTACCACTAGGGCTAGGATTCTTTATTGGCTTATTAATAGGATTTCTGCTGAGCTAAACTTAGCTAATTGTTCAGAAGTTCAAATAATGTTTTAATCTATGTTAGACCAAGGTATTTTTAATCCTTTAGCTATGATCTCTTTATACAAATTCATGGCTTGCTCTTTATCACTAGCTCCTTCGATTATCATAGTTCCACTCTTTAATGCACTTAATGTTATCTTTGGACTATAATCAAAGGTAATGCCTAGATTTGCTTTAACTCTAACATTTAGCCCTTTATCTTTTATCAATGAATAAAGATCATCCATGCTCAAATCTAAGTTTCTCCTTGGGTTTATCACATGAGTCTTTTTTCCACTCCTACCACATATCTCCTCTAAGAACTTCCTCTTCACTGTAAGTTTAGAGTTTGAACCACAGACTTGGCAATTTTCCCTTCGGGCTATCTTGATCTTCTCAAAAGAGAAATTTCTTAGATCACAGTATAGCAAAGAATTTAGAAGGTGAGGCCTCTTGCCCAGAATTATCCTAACAGCCTCAGAAACTTCCAAGCTCGATATTATACTTGGAAGTGATGGATGAACTCCTACGACACCACATGTGGGCAACATCTCGTCTGTTAACCCTCCGCTGAAGCACTCAAGGCAAGGCGTTTCTCCTGGGATTATAGTTGATACATTACCATATGCTTCTATGGCTGCTCCAAATACGTAAGGTACTTTATGTTTAACGCAAGCCCAATTTAAAGCATATCTTGGCTCTATAGCATCTAAACCATCAACAACTACATCCATGCCTTTTATCATTTCTTCAGAGTTATCAGCATTCAATGAAGCAGGAATTGGATCTATCTTTATATTCGGATTTAATTGGCTTAGTTTCTTTGCAGCAATCTCTACTTTAGGGTAATAGAGAGAATTGATATCATAAAGAGTCTGTCTCTGAAGGTTTGAACGCTCGATAACATCCCTATCTATTATGCGCAAGTAACCAATGCCCATAGCAGCCAATTGAAGGGCAGCAGGACAGCCAAGACCGCCTAATCCAACAAGACAGACTTTAGCGTTTAAAAGCTTCAACTGCCCCTCATAGCCTATATCTGTCAATACTATCTGCCTAGAGTAGATTTCTAGCTCATCATCTGAGAGTTCTTTGATCAACATATCTGCCATCGATCTTTCCCTTAAATATATTTTAATAGCACCTATTTACTCTTAAAACTTTCTAAGATGAACTCAGCATGCTTTTTGGCTTCTAAGAGATCGCCCTTTATTAGCAATTCAGAAATATTCTTATAAATAAGGTTTATTACAAAGTGATCTAATATTGGTTGGAAAGTATGGATGACGTTAGATTTTTTAGACCAGAAAATCTTGGATATAATTCAATACAGCTTTCCTTTGGTTGAGAGACCTTTTTTAGTCATAGCTGAAAAGCTCGAAGTCTCTGAGGAAGAAGTCTTGGGGAGGGTTAGGAGGCTGAAGGAGGAGGGTATCATCCGACAGATCAGCGCTATTTTCGATGCTCGTATGCTTGGATACCAGAGTGTGTTAGTAGCCATGAAAGTTAATGAAGCGTATGTAGACATTGTGGGAGAGGAAGTAAGCAAATGCTCATATGTGAGCCATAACTACCTAAGGGACAATGAGATCAATCTTTGGTTCACTTTAGCTCTTCCATCAAACATAAGCTTAGCCTCCTTTATCAAGAGGCTGACTGAATTGGAAGGTGTGAGGGAGTATTACGTTCTTCCTGCTGTAAGGATCTTTAAGAATACTGTAAAGTTTAACTTTACTGGGTTAGATTCTTCTTGTAAAGAGGAGGAGCCTAGAGTTGTGGAAAAGGTTAGGTCTAAAAGTCTTTCAGACCAAGATATAGCTCTGATTCGAGAGCTTGAGAGAGATATTGAGCTCTCATTTAGACCCTTCGCTAAGCCCGCATACCGCCTTAGAATAAGTGAGAAGACTCTACTTGAAGCAGCTAAAGAACTGGAAAGAAAAGGTATTATGAAGCGTTTTGCAGCCGTGCTGAGACACTATAAAGTTGGCTATATAGCCAACTGCCTCCTTTGTATGAAAGTTTCTGAGGACGATGCGAACAGGATTGGTATAATTGTCTCATCCTTCCCTGAAGTTAGCCATTGCTTTGAGAGGACAGGTTTCCCTAACGAAGAATACAATCTTTTTACAGTGATTCATGAAAGGAGCAGAAAAAGATGTGATGATGTCATAGACAAGATTTTGAAATTCACTGGGGCGAAACATTATCTCAGTCTTTACAGTGTTAAAGAGTATAAGATGAAGAGAGAATACTTTATTCAGAGTTAGTAAAAACAGTAAGGTTCCTGCTGGAAGAGATCACCGAAGACTCCATAAGCCCTCGCCCTACAACCTCCACACACAGCCTTAAACCTACAGAGCCCACACTTCCCCTTTAAAAAACTTCTATCCCTAAGCTTCTCGAAGAGCATAGAGCCCTCATAAATCTCTTTTAAGGGCTTTTCTCTAATACTTCCAGCCGATATAGGTAAGAAGCCGCATCCATAAACTTCGCCAATGTGTGAGATGAAGCAGTAGCCGTTTCCAGCCATACAGCCCCTAGCCCCTCTCATTCTAGCTGCTTCGACAAAATCCTTAATCCTTAAATTTCCCTCCCCTGATTCTTTTTCAATAACAAATCTAACATAATGGGGTGTGCAAGTCATCTTCACGTTCATTGAGAGGATTCTGCTTAATTCATAGATAAAGCTCATCACCTTCTCATATTCTTTTGGCTCAACCTCCATCTCAATTCTTCCTTTGCCTGTTGGTATGAGCATGAAAAGGTCCCAAGATGAAGCTCCCAGAGATAGCACTAAGCTTCTTATTTCATCAAGAAAGTTTACATTATATTTTGAGATCGTTGTATTGATCTGAAGGTCTAAACCACAATCCTTCACGGCTCTAGTGGCTTTTAAAGCCTCGTCAAAGGCACCTGTAACACCTCTAAACCTGTCATGGACTTCAGCATTATGTCCATCTATGCTGATGGAGACAGTCCTCACTCCAGCCTTCTTCATCCTCCCCACCACGCTAGAAGTTAATTTGCTCCCACTCAAAGCCATAGCTACATCTAAGCCTTTTAGGGAAGCGTATTCTACAATCTTAAACACATCTTCCCTCAGAAGGGGGTCTCCCCCTGTAACTATCAGCAAAGGTTTTGAGAAGGATGTGATTTCTTCCACCATCTCTAAAGCCTCTTCCGTAGAGAGCTGGTTTGGATCAGGATTGATCTGAGCTTCAGCCCTACAGTGTATACATTTAAACCTACAGGCTTTTGTAGCCTCCCAAGCTACAACTCTAAGACTCTTAGCCTTCAACTCCTATCTCCTTGCCCGTAAGATAACAGGCTGGGTCTGGAGCCCATATGTCTCCTGTAGTTACTTCAGCCCTCACCCTTAGGTTTCCATTACAAAGCTCGAGGAATGCACAGCGTGAACATTTACCCTTAAGAAAGAGTTTTCTCATTCTTAAAGCCTTCAACAAGGGCTCAGATTCATCCTCCCAAATTTCGCTAAACTTCCTCTTCTTTACATTCCCTAGAGAGTAGTGAGTCCAGAACTGGTCAGGGTGTACGTAGCCTTGAGAATCTATATCTGCAATTCCAACCCCAGAGCTGTTTCCACCGTGCTTCTTCATAAGATTATAGACTCTCTCAGCTCTCTCATCCCCTCTCTCCTTCAACTTAAGGTAAAGGTAGATTGCATCAGCATAGTTGTCTACTGTAAGAACGTCATTTATAACACCTTTATCAGCAGGCTCCTCAGTCCTACTGATTATGAGGTTCATAATCCCCCTCTTCTCATCAGGGCTTAAGTCCTCTTCAACCATGCTACTCCCCCTTCCCACATAAACAAGATGGTAGAAGCAGACCCTTGGAACCTTCAGTCTCTTCGCCAGCCTAAAGATTCTCTCAACTTCAAAGTAGTTACGTTTTGTAAGAGTAAACCTGATACCAGTCTTTAATCCCTCATCTCTACAGTTCTTTAAACCCTCTACTGCAAGCCTAAAGGCTCCTTTCACCCCTCTAAGCCTATCACTCGCCCCTCCAACCCCATCTAAGCTTATACCTACGTAGGTGAAGCCAGCCTCCCTAATCTTCTCAGCCATGTTTTTGCTGATCAAAGTTCCGTTGGTGGATAAAATAACCCTTAAACCTAGCATCCTACAGTGTTCTGCAAGCTCGAAGACATCCTGCCTGATTAAAGGTTCTCCACCAGAGAAGAGGACTACTGGAACCTCATAAGATGCAAGGTCCTCAGCCACAGCCTTCGCCTCCTTGGTTGAGAGCTCCCCAAGATATTCTTTAGCCTCAGAATCAGAGTAGCAGTGGGCGCAATGTAAGTTACACCTTCTAGTAATGTTCCAAACTATTATTGGTCTTTGATGGGCTTTAACCCCATATCTTAAAGGGTCTTCAAACTCAGCATTGCCAAAGAGAAGCTTTGAAAGGTTGATCAACTTTCTTAACCTATGGTTTGAATCATTTAATATGCCTTTGCCAGATAGACGATACGATCAGACTCTTTTCCACACCAAAAGCATTTGCCTGAAGGAATCTCTTTAATATCTATTCTCTTACCTCTTACTTCTAGTCCTCCTGTTTCAGCTTTTATCTCATCTGCACAATTCTTTCTCCCACAGAAGGGAGCTCTTATAATCCTTGCCTTTTCTCTCTTTTCAATTAAATCTTCCTTGCTGTTTATTGACATGATAGAAGAGTTAAATCTATCCCATGCTCTTTTCCCTAACTCTTTAAGGATTAGATTCTTAAGATTCAAGATATGATCAATGGTATCTTTATCCTTAACTTTCTCCTTTGATCTTAAATCACGTCTAAAGATAGTGACAAAGCCTTTATTGACTTCTTTCTCTCCTACCTCAATTCTTATTGGTGCTCCTAGCATCTCCCACTTGTAGTACTTCTCCCCAGGTCTTTCATCAGAATCATCGAGCATCACTCTAAAGCCTGCTTTTGATAAATTTTGAGTTATAATCCTTGATTTCTCCATTATTGCATCTTCCTTACCAGCTTTAAGTATAGGAATAATAATGATTTGTAAAGGGGCTACATCGAAAGGCAATACTAAACCGTACTCATCCCCATGAACACTTATTATAGCTGCCACTATCCTTGATACCCCTGGTCCATAGCAAGTCTGATGAACATTCTTTCTAATTCCATCTTTATCAGTAAATTTTATGTCAAATACATTGGGATTAGAGAAGTTCTGACCTAAGTAATGAGTTGTAGCAACTTGTAAAACTCTACCATCTGGGAGAAGAGTATCGAAGGCATAAGAATCTACAGCCCCATAGAATCTATCGTAAGGCTCCCTCTCTACCATCAAGAAGGGTAAGCCAAACTCATGAAAAGCCCTTTTCGTAATTTCTAAATCATCCTCTACCTGCTTTCTTGCACCTTCTTCATCAGCAAATGCACAATGAGATTCTACCCAAAGGAACTCTCTCCCCCTAAGAAGAGGCCTTGTAGCCTTTGTCTCGTGCCTATAAACAGACACTGATTGAAATATCTTCATAGGTAAATCCTTATAGCTCCTTATCCATAGAGCAAACATAGGGTAGATCGCAGTTTCAGATGTAGGGCGAAGTATCAATTCCTCTTCAAGCTCTTCACCACCAGCCTCACTTATCTTGAATACTTCTCTCTCAAAGCCCTTTATGTGCTCACTCTCCTTTCTAAAGCTGGAGATTGGAATTACAATGGGGAATAGGGCTGGCTTATGACCTTTCTCTAAAAGAAGACTCTCTATGATTTCATAGACTCTCTTAACTATGAACATTATATTCGGTCTGTAAACTATGAAACCTTTTACATTGTATCTAACATCTACTAATTCAGCTCTCTGTAATACGTCATCAAGCCATTCGCCAAAATTCTCATTCTTTTTCTTAAGGGGAGTTTCAGTGCCCATCTCGATCATCATGCCAAAGTTAAATGAAGATATTAACCTTAATTCTTCTAGAGAAGAACCACGTGTATAAGCCTTAAGCGTAATATATTTAAGGTTGCTAGCCAGTGATTTTTTTAATGAGTGAGTATTCTGATAACCCCGGATCATTACCTGCTGAAAAACTATGCAATAGTTCTCCCCCATACAATCCCGTCAAAGGGGATGGAGCTCTAGGTAATCAATATCATGGGAAGATGTTTTATAGGGGGAATAATAGGGAAGAATTGGTCAAGACTCTTCAGATGATGTTAAAAACACTCGGCTACGATCTTGGCACCTTTGGCCCTAACAAGGATGGTATAGATGGAAAGTTCGGTGACGATACTGAAAAGGCTGTAAAGCAATTTCAGGAGAAGAACAAGAATTGGGATGGCAATAATCTTAAGGTTGATGGATTAGTCGGCCCTGAAACTTCAGATGCTTTGAACAGAGCAATGGTTGGTTTATGGTATGATCATTACCAAACACCGAAAGAGTTGGTGGAAAATAAGCCATATCATACTGTGACATCAGATTTCTTGACAAACGGTTTGGCATTTGATCCATATGAAGCAGACAAATCCAAAGTTTTTGTGAAAGGTCCTCTTCCCCAGGGATATCTGAGTCACATTTCAGTACTACTTCGTAGCAATTCTGGCGCTGTACCATTGTCTAACCTTGCCTACCGCATCCAAGTCAGCGAGAGCAAAATTTTGGAAGGAAAGACCGATAAGGATGGGCTCGTCCATCATTCAAACGTCTCTCCAGGGGATTATCGAATGAAGATCGAAGGACTCGAAGACGAAATCCTCGTTTCGACGCTACCGACTCATATCGTGCACCGAATAACAAGAGTGCCGGGCTATTTTCTTTTTGAAAAAGGTTCTGAGAAGGAGGATGTGGAATAATGAGTGTCAAGCCGGACACGTACTTTCATGCAACGCTTACACCGGGGGTACTCAGTAGTCTCAAAAAGATAGTGACGATTAGCTTTGACTCACCCAAACGCGCTGATGACGTACAAATAGGTTTGTTTGAGGCAGATGAGTGGACTCAAGGAACTACACATGTAGAAGAGGGTACTGGCTCCTTCAATCTGATCGCACTATTTAAAGGTGATATACGTGACGGAAAATTTATCGGTTTACCTAGGCTGCAGGGTCGAGGGGCAGGGCCAAATCCACGAAAACTGCGAGTGCATATAGATGGAGACCCAGACGATAAATACTACACTCTCGAAATCTCTGAGGACACTGGCGAACAAGAGGGCGAGCTTCTGGAAATAGTCTTTTGTGTCAGCGGAACTATCGATGGAGTCAAGAAGGAATACAAGGACTGCAACCCAGTCTTCGTGAGGCTTATACCAGATCGCAGGCCGGTGATCACATTTATTACGGGCCATGACGCGAAGAAAGGCAACCCTTTCTTCGGTGCTGCAACACAGTACTTTGAACATTTAGCTGATGGAATAATTCCACCACCAAAGCAAAGAGATCTCAGCTTCGAAGAAATCCTGGATTATCTCGATCGACCGATTCGCAAAGGCAAGCATGTGATCAATCCACCCTGGGGTGAAGTCAATATTGTAACACATGGCACTAATTATGGGAGAAGGAAAGATGGTAGCAATTGCGACTTTTGTGAGATATTCTCTCCGCTATTCCCAAACGGTGACAGAATCACTGCAGGCTTACTTAAGAGAAACTCAGGGAACCCTAGATTAAGGGCGGACAAAACGAAACTGGACGAGGACTCCATAATAGTCATTCGGGGATGCGAGATAGGTGACGATCAGGTTCTGCTTGATGAGCTCAGGCGACTTTTTGGAGGGCGCGCAACCGTCATTGCACCCAGACCGATCCAAAAGTATGCACCTGAGAGGCCGAAAGAACCCTTGAGTGAAGGAAATCCCACGAGGGAGTCTTTTTTGGAGTATTTCTTCTTCTATGTTCCAGGTTCTAAATCTCCTGACCAAAATAAGACAAAAGAGGAGAGAAAAATTTGTATAGGTAAACTAAGGGAGAAATACCCGGATCGGAATTCTGATGACCAATGGACTGAGATGCTCAATAGCGACTTGAGACATGACCGTAATACTGAGCAGGTTACACTCAGGGTACTATATCCATCAATTCCGGAAAAGAACAAAGACTTCCTTGGAGACGCAGAAAATGTATTCAATCAGACCAAGAAGACTTCTCCAGAGGAAATTTTCTTCTCAGACTTTAAGGATTGGGAATGGCATAGGCAGGGTCCGTTTCCATTGGTTTATGGTGGTGAAAAGAAATTCGAATGCCGTTTTACGGGCAGAAGGTACCGAGTGGATGTAAGGCGTGTGTTAAACGATTCCAAAGGGAGTCCTGTGATACCAGTCATTACTGACCCAACATACTATGGTCGCTCAGAGCTTTGAAGGTAATAAAGTAGTACAGAATCACGTTATTTGGGGCGGCTTCGCACATAGCCCTTTGACATCAACGATCAAAGATTTGAAAATGATTCGAAGGGATAGCTTCTCCAATTTACAAATAATGTTGATTGTTAGGCAGGTAGAGACAGTTTAATTTCATTCTTTGCTTTAGGTACCTCAATAATTCCCTCTTTGTCAGTTTGTTTAGCCATCGTATTTCCATTATCAACCGTAACATTAAACGTAACACCTTCAACGGCTTTTTGTTCATTATCAAGAATCTCTATAACAAAACTTACTGGTTGGATATCAGGAACCTTATACTCCTTACGAGAAACCATAAGTTCCAATCCTATAGAGAAAGATTTAAGCATTCTATCCTTAAATATCATAATGATAGGCAAGGATTATATCTTCCTCATCGTTAAGAATTAGATACAGGGACGCTATCCAACTTTTTGAATTAAGTTTAATAAAATTGCTAAGAGTTATGTTCTAGATCATCAAAATTTAAATCCTTATGAATTAATTATAAATTAAGGAACCTTAATGAGAGTATTAGCTGACTTTCATATTCATAGTTATCTGAGTAGAGCAACGAGCCAAAGTATGAATTTAGATGAGTTGAGCAGAAACGCAAAGCTGAAGGGATTAAATCTGCTAGGCACTGGAGATTTTACCCACCCTACTTGGATGAAAGAATTGAAAGAAAAATTAGTGCCTTTGGACGATTATGGCTTATTCACTTACAATGGAATATATTGGATGATAACGACAGAAGTCAGTACAGTATATGAGCAAGAAAGCAAGGCTAGAAAGATACACCATGTCATTCATGTACCAAGCTTAGATATTGCAGATCAGATCATAGATTCATTATCAAAGAGAGGAAATTTATCATCAGATGGTAGACCTATATTCAATGATTTATCATCTCCAGAGCTTGTTGAAATGTTGATGAGCATATACAAGGATATTCTAATAATACCTTCTCATGCTTGGACTACTTGGTGGAGCATATTTGGGGCTTTCTCTGGATTCGATTCTATAGAAGAGTGCTATAAAGATCAGACCAAGCATATATATGCAATAGAAACTGGGCTTTCTTCTGACCCTCCTATGAACTGGAGGCTAAGTAAGCTCGATAGATTCTGCCTTATGAGCAACTCAGATGCCCATAGCCCTTGGATTTGGAGGTTAGGCAGAGAGTTCAATGTATTCGATCTTAAGAAATTATCGTATCATGAGATAATAGATGCTGTTAAGAAGAGGGATAATAAGAGGTTCATATTCACAGTTGAAGTCCCACCAGAGTATGGTAAATATCATTACACAGGTCATAGAAATTGTGATGTCTCTTTACATCCAAGAGATGCTATCAAGCTTAACAACAAATGCCCAAAATGTGGTAAGAAATTGACTATAGGAGTATTACAAAGAGTTGAAGAATTGGCAGATAGACCTGAAGATTTTATATTAAAAGATGCTATTCCATACAAATCATTGTTACCATTATATGAGATAATCTCTTATGTCATGGGTGTAGATCAACTTTACTCAAAAAAGGTCATGGAGGAGCAGGATAAACTGATAGCAAAGTTTGGTAATGAATTGAATGTATTGCTCAATGCCAAGAAGGATGAGCTATCAAAGGCAACTAATGCAAAGATTGCAGATGCAATAATCAAAACTAGAGAGGGAAGAGTAGATTTCATAGCAGGATACGATGGGGTATATGGAAAGCCCATCTTCAATACATTTGAAGATAAAGACATGGAAAAAAGAGAATTACATGCTAAAAAAGAAGTGAAGAGCTTAGACGATTTCATATGATACACTTCTCATACCTTAGCTACTTAAGGGGCGCTGTTAGTTTGAATCAACCAGCAAAAGGTTTCGTTGAGGTTTGTATCTATGAAGTCAAACCTAATAAAACAGAAGAATTTGAGCGATTAATTGAGCGTGTAGCCAAGCATCATCGAGATTTTCCAGGTGTCAAAGATGTAAGATACATAAAGCGGACTCATAGACAAGGTGATTTTTCTGCCGTTAAAAAGGGAGAACCACCTATTAGACTGACCAGAACACTAAAATCTGTCACTTATGTGTTGTATTGGGAGATGGATGATGAGATCACTCATGGCAAAGCGACTAAATCTGGTCTTGAGCACTTTTTCAAGGAATTCACAAAATGTTTAGTTTCGACGCCTAAGATAATTTTAGGGGAAAGGATTCAATGAAAAAAGCGGATAAAATGGATCATTAAAAGAGAAAAACAATATAATAAAAGGAAAATTTTTGCTAGGATTATCGTGTTAATTTACTCTTTTTCTCAACTCTTAAGCTATAAAAGAATAAAGCAATGCCTGCTATGAATATTAAAAGAGGGATGTAGAATACGATATTAGAAGATAATTTTAAGCGCCAAAATATGTAGAGCAATAAAGGAGAAGATGCTATAAGAATAATAGGGATTACCTCAAAGATTATTACCGAGAATTTTAAGAAATGCTTTATTGAAGGAGATAGAGCAAAAGAAAAGAATAGCAAGAAGAGAGGGTATGATATAGCGTATCTTCCTTCTAAATAAAGATCAAAAATGTCGAATATGTTGGATGAGTAACCACTTGCACTCCAAACAGAAATCAAGGATAAAATTATGAATAAGAATGCTAAAATTCTCATTCTTGAGATGTTTTCTCCTATCTTCTTAATCCTCATATCTTTAGGATTTATCCATAACTCCATTACCAATGCTATGAGTATTGCAAATACACCTGCTAAGAAGACGATATTATCATTAGTAACTTTAAGGTAAACATCAACTGGAAGTAAATTCAAGGTAAACCAAAGGTAAAGGGCATATAAGCCATTGATCAATAATGGAGATAGGTATAAAAGAAAAGATATGTCTTCAATCATCCCTAATTTATCCAATCTATTCACCTTTAAGCGGTATTATTATATGAATTTAACCTTTATTGATCCATCAATATTTTTCTTGCGAATGTGAGATATGCTGTATGTCCTATCATCCTCATAGAAGGTCTTGTCATGCCAATTCTTGCTTCAAGACCTCTCAATAGTAATTCTAAGCTCTCTATGCTTACAAAACCAGTATTAACAAGCTCAGCAACCAACTTCTCAACTTGGTTCATTGTAGGAGATATAGAAGTAAATATCCCTCCACCTTTTAGAGCTTCCCATGCAACTCTTACTAAAGTCCAAGGGTCGCCTACATCTATTACCACAGCATCGACATTTCTCTCATCAAAGCCTTTCTTTGCATCAGCCTGCTTTATAGTGACAAAATCCCTCAGACCAGCCCTATCTATATTCCTCTTAGCCATCTCTATGAAATCAGGCCTAATCTCATATGAGAAAACATGACCATCAGGCTTGACCAAATTGGCAAGAAAAGTAGTAAGCGCACCGCTACCAGTACCAGCCTCTACTACTATGGAGCCAGAAGATATGCTAGTCATAGCTACAATCATCCCGAGATCCTTAGGATAGACTATCTGAGTCCTCCTCTCAGCCTTAAGAATTAGATCTACTATAGTTGGCTTAAGTATCCATAATCTCTCTCCTAAGCTTGTTTTTATAGATGAGCCATACTCCTTTCCTATAACAGAGCCTAAGTCTATGTACCCTAGATGTGTATGGAGCTTTTCATCAGCATTAGCCCTAACCAACCACTTCTTCTTATTCGTAAGATAGATCAGTACATTATCTCCAGCCCTAACATAATTATCCAATTGTAGCACTGAAAGATTTAAAATAAGGCTTAAATATAGACATAATGTAGAGTCCGTCAAGGAAGAGGACGTAGTAATTGTCTGAAGAGGAGAGACCATCCCAACAGCAAGGCTATCCACGCCGAAAGTTTCCTACAACCTACTTCAGGGCAAAACCTGTAAAGGTTGGTGATGAACTGGACGTCACCATATCGGAAATAAGTAGACGTGGAGACGGTTTAACAAGGGTTCAGGGCTTCGTTATCTTCGTGCCAAATACAAAGCAAGGAGATAGCGTTAAGATAAAGATAACCCAAGTCAAACCGAGCCATGCGATTGGGCAAGTAATATAACCAGTATCCCGTGATGCCGTAGGCTATACGCCAACACGGCCTATTTTTTATTTTAGACTATATCCTTGTCTTCACCTAAACGTTTTGCGAGCTTCCCTTTGAGCTTTATCCCAACCCCGAAATCCTCAGGGCGTAGCTTATCTACAGTCAACCTTTTGACCATCAATCCACACATATTTCCTGAGACCAGCTTACCTCTTATGCATTGCACATATGCACAGAGCTTTACATCACAGTAATCATTAGTAAAGCTACACCAGGGCTTGGAATTCCTTATTTGTAAGGCCCTGCGACCACACCTGAAGAATACGCATGTAGGAGAACAAGGTTTTGTCGACGACATATCTCCTATGTCCGTATGTGTTGATAAAGGTTATAGATTAAAGTTTTTCGTTTGTTGCAGATTTTAACTCTTTCATAGCAGCGAATATAGGGTAGCTATCTTCCTTTGGCAAAGTTTTATTGATGATTTTTTTATAATTTGGCGAGTAGAAGTTCGAATTTCGCCTCGTGCTCTATCTCTTCCTGCATTATGTGCACAGCAAGATGGTAGGTTACATGATCTTTTCCACGAGTCTTCTCAGCTAGCTTATTATAGCCCTCTATTGCGCATGCCTCAGCCAATAAAACATCATCTACTATCTTCTTTAAGTCACTCGGATCCTTAGGAGGCTCTATGAACTTGCATTTACAAAGCTCACCAAATTTTTTAGGATTTGTTATTGGCGTACCGTTTAGCTGAGTAATTCTCTCTGCAAGCTCATTGGCATGCTCCTGCTCATCTTTTAGAATTTCCTCCAGTGCTTTAATAACTGTTGGAGCGTTTATCCCCATAGCTATTTTAGAGGCTATCCAGTATTGGTATGTAGCATTCCACTCATCAGCCAAAGCGCTGTTCAGATCAGCTATGAGTCCCTTCACATCAAGACCTACTATTTCTACACTTTTTCTTCCCATTTTATCCCCCTAAGCTAACTCAACGACTAATTAATAACATTTTATATTGAACCCTAATATTCTATCTTGAGGATAGCAAGCAGATGAAGGGCATATTATACTTATGTGAAATCGGAGCAATAGTCTTAGATGAGAAGTTTAACGTCATCTCTAATTGGAAGTATCCAAGTGATGCTCAAGTCAAGAATTATGGGAGATTAAAAAGAGGAGAGTTGCCTTTAGAATTAAAAGAAATTTTATCAAATTCCATGAGGAATTTAGAGGCATTGATGATAATTGAAGATGAATTGAGGAAAGAGCTGAGCAGAGAAGGGTTTAAAGTTGATGAGGCTTCTAACGATTTGATAGATGAGCTTAGGTCTAGAAAGATAGAGCTCATGATAAAAGCAGGCTTAGCAAGCTCTGAAGATGATGCTAAAGATATGATTAGAAATTTTGCCATAGCTTTATCTGAATTCAAGTTAAGGGAAGTTTCAGCAAAGCCAGACCTTCATGCAATAGAAGCTATACAGGCTCTTGATGAGGTGGATAAGACCTTGAACATTTTGGCAACGAGGGTGAGAGAGTGGTATGGATTGCATTTTCCTGAGCTCAGCTCTCTTATTGATGATCCTTTAACATATACAAAATTTGTTAATGAATTTGGTGAAAGGAAGAATGTAAGAAAGGAAGAGCTTGCAAAATTTGGATTCTCTCTAAAAAAGGCTGAGGCTATATCTATCTCGGCTGAAAAGTCTAAAGGAGGAGACATTCGTGAAGAGGATTTAAGGAGAATTTTAGCAATAGCTGAAGAAGTGATAAAGCTAGATTCCCTTAGAGATAAGCTTTCAAGCTATGTTGAGAGGAACATGGAAACTATAGCACCAAATATATCATCTGTAGTAGGAGCAACTATAGGAGCTAGATTGATGGCTAAGGCAGGAGGGTTAGAGAAGTTAGCTATGCTACCTGCCAGTACTATACAAGTTCTTGGAGCTGAGAAGGCTCTCTTCAGGGCTTTGCGCACTGGTACAAGACCTCCAAAGCATGGCATTATCTTTCAGCATCAAGCTGTCCATTCAGCTCCAAAATGGCAAAGAGGCAAGATAGCCAGATCGATAGCAACAAAGATAGCTATAGCATCAAGAATAGACGCCTTCAGAGGAAGTTCGGAGAAAGAAATTGAACAGAGGCTTCAAAAGAGATTAGAAGAAATCAGGACAAAGTACAAAGAGCCACCAAAAGAAGAAAGGAGAGTTAAGAGGGTAAAAAGAGTGAAGAGAATTGGAAAGAAGAGGTAATCTACAAGGAGTTCATTGGTTGATAGTAGATGGCGAAGAGAAGATTGCTACTATAAACCTTGCTCCAGGAGTTCAAGTTTATGGCGAGAGATTGATAGTTGATAAAGGAATCGAGTATAGGTTATGGGATCCTTTTAGGAGTAAGCTTTCTGCAGCTATAATAAAAGGGCTTAAGATTTTGCCATTTAAGGAAGGTAGCAAAGTCCTTTACTTAGGAGCTTCTACAGGGACTACTGCAAGCCATGTCTCAGACATAATAGGAGAAAAGGGGATAATATTTTGTGTTGAAATTTCTCCTAGAGTAGCAAGAGAGCTCATGGAGAGATGTGTGAAATACAGAAAGAACATGATACCTATCATTGAGGATGCAAGAAAGCATGAGAAATATCATTCTATATTTGGGCATGTTGATTTAGTTTATTGTGATATAGCCCAACCAGATCAGACAGATATAGCTATTGCTAATTGCAAACATTTCTTGAAGAAAAATGGTCATCTTCTCTTAGCTGTCAAATCGAGAAGCATAGATGTAACAAAGAAACCTTCTAAAGTCTTTAAAGAGGAGGAGGAGAAGCTTGAGAGAGAAGGCTTTAAAGTAGAGCAAGTTATTGAGCTTGAGCCCTTCGATAAGGATCATGTTCTGATTCATGCCATTATGGAATAGAATATTGTTGTAACCCTTTGAAACTCCAATTTTGCAAAAAAAGGTGTGAGTAGAGCTAGTGTAATAGGCTCGATCATGGGAGCTTTTCGACTATTTTGACGAATTCGGCCTGTGTGAAGGCTTTAAGGGTCGTGGTGCGGACATTGCCTAGACTTCCTAGAGCTAGAAAGGCAGACACCGCTGCCTCATCGTTAGGGAACTGTGCTACTCCTACAACGTCATACTGCCCAAACGTGAAATATATGGCTTGCCATTTTCCACCTGCTTTTTCGATAAGAGCTTTGCTTGTTGCGAGTCGCTTAGGAAGGTCCCTGATAGTTTTTATTCCTTGATCCGTCCAATTTATGAGGACAATATAGTTAGGCATTTTTCATCAAATTTGATTTATTTCCTTTGGATTAAATAAGGTTTGCCATCGTCAGTTTTAACATTGAAGCATATGACAAAGAGAGGTTTAGGGCTGAAGTTCTAGCTTTGAAAGCTCTTGGTCTGCCAAGATTCATAGAGAAAACTGCTCAATCGTAGTTTTGATGCATTAACTGACTTATAAATTATTTAATGCTATCTATTCAATTCCTTTATTATCTCTATTATGACTGATGATGGTGCATCTGTCTTTATTCCTTTAGAATTTATTGCACTTCTAGTCGCTCTATAGCCTTTATCTTTTATAGAATTAATAATATAATTTAATTTTGGTACATTTAATTGTAATTTATCAGCTATCTTATCAGGAATATAATAAGTAGGTGGCATATCAGCCTCGTTCAATGAGTTTCTTATCATCTTCTCACATTCTTTATTCAAATCTATGTTATTCAATAAATATGATAAGAAATTTTTGTCATGAATCTCTTTTATCCAAAGGAGACCAGCAAATCTAAAAATTTCTCCACATTCATCACAATTTTTTTCTATTGTTGAGCTTATTTTTCTATTAAAGCAATTAAAGCAGTGAAGTATGTATCCTAGACTATCTCTTGTTTCATCAGCATAGCTTGCTCCTGATGATATAGTGGCATAGATGCGAATGTAATGCCTTGTACTATGAGAGAATAAAGGATTAATGCCTATATCTAATCTCATGGCTGAGTGAGCTAAAGCTCCTAGTAGTAGCCTAATCCCTATCTCGTGACAGTACTCAGTATTAAGAGAGTAGCCAAAGTACTTCCTAGCAGAAACCTTTGGGTAGATTCCACACAAGACAGCTGTGTCAGTAGCAGTTATAGATATTAGTCCTTTATCTCTTACAGCTCTTACTGCACAGTCTAAATAAGGAGCAGGAGAACCGAAGGGATCAATGTCCACTATCTCAAACCTATCTCTAGGAGAAGAGTGCTCTATAAGAAAATGACAAGCATCCATAATAGAGAAGGAGCATTTATCATATACCTCATTCATCTTCGCTGATGCCTTTGCATAATCTATAGCAACAGGGTTAAGATCGTTCATGAACACCTCACCTATCTCAGGAGATTCGACAGCAACTCTAACCCCCCTAGCCCCTATACCTGCCAATGAGTCTGCCATTCTAATATGCCCAGATAGTCTTCTCGCCATAGCCTTGTAGATGAATATCGATAAATCCCTGTTCAACTTCGCTTGAGGATTATAAAATGCAGGCATCTTGGGAGGAACATCAGACTCAATGGAGACTTTTGGCACTAATAAAGTTGTCTTGCCCTCTACTATCTTTATCGATTGCTCATAAACACACAAGAGACTCTCAACCCTATTTTTTACTTATTATTTAATTTAGCAAACTTAAATTATAATCTTTATAGAAAAGACTATGTGCAAGGCTTGAAAGAATCAGTTAGAGTCTGGCTCATAACAGGTGATCCAGGAATAGGAAAAACAACAGTTCTGATAAAAACGATGAGTATAATGAGGAATTATGGATATGCTTTAGGAGGGATGCTATGTAGAGAGGTTAGAGTCAAGGGTGAAAGAATGGGCTTTGAGTTGATGGATGTAGCCTCAGGTCGAAAGGGAGTATTGGCAGCTACCAAACTCAATACAGGTCCTAAGCTTGGAAAATATCGAGTAAATCTTATAGACTTGGCTGAGATAGGAGCAAAAGGCTTGGTGAATGCTATAGATTTCTGTGATATAATCATATGTGATGAGATAGGGCCTATGGAGCTCTTCAGCCCTGATTTCAGAAATGCTGTGAAAGCTATAGTAGAGAGTGGAAAGCCAGTATTAGGTATTGTTCATAAGCGTCTTAACGATCCTCTTATTCAAGAGCTAAAGTCAAAGCCTTTTGTTGAAGTTATAGAAGTCACTCATGAGAATAGAGAGAAACTTCCCAGAATATTGGCTGAAGAATTATTATCAAAGATAAAAGGTAAAAATTATGCAAATGAGAGATAAAATAGCTGGCGTTGATGATGCAGGCAGGGGAGCAATATTAGGTCCCTTGGTAATTGCAGGTGTATGTGTAAGAGAGGATAAATTAGAACAGTTGATCAAGATAGGTGTTAAGGATTCTAAGCTATTATCACCATATAAAAGAGTTGATCTTTACCATAAAATCATGAATATAGTTGATAGTGCATCTATGCTCAAACTTAAGCCTGAACAGATAGACGATTATGTTTTAAAGGGTAAGAAGTATAAGAAGTTAAATTACCTTGAAGCTATATCGATGGCAAAGGTCATAGAATCGTTAGATGCTGAGATAGTTTATGTAGATGCATCTGATGTTAATGTTGAGAGGTTCAAGCAAGATATTTTAGAAAATCTAAAAAGAAAAGTTGAGATAATCTCAGCTCATCATGCTGATAGGATTTATCCTATAGTATCTGCAGCATCGATAGTAGCTAAAGTGAGCAGGGATAAAGAGATATATGATTTATCTCAGAAATTCGGTAATATTGGTAGTGGCTATCCAGCAGATGATCGGACTATAAAATTTTTGAAACAATGGCTCAAGAAATATGGCGATATGCCTCCCTTCGCCAGAAGATCTTGGAAGACAGTAAAGAAGCTTTTGAATTCAAAGCTTGATGAAACTTTAATAGACTTATAGCATGAAATAATACTTTCTAAAGTCAAATTGATTAAAGGTAAGATGATAGTAAATTGGCCACTCTTTCAGCTCCTTTTAAATCTCCTAAGACTTTAGGTAAAGCCTTAGACAAGATTTTAGTGTAATCCTCCTCAAGAATCCTTATCAATGCTTCTAAAATAGATTTTGCTGAAGCTTTTTCTAAAGGCATGTATGTACCAATGCCAAATTCTTGTATACCTTTACCCTTCGATGCTTGCTCTTGATAAGGTCTATCCAAGCTTATGGCAATCATGGGCTTTCCTGCTACCAATGCTTCCATTAGAGTGCCTGTACCAAGACCTTGTATTGTACAATCACAAGATGCAAGGGTTATCATAGCCCTTTGATAATCTAATCCTATGAAATCTATCCAATCTCTTTTTGGAATCGATTTTCTAAATTCTCCTGTTGGATCACTGATTATGAAGAAAAGTTCAGAATGCTTTTTTATCAGTTCATCACCAACTTTTACTATAGCATTAACTATGTCTTGAGCCCCTTCCCCTCTCCCATAAGTGCAAAATACTATAGTCTTATCCTCTGGAAGATTTAATGCTCTACGAGCATCCTCTTTTCGAATTCTGATCATATTTAATAAATCTTGGCTTATGATATTGCCAACAAATTTGATCTTATCATAAAATTCTTCAAATGGCTTTAATGGAACACATTTTTCAAAGAAATCTTTCTCATAAGGTATTATTATAGAATCTAATCTCTCAAAGGCTTTTTTATATCTTAAAGGTAGTTTATCGAAGGCTTGAGTCTCTAAAGTAAATAAAATTCTTAAGCCACGCTGAAGGCATGATCGAACAATTTCATTAAATTTAGGGAAGATTTTGTCACAATAGACCAATTCAGGCTCATTATGGGCATCTATTATCAGCACTTTTGATCTATAGGCCTGGGCTATGCTCCAAGGTAGAAGGTAATAATGCTCAAGATTAGAATCGAATTTTATGCCAGGATCATACTTTCTTATCTCTCTGTAATTTCCATCTTCATCAAGTATCACTCTCTTGCCAGAGTCCACATAGCCTATAGTGTTTATCTCCTTCCATGACAGGCTTGCAGGAGCAATAGGAGCAATCATCAACGCTTTATCACGTAAAGACGGTAAAGTTATGTAATTCATCATTCTGCTCCAATGCCCAAAGCCTCTATCTGTAGCAAATCCTACTAATGACAAAGATAACGATCAATGGTGTAAGTGTTTTATAAGTTATTGTATAACGCCGTAAGATTTTTATATAACAGTGTTATAACTGTCCCTTCTGATGAAAGTTGGTAGACCCATTAATCTTCCCTCACGTAGTTCTTGGAGACGCAACCGCTGTTACAGCCATATGGATCATAGTCGAACTACTTGATCCCACTCAAAAAAGAGTTAACAGAGCCGCTTTAGTCTCCTTATTGGGTGTAACCTTGGCTTGGCTGGTCTACTTAATTGGCGGATACTACTATGTGGTAAGTTACCCTCCTGTCAGAGATGTCATAAAGGTAGGTGCTTGGGATTGGGCTCATAAGATATTTATGGAAGCGAAAGAGCACATATTCTTATTAGGACCTTACCTAATGACAACTATTGCAGTATCATTAAATGTTAACAAAGAAAGATTGCTAACCGATGACCGAGGTCGTAAAATGGTAATCGCATTATCTCTTATTATGGTCATTGGTGCAGCTACAATGTTGTTAATGGGAGTCATGATCAGTACAGGCTACAGAGTAGCCTTGGGAGGTTGAGGTGATCAGTAAATGGCTTCTCAATCAAAGATTTCTTACACATCGTTCTTTCTTGCGACGGCGATAGTTATATTGTTAGTTACTGGCATGACTATTGGGGCAGAGCTCTATAAACCTCTTAAAGACTGGTTGGCAATTACTTTTGGGCACCATTGGGTAGGCAAAAGCGTAATAGCTTTTCTTGCCTTCTTCATAATCGCCTTAGGAGCGAATAGCTATTTTGCAAAAAGGGAACAAGATATAGGTAAGTGGGCAACAATCACAATAGTGCTTATGATTTTGAGTTCATTGGCTATCTTGGGCTTCTTCACCCTCCACTATTACAAACTCATCTAATTTCTTTTCTAACACCTTTTATTTTTTGCTGTTAATCCTTCTAAAATAGACTCTATAATTCAAATCAATTCCTTATTAAGTGATTCTGAATAACTAAAGTGGTGGAGCAATGCATAAGATAGTAGTAGCAGGTCCAGTTCCCTATGATCATATAGAGACTTATCAAGGCATAGTGAGGGAGCAATATGGTTGCATACTTTACCCTACGTTAGCCTTAGTCCATTTATTCCCCCCGCCGTCTACCATCTATCCAGTAACAAATGTAGGTGAAGAAGATAAACGCGTACTTGAGCACTTATTAGGGCTTTATCCAAACATGGACTTGAGAGGATTAAGGGCTACACCAGAGGGAACTGATAGAATATTCCTTAAGTATCTGTCTGAGAGTGAAAGATTGGAGAGGCAGACGAATAAGATGAAGCCCATAACCTTTGATGATCTTAAAGATTTCATCAATTGTGATGCATTCATCTTCGTTCCAGTAACAGATTTTGAAGTTCCATTTGATACGATAAAAAGGCTTAGAGAAAATTCCTCAGGATTGATACTATTCGATGCTCATGGTCCAACTAGCACTGTAGATGAAGATAGTAACAGAATTCCTAAGCATTGGGATGATATTGAAAAATGGCTTTCATATATAGATGTATTGAAGATGAATGAGAAAGAAGCAGGATACACATCTGGTAAAGAGAATTTGAGTAAAGAAGATTTTATTAATATAGCAAAGGAATGGGTCAAGAGAGGTCCTTCACAAGTCATTATAACTTTAGGGAGGAAAGGCTCTCTTCTTGTATATAGAGATGATGGCATTTATTCCGTGCTCGTCCCTTCTATAATTGTTGAGAGAGTCTTAGATACAACTGGCGTTGGAGACTCTTTCGCTGCTGGCTATGTCTATGGTCTATTCTATCATAAGAACCCTATAATAGCTACCATGTTCGGCAATGCTGTTGCTGGACAGAAAGTAAGCTTCATAGGTCCTTTAGGCTATAAATCGAGCATCGATACTGAGATTCAAGTTATCTTCAACTATACTCCTATGCTGAAAGAAATTCAAAGAGGCTGGAAGGGAGATAAATTAGGGTGATGGTATGAAAGAAATTTGCTTAGGCTTCGAAGTTCATCAGCCCTTTAGGATAAGGTCTAACTTTTTCTGGGATCATATGGAGTTTCAACCAGTGCCAAAAGGCGAGTTGATCAACTATTATTTTGATCAAAAACTAAATAGAGAGGTTTTTAACAGAGTTGCCAAAAAGTGCTACTTACCATCAAATCAGATATTACTTGAGCAGATAGACTCTTATAAAAGAGGAAATAAGAAGGTAAAGGTTGCCTTCAGCCTTTCAGGAATATTCCTTGAGAAGTGTGAAATGTGGAACATAGATGTTCTAGATTCCTTCAAACAATTGGCTGATACTCGATGTGTTGAATTCTTAGATCAGACCTACTATCACTCTTTATCAAGTTTATGGCCTGACAAAAGTGAGTGGCTTGAGCAGATTAAGATGCATAGACAAGTGATGAAAGATTTGATAGGAGTGGAGCCTACCTTCTTTGAGAATACTGAGTTTCTTTACAATGATGTGATTGCTAAATCTGTAGAAGAACTTGGCTATAAGGGCATATTCACAGAAGGCATCGAGAGAATATTAGGTTGGCGTTCCCCAAATTATGTTTACAAACCAAAAGGCTGTGAAAAGCTTTGCATCTTGATGAGAAACTATAGGCTTACAGACGATTTTGGCTTTCGTTTTTCTGCAAGATGGTGGGAAGAGTGGCCCTTAACTGCCAGCAAATATTCTTCATGGTTAGAAGCAACTCCTGGACACTGCATAAACTTATTCGCAGATTACGAGACCTTTGGAGAGCACCATTGGCCTGAGAGTGGGATCCATGAATTTCTCAGATATCTTCCTCAAGAGATATTAAGTAAAGAGAGTTTGATTTTAGCAACACCAACAGAAATAGTTGAAAAGCATGAGCCTGTAGGGGAGATAGATGTAAATGAATTGAGTAGCATATCATGGGCAGATATTGAGCGGGATACAAGTTGCTGGTTAGGAAATACTATGCAATGGGCATTCTATAGATCTGTTGTAGAGCTTGCTCCATTGATAAAAGAATCAGAGAATGAAGAATTGATAAAAATATGGAGGTACTTACAGATGAGTGATCATCTATATTACATGTTTACAGCTGGAGGAGGACCTGGCGAGGTTCATAGCTACTTCAGTCCACATGGCAGTCCTTATGATGCCTTTATCAATTCTTTAAGTGTCATCATAGACTTTAAGGCAAGAGTTATGGAGAGGATAATTGTAGCAAGCTTCCCCTTTGAATTTCATAGTGAAGATTTTAGCAGAAAAATTTGGAGCCTTAAAGGTCTCATCAAAGCTATAAAAGATTTAGACATTAACTCCATAGAATTTTATGTGAAGCAAGGGGAATTAAAGGAATGGATAGAAGATTCTCTTCAAGACCATGATCTAGCAAAAAGGTTAGAAGAATTGAAATCTTTATCAGGAGAAGAATTAAGAAAAAATCTTTATGATACTATGATTAAGCGTTATGAAGAGTTATCAGAGTATAAGAGACTGGAAATAAAGCCAAGAAGGATATTAATTAAAGAATTTGCTAATATTTCTGATAAGGCTCGCCATATATTGAGAAGACTACCTTCTTGGAGGGCCTTCTGGTTTAACATAGGTGTTGGAGAATATACTGGGCATTATGCCATGAGTCTTGCAGAATTTTGTGATAAAATCAAAAGTGTTGATGTGAATTCTATAGAATTTCATGCTTATCGAGGAGACTTCTCAAAATGGGTAAGAGATGGGTTAAATGATTATGAACTTGCTAGAGAGTTGGAAGAAGCTATTGATAGAGGCTACCATGGAGAAGAGTTAAGGAATATCATATATAATATTATTAAGAGAAGATGTGATGAATTGGCTAGAGTTGGTATGAATAAACCCTAAATCATTGAATAAAGGATGAGTGGTTAATATCAGGATAGACTTTCACGTTCATACAAAATGGTCACATGATGCATTTGGAGATTTATTTGAGATTAGCAGATGGGCAAGATTCAAAGGGATAGATGCCATAGTTGTCACAGATCATAACAGAGTTACCCTTCATAAGATTGAAAATATCAATTCTACATTGTTCATCCCTGGTATTGAAGTAAAGACTGTTTATGGGCATGTTTTAGGAATCAATCTTCAGGATGATCTTGACATGAAATTATTAAAAGAAAATCCTATTGAAGCTATACATGAAATTGGAGGCTTTTGTGTTCTTGCCCATCCTTTCGATTCACGTGGCAATAGAAAGATGGAAAAATTAGAAGGTATTGATGCTATAGAAGTAATAAACTCATCATCCATATTATTCAACCTTAACTTTAAGCTATCAAGGGCTTATGCCAAGATGCTAAACCTACCAGAAGTTGCTGGAAGTGATTCACATATCCCATTGATGGTTGGAGATGCCTTTGTAGAGGTTGAAGATACAGAATTCTTTAATGCTATAAAATCGATATTTAATGGTCGAGGAAAGGTCTTCGGAAAGCCTAGTTCAATAGTAAATAGAATTAAGTTGAGTCTATTGCGTATAGCCAATGGTAAGTTTTAGAATTCTTCTAAATGAGAAATTTTTGGCAACTTAACGTTTAAGTTCGTATCTAAATCTTCATCTAACTCAAACCTATGCAAGATTTTAGCCATAGGATCATAATCACTAAACTTTGTGTCTTTAAAACCTGATGTCAATAAGATCGCTGTCAAGCCTTGTCTATTGCTCATGCTTATCCCGTACTGTATCTCAATAGAGCCGTTACCAAACAATGAGCCTATTCTGCTTACTGATGTAGAAACATCTTCTGTAGATACCTTTCCATTACTCATGATACAAAGAATAGCATTGCTGGCTTGGTCTGGTTTAGCTATTTGATGTACAGATCGACTTGCTTCTGCTACTGCTTCTTCTGTTGCTTTAAAAGATTCATAAACGCTTAAAATAGCATAGCCCTCTCGATTTATTGTCTCAATGAACTTTTTCAAGCCAACTCCAACCTCTTTTCCTTGAGGAGTTTCTATGAGTTTATTGAGTGCAGTTGAAATCTTCTCATTTACAAGAGCATAGACATCTAGCATAGGTTCTTTTGGAACTCTCTCTAGCAATGAATCGTTATCTATTATTATTACAGCGTCAGATAATTTTCTTATCTGTCTCAAGGCTACCCCTGCATAGAAGTGCTTATTCTTCTCGAATTTAAAAGGCATGGCTACTATGCTAATAACAATAGCCTTACTCTCTTTGGCTACTTTTGCCAAGAATGGGGATAGCCCTGACCCAATATTACCACCCAAGCCTGATATGATAAATACGTACTTGGAATCAGCCAAAACTTTTCTTATCTGATCTATATAACCTATCGCAATACCTCTTATAGCTGAGGGAGATCTCGGTGAGCATATATCTGAATTTATAAGTATCTTCTCTCCTAGAGGAGAGTAGCTAAGGTCTTGCTCATCACAGCTTATGTATATGAAATTCTCTATGAGGATGCTGGAGCGATGAAGATAAGAAAGGATACGGCAGCCAGCGCTCCCTATTCCTAAAGCAGATATTCCCATCCCGCTAGGGCGAGCCTTGATATCCTTCAATAATGAGAGAGAGCGAGTGAATTCCAATTTAGATCGGGCGCCATTAGTTTATTGGCTTTTAAATTAATCTTTGTATGATTAAAATATTAAACCATAAGTTAAAAGCGATTGACCCCGAGTTTGTACCTACTAACTTTTATTTTTAGGATGCATCCTTTATTTTTCGTTATGCTTTCTTGAGTGATATTGTCCATGTTTGAACAATAGTTCTGTGTATTTAAATCTGATATTCTGAATACAAAACAGGCAAACTTAAAGAGCTTTGATAAGTATTACATTAAGCTAAAGAAGAGGAGTAAAGCCATTAAATATAGTTAGAGTTATTATGGACAATATTATAAGTAGATTTTGCTCATAGGTGAGCCTCTTTTGGGCAGGAACTTTTTCGTAAAAACATTTGGTTGCTCTGCTAACAAGTCTGATACTGAAGCCATGATAGGGCTTCTTGGAGATGCTGGCTATTCTTTAAGCGATTTAAAAGAGGCTGATTACGTATTGATAAACACTTGTGGAGTAAAGCAACCTACTGAAGATAGAGTGATTTCTACTTTGAAGCAAATTTCATCCTTAAATAAGAAGTTGATAATAGCAGGCTGTCTTCCAAGAATAAATTTTGAGAGGATTAGAAAGACTGTGTCGAATTTTTCTGCAATGCTAGATCCAAGGTCTATTCATTTAATAGTCGAAGTTATAAAAAGAATCGAAGAAGGACAGGACAAATTATTGATCTTCTCAGATGAACCAGCAATCAAGCCTTCTTTACCAAAGCATCTTCTCAACCCAGTTACAGGCATCATTCAAATAGCTGAAGGTTGCTCTATGGCATGCACCTATTGTTGTACAAGGTTTGCAAGAGGCTCTACATACTGCTACCCTGATTATGAGATAGTAAATGAGGCTCATCGTTCGATAAAAAAAGGTTGTAAAGAGATATGGATAACTTCTCAAGATAATAGCGTATATAATTTTAAAGGAATAAGGCTACCAGATCTTCTCAAAAATGTTTGTAAGATTGAAGGAGATTTCTTTGTAAGAGTAGGGATGATGAACCCCTTTCGCACAAGAACGATGTTGAAGGATTTAATAGAATCTTATCTTGATGAGAAGATATACAAGTTCTTACACTTACCTTTACAGTCTGCAAGCATGAGAATTTTAGGATTCATGAAGAGAGCATACTCACGAAACGATGTCATAGAGATAATAGATTCATTCCTAGCATCCTTCCCTTCTTTGACTCTATCCACAGATGTAATTGTAGGCTTTCCCACAGAAGGTGATGAAGATTTTGAAGATACAATTAGGTTCATTCAAAAGATAAAGCCAGATATAGTTAACATATCGAAGTTTGGTGCTCGTCCTAAGACAGAGGCATCAAAATTCAAACAATTGCCTCATGATATAGTCAATAAAAGATGTAAAGAATTGGTTCAAATTGTAAGAGATATATCTTATGAGAAGAACTTAAATTGGCTTGATTGGGCTGGTAGATGTTTGATAAACGAAAAAGGTAAAAAAGATGGTTCATGGATGGGTAGAAATTTTGCTTATAAACCCATAGTGGTGAAAAGTGATCAGAATTTATTGGGGAGATTTGTTGATGTTGAGATAATAGAGGCAAGGAGTAATTATCTATTAGGTAAGCTCGTTTAACATTTAGACTGCTTTCAACTGCTTAACTGTAGCAGGCCTAGCCTTCCTTAATACTCTATAACCACAGATACACTTTATCTCTGGCAATTGGGCAAGCTTCTCAGCAGTAACTTGAGTGCCACATCTAACACACTCATAAACAACTCCTCCGAATATCTCCTTCTTTTCCTTAGAACTGCTCAATGTAATTAAACTTACAAACACTAATATTTGAAATTTACTTTATTTCTTAAATCTAATAGCTTTCAGGTGTATAAGCAAATAGGCAAAGCTTATCATCTCTGGAATAGAGAGCTTCGTTTTACCTTTCTTTCTTTCAAAGAATAATATTGGAACTTCCTTTACCGACAATCCTAGATTAGAGTATAAGAAGAGGCTCTCTATCTGATAAGAATAGCCCTTACTGCTTAGAGTGAAGTTAAGTAGAGAATTAACAGCCCTTTTGCTCAAAGCCCTGAAGCCACTAGTAGCATCCTTCTCTCTTATCCTGAGTATCAAACGTACCATTAAGTTCGCAACCCTGCTTATTAGCTTGCGGTGCCAAGACCATGATATAGAGCCTCCATCTTTAACATATCTAGAGCCTATTATTACATCATATCCTTCAAGAATTCCTTTTACAAGGTTTGGTAGATAATAGGGAGGGTGTGAGAAATCAGCATCCATTTGTATGAATATGTCTGGAGAGAGGTTAGAGCGAGACCATCTCAAGCCATCTGTGTAGGCTGAGCCTAATCCATACTTGCCTGCTCTTCTTAAGACCACGATGTTGCCGTACTTTATATTTAGCTTCTCAACGATATCGGCAGTTCCGTCTGGGCTGTTATCGTCAACAACTATAACCTCGAAGTCCATATCGCTCAGTACAGATTCTATTCTATCTATGAGTTCAGCTATGTTCTCAGCCTCATTATAAGTTGGTATAAGTATTGCTATTCTTGCCATCAATTACCATCTATCATCTTAAGATCTGGTTTTAATAGCATCTTTAACCAAGGAAGCTATAGTAGAAATATCTTGCTCTGTAAGCTCTGGATGGACTGGTAATGATATGACATGTTTAGATGCCCAGATAGTTTTAGGAAGGTTTTCATTATCATAGCCAAGTTTTTTATAGAGATGGGTTTTATGTAAAGGAGTTCTATAGTAGACAGTAGCTCCAATGCCCCTATTATTTAGGATCTTTAGTGCCATGTCACGATTCTTCTCTAAAGAGATAGTGTAAAGATACCAGTTATATATGCAATCATCTCTTTCTCTTGGCAAAATTACTCCTTCTAAACCATCAAGATATTCTGATAGCATCTTTGCATTCTTTCTTCTCCTCTCAAGAAATGAATTGATCCTTCTCATCTGAACACTTATCAAGGCAGCCTCTATCTCAGGCATCCTTAAGTTTAGACCCAAGACTTCTGGATTATGATCACTAGCTATGCCATGGTTTCTTATCTTCTTCAACTTGGCATACAAATCGTCATCGTTAGTCGTTATGGCACCACCTTCACCACATGTCACAACTTTTGTGGAGTAAAAGCTGAAGCAACCTAGATCACCAAATGAACCAGTCTGATTACCTTTATAAGAAGAGCCTAGAGATTGAGCAGAATCCTCGATTACAAATAAATCATTCTCTCTTGCCAATTTAATTATAGAATCTATATCTGCAGGATGACCATAAAGATGAACAGGGATTATTGCTTTTGATCTACCATTGATCTTTCTCCCAAGGTCATCTATATCCATAGTGTAATCATTTAAATTTATATCAACAAAGACTGGTTTTGCACCTCTAGCAAGGATTGCATTAGCTGTAGCAACGAAAGTAAAAGAAGGTATTAGGACTTCATCGCCATAGCCTATATCTAATGCAATGAGAGAAGCTATTAATGCTGATGTGCCAGAATTTACAGCTATGGCATGCTTTACACCGACAAATTTGGCAAGGCTCTTCTCAAATTCTCTCATCATGAGACTTCCATCAAAACTAGAATCTGTAAGCCTTCCACTGTCCAAAACTTTCATTACCTCTTCCTTTTCTTCATCTCCTATCAAGGGCTTGTTGATGGCAATCAAGATGACCACTAGGCATTAGATAAAGCACCTAATTAATATAGTGAGCAAGATCGGGATACCAAAAGTTTTTTATTTTAAATGTGTGATGCATTAAACGGTAAATTTGAGATTAATAAATCTCTCTAATGAAGAGGAGAAGATCAGAACTATGTACAGAATAGTCTGCCTCACTTCTTTCATCATCATAATTACAGTTACAACTTATGGCATCGTCACTGCTGCAATTCTAGATATAAACGTTATTGGGGAGACCTTTGTTAATACAGAGTTCCCTCCTATGATTTTTCCATTTTATGCTAAGCCTGTAACTTGGTTTATGGCATCAGTGATAGTCTTCTGGTATTCACTTCTTGAACTGAATAAGGAAATGATTTCAAAATTTTCTAAATTCAAAAGACAATTATTCGTGCTCATCGCCTTCTTTGTAGGGGCTATGACTTTGTACGAGGTTTTATTTAACTTCACTCTCTGGGCAAGCTTGATGTCTGCTAGTGAGATATTGGGTGAGCTGAACCCTGATCTACTCGTTAACCCTTTCCCTAACCCTGAGGTGCCTTGGAACCTTGTCTTTGCCACAAAGATATTTCTTTTAATAACCATCATCTCCTTTTACACTTTCTACTTCCTTAGAAGAATAGAATCAAAAAGCTGAAAACAATCTAAAGATTAGACAAAATTATTCGTAAAGCATGATTACCTACTGTATTAACTCGTATAAGCAGATTTAAAGACCTCCAATAGTTCATGCTTATCCTTGAAATGAGACCTTATAGGAGCTATTATCTTATCAATAGCTTTTGCCACTCCTGACTTCAAATCTGCTGGATGAAGCTTTCTTTCTTTGTAGGCTTTTTCTAGATCATAAAAATTTTCAAAAGTTATCTTCCCACCAAATTTAGTAGGTCTATCTATCTCTAAAGCACTAAATTCATGAAAGATTATCTGCTTCGTCATCTCTAAGACAGGGTTGTAATCTGTAATGCCTTCTGGGCACCATGCCTTCTGTATTTTCTTCTCTATCTCATCAGCATCATCATGAATGAATACACAAGTAAAAGGTTTAGATTTACTCATCTTGCTAGAGAAGATCATATCAAGCTTTGAGTTCTCATCCAATCCTAAGCGATAAGGCTCAGACAATCCTGGCAATAGGCTATGGTGGACAGCTATTGGTGCCTTCCATCCTAACTTTGGGAATACCTCTCGAGCCAGCATGTGGACTTTACGCTGATCCATGCCAGCATGAGCTATATTGAGATTCATAGCCTTAATATCTATAGCCTGCATAGGAGGGTAGAGGTACTGAGCGAAATCTAGCTTATCCTTTTTGCTTCTTCCCATTATAGTTAGGCATCGAGTATTTCTCGCTAATGTCATATGCTTTGAGAATTTCACTAAATCCTTCCAGTAGTCATCATTTCCTTTGTATATTTCTGATCCATGAACTATCTTAACCCCAGGGCAGAAGAACTTGAAGGCTTCCTCATAGTACCTTGATGCTATTCTTATCCTATCCCAGTCTCCTCCGAACTTATTGTTGATATAACTATGCCAATCAGCTAAGAATACTCTGCAATCTATCCCTGCTCTTATAAAATCATTTATCTTGAAGCCTGAGATTAACAAAGTGCCAATGTGCATGAACCCAGAGATCTCAAAGCCTATGTAATGCCTTGGATGCTCCTCACTCTCTAATAATGATCTTAGATCATTTATGGTAACTATTTCCTCAGTTGGCGGTCTAATGATAAGATCGATCTTCTCCTCTATATCCATAGTCAGCACCAATTTTCTCCTATCACTTATAAAAATCAATATCTTAAAGGTTAAGTTGTTCTGAGACAGAATTTATAGATAATATTCTTATATTCCACCCATATAAATTAGGGGAGATAGAAAAAGATGGAGCTAAAACATGATAAAGTTATTGGATATATTCTTCTGGCAGTTGGAGTTGTGATGATATTTCTTTCTGTCTACTTTATGTTCAGTGTCTTCAGTGGTGCTACTGCTCCGCCGAGATTGTTCAACTTCCCTGACATTAGTATGGCACCAGGTGAAGAAATAAATAAAATTTTAGATATGGGGTTCTGGTATCTGCTGATGTTCTTTATAATGATAGCCGGAGGGAAGATTGCCTCGCTAGGAGTCAGTTTGATCAGAGAGATCAAAGTTGAAGTAAAGAAGTAAAAAGTTCGTAAGAAAGGTTAATCGCTTCCATATACCTTGGTCTCTTCTTCTTGACCAGCAGTTGATAAAATGAAGGCTTGAGCATTCATATATGACATTATTATAACAAAAAGGAAAGCTAATGAGCCTAGACCAAAACCTATCAATGAGACAATAGTGAAAGTTGTAAGACCTAATTGTAATAAGCTACTGGCTGCATAAAATTGGTAAGAGCATATTATAAGGCTGTATAGACCTGAGGCTATGACTAAAGCTCTAATGTACCTTCTCCAAAATTTTATTATCAATAAGGCTCCAGTGATAAGATTTACTATCCCAGGTTCTACAAGTAGCATTGTTCCCTCACGAAGTATTGCAAGAGATATCCATATGATACCAGTGATCAAGAAGAAGAGACCAAGGCTCATCGTTAACTTATTGGGACTTATTTTCAAGGTAACGCATCCTTAACCTTTTTTAATTAATATATCTTACCATTATTGGATATAATTAGTTGGATGTTGGTATGGAAAGAGCTTTGAGCGAATATGAAAGTGCGCTGAGAAAGTTATTAGAGCATAACCCTAGCATTCCTCCTTCACTCCTTGTTTCAGCCATATACGATGGTGATGCCAAGGTTGCAGTACTGAAGTTCTATAATCTCAATACTCAAAAAATCCATCTCTGGTACGATGATACAGGGCATAAACCATACTGCTATTCTAAGTTGCCAAAAGATCAGCTCAAGGACCTTAAGAGCAGATCAGATGTTATTGATCTTGTGCCAGAAGAGAAAAGAGATTTGCTAAGGGATAGTAGCATCAATTTGACAAAAATCATCGTTGCAGACCCTCTTGCTATAGGAGGAACATCATCAGAAAAGAGCATAAGAAACGTGATAGAGGCATGGGAGGCTGATATAAAGTATTATGAGAACTATCTTTATGATAAAGGTCTGATCATGGGGGCTTTTTATGAAGTAAAGAATTCAAAGATAGTTCCTATTGAGTATGAAGTCCCGAAAGTAGTAAGGGAGAGCTTAAAGAAGGCTCTTGATCAGTCAGACCCTGATTTTAAATCTCATATTATAGAGTGGGCTAAGCTCTTGAGTCAGCCTCTACCAGATATACGCCGTGCTTCCTTGGATATAGAGGTTCTACCCCCAGCTGAGAGCCGTATTCCAGACCCTGTAAAGGCTGAGTTTCCTATCTTGGCAGTCTCTATGGTTGGTAGTGATAGAGTTAATGAGGTATTCTTGCTCAAGAGGAAGGATGTAGAGCTAGGAGAGAAGGTCATAAGTGATGATGTGAAAATCTTCTTCTTTGAAAGCGAAAGGGAGCTCATCTCATCTGTCTTCAAACGTATGCTAGATTATCCCTTCTTGATAACTTTTAATGGAGATGATTTTGATCTTAACTATTTATATCACAGAGCCATGAAATTTAACTTCTCAAAGGAGCAGATACCTATCTCGTTAGGAAAAGATGTAGCATACATTAAGCATGGTGTGCATATAGATCTCTATAAAACCTTCATGAATAAATCTCTTCAGATATATGCCTTTGGGGGAAAATATGTTGAGCACACCTTAAACGGTGTAAGTGAGGCTCTTATAGGAGAGTCTAAGATAGAGTTCGAAGGCTCTTTAGGCTCATTGCCTCTTTATGAATTGGCAAGATACTGCCATAATGATGCTTTGATAACTTACAAGCTCACGAGCTTTAATGAAAATCTCCTCATGAAGCTATTAGTGGTAATAGCAAGAGTTGCAAAGATGCCCATAGATGATGTTGCAAGGCTAGGAGTATCAAATTGGATAAGAAGCATGATGTACTTTGAGCATAGAAGAATAAATGCTCTCATACCTAAAAAAGAGGAATTAGAGGAGAAAGGAGGGGCTGTTTCTGAGCCAGTTACAAAGGGCAAGAAGTACAAAGGAGCCCTTGTAGTCGAACCAAAGGCTGGAGTTCATTTTAATGTTTCAGTACTTGACTTCGCATCACTTTATCCTAGCATCATAAAAGTCTACAACTTATCTTACGAGACTGTGCGTTGCGTCCATCCAGATTGTAAAGACAATATGATACCTGAGACTGAGCATTGGGTGTGTAAAAAACGCAGTGGTATATCATCTTTGGTAATAGGATCGTTAAGAGACCTTAGGGTCAACTACTATAAGCCTTTATCAAAAGATCCCTCTCTTAACCCTGCCGATAAAAACCTCTACAATGTAGTAGCTCAGGCTCTAAAAGTCATATTAAATGCTTCTTATGGAGTCATGGGAGCTGAAATCTATCCTCTTTACTGTCTTCCTGTAGCTGAGGCAACAGCAGCCATAGGCAGGTATGTTATATCAAATACTATAGAAAAGTGTAAGGAGCTTGATATAAATGTGGTTTATGGGGACACGGATTCATTGTTTCTTGAGAGTCCTAGTAAGAAGCAATTAGTAGATATATCAGAATGGGCTGAAGGTGAGCTTAAGATAGAGCTTGATCTTGATAAGACTTATCGATACGTGGCTTTTAGCCAGAGAAAGAAGAACTATCTCGGAGTTCTTCCAGATGGTAGTGTTGATATAAAGGGCTTGACAGGAAAGAAGAGCCATGTCCCTGCATTCATAAGAAATGCTTTCTATGAGACTGTCAATACTTTGAGCAAAGTAGAATCATCTAAAGATTTTGAGAAGGCTAGAGAAGCTATAAAAAGTCAGCTTCATGAGAAGTATCTTCAACTAAAAGAAAGAAAGATACCTCTAGAAGAACTAGCTTTTAATGTAATGATAGGTAAACCTCCAAGCAAATATACAGAAACAACGCCTCAGCATGTTAAGGCTGCACAGTTGTTGATAAATAGAGGTCAAGAGGTTAAGGCTGGAGAGATAATATCTTTTTTAAAGACAACAACTCCCCCTGGTGTAAAGCCTCTAAGCTTAGCCAAAATAGAGGAGATAGACATAGAGAAGTACCTTGATTATCTTAGAGGAACTTTTGAGCAATTATTAGATGCTCTAGGATACAGCTTTGATGAGATATTAGGAGCCATGAAGTTAGAGGACTTCTTCTGGTCATCATAATTTTAAGCATATAATAATTTACAGATTTACTTTAATAATCCCTAACTTTTTTCATATGAAATCTTGATTTTCATTGCTCACTTTATATTGAGAGAATTAACTTAATAATAGTTATAAAGATAGAAAAATTCATTATTACGATCAAAGAAGGAAATGTGGGATGGAGAATTCAATTGATGAGCTAAAAAGAGAACCAGTAAAACCAATGGAAATCTGGAAAGGCATGACAGTAAATGAATTGGTTCTTCAGATGAAGAATTCTGGTGCTTTCTCTTCTGGTGCTCTTGCAAAGGCTGTGGATATATATGAGCAGATGATTAGGGACAAGACGTATATCTTCCTCACCTTAGCTGGAGCTCTTACACCAGCTGGGCTTAAGAAAGTGATCATAACTTTAATAGAAAAAGGATGGGTAAACGCAATAGTAAGCACTGGTGCCAATTTAGCTCACGATGTTTTGGAAAGTTTTGGTGGTAAGCACTACAAGTTCTTGACCAACATAAGAGATGACCTACTCTACAAAATGAAAATTAGCAGAATATATGATGTCTTCGTCACAGATGAGGATTTTGAGGATAAATTTGATAATCCCATTTTTGACATTTATCAAGATATAATTGAGGCTAGGAAAGGAGAGATTCTTTCTATAAACGATCTCTTGATGGAGATAGCTAAGCGTCTTCCAAATGAAGATTCTATCTTAAAAGCTGCTTACCATCATAATGTAAAAGTATTCGTCCCTGCCATTCAAGACTCAGCTTATGGAATTGAGGCTGTCAGATACAACAGAAAGAGCTCTGATACATTGCGTGTAGATGCCTTTATGGACCTTCAGGAGATGTGGTCAATAAGAGAGAAATATGAGAATGCAGGTGCAGTTATTCTAGGTGGAGGTGTACCGAAAAATTATGTATTTCAATCTTCTATCTTTGCTCAAAAGAAGTTCAATTATGTTATACAAATAACTCTCGATAGGCCAGAGACTGGCGGGCTTTCTGGTGCAACCTTGGATGAAGCAGTATCTTGGGGGAAGATAGACGAGGGTGCGAGAAAGGTAGTAGTAGTGAGCGAAGTCACATTAGCATTTCCAATAATAGTAGCTGCACTCCTAGAAAGGTTAAGTTAGAATGAGCTATAAGGATCTTTTCCTTACGTCTGAGCCTTTAATAACTTTTATAAAAGAAGGCATAAAGCCTATTACGAATATCTTCGGAGTTCCCTTCGATTCAACTGTAACATTTAGACCTGGTGCAAGATTTGGCCCTGATGCTATACGCCAAGCCTATATGAAGATAGAGGTTTACTCACCTATCTTAGACGTTGATTCAGAATCTTTGAGCGTATTAGACCTTGGAAACTTAAAATTGACCAACAATGTAGAAGATATGGTTTATTCAGTAGGAAAAGTTGTGACAGAGATAGTTCAAGAAGGAGGGACTTTTGGCGTTCTAGGTGGGGAGCACACCCTAACCTTTGGCACATATCTTCCCGTTCTTAAAGATACTGCACTCATCATATTTGATGCACATTTAGACTTAAGAGATGAGTTTGCTGGATTGAAGTTGAGCCATGCAACTTTTCTTAGGCGCTTGACAGATAAAATAGGAGCTGAATCTATCGTTCATATAGGTTCTAGGGCTGCTAGCAGAGAAGAATGGAAGATTGCTGATAAGATAGGGCTCTCTTTGATATCCATGCAGACTATGTATACTATTGCTAACGCTGAAAAGCTCTTGTTAGATTTTCTTAAGGACTTTGAAAATATTTATGTGAGCATTGATTTAGATGTGCTTGATCCTTCATTTGCACCAGGAGTGGGCAATCCTGAGCCTGATGGCTTATCCGTACATAAACTCTTAGATTTTCTCTATTCATTAAAGGAGAAGAGAATTATAGGATTTGATATAGTAGAGCTTACACCTCTTTATGATAATGGTACTACAGCAGTAGTAGCTGCAAAGCTCATGAATGAACTTATGAGCTTATCCTACTTATCTCAAATTAATAAAAAATCCTAGACGAACTTTGGCCTTCTTGATAAGAGCATACTAAAGTATAAAGGACGGTATGGCCAACCTTGAGTCTCATCTTTGATTTTCTTTAATAATTCTTCCTCACTCATATCTAATGTTTTTCTTAAAGACCTTACTCTAACTGGTAATTTTCCTCCTTCAACCTCTTTCTTTCCTATGACTACTATGTAAGGTATCCACTCTACTTCAGCGTTGGCTATCCTCTTTGCCACGCTCTCACTTCTATCATCAACATCAGCTCGAATATTATTATAATTAAATTTCTCAGCCAATTTTATTGCTAAGTTTAAAGAATCGCTACCTACGTTAATGAACCTAACTTGAACTGGGCAGATCCATGTTGGCAAAGATGGAATTTTTAAACTTGATGCTCTTTCCAATAAATCTGCCATGAACCTTTCTAAAGAGCCTATAACAGCTGTATGGATTATTATAGGCCTTCTCTCCTTACCTTCCTCATCCACATAGGATATGTTGAATCTTTCAGCGTTTCCAACATCTATCTGAGCAGTAGAACTCTCTATGATACGCTTTTGCTGGCTGACGAAATTAAACTCAATGTTAAGGACCCAATAGTACATGCCGGATTCAACAACATGAATTAAGACCTGATTCCCTTCCATCTTCACTAAAGATTTAACATAATCTAATCCTTTAGGGTCATCGAGGAAGTCCTTGCTAACATTATATAGGCTCACATAATCCCAGCCGAATTTTCTCCCTTCTTCAAAGCATCTTTTATAAATTCTCTCAAACTCAACTTTAGCTTCTTCTAAATCATGGCATAATATGTGTATATCTGGCATGTGAAACTTTCTCAACCTTGCAAGCCCTATCAATTCTCCTCTTTGCTCAAGCCTGTAGCTATCAGCCAATTCGAATATCTTAAGTGGTAAATCACGGTAGGACAAAGTCGAATCTGAGAGCAAGGAAAATTGTCCAAAGCAAGCTGCATACCTTAAAGCAAAGGTTCTCTTACCACTCTTCACTTTATACATCCTTTGACCAAAAAGCTTAGCATGCTCACTTACAGGCTTAAGATCCAGATCATAAAGGATTGGAGTCTTGACAGGATTTGCTCCTAGCTCTAAAGCTATTTGTAATGCTCTATCAGCCAATAGATCAAAAATCAAAGCCCCTTTTGGTGTGAGCCTTATATGACCAGGCTCAGATAATTCCTCGTATCCAGCCATTTTTAGCTTTTTCATTAATTCTATATGTGGAGCCCTTTTAGCAACACTCCTCTTATAAACTTCAGCATCTATCAATGCTTGAAGGTTTTGATTCTTTATCTTTGCCTCATCTATCGAGTATACTTGTCCATCTATGTCCATTAAATAGTATCCTCCTGCTTGGAAATCTATCATCTCTATTACCTACCAAACTTCACAAACTAGGGTATATAGGATTGACTATGGATTTATAAACAAATCCAATTTCCCCATTTTAATGCTATGTTAATTTTTCAAAGAGATTAGAACTTTAATTAGAATTTGGCACTTGTTAATCAATAAAACTTAGGATAGGATTGTAAGAAGTTTTGCACAAAGCTCAAATACTTACAAATTCAAATCGATAATGTGAGAGTTTGTCTGAAAAATCTTATGATAGAGATATAGCCGAATTAAGAGAAAGAATCACACGCTTGGAGATTCAGTTCGCTGAAATAGTTAAACGTGTCGATGGAATAAGTAACTACACTCGCCAACTTTTCGACTATCTTAACAGAATGCAGCTGTTGGTTTTTCAGCCATATGATTACACCTTATGAGATAATGATTTAGCCAGTATATAACTATTTTTGCCCATACCTTATTCTATCAAATTCTCTCAACTTTTTTGTTTCTTTTTTCCATAATTTATAATGATACTCACAGAGGTAAACCCTTCTCCCTTCCTTTAATTTTAGATCAGACGATGAGAATTTCTCTCTGCTCAAGGAGCGAACAGCCTCATTATTACAATCTGTTACAGAGCATTTTATGCCCTTCTGAACCTTGCCCAAAGTCATCTGCTCACTATATCTCCCTATATATAACCTAATATTAAAGAGATTAAGGCGAGATGATGCTTAACAAATTTAGAAGAATCTTTGAGCCCTTTTTTAACAAGCTAGGCTTATATATCGCTAAAACTGGCTTGCCTCCTTTCTTCTGGTCATCTTTTGGTTTGATGATGGCTTTTTTATCATGCTTATCTTATTCAAGTATTTTCTTTAAAAATGGGCTTTATGGTGGAATATTTTTGCTGATATCAGGCTTTGCAGATGTTTTAGATGGTTCTGTAGCAAGAGCTAAAGGCTTAGTTTCATCAAGAGGAGCATTCTTAGATTCAACATTCGATAGACTAGGCGAGCTAATGGTATTCACAGGTATTCTGATAGGAAGGCTTAGCGATCCTTTTTTGATTCTGATGACTCTATCTTTCTCTCTTCTTGTTAGTTATGCTAGAGCGAGAGGAGAATCTTTAGGAATAAGCCTCTCAGGGACTGGGATAGGAGAGAGAGCTGAGAGAATATTGGTACTATCAATTGCCAGCATTTTTGGCTATACTAACTATGGGGTTATCATAGTTCTAGCACTAGCTTCTATTACCTTCCTTCAAAGGGTTATTCTTATAGTTAAAGCATTATAAGCTTCTCCTCCCTAAAGGCAGGAGTTTCCTTATAGTGATTTTATGAATTGTCTCACGAGTTCAGACAAGGTATCCACAGCCCTTGTAAGCTCCTTCCTTGTCTCCATGGATTCCCTCTGTAAAGTCTCAAGGATCTGGGTCAGCTTTGCAGATATCTCCCCATAACTCTCCTCAAGTATCTTGAAGTTCTGGTCAGTTCTCTCAGCGAAGCTTCTAAACTCTTCTCTGTAATCCTTAAACTCTTCTCTGTAATCCTTAAACTCTTCTCTGTAATCCTTAAACTCTTCTCTGTAATCCTTAAACTCTTCTCTGTAATCCTTAAACTCTTTCTCCATGGCTCCAAAACCCTCTTGGAGCTCTTCAGCTATGGAACTGAACCTTATCTCAAAATATTTTATCTTAGGGTCAGGTTTAGTAGCCTCCTCTAAAAAGCTCTTTATGGATATGAGTGGTGGAGGAGCCTTAATGACCTCTAGGAACTTGTTTAGCTTCTGTTCTTCTCCTTGGACGAAAACTGTTACGGATCCGTCCTTCTCGTTTCTCACATAACCTATGATTTCAAGCTCTTGGGCGGTGTCTAGTATAAAGCGCCTGTAGCCTAGCCTCTGGACTCTTCCTCTTATCCTCACCCTGTAAGCCCTTTGTGGTGTACTCATCTCTTATTTTCCTCAGCCAATTTTTAATGAATGTCTGCTATACTTACTGCTTTCTTAACCTTTTCCATTATCTCGTTTTTATTCATTTCCTTATTTTAACTTTTAACTCTATTAAGATGTAGTTACAAGCTATTAATTGTTATACCACCATATTCGTGATACGTTAAAGCGAAAACACATTTAGGGCATTTCATCAATGTTTTTCTCATCAATAGAAGCGACGTTCATCTCTGGCTCTTACCTTTACAAGTCCGTAATGAACAGCGCATGAGACACAATAATACTTTACAGTCTTTGGTGCAGCAATATAGGTTCCAGCAGCCCTAAGCTCTTTTGCCAATGTAGGCTCAACCAAGCTAACTCTTGAAGTGAACTTCTTAGCTTTATCTTTAGGTACCAATGTTCCACAATTACTACAATGGACATAATCTGATCTTCCTTTACCACCCTTTGCTCTTCCTCTGCTCTTCCTTTTCTTTGCCAAATTCCCCCAAGATTATTAATATTATATTGCTTTAAAACGTTGTGATTCTTGATTCCGTAGAATAATGAAGTGTTGCATCTATAATGTTTACAGGAAGGCTGACAAATATTTTAAAAACTTAATGCAGGAAAAGTTAAAATTTACTTGTAAATGTGAGCGAGGTATTTGAGCGAATATGTTCATAGAAATCATTAATATGAGATTTACATAAACTATTTATGTAAGAAAGTAAGAATTTTTTATATAGGAGAAGAAAATGGCTGAACCTGATATTACTATAGTTAGTGATAAAGGTCAGATAGTAATACCTGCCTATCTTAGAAATAAGCTTGGAATCAAGCCAAGAACTAAGTTGCTAGTGTATAATGTAGAAGATACTATAATTTTGAAGAAGCTAACAGTGCCTGATCTTGAGAAGGAGATGAAGGAGCTCTATAAAGAAATAGACAAGAAGCTAGTAAAGTATGGAGAATTGAGCGAGGAAGAGATACAAAAAGAGATAGAAAGGTATAGAGCAGAGAAGAGGAAGAAGAAAGCGTAAGGTTCTCAGAATGGTAAAGGCTGTCTTTGATACTAATGTTCTAGTATCAAGTTTAATCAGAAGTGGGAAGCCAAGACATTTGTGGAATAAAGTCATTAAAGGAGAAGTTGAGCTCATAATCTCTAGAGAGATATTTTCAGAATTCAACGATGTAGCAAGAAGACTAAAGTTAAGAAGGTATGTAAGCCTAAAGCACTTAAGAAGGTTCAATTTAGTCTTAATCAGAATAGGAAAAATCGTAGAGGTAAGAACACATCTACCACAAATAACTGAGGACCCTGATGATAACATGATAATCGAGACTGCATTAGATGGTAGAGCGGATTATATAGTATCAGGAGATAAGCACTTGCTCATGCTCAAGGAGTTCAAAGGAATTAAGATCATTGATGTAGAAGAGATGCTAAAGATACTAGCAAGTCAACCTTAAGATTCGTCTCCCAAAGAATTATCAAAATGTTGCGATTCTTGATTCTGTCGCATTATGAAGAGTTAGGTTTCTAAATGAAGCATTTAACAATTCCTACCACGATCCTTGAAAGACACCGTCCAACTAGACGCCACCTGATTCCAATTCATTTGGTGGGGTTTCATTTTATATCATCTAACACCTTTTCAAACTCGTAAACAATTCTTGCTATTACTACATGGGCTTCAAGAGGCAATTCATGACAAAAGTAGAGCTTATCAAAATTTGAAGATGTATTCAGAGAGAAATGACCTCTTGGGAAGCCCCCGACAACAAAAGTAGGCTTATCATATTTTGACAATTCTTTTGCAACTCCTTCAAAATTATTCTTCTCTCCTAATCTTGATAGACCCATAGTGATGGAAGGCTTGATTTCAGAGATAAGCTCTTTAAAGGATTGGTTTTTCATCTCAAGAAGGACTTCATTATTTGGCGATATTATATTTCTCTCCTTGAATAACTTCTCCATCAACCCCTCGAACCTAAAGTAAGCTTTTGGAAGTCTGACAGACTTTCCTAATTTTATTACTTCATCATTAATAGTATGAACATAAATTTCCATCAAGCCTTTCATGTAAAGTGGAGAAGAGGTTGCTTCAAGTAAAGAGAAATGGACTATATCAGGTCTTCCTCTTTTTTCAGCATCCTTCAACCTTAGCATAGCTGAATGATGATAACTTCTATCTAACAATATTTCACTAACTTTCTTTCCTTTTGATGAAGCATGCTTTATAACTGATGGATGTTTACAAATCTCACAGGGTATTAACTCTAAGGCAGATTCAGCAAGGATCAATATTAATGATTTTTCAAAGTTCAAAGTCAATCTTTTATCAAAGCCCTCTTTTATAATTTTGAAGGATTTGCGCACACATATAAAAGACCTTGCCATGCAAAGAGTTGATATATTGCTAGAAAATGCTCTGATGAATGCTAGAGAAAATATGGAACTAGCTCAGAGGCAAGCATTGATAGCGAGGCGAATATGCATGAAGTTCAATATAAGGTTGCCATACGAGAAGAGACAACTCTTCTGCAAAGGATGTAAAAAATTCATAGTGCCAAGTATAAATGCTCTTGTAAGATTTGGAAACAAGCCAAAAGCAATAAGGATAAAATGCCTAGAATGTGGTCATGTTTATCACAAAATAATTGATTGACGAAAGGAAATCTGATCAAAAACTAAATATATCTAATAATAAATATACCTACAAAAGGCTTATGAAGCCAATTGAAAAAGCTTTGGTGTTAAGATAGAAATGGTAACAGTCTACGATGTCCCTCAGGACTTGTTAATGAAGAGGCTGGCTGAGGAATTGAAAAGAAGGTACCCTCAGGTTTCATCTCCAGCTTGGGCTATTTATGTAAAGACTGGATCTCATGTAGAGAGGCAACCTCAAGATAAGGATTGGTGGTACATACGTTGCGCCTCATTGCTACGAAAGATATATCTTAATGGTCCTATAGGGCTTAGTGATTTGAGGATAATGTATGGAGGGGGGAAAAGCGTTGGATACTCTCCATCACATCATAGAGATGCAGGAGGCTCAGCCATAAGAAAGGCTATAAACCAATTAGAGGCATCTGGTCTTGTTGTAAAGCTGGATAAAAAAGGTCGAATTCTAACAAGTCAAGGTAGAGCATTATTAGATAGACTCAGCACAGAAATCTTTGAGGAAATCGTCAAGACAAATCCTTCTTTAGCAAGATACTCATGAGGTGGTAAGATGGCAGAAGGTATTAAAAGCAAGGATGAAGTTCGTGCTGAAGAAGCTAGGAAGCAGATCATAAAGGAAAATTTGTTAAGGGTTCTGCTTACATCAGAGGCTCGTCAAAGATTGACCAATATTAAGATGGTAAAGCCAGAATTGGCAAACACTGTAGAAGAATATATTATTCAACTTGCTTCTTCTGGAAAGATAAGAGAACCTCTTACAGATGAAGAGTTTAAGCAATTATTGATGGTCATTCAAAAGCCAAAGAAAGATTTTAAGATAAGATGGGCATAGTGATAGAATTGGGTTCGATAAAAACTTCTGGGCTTAAGAAAAGGCTGGTAAAGAAAGCAAGGCAAAACTCTCCTGTTCCTGCTTGGGTCGTTGTTAAGACAAAGAGAAAAGTGAGAACAAATCCAAAGAGAAGGATGTGGAGAAGAAGGAAGCTTAAGGCGTGATGATGTAATTGGCAGAGAAGGAAGAGATTCTAGAGAGGATTTACACAATTCCTCTAAAGAGAGCAATAATAGCGCCTAGGCAGAGAAGAGCGAAAAGAACAATAAACATCATAAAAGAGTTTGCTATGAGGCACATGAAATCACCTAACATAAAACTATCACCAGAGTTGAATGAGAAGATATGGGATAGGGGGATTAGAAGTCCTCCAAGAAGGATAACAGTGAAGATGGTAAAAGATGAAGAAGGAATAGTTACGATATCTCTCCCAACTGAGGAGTGATCTCCTTATTTCTGAAGTTTGACTGTTGCTTTATATTCATCTTGTGTAAGTACTTGAACAACGTTTGTAGAATGAAATACATAAACTGGTAAGCTTGTTGCATCGAATTGTTCTGTCTTTATGACCTTTGAGACAACGATCTTAACTCCTAGTATGTTACCATCATCTAGAGAGTAATAGCTCCACTCCTCGATCAAGGGCTTGAATCCTATAGCCTTGCCTTTTGGGATGATAGGTTGCAAATTATCACCTAAAATCTTGAATTAAAAGTTATGTTTAAACTTTAACTAATTAAATGAATTTATACTATATACTAAACTGTTCTTATTTTAGCATTAAGAAATTCTCTTTAGAGCATCTTTTTTATGCTCATTTTAAGCCTAATTTTCAGGTTTTTAATAGCGTCTTCTTAGTAGCAGTTCTGCAAAACCCCATTGATATTCATATAGATGTAAACCTTTGCTAGATGCTATTATTTCACCATCTTTAACACCTATCTCCTTTGCCATGTACTCTTTAAGTAATTGTAATGCACCTAGGTTTGCTGGAAAACCTGACCATAAGTCCCAAGAGCGAAAATATGGCATAAAGTGTAATTTGCCATATCTTATTCTGACATCTATGAGCCTCATACATGGAGGATCGTTAAGGTTAATATCTGTAGGCATGCCTATCTCCATGCACATTTGATTCGTATTAGGAGTTCCCTTACACATCTCTATCACTTTGTCTATCTGGTCTGCCATTCTCTCACCATAGGTATATTCCTCGTTCGGTTTTTTGATCGCTGTGAATATGTAGCTCATGTATCGATGCACATAGTCCATACTCGTTGGTGGTGGAACTTTGCCTTCTAAATCTCTTGGTATTTCTGGAATTATTGGTCTGATCCAAGGATTTTTAATATGGATAACTACATAATCCAATTCCTTCCTTCTTTTGCCAATAAAACTTCCTCTTTCTACAACATACTCATATCCATGCTCCATGACTTTATCGATGCATTTGAACCAAGCATCAGGTAGATCAAAGGCTTCAATAAAATCTAACTTCATAGAATTCATTTGCTCTTCATCTCTTACCATATTTTTGCAGGATAAGCTGAGGCGAATTTTGGATAGTTGAAGGCATTCCCTTGTTTAAAGAATTTTTGACGGTTTGCTCAACTTATCTCTCTGCAAGATAGCATTTATGAAATACTGATCCGTTTTCCATGGTTTTATAATATTCATATTCAATATCACAGATAAATTTTAACCAGCCTCAACTATCTCTATGATAAAGTCATTAACTGAGAGATGGGCACCACATCTTTTACACTTAAAGCCGATATGCTTTAGAATTTCTTTTGCATACCTAAGCTCCATACCTTTATAAAGGATTTCGCCACAATTATCACATCGAATCTCAAAAGGGTTCTTGGACATATTTGATATGGGGCTTTATCCAATATACGATAACTGTATTTGTCAATTCTTTTAGACATTTTTGTGAGATTAACCTTTATTTCCCTAATTGGTTCTCAAAGGCTAAATTAGATAAAATTTTTCCCTTAGAGATCATATTTTCAGCGCATGTGAGTGACCTTAGTTATCAAGAATGCCAATATATAATAGAAGCAAGGGTAGATTTATGGTGGCTAGCATAGATATCCATTTAGAGGAAGTAATTAAATATGGGAGGCTTCTAGGTCAGAAGAAAGACTGTAGCTATTATCCATGTCATTTTGATGGTCAGGATTGTACTTGGTGCTTCTGTCCCTTCTATCCTTGCAATGATGATAAGACTGGTGGGAGTCTCACTATTGGAATGATCAGTGGTAAGCTTGTATGGGGCTGTGGGAGGTGCCATTGGATACATAGACCTGAGGTTGCTTTATTTATTTTAAAGAATATTCTAAAGATTATAGAAAGAGAAGAGTCGCTAACAAATAGTCAGCTTCTTGAATTAAGGAAGGAAGCTTTGAGGGCTTATCCTCCTTAAATTGATTCTGTTAAATTAGATTACTGCAGGTGAAAGTTTGCTAGGGTCAATAATTACATCAACTATGGCAGGCTTTTTTGAGGAGAAAGCCTCTTCCAAGGCAGACTTAGGGGCACCACAAACAGGGCATGCCCAATCATCAGGTAAATCTTCAAATCGGATTCCCTCTTTTCTCTCATCATAGATGTAACCGCAAACAGTACATCTCCATTGTAAATAACCAACATCTACAGCTTTCATAAACTTATCAAGAAAACTGAGTTTTATTTTTAAGTTTCGCTAATAGAAACTAATTCTTACCTCATGTATAATGACCAAAGCGTTATTACAGAGAATGCAAACAAGTTTAGCCCTAAAAAGTAGGATGAGTTCAGAAAGGCTATAACGCTTAAAGTCCCTAATATGAAGGCTATTAGGAGCTCTATGTAAGAGAGTTTATTCATACCGATCCTATATCTTCTCTTCCATTCTCCTTCTTTACCTTTAAGACCGTATTTTGGTCTCCTAAAGAATTCGTATCTAAGCCTAAAAATGCCTTTGATAAAACTGATCGAATTTGATACGACCATGCTTAATTGATAGTAAGGCAAAAGGATGATTGCTTGAAGATTCTCCCTAATCTTTTGACCATACAATCTCAGCACGTATAATGGTGCTAATAATACTATGATGGCTGGAATCATGACCAAAACGATATACGCAGGATTCTGGAATAAACTAGGCGCAACTTGAAAGTTGAACAATAAACCTAATGCAGCAACGAATGTAGTTATAAGCCATCCTATGCTAGCCAAAGGCCAAATTAAAAGAAGAGTTAACTCTATCTTACAGGTAATGCTAATTCGGCTACGCCAAATTCTTAAAAAATATTTTCTTAGACATTGACCATAACCCTCAGCATTACGAGCAGTCTGTCTCTTCCATACTTCAAGAAGTGGAGGGTCTTCTCCTGAGACGATTGTATCTTTAATGAAAAGACCGTCTTTGCTATTCAAAAAAAGTTTGCATGATAAATCCATATCTTCAACTACAATATCTTGTGACCATCCTCTAACTTCGTTTATTTGATCTTTACGAATTAATGAACATTTACCTTGAAGGCTGAACGGAACGTTTAGACTAATTCTTCCAGCCCTCTCAACAGTCTCAAATACATCTATAGCTAATGCATAAGCTCTAGAGACCCAATTATAACCCCTATTTATGTGACCAGTTTTAAACGATATGAAGCTATAGCCCTTTTCCATAAGAGGTATGGATTTTTTCAGTATATCTTGTGGAAGAATAGAATCAACATCCATTATTAAAATGTACTCGCCTTTTGCAGATTTTAAGGCATTATTTAAGGCACCTGATTTGAATCCATCTCTCTTCTCCCTATGAATTAATTGAATATTATAGCCTTTGATAAGGAGTTTACTCACTTTATCTCTCACAATTTGATATGTCTCATCTGTTGAGTCGTCGGCCACTATTGTCTGTAATCTATCCTTTGGATAATCTATAGATATGGCAGAATCTATGCTACGCTCTACTAAATAGCGCTCATTGAAAGATGGGATGATTATTGTAACTTTTGGAGGATTAATTGATCCTATCGATCTTTCCATTATTCTCTTAATCTTTGCATCATACCTTAACGATGCTAATATTAGGACAAGATAATTGTAAGAGAGAATAAAAACGGGTAAGCTTGTAATGATAAGAAGAAATAGCAAAAATGTATCAGCAGTTATCATCCAATATCCACTATGCACATCGAAGATTCCTATATAAATTAAATTAATTTATTGATCGATGATTCTACGTAGTTCTCTGCAACGGCACCCTACAAGATCATGAAGCTCTTTTCTAAGAGCTTCGCCTTTAAGATTCTTTTCTTTAGACTTTTTTATTAAATTCGCTAGTTCTGAATCTCCTATAAAATTGAACCAATTCTCGAAATCATTTCGATTTATATGAAACTCTATAGAATCAATGCTTACTAGATCGAGTAATGCACAAAACTCGTCAAGAGAATTAGCTACTTGACCTATGTACTCACCTATCCCCTTTAATCTTAGGTTCGCTGATAAGTTTTTTAAAATTATTCTCAGTAACATAGCTTTGTTCAAGATGTCTAACAAATCCTCTCACAACTGAGTTAGGCTTAACTTTGATGTCAGGCCATATCCTCGATCCATTCCAAATATTAGTTAAATAACCTATTTCACATCTTGCACCTATTATGGACCTATCACCAATTCTCACATTAGAGCCTATATTACAGCCTTCAGCTATTATACAACCACTGAGCCAAGAAAAGGAGTCTATAGAGGTATCCTTATAGATTATAGACTTATTAATGCTTGTATTGGTTGACACTTCAACATCTGATTCAATTATAGAGTAAGAATCAATTATAGCATCATTTTTGATATGACATCTATCTCCAATTATGGCTGGACCATAGATCATCACACCATCATCGATTCTTGCATCTTTGCCAATCAGTACAGGACCTCTTATGATTGCATCTTTAACTTCTGCAAAGATGCTTTTGCCCTCTAACCTGCTTAAAAGCCAGTTTGAAGCCTCTAAGTATCCCTCAGGAGTACCTATATCAACCCAAAAGCCCTCAGCCTTAAATCCATATAGCTTTTTATTGTAGCTCAAAAGTTGAGGAAAAAGGTCCTTGGCAAAATCACACTCCGTATTACTTGGTACATGGTCTAGGATCTTAGGCTCAAGCATATAGATGCCTGTATTGATCATATTGCTGAAGCACTCACTAATCTTTGGCTTCTCTTTAAAAAGTAGAATTTGTTCCTCAGAATTTAGCTTAACAATGCCAAAGAGATGAGGGTTTTCAACCTCTTTCAATGCTATCGTAGCAACTCCTCCTTTCCTTTTATGGAATTCTAGCATTTTCCTTAGATCTATATCTGTTATATTGTCGCCTTGAATTACAGCAAAAGTATCATCCAAATAATTTGCCACATTCTTTACTGAGCCAGCAGTCCCTAAAGGCGAATATTCATCAGAGTAGATCAATCTTGCATCGAGCTCTGAACAACTCTTAAAATAGTCCATGATCTGGTCACGCAAGTAATTCGTAGTGATTATTATCTCATCAAAACCATAACTTGATAAATATTTTATTATGTGATGAAGGGCAGGTCTATCTCCTAATAATAGCATAGGCTTTGGTCTAGTAAGAGTTAGAGGCCAAAGTCTTGTTCCATATCCTCCAGCCAATATTACTGCCTTCATACAAGCACCCAAATTAAGAGAAATTAAGCTAAATATCCATCACTATAGTTATAAATGTTATGGAGAAAAAAATACTTTTCATTTAATTTTATGATAAAATGCTGAGTTGATCTTATTAATTAAAAATGAAAAAGGATAAATGTAATTTATGCATGGGTAAAAATTGAGTGGGGGCTGTTAACGACTGGCTATTCACCTTTTAGATGTTTATAGAAGTCCAAATATCGGGATGTTCATCAAGTGTAATGATAAGTTTCTTCTAATCCCAAAGGGGTTAGCTGGCACTAAAGCTTCTAGGCTATCTTCTTTTTTGGGCGTAGAGCCTGTTAGAGTATCCATAAGTGGCTTAAGGTTGATAGGACCTCTTTTAGCTATGAATAATAAAGGAATAATTGTCTCTAGGCTTACAGAAGATGAGGAGATAAGTGAGATAAAAAAAGAGATAGGCTTGCCAGTAGAGAGGCTACCCACAAAATACACATCTATAGGGAATTTAGTTGTTGCAAACGATAATGGAGCCATAGTCTCAGAAATTCTATCTAATCAAGTAGTAAAGATAATAGCTGATGCTTTAGATGTTCAGGTTGAGACGATGAGCATAGCATCTTATTATCAAGTCGGTTCTATGGCTGTAGCAACAAATTTAGGTGTAGTCGTTCATCCTCGTGCTTCAGAAGCTGAGGTGAAAAGAATTTACGATATACTTAAAGCTGATGTAGAGCCATCGACAGTCAACAATGGCGTGCCCTACGTAGCCTCAGGAATCGTAGCAAATTCGAAGAACGCTGTTGTAGGAAGCATTACGAATGGTCCAGAGCTGTTGATATTAAGTAGAATTCTTAAGGTTTGATCTATGAAACTATATTCTTAAATTCCAGCCAATATTTAATTTAGTAGATGTTAAGTGAGTGAGCAAGAAAGACTTCAATCATTAGCCATAGAGCTGAGGATGCTAGAGGGCTACTTTAATGATATCAATGCACGTGAATCCATTTTGGCAAGAGCCATAATGGAGAGCAGAGTAGCTTTAGAGGCCATAAGAGGCTTTTCAGGTAATGAGATTTCTGATTTGCTTGTTCCAATAGGAGGGGGAGTTTTCATAGAGGTATCTGCAAAGCCTCCTGACAAGCTCATAATTAGCATAGGCGCTAATGTTATGATAGAGAAGACGAAAGATGGTACTATAAATTTTTTAGAGGAGAGGATAAAAGAAATTGAGAATGCTATATCAAACATTGAGTCACAGAAGGCAGAGCTGGCAAAGAGGATAGATGCCAATAGAGCAGCCATAAGTAGCATAGTAGAAAAGCAGAAAAAGACTCAATAAGATTAGATTATAGCTCTACGCTGAACTGAAGTGAAAAGCCATGTTCGATAAGCTCCGCTCTGCCATAAAGGCTTTGAGTAAAGCAATTACAGAGCGTACTCTAGATGAGAAGGAAGTTAGCAAACTGCTTTGGGAGTTCGAGATAGCCTTGATGGAGAGCGATGTAGCTTATGAAGTAGTAGAAGAATTGACATCAAGAGTAAAGAGTGAGATAGTTGGTACTAGGGTTCAACGCTCCATAAATTCTTCAGAGTATATTGGAGAACGTTTGATGAGTGCAGTCAAAGAAATCTTTTCAGGAGCAAAGCAATTGAATGTTCTTGAAATTATAAAAGAGAAGAAGGCTACTGGAGAACCTTTCATAATTTTATTCTTAGGTGTGAATGGGACTGGAAAAACTACGACTATAGCTAAATTTGCAAATCTGCTCAAAAAATCAGGTTTTTCAGTTATTTTGGCATGCTCAGATACACATCGTGCTGGAGCCATAGAGCAACTTACCCAGCATGCAGAGAGATTATCAGTAAAAGCTATCACACAAAAGTATGGTGCAGACCCAGCAGCAGTTGCTCGTGATGCTGTATTACATGCAAAATCAAGAAGGATAGATGTTGTTCTGATAGACACTGCAGGAAGGATGCAGACAAGTAGGAACTTAATGGAGGAGATGTCTAAGATAACAAGAGTTGTGAATCCAGACTTGAAGATATTTGTTGGTGATGCATTGGCTGGCAACGATGCTATATCTCAAGCAAAAGAATTTCAAGAATTTACTAATTTTGATGCTGCGATATTGACTAAGGTTGATGCTGATGTCAAAGGAGGGGCTGCTCTATCTATTGCATATGTAACTGGAAAGCCGATAATCTACATTGGGACTGGTCAAAGCTATGATGATTTAGCTCAATTCAACGTTGATTCTTTCATATCATCTTTATTTGAAGAGAAGTAAGAAGTCTCGTAAAGAAATATCTATAAAGAATGATTTAATATTCATCTTGGTAAAATTGATGAAAGGCAGATCTGTTCTTTCGCTCATAGAATTGAACTCAAAAGAAGTTGAGAAGATTCTCGATCTAGCTATAATGTTAAAGAGAGAAGCAAAGCAAGGCTTATTCAGAAAATTATTAAAAGGTAAAGTCCTTACCATGATCTTTCAAAAACCTAGTACAAGAACAAGAGTTAGCTTCGATGTTGCCATGCTTCAGCTCGGGGGGCATGCTATTAACCTTAGTAGTAGTGAGTTGCAGTTAGGTCGTGGAGAGACCATAGAAGATACAGGTAGAACCTTATCAAGATATGTGGATGTGATAATGGCTAGAGTTTATAGTCATGACGATGTGGTAAGACTGGCAAGGGCATCATCAGTACCTGTCATAAACGGATTAAGTGATCGTTACCATCCTGCTCAAATTTTAGCTGATCTGCAAACTATTCTTGAAGTAAAAGGTAAACTGAAGGGATTAAAAGTTGCATGGGTAGGAGATGGTAACAATGTTTGTAATACTTGGTTGATAGGGGCAGCATTGATGGGTATTGATATATCTGTTGCAACACCTAAAGACTATCGCCCTTTAAAAGAAGCAATCGATAATGCTCAAAGAATAGCTAAAGATACAGGAGCAAGAATAGAGATTTTAGATGATCCTAGCATTGCTGTAAAGGATGCTGATTGTGTCATAACTGATTCTATAGTATCCATGGGCTTCGAGCAAGAGAGAGAGAAGAGATTGAAGATATTTCTACCAAAGTATCGAGTGAATGATGAGCTTATGAATAGAGCAAAATCTGATGCCATATTCATGCATTGCTTGCCTGCAAAGAGAGGAGAAGAGGTTACTGATGATGTTATAGATGGTCCTAAATCTTTTGTTTGGGATGAGGCTGAGAATAGGCTTCACTCTCAAAAGGCTCTACTTTGCTATCTTCTCTTGGATGAGAATGAAATCTTTAGAAATCTCTCTCATTCTTAAAGCATTCAATTGTGAAATTTGATTAATTAAGATTATATTTTGACAATTTTAAGGTTGGCTCTTTCAGCTAATTCAACTATTCTAGCCTTCTCTTTGCCTAATCCCTTCCAATCGAGAATAGCATAATCAACTTTTTGTGAGCACTTTTCTACCATCTGGCTTAAAATCTCCTCATCGATGAACTGTAATGAATATTTTGGAGCAATGGCTCCTAATGCAAAATCTGAATCTATCAAGAAATTTGTAAACTTCTCTGAGTAATGAGTCCCTCCAAAGCCTACACCGACTTTATCATATCTTGGCATAGCATTTATAGTATTCATCAAAGCCTTTGCAACTATTTCACCAGCTTTAGCATCTTTCCATTCATTCTCTGTTGAGCCTATCTCTACGAATATTACAGGCTTAGTAAGAGAGGTTGGACCATGGTGCATAGTCTCGATTACTATCTGGTATTTTGGAGCTAGTTCTCTCAATCGCCATAACTGCTTGATATATTCCTTACACAAGCTTGGGCAAGTATATGCCAACTCTCTTGGCTTTCCTCCATAAGAGTTGTCATCAGAAAAGTTCCCTAGGAAATGGGCAGTAAGGCAGGGTAATTTACTCTCAGATTTATGGCGTGAGATAAATATGTAAGCATCTGTTGAAAAATCCAAATAGTCTGCAAAGATCAAATCTTTCCTTACTCTGATCAGTTTTAAATTATCTTTTATGAACACTAGTGAGTCATCAAACTTTTCATCCCCCTCTCTAAAATCAAATTTTTCTATCAGCATTTTGGCTATGTTAATACTTGCCATGTCTTCACTAGAGCTAACTATTACTAAGCTCTTCATCAATTTGGTCAATGGAAGCCTTTCTTATAAGATTAAAAGAACCTAAAAGTTTAAAATATGAATCATAATCCCATATGATAGAGAGATTTGGGCTTATCGGAACTCATAAGATCAATTATGCAGATGCTTAGACTTACTAAAAAATCTAGTAGAGATGAGTATCTTCTATACCTTAAGCTGACCATTTTAGGCGTAGCAGTTGTTGGTATAGTAGGTTTCATAATAAAGATAATAGGCTCTGTGCTAAAGCTTTTCTTTCCATGAAAATTGGAGGTAAATGAGAATGTCTAAAAAGCCATCCAGGCTATTTGCCATAAAGACCACAGGAGGGCAAGAAAAGATCGTTGCAGAGTTTGTAGCGAATAGAGTATCCACTAGAAAATTGCCTGTATACTCCATACTTGTACTGGATGATATGAGAGGGTATGTTTTCCTAGAGACAGATAGTGCGCAAGTTGTAAGTGAGGCTGTATCTGGAATTAAGCATGTTAAAGGTCTAGTCCCAGGCATGATACAGTATCAAGATATTGAAAAATTCCTCATAACTAAGCCCATAATCTCTGAATTGAAAGTGGATGATATAGTTGAGATAATAGCCGGTCCCTTCAAGGGCATGAGGGCTAAAATAAACCGCATAGAATTGACTCGATCAGAGGTTACTGTTGTATTGTTAGATGCACCATACCAGCTCCCTGTAACGATAGATGCAAATTATCTAAAACTGTCTTCACAAGCAAAAAGTGAAGGTTCTTAACTCAACCCTATCATTTTTATATTGGAGAGTTAGAAGATTTGGTGATGATTTATGAGGGCATATATTCTGATAACAGCCAAACCAGGGACTACTGAAGATATTCTTAAGATCATTAAGGGTTTAAAAGGAATCAATGTTATCTTGGCTGATTCTGTTTACGGAAGGTTCGATGCTATAGTTGTCATCGAGGCTCCAGACCTAAGAGCCCTTAGCGAGATGGTCTATAAGATGATTGGCGGACATACAGACATAACCCATACTGAAACTCTGATAACTCTTTTCTAATATGGGGATGAAAATTGCCCATAAGAGCCTTTGTTCTTGTTACAACAAAGCCAGGCACTTCTGAAGAGATAGTCAGAGCTAGAAAGATAAGAGGTGTGAAGATAGCCAATTCTGTCTTTGGAAGGTTCGATGCTGTCATAATGGTTGAGGCTAAGGATATGAGAGAGTTATCAAAGATAGTCTATGAGATGATAGAGAAGATACCAAATATCATAAGCACTGAGACACTCATCTCCCTATTCTACCCGCCAGAATGATCAAGTTAGAATTTGCTAGGGAATGAATTAAAGCGAATTCCTTAAAAATATCTTATATACAGTTATTGATCTAATCAAGAGAGTGATCTTTTGGGAGAAAAGAAAGTCGTCAATGCTTTGATAGTTGGTGGTGAGGCTACAGCAGGGCCTCCTTTAGGACCAACCCTTGGACCTCTTGGAGTGAATGTGATGGCTATAGTGAATAAGATAAACGAGGTAACAAAAGAGTACTCAGGAATGAGAGTCCCTATAAAAATAGCTGTTGATATAGATACAAAAGATTTTGATTTGGAGGTTGGCATTCCTACAACTTCTGCTCTAATCGTTAAAGAGGCAAGCATTCAGAAGGGATCGGGAACACCAAAGGCTAGTTTTGCTGGCAACTTGAGCTTCCAACAAGCGTTAAAGATAGCTAAGATAAAGGGGCAACAATCATATGGTAAGAATTTGAAGTCTGTAATCAGAGAGGTAATTGGATCATGTATAAGCATGGGTGTATCAATAGAGGGAAAAGATCCTAGGGAGATACAGAAAGAAATTCATGAGGGAAAATGGAATAAGGCTATAGAAGAATAAGTGACATATTTAAAAGGTTATAAGTTATTGTTTATTGCTTTTTATTTATAGTGAGTTACTATGCCGAAATTGATCGAAATAATAAAAAGAGCAAGGGAGAGCTCAAAGAAGAGGAATTTCACTCAATCTTTTGAGCTTATCATATCGCTTCAAAATATAGATTTTAAGAAAAAAGAGTTCAGCATAAATGAGATAGTATTCTTACCTCATACTTTCACTAATCCTCCTCCAATTTGTGTCTTTGCATCTGGCGATATGGCTTTAAGGGCTAGGCATAGCAATGTAGATAGAGTGATAGAGCCTGAAGAGCTTGATAAACTGATTGTTTTAAAAAGAGAGGCGAGAAAGATAGCTCAAAATTATACCTTCTTCCTTGCTGAAGCACCTTTGATGTCAAAAATAGGAAAAATCTTTGGGCCTTACCTTGGTCCTAAAGGTAAGATGCCATCTCCTTTACCCCCTGGTGCTCCTATAGAGAGTATTATAACAAGATATCGTTCAGCAATAAGGGTAAAGACAAAAAATCAACTTAATATTTCATGTAAAATAGGTGATGAAGGCATGGACGATGATAAGATTGCTGAAAATTCATCAGCAATTATAAGCATGGTTGAAAAGAAGCTTCCTTTAGGCTCCAAAAATATAAAGAACTTGGCAGTAAAACTCACTATGAGTCCAGCCCTAAAGCTCCCTATGATAGAGGCGTAAAAATTGCAAGTTACTCTTAAAAGTCGAAGAGTTGAGAAGGAGAGGACAATCCAGAGGATCTCATCTAATACAAAGAATTACAAAACCATAGCCATATCAAAGCTTCATAAAGTTAGAACAACTCAATTGATGGAGTTAAGAAGAAAATTCAGAAAAGATATGGAGATAGTGGTCATTAAGAATAAAGTAGCATCTATAGCCTTTAAGAAGACTGGTCTTAATAAAGTTGAAGACTTTGTTAATGAACTTAAGGGTCAGAGTGCTTTGATTTTCACAAATATAGATCCCTTCAAGCTTTACATGCTACTTGAGAAGAACAAGGTCAACTTGCCTGCAAGACCTGGAGATATGGCGACTGAGGATATAGTTATACCAGCAGGGAATACTGGGATACCCCCCGGTCCAGTCTTAAGCGAGTTTAAGGAGGTTAAGATACCAACTAGAATAGATTCAGGGAGTGTATGGGTATCAAAAGATACAATAGTAGCAAAAGAGGGAGATTTAATCTTACCAAAATTGGCTAGCTTGCTTTCTAGGCTTGGCATAAAGCCTGTGAGGGCAGGGTTATCTGTATCTGCTACATGGCATGATGGCTTAATCTTTCATGAGAAGGATATAAAGCTCGACTTAGATGAGTATAAACATTCAATACAAGATGCCTATCTTCACGCCAAAGCTTTAGCCATAGGAGCTTCTTATCCTGCAAGAGAGATTTTGCCTTTAATCATAAGCAGATCTGAGGCTGAAGCAAGGTCTCTAGCTATTGCATCAGGCTATCTTAGCAAGGAAGTAATAGCAGATGTTCTGATAAGATATAAAAACGAAGCCATGGTTTTGTATAGCAAATTAATGGATAGAGGATATACTTAGTCGAATCTATTAAGTAAAATTTCTAACTTTGAATTTGTCATGATTAACCGAAGAGAGTAGATAGACCTTCTAAACTCTCTTCCTCCTTCTTCTTTTCCTTCTCCTCTTTCTTCTCTTCCTTCTTCTCTAAAGGCTTCTCCTTTTCAGGAGGTGCTGTAGGAGTTGGGGTCACTGTAGGAGGCGCTATAGGAGTAAAAGCACTCTTCAAAGCTTCATCTATGTTTATCTCGCTCAAAGCTGAAACTAAGGCTTTCACCTTTACCTCGTCTGGCTCGACGCCTGCTGCTTTTATTACTTTCTTTACGCTCTCTTCGTTTATCTTCTTATCTAGTTTATAAAGCAGTAGTGCGGCATATACGTATTCCATAATTTTACACCATTTGTATTATAAAAGCTGAATTTTTTAGTATTTAAAAATAGCGTTACGATGCGAATATGCTAAATTCTTTAAATAAGCCTTTATTGATTTCCCATGTTATCATGCCACTAAAAGACGATGAGTTTGATATTGAGTTCATGAGAGAAAATGACTTTGTTAGAAAGAAGTGTAAAGTCTGCAACTCCTTCTTCTGGACTCAAAAGCATGATCTAGATGTTTGTATGGAATCTCCTTGTGTAGAGTATGATTTCATAAATAATTCTCCAGCAAAGGTAAAGGCTGACTTAGATGAGATGAGAAGGATCTTCCTCAAGTTCTTTGAAGAAAATTCTCATGCTGTTATAAATCCTTATCCTGTTGTAGCAAGATGGAGGGATGATCTTCTTGTAACTATAGCAAGCATAGTGGACTTTCAGCCCTATGTTACGAATGGAGAAATACCACCACCTGCAAACCCATTAGTGATTAGCCAGCCATGCTTAAGATTTGAAGATATAGATAACGTTGGTCCAACCTTTGGGCGCCATCTAACCATATTCGAAATGGGAGGCGCTCATGCCTTCAACTACCCTGATAAGTTTCTCTATTGGAAGGATGATACTATAAGGTATCACCATGAGTTGCTCACAAAGAGGCTAGGAGTGCCCAGTGATCTAGTCACTTATAAGGAGCATTTCTGGTCTGGAGGAGGGAATGCTGGACCAGATGTTGAAGCCATTGTTATGGGATTAGAAATCTCAACTTTAGTCTTTATGTGCTATAGAGTAGAGAATGGAAATCTTATCCCTACTCTTGTCAGGACTGTAGATACAGGTTATGGCATAGAGAGATGGTCTTGGTTAAGCATGGGTACTCCTACAGCTTTTCATGCCGTATTTGGGAAAAATTTCGATAAGACTCTGGATTTGGTTGGCATAAAAATAGATGATAAAGTCCTTTTAGAGGCTGGTAAGATTTCAGGTGCCTTCTCTGTAATAGATAATAAAAGATCAAGGATGGCAAGAGAAATTGCAGCTAAGAGGTTAGGGATGACATTTGATGAGTTTGAAGATTTTATAAAGCCCTTCGAGAATATAGCAGCTATCCTTGATCATACAAAGGCTCTTGTATTCATGTTGGCAGAGGGTGTAGTCCCTTCTAATGTAAAAGCTGGATATCTTGCAAGAATGCTAGCTAGGCGCTCCTATAGGTTGCTTTCTTTGTATGGTGCTCAGAGTAAGCTCATAGACATCATAGAGATGCAGATGGAACGCTGGTCTCCTCAATTCCCTCATATAAAGGATATGAGAGAGGAGATAATAAGATTGGTAGATGTAGAGATAGGAAAATATGAGAAGACATTAGAGAGGGAGTATGGTGAAGCAAGAAAGAAGATTGAGGCATTAAAGGAAAAAGGTAGATCATCGATTCCTATAGATCTTCTACAAGAATTCTACGAATCTCATGGACTTCATCCTCAGCAAGTATCTGAAATATCACAGAAGATAGGAATGAAGGTAGAAATCCCATTGGATTTCTTCTCTAGCCTTGTTAAGAAGAGATCAGAGATTGAAGTACAAAAGCCTCAAGAGGATGATCTCATGAGCAAATTTGATGATCTTCAAGCCACTGAGCCAATTTATTACACTGATCCAAAGCAATTGGAGTTCGATGCTAAAGTCTTGAGAGTTAATGATAATCTCATAGCCCTTGATAGGACTGCCTTTTACCCAGAAGGGGGAGGACAATTAGGAGACCATGGCTTAATTGTATGGGATAGGAAAGAATCTCATGTAATAGATACCATCAAGGTAGGTTCTATAGTTCTTCATAAGATAAAGGGTGCTTTACCACAAAAAGATGTTATCGTTAAAGGCATAGTAGATAATAAAAGGAGGAGAGCTTTAATGATTCATCATACATCCACTCATATCCTCAACGGTGCTGCTCGTCATGTCTTAGGGGAGCATGTCTGGCAGGCAGGTGCTCTGAAGGATGTGGATAGGAGCAGACTTGACATAACTCATTATGCTCATTTAACAAGAGAAGAGATTATAGAGATAGAGGATAAGGCTAACATGGTTGTTCGAATGAATATTCCTGTTGAAGTTCTAAAACTTCAAAGAAACGATGCTGAGAAAAAATATGGCTTTCGCTTATACCAAGGAGGAGTTGTGCCAGGAAAGGAGATAAGAGTCATAAAGATAGGGGATTGGGATGTTGAGGCATGTGGCGGAGTTCATTGCTCTAGGACTGGAGATACAGGTTTAATAAAGATAACAAAAGTCGAGAGGGTCCAAGATGGTGTTGAAAGATTTGAGTTTGTTGCAGGAGAACCTGCCATAAAATTCTTTCAGCTTCAAGAAGAAATAGTATCAAAATTATCTCAAGCAGTAGGTGCTCAGCAAGAGAAGCTCATAGATGCTGTCAACAGACTAATGATGGATCGTAACGATCTGATCAAAAAGCAGAAGATTATGTTCAAAAGATTATCAGAGCTTTCAAAAGCCAGAATCATGGATAAGGCCATCAAGATTTCTGATGTTAATGCATATTTTGAGGTGGATAGCGAATTGGGCGAAGATTTTCACATAATGCTAGGAGAGAGGGTTATAGATCAAAATCCATCTTTTGTCTACTGTGCCATAGCTTTAGAAGAGAAAGTTGCAAAAGTTATAGTATTCTGTGGTAAAGATGCTCGAGCAAGAGGTTTGAAAGCAAAAGAAATGGCTCGAAATATATCTCAAATTATGGGAGGCTCAGGAGGAGGAGATGAAAGGTTTGGAAGAGGTGGTGGACCCCTCACAGATAAGGCTGAGGAGGTTAAGTCAATTTTATACTCTTACATAGAAAAAATGATAAAGGAAAGGATGCCATAGCTTTCTAAAAGTTATATCTTTAGGATATTAGGTGATTAATTTGATATTAGATTGGTCAAAGATGGAGGAGAAGTGGAGGAGAATATGGGAAAGCTCGAATATATTTGAGGCTGATGCTGATTTCAAAAAGGACAAGTATTTTCTAACAGTAGCTTATCCATACCCTAACTCACCACAGCATATAGGGCATGGTCGGACCTATACTCTGGCAGATGTCCATGCAAGATACATGAGGATGAGAGGGAAGAACGTTTTATTCCCTATGGGCTTCCATTATACAGGCACCCCTATACTAGCAATGTCTAAGAGGTTAGCAGAAAGAGATGAAGAACTAATAGAAACATTCACTAAAATATATGGCGTTCCTATTTCTGTGATAAAAGAGTTCGATGATCCATTAAGAATTGCTAATTACTTTCATGAAGAGATAAAGCAGGGAATGAAAGATATTGGCTACTCAATAGATTGGCGCAGAGAGTTCACAACTATCGATCCACAGTACAGCAGATTCATAGAATGGCAGTTCAAGAAGCTCTATGAGAAAGGCTTCATAGTTCAAGGTAGCCATCCAGTAGGCTGGTGCCCTAAAGATGGCAACCCAGTTGGTCAGCATGATACTATAGGAGATGTTGAGCCAGAGATAGGAGAATTTATAATGATAAAATTCATCCTTGATGGATACATTCTTCCAGCTGCTACTCTAAGACCTGAGACAATCTTTGGTGTAACAAATATTTGGCTAAATCCTAATGCTAATTATGTAAAAGTTAAAGTGAATGGTGAAGATTGGATAGTGAGCAAAGAGAGCTCAATAAAGCTTAGCTACCTTAACAGAAAGGTAGAAGAGATAGAAGAGATAAAAGGGGCTGATTTAATAGGGAAATGGGCTGAAAATCCCCTTACAGGGTTTAAAATTCCAATACTGCCTGCATCTTTTGTTGATCCAAAGAATGCTACTGGGGTTGTTATGTCAGTCCCTGGGCATGCACCCTATGATTATCAGGCATTAGAGGATTTGAAAAAGAGAAGCGATGAGCTAGCTCTTTACAAAATAGATCAAAAGTTATTAGAATCTATAACTCCTATTTCAATAATAGAGCTTGAGGGATACTCTGATCTTCCAGCTTTAGATGTAATTAAGAAACTTGGTGTAAGAAGCCAAGATGATCCCAAGCTTGAAGAAGCTACAGAAGAGGTTTACAGCAAAGAGTTTCACTCAGGCAGGATGAAGGCTAACACTATGCATTACTCAGGCTTGCCAGTCTCTATAGCGAAAGAAAGGGTTAAAGAAGATTTAATTGAATCAAATAAAGGAGATATATTCTACGAGATTTTGAATAGACCTGTAATATGCAGGTGTAAAACAGAATGTATAGTGAAGATATTTGAGAATCAATGGTTCATAAATTATGGTGATGAGTATTGGAAGGAGCTCGCTAAAGATTGCCTTGATGATATGGATATAGTGCCAGATGATCTTCGACCTGAATTTGAGTATACAATAAGATGGTTAAGACAAAAAGCATGTGCAAGGAAGTCTGGATTAGGGACGAAATTGCCTTGGGATAGAGGATGGATAATTGAGAGCTTATCAGATTCTGTAATATACATGGCTTACTATACATTATCGAATTACATCAAATTGTACAACATAGTCTCAGATCAATTGACTGATGAGTTCTTCGATCATGTATTATTGGGCGAAGGCGATCCTAGCAAAGTCTCGAAGGCAACTAGGATCGATGAAGAATTGCTGAAGAAGATAAAAGATGAGTTCACATACTTCTACCCTTTAGATAGCAGGCATTCTGGCAGAGACTTAGTTCCAAACCATCTAACCTTCTTCATATTCAACCATGTAGCCATCTTCCCTAAAGAATTATGGCCAAAGCAGATAGTCGTTAATGGTAGCGTGCTAATGGAAGGAAAGAAGATGTCAAAATCCCTTGGCAATATAATCCCTTTACGTGAAGCCATTAAAAAGTTTGGAGCTGACCCTTTGAGGCTAGCGATTCTATCAACAGCAGAGTTATTGCAGGATGCAGATTTTAGCCCATCATTGGCAAAGAGCCTTAATGTTAAGCTAGAGCGCTTCTATGAGTTTGCTATGAGTGTGATAAATCTTCAAGAAGGATGTGAAGATATTGAGCTTTCGACTGAAGATAGATGGCTGATAAGCAGGCTACAGAGAATTATAAAAGCTGTGACCGAAGCCATGGATAGGCTCAGGATTAGAGAGGCTATCAATTACTCACTCTACGAACTCGATCAAGATGTACAATGGTACATGAGGCGAAGTCCTATGGAAGGTTCATCTGAGCATAAGAAGAGGGCAATAGCCAAGGTGCTTAAAACTTTGATCGAAGTAAGAGTCAGGCTTTTGGCGCCTTTTGCTCCCTACATCTGTGAAGAGATCTGGGAGAAGATGGGCAAGGCTGGCTTAGTCTCTATTGCTGATTGGCCAGTTTATGATGAGAAAAAGGTCGATGAAAAGGCTGAGGAGATGGAAGATATGATAATGAGGACTTTGGAGGATACAATGAATATAATTAAAGTCACCAAGATTAAACCCAGTAGAATTCACTATTACACATCTGCTGGATGGAAGTGGGAGGCTTATCTAAAAGCCCTTGAGATTCTCGAGACTGGTGCATCAGATATTAGTGAAATAATGAGAAGATTGATTGAAGATAAAAATATGAAGAAGAGTAAAGAGCTATATAGATTTGTTCAAAGGATTTACGATGAAGTTCGAAAGACTCCTCCTGATCTAAGGCAGAGGCGATCAAGGGTTAAGATCATAAATGAATTAAATGTTCTTAAAAATTCTACTGAGTTTTTTGAAAAAGAATTGGGCGTTAAAGTTCAAGTTTATAGTGAGGAGGATAGCAAGAGATTTGATCCTATGAATAAGGCGAATTTAGCCCAACCATACAGACCTGCCATCTACATAGATTAATTTGGCGTATTCATAAAAGATTGCTTTTAGCAGATAATTTGTTTAAAAGATTGACCATCTCTGGCTTGGCAAGGCTGTAAAATACCCATTTACCTTCTTTCCTTTTCTTAACAATTCCTACCCTCTCTAGCATCTCTAGATGGTGAGAAGCATTAGGCTGACTCATGTTCAATGCAATCATGATTTCGCAGACACACATCTCCCTAACAGACAGCATCTTCATGATTCTTAATCGAGTTACGTCAGCCAGTGCTTTGAAGAAATTCGCCTCCAACTTAAGAGAAGCCTCATCCTCGATGCTCTTTGCTAACTCCATCAGCTCAGTAGCATATTGCTCAGGACTCTTAGCCTGACATATCTCGGAAGAAATTAGACGAATTAATCTAGCCTTTACCTCTACCTTACTCATGCCAATTCACTTTAAAATAATTAAAACATATTAATATATTGATAAACCCATATGCACGATGAAGCCATTGGCAGACTCTCATTACTTGATAGATTCCTTACATTCTGGATATTTATATTCATGCTTTTGGTGTAGGCTTAGGCGTTGCATTCTCCTGAAATTACTATCTTTGATATGCTACGCATTAAAGCTGTTTCTCTTCCTATAACTATAGGTTCGCTATGGATGATTTATCCTCCACTTGTAAATGTCAAGTATGAAGAACTATCAAAATTGCTAAAGCTTAGAGGGAAATACAACAATCTTTTATTTTTCAGATTTACTTTTAGAAAAAAAGTAAAAGGAGAAAGATCTAGTTCATTTAGCACAGGTTATCTTCTTCTTACTTTTTCTTAGCCACCCATTCTTTTAATGCTTCAGCCATGGCTTTTATGTGGCCAAGTGGAGCTGGCGGTGAAATTCCACAGCCAGGTTCGAGTAGATCAACCCCAGCTTCTAGAGCCTTCAAAGTTTCCTCTTTTACATCATCTGGAGTACCAAAGATCATATTGCCTTTCGATGAGACATTACCTAGAATTTTAACATCTTTAGCTTGGGCGATAGGTTTTATCTTTTTAACGTCCACAGCCTCTTCTATGCTTATCCCATCGTAACCACATTCGACCATGTCAGGAATCATCGGTCCAGCCTTTCCACAGATGTGCAAAAGCCTTATTCCTTTTAGCTCATCGGCTATCCTTGTTAAAGCTGGCTTCACAAACTCTTTGAACATCTTTGGGCTTATCAAATCCCCTGACGCTGAAGGATCTCCAACCTGCACTATATCAGAGCCTGCACGATACTGAGCCTTACCATACTCTATGATGAATTCTGTTGAAAACTCGACGAATTTTTTCACATAATCAGGGTTTTTCATCGTCCATATCAAGAGCTCTGTAACTCCTGCAAGCTCCCCAGCTAGCGTGAAGGGTCCAAGTACAAGGCTTGAAATTGGAAGATAATCCCCTACTTCTTTTCTAAGGATTCTAATAGCTTCCATTATAACTGGAATTCTTCCAGCCTCAAGTAAGTTATCAGGCATCTTAAGGTCTTCAGGCTTTTTATATATATGTTCCAATGTTGCAGGGATAAGGCTCGGGTCTTCAGGCCATTTGATCTTGCACCCCATAGCTTCAGGCTCTATCACAAAATCAAATGGAACCCTTACGTTTTCAAGCCCAGTTAACTCATAGCCTGCTATAGCAAGCTTAGCCATCTTTTCAGGATCTTTATGGGCATCTGGCCAGTATATCCCTGTAGCCTTTTGTATATCTAAGCTTACCGTCCCTCCACAACCTGCAAGAGATGTTACTGGAACTCTATCCACTTTTCCACCCAATAATGCTGCAAAAACCCTTCGTTTTGGACTAATTTCTACCACTATATTCACCAAGGCTTACTATACAATAATAATGAATATATTGTTTTTTATTCAATTACGTGAATAGTGACTTCAGACTCCTTCGAATCTGGTGTTTTTCTGAAACGCTTTTGAACTATCTTCAGCATGTCCTTTACTCTCTCATCATTCACTTCCTCAGCATATTTTCTAATCCTCTCGAATGTTTCATAATCAAAGACGTTTTTACTGATCATTTCTGAGAGAGTAGCTAAAGCTTTTTTGGATTCTTCATTTATTAACTCAGTCACCTTTTGAGTACTTAAGATTTCTTTAACGCTAAGATTACCTATGATTATATTTAGAACTTCCTCTTCTCCTTTAAGTTCAAAAATCCCATTCTTATGCTTGACTATCCACCCATCAGGTGAAGGCTCAAAAGAATACTCTTCGCCTTCCTCAATTAAGGTGAATGGACCACGTGGAACGTATTTTAGAAACATGAAATAAGATCCAGATCGCAGGAATAAGGCATCTAAAGCTTGAACAGGTCTAACGAAATTTAGCCTACCTTTACCTTTAACAAAAAAATCACTGTCAAAACCAGCCTCACGACCTCTAGTGACTAAAAAAGTCGTTCCATCTTTCTCAAGAACACGGTAAACGTTAGGGTCTTTCATAAATACTAGCCTTAATTTTTAGATTTTCCTTTTAATAAACTTATTGTCAATATTGTAAAGCATTCAACCTTTCTTTTTTATGTTAAAGCCTACGAGTATAGTGCCAGGTGCATTATTTGCATTCATACACTCACTTATGAAAAGGTGAGATGGTGGACAGGGGCTTGCAGACATTACATCAGTAAATTCATCGATTCCCTCTAATTGCTTGAAGGACATGGGTGGGAAGACCACAGTGAAATCCTTTCTTGACATTATAGATTGAGTCTTATCTCTGAAGATAACAAGGTTCCCTGAAACAATGTGTCCTTGCCTTTCATACTCCTTTGCTTTTTCTGGAGATTTTATTTCTTCCCCTATTACTTCGTTATTGCAAACTATTTGTATCGCAGGTTCAGGTGGCCACTCAAATTCATTGTCATTGGCTATAGCAACTATGATTTCCCTCTTCAGAATTTCTCTTAAGCCTGTGTTAAGCCCTTTACCCATACCATATAAAACCTTCTTTTCAGCTTCCTGCTCCAGCTTAAGAATTTTCTCTTTCTCTTCTTGTGATAATATTTTTATGCAAAGCACTCCTTTTATTTCTTTCAGAGCTAATCTGACTTTTTCCTCGATCTCACTTAAGTTCATAGCCCACCATCACATATCATGCTATCTTATAGCAACATCTATAACAGAACTTTCTTTTAATTATATTTTACTTGTCAAAGTCTCAGTCTAAGAGAGGAATTGGCGACATCACATATCCACAGCTACAACAGGTTTATCGAGTTCAAATATTACCCTTGAGTAAATGCGCTGGAAAAACTTTGGAAAGTCGCTTAAGGATCTAACATTAAAATGAACTGGAAAATAGTTACTCACACTAATGTTCCTTTGTGTACCTACACCTATGGTAAAGATGTCACGAGAGAAAGTTTTTCTGACAGCTGCTTTCGTATGTTCAAGAGGATTTCCAGTCTTACATGTGTTCGGCTCTCCATCAGTTATCACCATGAGTACTTTTGTCTCTGAAGGGAATTTACCTAATCGATTCATACAAAACTCTATGCTATCACAGATATTTGTGGTACCTCCTGAGTACATCCCACCTATACGACCCTTAACAATTCTATCATAACCCTCATTGAAGTCTTTCACTATATAGAAGTTGTTACTAAATGCACATATGCAGAAGTTGTCATTGCCTAAAGCAACATGAGCCACTTCAGATAGGAGTATTGTGAGTTCAGTAACCTCTGATGCAAATACACTGCTACTCACATCAGTTAATATAAGCCACTTAGTGTCAGCCTCTTTTTCAATGTAGCGTTTAAAAAGGTGCTTGTCCTTGTTCAACATACGCTGTACAAAATCGCTGGAGAGGCATGGTCCCTTTCTATAGTTCTCCTCCCAATCTTGTGCCTGTTTGATAAAAAGAAAGTCCGAGGATAATTTTTGTATCTGTGATAAAACTTCTGATCTGCACTTATAGAAGAAGCCCCAATCTTCATTTGGGGTATGGACTTCTAAGGGCTTTTTAGAGAAATACTGCTTAATCTTTTGATCTCTTCTTTCTTTTAAATTTATGTACTGCTCATCGATATCAACTCCGAAAAGGTCTCTTACCAGCTTTTTCTCAACCTCAGAGGGATCTAAATTGACATTGAATTCATCAGCGAACTCGCCTATAACTTGTTCTTCATAATTTTTTAAGGTTTTTTCACTTAATTTTAATTCTTCACCTGATGCTTTACCAAGTGTTCCCATTTCTTCTCCTGGATATTCTGTCGACTCTTTGCCTTTAATTTCAAATCTACTTTCAGGTTTTTCTACAACAACATCGTCTGAGATCGTCTCACGAGTGTGGGACTCAAAAGGAGATGAAAGTAAGAACTCATCTGATATCAATTTATAAATTTGCTCAGCGCAAGGAAGAAGCTCCTCATCGAAAAGGTAAGACCACATGGCGCAATCTAAAAGACTTTTCACCTTTTCTATCTTCTCAAGCTGAAACTTGCTTAGAACTGAATAGTCTCCTTTTATTCTTCCAAATGTGACATATTGAACTAAGGCTAAGAGAAATCTGAGTTCCTTAGGGACTTCTTGAACATTTTTATGATGCAAAAAACTGTAAGCTAAATAGCTTGCAAAGTCTCTTTTTAGCCCTGGATAGCGATTTATGAGAAAGTTATTACAGCGATGATCTTCTATCAAGTTTGCTATGAAGAAGCGAAGCTTATCAAACTTATACCATCTTTGCCATTTCTTTATCTCCGATAGGTAAAAATGGCTAGAATCATGAGCAACATGCACTCTAAAGTTCCTAAGGGCTTGGAGAGGGTCACAATTAAGGATTTTTGTGCTAACGAATATCTTATTCTCTTCTTTAGCATCAAACCTATCCCATATATTTGATAAATAAGTTGCCTCATCAAATATTTCAACGACAGCATTCTTTTTACAGACTATGCTAGCGATCTCTTGCCCTTTGATCTTCAAAAGGTGTAAGTTAATGCTACCAGATTTTACTTTAAGCTTAGAGACATCCGCCATATTTAACTATCACTCGATCAATATAGAGCATATCTCTTCAACACGGCTCTTCTCTTCCTCATCTGTGAAACGATTTATGATGCAAATTTCTATGGCATCTCTCTTACTAAGACCATTCGCTATAAGGTTACAGCAATCTATAAGATTTCTAAGGCTGACAAAGTCACGAAGGTTACCTTGCCTGTACTCGTTATTTATCTTCTCAGCTATCTCAATAAGACCTTCAGTGAATGCTTCATCATTCAGATTGCTCCTCATCTTTATGATCTTCCTCTTCTCCTCAAATGATGATTCAGGTACTGCAACGACTTGAAATCTATCTAGAAAGGCTATATTGAGGTGCTGAGTACCAAGGTACTCCCCCTTTGGCGGATTGAGAGTTGTTATAGCGAAGGCATGAGGATGCCTATCTATCCTCTCGTTCCTATGCTCTTTTACAATAAGGTAGCGACGGAAGTCAAAGATGGGATGGATTCTTGCAAGAACGCTTGATCTTGCTAATGAGAGCTCATCAAGAATTAACATGCCCCCATACTTACACCAAATTGGCAAGAGTCCTTGAACCCATATAGTCTTCCCACCTATCATCTCATAGTGCCCTACCAGATCATATTCTGTCAAATTTCTTGACCCACTCACATCATAGACTGGTAGGGAGAATTCTTGTGCTATGGCTAGGCATAAATGGTTCTTACCTACTCCTTTCTCTCCCATCAATACTGCTTGCCCAGTCACTTGCAAAGCTATGAGGGTCTTCTGCCAGATGTTCTCAAAATCAAGAAATATTGGAGTATTTACAGGGATCATTGACATCAATTTCTTAGGAACATCATAGCTTATATCAGGGACTATAGTCACATTCTCTTCATCTATATTTTGAACATTTGAGGTAACCTCTACCATCTTTTCATTTATAATTGCCTTCTTTGCCCCTTTCTTGATGAGACCAAGAAGAGCTTTCTGCTCCTCTCCACTTAAAAAGTATCCTATAGGGCGTACTTTAACCTTAACTACACTCTTTTCAATATACTTAGGTGGGAGAGCTATCTGTATTACTTGACTCACTGCTATCGCCTAGTATCTTGTAAAATATCACTTATGATATAAATTTGTTTATGAATATATAAAGTTTGATCGTTGTTTATTCTTTACGATATAATTACCATGAAGGCCCCTCTAATCATTCTTTAGTTAATTCCAGAAAAAGATAGAGTCTTAAAATTTATAAATGAGAATAGATGCAAATAGCATAGGTAAAAAATAGGTATAGATATGAGCTTACTAGAGCTTGAGAGATTAAAAGAATATTCCTTTGAACTTGCAGAGTCTTGGATAAGACCAACTTCTGAGATTTTAAGCCATTCTTTGCTATTAAGATTAATGCGTAATTGTCCTTGGAATTTGTGCAAATTTTGTGAATGCTATAAGGGGAAAAAGTTTGAGTACAGAAGTGTGAAGGAAATCAAGGAAGATATAGATGCAGTAAAAGCTATTAGCGATGAGATAAATGTCTTAGCGAAAAAACTTGGAGGCATGGACTGGGTAGCTAAAGTAATCAACAGTTATTTTTTGTATGATAAGAATTCTAATGAGCTAGAACAAAATGAGTTACAAAATTTGTACAATGTAGCAATCGTGTTTAACTGGCTCTGTTTTGGCGCAAGCACAGTATTCTTTCAAGATTCAGACAGCCTGATCATGCATACTTCTGATCTAGTTGAAGTGATAAAATACTTAAAGCAAAAATTTCCAAGCATTGAGAGAATAACAAGCTATGCTAGAGCTAAGACTATTGTTGAGAAAAATTTAGAGGAATTGATAGAGATATGCAAGGCTGGTCTTTCAAGATTACATATTGGTTTGGAAAGTGGAGATGATGAAGTATTAAGATATATCAACAAAGGTGTTAACAGTGAGGAGTGTATTTTGGCAGGCAAAAAGGCTATGAAAGCCGGTTTTGAGCTTTCAGAGTACGTTATGCCAGGTATGGGTGGTAGAGATAAATCAGAAAAGCATGCAAAGAACACTGCTAGAGTTTTAAACGAGATCAATCCTGATTTCATAATGATGAGACCCTTTGTACCACGTAAGGGCACACCTTTGTTCGAAGAATATGAAAAAGGAAATTTCCAACTAACATCTCCTCATGAACGTTTAAGAGAAATAAAAATATTTATTGAAGATTTGAAAGTTAAAAGTAGAGTTTGCTTTGATCAACCTGTTATGAACTCATGGCATAGAGACTCTAGTCGTCGTTATCCACTTTTTAGACCAGATAGCAATGGATACAAATTCCCAGAGGAAAAAGACGAAGTTTTAAAGACTATAGAATTAGGTTTAGCTATCGATGAATCAGTGCATATACATGCAAAAGATCTGATCAATCAACGTTTTTAGGATTAATATTTCTAACAACTTATTATTACAAAAAAAGAAGGTGGAGGGTAGTTAAGATTTTTACCCTTTTACCAGATACCTGTTAGTGGTAGACCACAAGCCTCGAGAGTCTTCATTGCTGCTTCGTAGGCTCTAAGGTTCTCCTCAGTTGGTAATACCTTGACTGGGTCGTAGCACTCGGCGAACTTCTTGCCCTTTGGAGCTACCTTGTAATCCTTCACATGTGTTGCAAGGACTGCATTGAGTACTTCGTTTGTCTTTGGTACGTTGAGCTTGGCTGTAGCTGTTGCTATCTCTCCATTAGCCCTTGCTTCCATACCAGTAGTGTAGTCCTCAGCAACTCCCTTTGCTGCAGCGACACCTGATATTATTTCCCTTCCGCTACCTGAGTCAGTTATTGACTGGCAAGCAGTTTCCAAGAAGACCATCTTAGTAGCTGGACCAGCTAGAGTGTAGTACTGGTTACCTAGCAAACACCAAGTATTCCTGTCGATAGCAAGTCCTGCATGTCCAGCACACTGGTTAGTCTCCTTAGCAGTAGTTGTACCCCACCTTACGTGGATAGGTCCATCTAGGTGCCAGCTGGTTCCGAAAATTCCAAAAGCTGCTAAGTGAGTTGCCACGTTAGATACAGCAGCTGCTTCTACGGTGGGTAAGAAACCACCCACGATGGGCATCTGCTCAGTCATGCCAATTGCGCCGTAGTCCCTAATGTGCTGAGACTCTCTTATGAAGTCTAAGTCTATCTTGCACTCGTTCAGCTGAGAGTACTCATGGCTATCACAAGGCCTCATACCACACAGTCCAAACTCTGGCCAGTAGATGTCAACGTCGTCTCTGACAACACCTAAAGCGGACTCAGGACCCTAAATGGCCATTCCTGGTCTGCCGGCATTGCTGACAGCAAGTCTTATGAGTTGTGCCTCAACTTTTACTGCCTTTAATTCTTGCACGCTACCAGGGGTTACTTCCCAACCTTGCCAAGTACTCAAGACTCCGTCGACGATTGAATCTACAACGCCTTCTTGGGCGAAACTTGTCATGCATTGTAGGAACCATTGCTCCGATATAGGAGCTCCTGTTGGTCCTCCTTGACAAACGGGCCTTTTCGCAAAGCTATCTTTACCGACCTCTCTTGCATACATTTTAGCACAGTCTCTACCAGCACCCAAGGTCAGCTCTCTTGGAGCGTGCTTCAGTCCATCGGTTATCTCATCGTCAGTGCATTTTATTAAACGTGCTGTATCTATGACGAAGAAGCCGTTCTCGACAAGTAGCTCCCTTCCAGCATGGTAGATGCGGTCTGCCATGTCTGCATCAGGAATCCATGTCTTCTCATCGATCTTTATACCATACTTCTTGGCTTTGGCTACGGTCTTCTCTGGTATTATCTTAAAGTCCCAATCCTTCTCGTCTACCTTTGGTCCTGTTATTGCACGATTGTAGGCATCTATCGGTTGTATTCTTCTTGCTCTTACCATTTTATTTTCACCTTACCTCCTTCCCATCATGGCTTTTACCACTTTAAGAGCTTCGCCTGCGTTCTGAGCATAGCTAGCTCCTATTTTCTCAGCCCATTCTGGGGATGCACATGCTCCTCCCACAATGACCTTTATCTTTGGATACAATCCTTCCTCCTTTCCTGCTAGGACAACGTTCCTTTGGAATAGGGTTGTTGTCGACATAAGGGCTGATACAGCCACTAGATCAGCGTTGACCGACTTTGCGGTTTCCCAGTAGAGAGGAATCTTTACGTCCCTACCTAGATCATGAACCTCGAATCCGGCTCCTCTCAACATTATACCGACTAGTGTCTTCCCTATGTCGTGAATGTCTCCTTGTACGGTACCTATAACTACTGTTCCTAGCTTGGCTGACGCACCAGCCTTAGCTAGTTCAGGCTCAAGGACCTTTATACCTGCGATCATGGCATCTGCGGCTACCATGACTTGTGGAAGCCATATCTCCGCATCCTCAAACTTTTGGGCTATTACACCCATTCCTGAGGCAAGAGCATCTACTGCTTCCTTGGCTGAGATACCAGATTTTAATGCATCTTTTGACCCAGTTGTTGCAACGTCAGAATCGCCTTCGATGACAGCGTTCTTTAGTTTGTCTAAAATTGCTTTACTCAAGAGAATGCCTCCGGACTAACTATAATAACAAATCATATAAAAACTTACCGTTCCAGAATAAAATTTATATAAAAGTAAATTTCAGTCAAAATGACAAAGAAAAAATTTGTTATTTGGTAATTTATTTTAAAATTTCTATAATAAAAATTACTTTAGTTCTATTTTCTTAAGTTGTGCTTCAATATGTTCACTAGAGTACATTTTTGATCATTTTACTAAGGGCAATTTTATCAAAATAATTATCCTAAAATAATTCTTTAGCCATAAACTTTAAAGCATTAGAAATATTATACTATTTAGGTGGCTAAAACATGAGCAAAGAAACTCTCACAAACCCTGAAGTAAGGATCCTTTATGTTCTTGTGAAGCATGATGGAAAATCTTCTTTCGACCATATGATGTCTGAGAGTGGCATGTGCTTCGGAATGTTCTGGAACAATGCGAATAAGCTCCTTGAGAAAGGTTACATTGAAAAGGGTGAAACCTTTAAGGATTATGTTATAACTCCTAAGGGCAAACGCAAAATCGAAGAGCTAACAGGAGGAGTACTACCCCACAAAATGTTGTAATGCTTGGCGGTATATCTGATGAGCATTCTCGAAAAGAAGAGAAGTGTTTCATCGTTAGTCAATGAGTTAGGCTTTTTTGTATCCAGATCTGGAAGGTTACACAAAGTATCTTCAATAGTAGAGCATGGTGATTACGTTAAACTACTCATGAAGTGTGGGCAATGTATAATTGTTAGAGACTCTCGCCAGAGCAGAGCCACAAGATGGCTTAAGAACAAATGGATGAGAAAGCCTTGCAGAAGTTGTAAGATTAAGAGCGGGGATCTATCAAGATTTATGATAAAATACTAAGCATTAATAGGTCGCTAGGCGGGGCCCCCGGGAGTCGAACCCGGCTGAGCAGGGCTAGGGCCTGCTTGACCACCTACGGCCAGAGCCCCATTCTTCTTTAAATCGTTCTTCTAATATGCCTCGGGGCCATTTACTACCTTTCATCCGAATCTTGTGATCAGTCTAGGAGTGAGATTCCCGAGGCAGGCGATAAAATCGCCCATTAAAAATCTTCCAAGGAAACTTTTAAATCTTCTGTAAAGATGCAAAAGTAAATATTGTTAAAATTTCGGGTAATCTTGTCATGAAAATCTGTGTTGTTGGGGGGAGGCTTCAAGGGACTGAAGCAACTTACTTGGCAAAAAAGGCTGGATATGAGGTCATTTTAATAGATAAGGATTCGAATGCCCCTGCTTCATCACTCGCCGATGAGTTTCATGCTCTAGACTTATTAAAGGATGTTAATGCTGTAAGAAAAATCCTAAATTCGACTGATGCTGTCCTTCCAGCCACTGAGAATAAAAGGACCTTGAGTTTTTTGGAGAGATTATCTTTACAAATAGGCATCCCTTACATGCAAGACAATTCAGCTTTTTGGGTATCATCAGACAAAATCAAGTCGATGGAATTCTTTGATTCTTTAAACATACCTCATCCAGAGCTATGGCCTAATTCTGGTTTTCCAGTAGTAGTTAAGCCAGCGAGTAAGAGTGGAAGTGTGGGCATATATAGGGCAGATAACGAGGAGCAGTTGAGAGATGCTTTAAAAAAATCATCTTTAATAGATGAGAAGGTAGTTGTTCAAAAGTTCATAAATGGTCCAGCGCTATCTCTAGAGGTTATAGCCCTTGATGGTAATCCGTTGCCATTACAAATAACTCAATTAGAGTTTGACGAAACTTATGGATGTAAAAGAGTTTTTGCACCAGATTTGGTAAATGATGATATAAGGGAGAGCTTTATTGAGATCAGTAAGAAGATGGCAAGGGGGTTGAACTTAGGGGGCTTAATGGATGCTCAATCCATAGTCGATAGCAATAATATTCCTTTGATGATAGAGATTAATGCAAGGTTGCCAAGTCAGACGCCCACAGTGGTTTATCACTCATCTGGAATAAATATGGTTAATCTTCTCGTAGAAATTTTCGTTGGTAATAAAATGCCTCATGTATCAGTGAAACAAAAGAACTCTGTTATATACCAGCACATCAAAGTTAATAATAGTGTTACCATCATGGGGGAGCATATAATGAGTGAGGCTAGAAATCTCAGGATCGAGAAAGATTTCTTTGGAGTCGATGAAGCCATAACGAACCTAGATGCTGATAAACCTGAAGGCGTGGCAACTCTTATTGTAAAGACCTCTTCTCTTGAAGAGGCGAAAAGAAGATCGATGCAAGCCATAGAAAAATTGATGGCTGAATTCCACTTGATTAAATTCTCAGACTCGTCGCCCAGAGGTGTTTAAATGACAAGGCTAACCTCTGACGATGTTCGCCCAATACCCCATACCATAAAAGATTATGATAGAAATCTTAAAGCCAAGATAGGAAAGTCGTTAATAGATTTGGCAAAGTACCTAGCAGATAGCCAAGAGATGGATCAAGTTATAATGAAAAGTAAGGCTGCAGTCGTTCCTATAACTGCTGGACAAGGAATCATAGAAGGATTCACAGAAGCTGTTGCCTCAATATTAAAGTACATAGGCATGGATGCCTTCGTTACTCAAAAGACTGATGTTGCAGGCTTTGCTGAAGCATTCTCAAAAAATGTTGACTTATTATTCGCTGGGGATGATTCTGTCTTCTCAGTATTCAACCTTAATAAGAAGAAAATTGTTGATAATTCTTTTGCTACTGGCAGAGCTTATGCTACAGCTTTAGAACTAGCCATAAGAGGCTTAGAAGGCAAGACGGTATTAGTCATTGGTGCCGGGCGAGTGGGCTTATCTGCTATAGATTACCTCATAAAGAAAGGTGCCAAAGTTATTGTAATAGAGATAGACAAAGAAAAGGTAGCTTGGCTGAAAAAAATCTACAAGGATCACCTTACTATCATGGATACTTTAGATGAAGCCATCAAATACACAAGGCTTATCTTGATTGCAGCACCTGTCCATGGGCTTTTGGATGAAAGTATGATTGACTCAAAGACGATAGTCTCATCACCAGCTATACCATCAGGATTGAAAGAATCTGCCTTAAAAAAGCTACCTGCCAAAAATCTTATTCACGATCCCTTACAAATCGGCGTTGTGGCAATGGCTGCACTCGCTCTTAAGTAACCACAGGCGAAATATTGAAATAACTCAAATACTGATCAAATGCTTACCTATGCCATCAGTCATGCTTTACAGGCTATAACATGGTGTGAAGATATGGTAAGGTTCACAGTCACTCAAAAGCGCCGGCTTACGGAGCTGAGTGCACCCTCAGAGCTTTTAGAAAGGGTTTTTGATGATGTTGAAGAACGTGATGAATTCTTTGACAAATTTGTCTCAGAACTTGTGATTACAAATAAAACTCAACTACAAAGATTGATTCATAAAGGGTTTTGCTCATCTTTAAGAACTATTGAAAGGAAAGTTGATGAAGCGGCTATATCGAAAGGGTTTACAGAGGTCAACACCCCAATACTCATAACAGATTCTCATATCAGGCGCATGGGAATAGATGAATCAAATAAGCTCTGGAAGCAGATAATTTGGGTAGATGATAATTTATGCTTAAGACCTATGCTAGCACCAAACCTATACTACGTCATGAAAAGGCTTAGACGATTTTTACGTCCTGTTCGCATATTTGAGATAGGTCCTTGCTTTAGGAAGGAAGAAGAAGGCTCACTACACTCAACAGAGTTCACTATGGCCAACATCGTAGAGCTAGCCCCTGATAAAGAGCCTTACGTTGTTTTAAGGGATATAATCAACATGGTTATGACGCCAATTGGGTTGATGAATTATGATATTAAAGAGTCACCTTGTGCAGTCTATGGAAAGACTCTTGATGTCTTGGTGAATGGCATCGAGGTAGCTTCAGGAGTTATAGGTCCCATTCCTATTGATATAAATTGGGGCATCACAGAACCTTGGGCTGGAGTAGGGTTTGGGTTGGAGAGGTTAGCAATGTTGAAAAAAGGTTTAGATCGTATCAAGCCTGTTGCAAGAAGTTTAACTTATTTAGATGGTATCTTTCTTAATATATAGGAGGCGCATAAATTGTTCGATTTTAATCCAAAAGATAGAAAAGTAGCAGAAATCTTGACAAAAGCCCTTGATGGCAAGGAGTTATTAAAGAGTGATGCCCTTTACTTAGCAAGGATAAAGAATATTCATGACCTATACGCAATGTTTTCTGTAGCTCAGGAACTCCGTGAGAGATTCTTTAAGAATGTTATCTTTAATTATGGCTTCGTCTACTTCACTACTTATTGTAGAAATTATTGCACATTCTGTGCCTATAGAAAACCGAATGAAAAAGCGATAAGATATAGGAAAACTTTGGATGAAATCCTTGATTATTCTAAAAGGATAAAGGATTCTGGGATAAATCTTATCGATTTGACCATGAGTGAAGATCCTATAGTTTACGAGAAGATCGATGGATGGCGTTTAGTTGAAAGTATCATCAAAGCAGTGAAGGATGCTACAGGATTGCCTATAATGATCTCGCCCGGAGCTATTTGTAGAGATGGAATTAGAGCATTTGAGAAGGCTGGAGCTGATTGGTTTGCTGTTTATCAAGAGACCTATAACCGTGAATTATATAGAAAGCTTAGAGTAGGTCAAGACTTTGATTATCGAGTTAATGTAAAGCTATGGGCGAAGGATGAAGGCATGTTGATCGAGGATGGAATGCTTCTAGGAGTTGGAGAAAATGGGGACGATTGGGTAGAATCTATCTTCTCTATGAAGAAACTTGGTGTACATCAAATTCGAGAAATGGGGTTTATCCCTCAACCTAATACACCTATGGAGAATATTCTTCCTCCACCTTTATTAGATGAGATGAAGGTTATAGCTTTAATGAGGTTAACAAACCCTGATAGGCTCATTCCTTCTTCATTTGATGTTGATGGCATTAAAGGGCTTCAGTTGCGCCTTATGGCTGGTGCAAATGTAGTGACTTCTTTGATTCCACCAGGTACAGGGCTTGTTGGCGTTGCTCAGGCAGAGCTAGGAGTGGATAGTGGCATTAGAACGAGAGATGGTATAAAGCCATTCATAGAGCAACTGAATTTACGTCTTGCCTCTCAAAAGGAGTATAAAGAGTGGATAGAAGAGCAACGAGTAAAATTAAAGGCAAATACAAAATAGCATAACTCTTTTCCTTATTATTTAGAGCTATGAGATAGTCATTTAAGGCTTTAGCGGCTATTTTTCCTTCACTATTAGTTTAGAATAGTCGAATACATTGATAGGACAGGCTTCCTCACATTTCTTACAGGAAATACCATCACATAGCTCAGTTCTTATAACTATCCTAAAACCTCTTTCTGTCTCAAGAACTTTGAGTGCTTCTTCTATACAAGCATCTTCACATGCTGCGCATCCAGTACAACCCTCGAACTCCTGTGCCAATATAGTGCCTATGTCCCTAACTACATGTAGACCCTTCTCTCCTAGTATAGGTATGTCTCTTATCACTATTCTATGAATCTTTGGCATAAACTCTCTTTCAGGATATTCAGGCAATTTATACCTCTTAAGAAAATCACGGAACATATCCATAGGCATTCCACCCCAGAAACCAAGCTCAACCATGTATGCATTCTTAAAGTCTTGTTCTAGAGGGAACATCACATGAGTTCGCCTTAGCCTATCGGCTATCTCTTGAGCAGTATCCATAACCTCAGGGTCTTTAGCTATATCACATGCAAAAGCAAGAGATGTATTCCCTACTTGATAAATGTTCTTTACAGTTGGTGGGACTAGCCCGACACCTTGGGCTTTAATAGGATCGACATATGTACCCCCTGCACCTGCCATGTATGTTGCCTCGATGTCCTTCATCTTTAACCCTAAATGATTTACAAGCGTTAAGTGACCTGCTCTAAAGGCTCCAAAGGCCTTTCCAGCCTCTGTCATATCTTTTTCAGTGAAGAATATATCATCACCATATAATCGTATTCTCCTATCAGGCGTTAAAATACGTGGCAAGCGGATCAAACCATTTTGCATCCCTGTGTAGACTAAAGCTATAGTTCCAGTCCCTGTTATTCCTCTTGGATGAATGTAAGAGTCGAATTTCTTGACTATGGAACCGTTATTACCATTAACAGAGTAAGATTGATACCCTATCATTGCTTCATCTAAAACTGTAATCTGAAGCCCATCACTAGATGGATTAATGTCTGAGATTGCCCCAGGAGATGCAAGCATGCCCATCTCGATCTCTTGCCCTTCTATTGCAGGACCTGCTGCACATGAGCCAGTATAAATTTCATCGCCAACCATCAAGCCTATCTCAGCATTAGTCCCATAGTCTGTGACCAAGGCTATCTCTTTCCTATCCAATAAACCAGACTTTACTATCATGGCTATGGCATCTGCTCCAATCATATGAATAACAGCAGGAGGAATGTAAACATCGACCTTAGGGTTTAAAATCTCTAAACCTATTTTGTCTGCGCTCACTACTGTAGCCTTTCTTTCAAGTCTAGAGATACCTAGAGCTTCAAGTGCTGCATCTCCTGCATAGGCTAAATCACGTATCTCGATTCCTTGAAATATTGATAACTGTATCGGGTTTCCACCAACAGCCAACCTTTCAACTTTCTTAAGGTCTATATCAAGGTTAAGAAGGACATTTTCAACAGCTCGAGTAACTATTCCATGCCCAACTTCTACACCGTTGTTTATGCAGAAATCTAAATGATCCATAACATTGCTACCTGGCAATGGATGACGTAGAGTTATAGCAGTCGATAAAACTTTCTTGCTTTCTAGCTCTATAGCTTGGGCTCTTATACCACTAGTTCCTATATCGACACCTAAAACAATGCTCATATTTCCACTTTTTGTTTAGGACTGATATATAAAATAAACTTTTTAACTTATAAATTAATCGTAAGTACTCTATAAACCAGATAAAAACAGGCTTCTAAACTAGTACTTCTCGAGGAACCAAGTCTTATCGAACTCTTTTATCTGCTTAACCGTAGTTTCAGGCTTCCATACTACACGCATAGCTATATCCTTCTCCATGTTTATGCCCTTGTAGAGTTCCAGCCAGATAAAGGCAGGTATTGTATAAACAGCCATGGCAAGCTTGTTTGCATCAGCGACAAACTCCTTGTACCTCTCCTTCCTGATGATATAAACACTATCAAAAGTTGTTTCCAATCTTTCACCTCCTAAACACTAAGATGAGTAATTATATATACCTTGCCAATAAATCCATCGAATATTAGTATACTGGCAGATTTACGCTTGAGCAAAATCTTTGATGATATATGATACTCTTTTGAGATACTCTAATGCACATTCATAATTCGGGAAGCTTCTCATTCCACATTCAGGACCAGCGTATGGAACTCTTTCAATGCCATAATTATCTACTATCTTTTTCAATCTTTTTTTCATGGTTTCAACGGATTCAAGAAAATCTTTTGGATCGATTATTCCCTGCTTTATCCCAGCCCAAGCCTTCTCAACCCTTTGCATAAGAGTTGCTTCATCAAGATGTGATTCTGCTAAAATTTTCTCTCTGATAAGCCTATCAAAATCTGTTATGCATATGCTTGCTTTCAGGAATTTATCTTTTTTCTCAAGAAGTTGCTTTACCCTTTTAGATTCATAGATAGGGTCTTCAGCATGTGATTCAATTATATTCAGTGATTTTATCTCCCAAAACAACTCATCTGCTGTATTATGAAGGTGAAGGCATGAACTCACTCCCCTCGATATTGCTTCATGAAAAATATTCTCCCAAGCCTTGAGTAATTCCTCTCTTCCTTCAGTACCATAGTCGATCAAGGGATCACTTAAAAAACCAAAAGCTGGTTCATCAATTGCAATTAATTCTACCTTTGAGTATTTGTCTTTATGGATATTGCCCGAGACGAATTTTAAAAGGACTCCACTTAATTCTCTGAATATGCCGATTCTTCTATCTAAAAAAAGGGATGATAGCGTGTATGGACCAGTTATGCATATCTTTATCTTGAAGGGACTGCCTAATTTCTCATAAATCGTTCGTGAGTTTCTTTTAATTGCTTGAACCTCAGGTATTTTCGCCATCTCAGACCTTAATGATAAGCTTTTAACGATCAAGTAGCCGTTTTCACTCTTTTCTATTCCATCTATAGAATCTAAGAACATGGTGTTCATATCTCTAAATTGTGGATAGTTTGGAATATTTATTCCAGCCTCAAGCTTGTCTAAGAATCCTTTGATAACTCTCTCCTCAAAATATCTTACAGGCTCATATGAGGGATGGCCCATACCATGAAGCAAAGGAAGAATCGAATCAAAGATAATAGCTCCTCTTGAGAATTTATCAAATTCCCCAATGAAGGGCATGCTCCCAACATCATAAGATTTAATCTTCGACAAACTGATCCTCCAATTTTAATAAAAGAAAAAGCTCTACTGTATCTAAAGGTTATCGTTCCATTAAGAGTTTGGACTAAGGTTTGTGAGAACAATTTCAAGAAGAGTCTAGCAGTTAAGATAGTGCGGGGGATGGGATTTGAACCCACGAACCCCTAAGGGACAAGGTTCTGAGCCTTGCGCCTTTGACCAGACTTGGCTACCCCCGCAAAATTGTATAAAACATGCTCATATATCAAATTAAACTTAATTAATACAAGAAGATTAAACATGAATAGCCGGGGTAGCCAAGCCAGGTTAAGGCGACCGCCTCGAGTCTATTGATAGTAAGCGGTTGTCCCTTTGTGGACACATGGGTTCAAATCCCATCCCCGGCGCTCAAGATAATTAAAAACTTAGAACTGAGGTAAATCTTTTCATCTAAAAAGCTTTAATAAACATACATGAATTGATGATATTAATTCATTTTCTAGGAGTGCTTTTGCCCTGTTACAGTTGCTTTTCTGCTTCCTTTTGCACCCAAGATAACTAATGAGAAAATGGAGGCTTATGGTCAATTTTGTATTCTTCACTCTAGGGGTTATAGTGATAATCGTCCCATCAGTTCATTCTATCGCGCTTTCTAAACCTCATTATGAGAGAAAGATTTCTCAGCTATTTTGCCACTTCGTTTATTGCTTTATTCATGGGCTTTTTGGGCTTTGAGGGCATCAATCAAAGACAGGTCAAGAGTGGTACAATCAGAAATAACGATATAACTTCTCAGCGCAATTTACTCCCTGCTTGGTTCAGTGCTATGGACGAAAGTCCCTTATTTTGCCATAGAATTTTAGACACACCGAAGCTCCAACTTTCGATGGCGAGCAGGCTCCATGCAATCTTCTTGATAGCTTCATCGTAGTTTTTAGAATTTAAGCTTCGTTTAAGCGCTTCTTGCATACAATTCTTCATTTTCTGTATTAGTGTTCCAATAAGTGAAGCTAAACATTCGACCTTTTCACGTTCACTTATTTTCGCATCCTTAAGTAACCTATTAGCATCTTCTATAATTGTTGAAAACTCTTTATCGATATTTCTTAGCTTGCCTGGCAAAACATAATATTTTATCTTTTTGTCCAACTCATCTCTCCAATCGATCCTTAATACACTTAATATGCAAAGTTCCTTCAAAGTTGTTGCAAGCTTCTTCTCACTCATATCTAATTCCTTAAGGTTTCTCTTGAAGTCCCTAAACCTGGCTTCCCCACCTATTCTTCTGATAAACTCTACCACCCTGTACTTATACGGATCCCTAATCCATTCCAATCGAGCCTTTCAACTCCAATATATTGTACAGTAACTGTACAATATATAGTTTATTAATGTAGAATTTTTCTCCTCCTTTAGAGGCAATTAAGTTGAATGGAAGAAAGACAGGCTATATGATACTCTTTATCACAATTGTGATTGCTGTAGTTATGGTTGGGCTTTACATCATAGGAAAAACCACAGGTGACCAAATAATTACGGCTACCTTCATCTTCTCAGCCATGTGCGTATTAGGATATTTGAGCATGAGAAAAAGACCCTTGGATGCAAGGGCCCTTGCATTAGTGGGCATTTTTGGAGCTTTGGGTTTCGTAGCGAGAAAAGTATTTGTTTTTACTATATACCCGCCTCTAGTTCTAGACCCGAGATGGGTTTTTTCGTTGCTTGTTGCAATTTGGGCTGGCCCTGCAGGAGGAGCCATGGTTGGTGGTATCGTGGGTCTAGCTTCTGCAACAGGATTGGACGTTGTGGCCGGATCAATAACTCATTTAGTCCTTGGTGCTGTATCTAAAATGAAGATCAAGGGGAAAACGTTGACCTATAAAGCCGTAATACTTTGGCCGTTGATAGGCACTCCAGCTTGGATTCTTCAACTTCTCATATTCACTGGACCGGCGATTCTCAAAATAGTGGATAAACTGGCTCTAACATTGATTGGGATCGGGATTGTTACTGGGGCAATAGCCCTAGTTATTGCATTTTATATTGAAACTAAGCATAAAGGACTATTGCTTCAATATGGATTGCTTGAGCGATGATAGAAGTAGAGAACCTTTGGTTTAGATATCCAAATTCAAAGGATTATGCACTGAAGAATATAAACTTGGAAATAGACGAAAAAGAGTTCGTATTGGTCGCTGGCGCTAGTGGGTGTGGTAAATCAACACTGGTCAAGACTTTTAACGGTTTAATCCCTCACTTTAATAGAGGAGAATTCAAAGGGATCGTAAAAGTTGATGGAATCAGCACTTTAAACACCACAGTTAAGGACCTATCTACAAAAGTCGGAATAGTTTTTCAAAACCCTGAGAATCAGTTGATTGGAGCCAATGTGGAGAGGGTAATTGAGTTCGGCTTACAGAATATCGCTCTTAAAAGGGAAGAAATCACCGAAAGAGTAGAAAGAGTCGTTAAAGAATTAAGAATTGATGATATAAGGCATAGGTCAATAGATTCGTTAAGCGGAGGTGAGAAGCAAAAAGTGGCGATTGCAAGTGTTTTGGCAATGAATTGCAAGATTCTAGTTTTGGATGAACCTTTGTCTCAGCTAGATCCCAAAAGTGGGCTTGATTTTTTAAGGTTTTTACAAAATTTGTCCAAGAGTTTAGGAGTTATCTTGGTCGAGCACAGGCTAGGTAATGTCTTACAATTCGTAATGAGAGTAATTCTAATCGATGAGGGAGAAATAAGGATGGATGCCTCTCCAAGGGCCTTCGCTTATGGGCTCTCAGAGGAAATAGTAGAGTTACCGAAGTTTGTTAAAATCGCTAGACTTCTCGGTTTACAAGGAGTGCTGACTAAGGAGGAGCTGAAGCAAGAATATGATAGAGTTTATAGAAGTTAGCTATGATTACTATGGCCAAATTGGTGTTAAAGATATAAATCTGAAGATAGAGGAGGGTCGATGGGTCTCTTTAATAGGTGCGAATGGATCTGGCAAAACTACTCTGTTGAAACTAATAAACGGACTGTTGAAGCCTAAGAAGGGAGATGTTCTAGTCGATGGGATTAACACTAAGAACGTTAAGACATCTTTTCTTTCAAGGAAAGTTGGGTTCGTTTTTCAGAATCCAGATTACTATCTATTCTCGAATAGTGTTCTGGATGAAGTTATGTTTGCTCCTAGAAACTTCAAATCAAGTGATCCGAGAAGATGTGCTAAGGAAGCCATCGATCGCCTAGGGTTAAATAAGTATGTGGGAAGGAGCCCTCTTGAGCTTTCAGAGGGAGAAAGAGAGAGAGTTGCAATTGCAAGCGTGCTTTCGTATAAACCTAAGTATATTTTGCTTGATGAACCAACGAAAGGAATGGATTACAGAAGAAAGCTAGAGTTCTCTAAGATTTTAATGAAGTTGATTGAAGATGGGCATACAGTTGTAGTAGCAAGTCATGATGTAGAATGGGTTGCTGATAATTCAGATAAAATCGCAGTTTTACATAAAGGAGAGATAATAGCTAACGGTCCTATGGAACTTCTTAGTAAAGATGTAATTTTGAACAAAGCTTCTTTGATAAAGCCTCAAACTATAGAAATATGTGAGACTCTGGATTTGGAAGTTAAATGCAGATTTAAGGAGGTCTCAAAGGAATGTTTAAGTATCAAGCAAAAGATACAAAGTTTCACTCGTTAGACCCAAGGTCAAAATTCCTTTGGTTTTCTATAATAGCCCTACTAACTCTATTCTTAGAGAATGTATTCGTAAATATCCTATTAATCGTAATCATCTTTGTAACGGCTAAAATTGCTAAGGTTTTAAAACAAGCAATTAAGACGACTCTCTTTTTCATCCCAGCTATGTTCATCGTGATATTTCTCAATATTCTACTTGGAGCTACTCTGATATTCGGCGTTGTTCTAGCTTTAAGGCTCTTCATAATGATCTCTGGTTTTCAAGTCCTACTATCAACTCTACACCCATCTGAACTAATAGATGCCTTGGAGAGTTTCAATTTACCGAACGAACTTTCGTTGAGTCTATCCATATCGTTCCACTTTATGCCTATAGTGATCGACGATATAAGAAACATTTACGATGCTCAAAGAACAAGGGGTTTAGAAATAGAAGGAATAAGAAAAATTAAAGCTATACTTCCACTCATCATCCCTTTAATAGTTATTTCATTAAGGAGGGCTATGGATCTTGCTGAGGCTTTAGAATCTAAAGCATATGGCTCTGCCAAGAGAACTTCATTGGGACGACTTGAGTTTAAGAAGAGCGATTATGTGTTTATATCCTTATGCTTTTTGATCTTAGTCATAGCCTTAATTGTTAGTTTTAGATAAATAAGCAAATGTGGTTTGCTTTGATAGATGTAGCGTGAAGTGAACTCCTAAGATATTTTAAAAACTTAGAACTGAGGCAAATCTTTTCATCTAAAAAGCTTTAATGAATATACATGAATTGATGATGCTATTAATTCATTTTCTAGGAGTACTCTCGCCTGTTACTATGTAGACTACTTTATCACCTATAGAGTTGGCATGGTCTGCTATTCTTTCAAGATACCTTAAGATCAAAGTTGCAGATACGGAGCATCTCAAACTACCTCCTTTATTTTCTATGATCCTTTTTACATACTCTTTGTACATATTATCGACTTCATCATCCATCTTTGAGAGAGTTCTTGCCATCTCTACATCTCTTTTTATGAAGGCTTCTATGCTCTTGTATATCATGACCTTTACTTTATCTGCCATATTCATGATCGTTGAATGATCACATTTTGATAAATCTCCAAACATGCTTAACACAGTAGTTATATCATAAGCATAGCGACCAAAGCGGGACAAACCATAAGTTATCTCCATAGAAGATTTGATGAACCTAAGGTCTGATGCTACAGGTTGGTACCTTGCTATCAATTCAATAGCTAGCTCGCTTACTTCATCTTGAAGAAATCTGAGCGCTTCAGACCACTTGAAGACTTCGTTCCTTACATCCCTTCCTTCAGTGTATGCCTGGATAGCTGTGGTAACAGCTTTCTCTGATAGCTCTACCATATCCAGAATCATGTTGTTAAGTTTATCCATTCCTAGATCTAATAGTCTTGCCATGATGAATTAACCAAACCTGCCAGTTATATATTTTTATAAAAATTTATACTTTGTTATTCCTAGACGAAGATTGCAAAAAGAAAGGCAGTAGGTTTACATCATCTTCAGATTTAACATAGTTTTTAATTTATCCGAATCGACCTGTAATATACCTCTCGGTTAGCTCTTTCTCTGGGTATTTGAAGACTCTTGCAGTTCCCCCATATTCTATTATCTCTCCTAAATACATGAATGCTGTAAAGTCTGAGACTCTGGCAGCTTGCTGCATGTTATGAGTTACTACGACTATTGTATAGTTTTCTTTAAGCTTAACGATCAATTCCTCTATCTTTGAAGTTGCATTTGGATCAAGGGCTGAGCATGGTTCATCTAGTAAAAGGACTTCTGGCTCTACTGCTAATGCTCTTGCTATACATAATCTCTGTTGCTGTCCACCAGAAAGACTTGCTCCTGACTCGTTTAATCTATCCTTGATTTCATCCCAAAGTGCAACCATCATTAAGCTTCTCTCGACCATTTCACTTATCTTCTTCTTATCTTTAACACCATTAAGCCTTAAACCAGTTGCTACGTTATCAAAGATCGACATAGTAGGGAATGGGTTAGGCTTCTGGAAGACCATCCCTACCTTTCTCCTAATATCAACAGGATCGACCAAGTCTGTATAGATGTCTTCTCCATCTAAGAGCACCTTACCAGATACTTTTGCTCCAGTGACAAGCTCATGCATCCTGTTGAAGCACCTAATGAGCGTTGATTTACCACAACCTGATGGTCCTATTACAGCAGTTACTTGATTGCTCTTTATTCTTAATGATACGTTTTTAACTACATGGTTGTCATTATACCAAGCATTCAAACCTTCTGATTTTATCTTATCTATCAAAATACTCACCTGTCAAAAAGTCAGCAATAAATTGCATGCCACTTATTAAAAGAGTTGATCAATTACATATATAGTTTGTCTGTTGATTGAGAGTGCTGTGAAGTTTAAGACTCCTCTTCCTTTATGATCAGCAATAAACTGTTTTTGAGGAAGAACTCTTTAAATTTTAAGCTTCTTTTCATAAATTCTCTTACCAAATTCTTGATACCATTTACAATAACCTATGAGTCTGCATACATTACATCTTGGTATGATGGGCTTGCAAATTTTTTGACCGAATTTCACAAATAGCTCATTTATATCCATCCAGTACTTCTTATCAACTTTCTTCATCAACTCGAATTCAGTTTCTTCAGGTTTTTTCGTATTGACCAATCCTAATCTATTTACAATTCTATGAACGTGAGTATCAACAGGAATCGCTTCTTTACCAAAACCATACACTAATACACAGTTCGCTGTTTTTCTACCAACAGATGGTAATGATAGCAATTGTTCAAGATCACTAGGCACCTTTCCATTGTATTGATTAATTATTATCTTCGAAACTTCTTTTATCCTTCTCGCCTTTACACGATAGAAACCTGCTGGTCTAATCAATTCTTGAATCATATTCTCATCACCTTCTGCAATTTCCTTTACATCTTTATATGTTGAGAATAGTTGCTGGAAAGCTCTGCTCGTATTCTCATCTCTTGTCCTATGAGATAATATAGTTGCTATCAATACTTTAAAGGGATCGCTTCTTCTGTTTTTGCTTATCTCCCCTAAAGCAGTTTCGCTCTTTGTACCTTCTTGAAGCATCTTTCTTATCTCTCTGATTAAAAAGCCTATTTCCATTATTTGATTATTAATAATAGAGATTAATTTCTCTTTATCTACTTGCAATTGGGAAACTTTCAAAATAGTTTTAAATGAAAAAATTATCTTAATAAAATAGGTAGGCAAGATTTGAAAAGATTCACTTTAGGAGTTTTAGCGTCTGGCAGAGGTTCGAACTTTCAATCAATAGTCGATCATATAAAATTAAGAGTTTTGGAAAATGTAAGGATTGGTATCCTAGTCTGTAACAATAAGGATGCATATGCATTAGAGATTGCAGAGCAAAATGAAGTAGAAAGTAAGTTCATAGATCATAGGAACAAAGAGAGAGAAGTTTTTGATAAGGAAGTTGTAAAAACGCTAAGAGATTACAATGTAGATTTAGTAGTATTGTCAGGTTTCATGAGAGTGCTCAGCCATTACTTCATAGATGAGTATCAGCATAGGATAATGAATATTCACCCTGCCTTATTACCTTCATTTCCAGGCTTACATGCTCAAAGACAAGCAATAGATTATGGTGTTAAAGTATCTGGATGCACTATACATTATGTAGATAAAGGCGTGGATGTAGGACCAATAATTCTACAGCATGCAGTTCCAGTAAGAGAAGACGACACAGAAGAAACCCTTTCTGATAGAATATTGGTCTTTGAGCATAGGCTCTATTCAAAAGCAATTCAATTACATGTAGATGGTAGACTGAAGATAGAAGGGAGAAGGGTAAAGATAGATTATAGAGATAATTGGGAGGAGATATGGGAGAAGAGGCAGAGAGCATATATTGAGTACCAGAAAGATAGATGGGAGAAAGAAGGAAAGCCCTTGGATAAGGTGTTGAAATGACAGCAGTAATAATGGATGGGAAAAAACTGTCTGAAGAGATTAAGAGCAACATAAGAGATGAGGTAGAGTTATTCAAAAAGGATGGTATAGAGCCTTGCTTAGCAACGATTTTAGTGGGCGAGGATCCAGCATCTAAGATATATCTAAATATAAAGCATAAGAATTGTGAAGAAGTCAGAATAAAATCTAAGAACTATCAACTTCCTGAGGATATAGAAGAAGAGAGATTGATAGAGTTCATCGAAGAGTTGAACAAAGATGGGAGTATTCATGGAATTTTGTTGCAATTGCCTCTTCCAAAGCAAATAGATGAGCATAAAGCCATATCTACTATATCTCCAGAGAAGGATGTTGACGGTCTTCATCCAGTGAACATGGGCAAATTACTAAGGGGAGAATCCTGTATAATACCATGTACTCCTTATGGCATTCAACAATTGTTAATTAAAAGTGGCTACGACCCTAGAGGCAAACATGTAGTAATCTGTGGCAGAAGTAATCTGGTAGGAAAACCATTAGCAGCTTTATTGATGCAGAAAAAAGAAGGAGCTGATGCTACCGTAACCATATGCCACACTGGAACTAAAAATATAAGTTCTTTTACTAAACAGGCGGATATTTTAGTGGTAGCAATGGGTAGCCCTAAGGCAATCACCGCTGATATGATAAAAAAAGGGGCCATAGTAATTGATGTCGGTATCAATAAGATTCCAGATGCTACCTCAAAGAGTGGCTATCGTTTGGTCGGCGATACAGATTTTGAAACAATAAAGGAGAAGGCAGAAGCAACAACCCCGGTTCCAGGTGGGGTTGGCCCTATGACTGTTGCAATGCTTCTACACAACACTTTGATAGCCACTAGCAAGCAGACAAAGCGTGAGCTTAAGTATGATATAAAGAAGCTATTTGGGCATGAATAGAATTCAATTTTCTATTGAGATTATCATGAATTATAAATACGAAAATCTAATAAGTTAAGAAATTAAAATTATCCAAGATAGTTATGATCAGGGCTATTCATTGTGCAGGGGTAACTCCAAGTGGATCGAGGATAAGACTTTCAACTCAAAATTTAGATGAAGCTTTATCATGTACTGATAAGTGCAAATCGACTTGGCTGGACTTCGTTGTAAGCGATCTATCTTTAGGCGCTGAAGAAGTTGTGAAAAGGCTTGGACTCAATTTAGAACCATCAGTGCTCTTCTCAGGTTATCTATCCAAATATGAAGACAAAGGAGATACTCTAGGTCTTATGATGCCAGTGGTAAGATTTGAAGAGAGAAGAGTAACCACGACCCCTCTCCTGATTTACGTCAAGCAAAATCTATTGGTAACTATTCATGATGAATTTGCAGACCATCTACTGAAGCTCTCTCAATATGCAGATTCCTTTCTTAAGAAGCTTCCAATGATGGATGAGGAATGGGCTGAAAGGCAGACTCTTCTACTGGCAAGGATGATGGACGAGGTTAATGAACATAACTTCAAGGTGCTAGGATCTATAGTCGAAAGGTCTGAATTGATGGAAATGACGTTAAGAGCTTCGCCTCTGCGTGAACTTAGCACTGAGATGTTCGAGATAAGAAGATCGATAGTTACATTCCTGAATATTGCATGGGCTACTCATGATTTAGCGCATTCCTTAAGATATGGTGATGCTGAAATGGTTTCAGATAGGGAAGAGATTTTAGGGAAATTCAACCTAATCCTCTCAGATCTAGAAAGGCAGATATCACTTGCAGGGCATATACTTGAGGTACTATCAACTAGCGTCAGCGTCATTCAAGCAGATATAACGAATAAGATGACTACATTATTGCTCTGGTTAACGATAATAGGGACAGCCATTCTAATACCTAACACTCTTGCAACGATTTATGGTATCCCTTTTCTTATGGAGGAACATTGGAGGTGGATAGTAACTTCACTTCTCTTAGTTACTGTCATATCTACATTTGCAGTCTATTTGTATGTAAAGCGGTGGTGGAGAAAGCCTACTGGCAAGATTAGTTGAGAGAATTAAACGAAAATTGCAGTCAAAATCAAAAATAAAATGGAGAGAGCAGTTATGATAAGACCGCCTTTCTTAAATAATGAGAGAGACCTATTAAGAACTTTTGAGAAGTCATCAATAAGTTTCATGCCTATAACCTTCACTGATGAATCAATATAATCAACTTGAAAATTAGCTTGGGCTATTCGTTTCAATGATTTATCGATAAGATTCTTTATGACTTCTGATAACTCTTTCAAACCTGTTCTTTCTCCTAGTGCTATGTAGCCTTTTGAGCTTGATGCCTTACCAGCAGTAACATGGGTGTCAGAAGTGCATAACTCTAAGATGGGTGCACTTGAGTCCTTAAAAATTTTTGACAATTCTTCCCTTAAACCCATGATAGCGTTGTTCGAGTCTGCAACCGCTATGCTATACTTTTTACCATCAATTTCCAAGATTAGAACACAGAGCCCAGCTGGTCCTATATCATTTCCCAATGAAAAATTAAGCTCTGAAGAATGAGCAAATCCGACCATAAAATTATGCTGATCTTTAGACTTTAAATCCATCAAGGCTTTTTCAGTAGCTTTGATGAACTCATCACAATCCTCTTTGTTTACTACATCTCCTTGTGAGTTATGAGTATCCACTATTACAGCATGTTTATAACCAAGCTTCAAGGCTAAACCTTCTATCTCTTGCTTTAAATCCAATGGCAAATCTTCCATGCCAAAGGGGGATAGAGTCAGCATAACCAACACAGTGTCTTCAAAGGCAATACATGTGGCTGTTGCTTTTCCAACTTTAGCTATGATAGGGATGCTACAAGTCTTCCCTGATGCTACCGTTTTTAAGTTTTTGAATGATGAAATGAATCTATCTACCTCTCTCTTAGATGGAAGATTGAACTCATGTCCTGAGATCCCATGAAAAATCATAGGTGAGAAACCATTACTTAAGAACCAATTTTGAAGATGAAAAGGCAAGTTGCTACTCCCTATAGGATAAAATGGACCTGGGTGCACTTCTGGTATCACGAGAGCTATTTTCATATCTCCTGAATCTAACACTATTACATTTGCCCTGACTGTTTCTTGAGAACTCATCTTATCCATAAACTCCTCTATAAATTCAGGGCGATTAGCAGCCCAAGCTGAAAGAAAAGCGCGAAGAAGTTCTAAAGAACCTACTCTCATCAATTTTGCACCAGGTCTGTTAACAAAGATTAGGTGAAATGTGACTAAAGTTATGATGATAGCCCCGCTCAAAATAGGAATGGCATAAATTGTGATCATTTCAATAAAAGATGAGATATGGAACAATATGGGCACTAATATCATTGGCTGAAAGAAGATGATGAAGGCCTTTTTTAATAAATTCCCATAAAATATAGAGCCTACTACCAATAGCCTAAATGCTATAGCATAAAAAAAGCCTAGAAGTAAAAGAGATATATAATTCTCATAATAAATCGAGAAAGGGATGGAAAGGAGAAGACCGAAGATTAGCACAAATAACCAAATTAAGTAAGAAAAAAATGAGATAAAAACGAGCCTCCTGAAGGTGACCAAAGGATTATCCTTTAAGATTATTTGCTCTATCATTATTGAGACAAAAATTGAAGCTTCAAAGATAAGAAGAGTTATGAACACTGATAGATTGAGCTCGTAAAGCAAGAAATAAGAGCTGATAAACAAAAAGGTAGATGTGATTATAGTTAGTATTGTTGCTACTTTAATGGATGGTAAAGTGAAGAGATTACGATACTTTCTAGCTATACTCGATTTAGAATCCTTCTGCAGCTGTCTACCACCCAAATTATGCTGGTAAGAAGATGCGTAAGAGGATAGAGATAATAGCTATGCCAATAGCTAATGCTACAACTATATCTGGACGAACTTTCACCCCTTTTGTTTCATCCTCAAAAAATCGAAGAAGACCAGCACTAGAAGCTGGCATAGGAGCCCCGCGCTTCTTTTTCTTGCTACTCAAAGTGATCAGCCCAATTTAAATTCATACAAAGTTGTTAAAATGTGTTACTTTTATAGTCTATTGTTCGTTGAAGATCGAGTAATATTTTGTAGATGATGTATATTCATCCAAGATGGCAAAAAGTGTATATAATACTTCTAATCTGATTCAAATAGGTGAAAAGCTAGGCGGGTGGCAATGGAGGAGGAGGAAGATTCAGATAGTAATACCGTAAAAACGCCCCTTTTCCGATCTCAAAGTCTTGAGAAGTTCCTCAGATTTTCAAATATATACTTAAAGTTCGAGGGGCTGAACCCGACTGGGACTCAGAAGGACAGAATCTCACTCGTTCATATGAAACTAGCAAAAAAGCAGGGCTATGATACAATTACAGCAGGAACTTGTGGAAATTATGGAGCTTCGCTAGCATACTTTGCCCATCTTTTAGGGTTAAGGGCTATCATATACATGTCTAAAATTGATTATGGGAATAGAATTGATGAGCTCTTAAGCTATGGAGCCAAGGTTGTAAATGTTAATGAGGGTTATGAAGAAGTCGTTGAAGATAGCATAGCTGATGCTGAGAAGAACGAATGGTACAATGCTAACCCTGGTCCTAAAACATCTAAGGTCAACTATGAGGCTTATGCATCCATAGCTTATGAGATTGTGAGTGAATTGAATTGTTCTCCTACAGCTGTTGGAGTCCCTGTAGGAAATGGTACAACCTTGGCTGGGATACACTACGGCTTTAAATCCATGTATGAAAAAGGCTTGATAGACCATATACCAAGGATAGTTGCTGCTAGTAGCATTCATGGGAATGCAATTATATCGAGCTTCAAAAAAGGATTAAGCCATGTTAAGCCCATATTGCCAAATGAAATCAAAGAGACCAAGGTCAATGGACCATTAGTTACATACAAGCCTTATGATGGTGATGCAGCCCTTAAAGCTTTAAAAGAATCCAATGGCTTTGCAGATTACATCTCTGATCATGAGATGTTACTTAACTCTAAATTATTGAGGGGAATGGTTGGAATAAATGTCCTTCCAGCCTCTACAGCACCTATAGGAGCACTCAAAAGGTTCGTCTTAAAGGAGAAGACGAATAGCACTTATGTGATAATCTTGACAGGGAAGGGTTCTTTTGAAGAAAGCCATCATCTTAGCTGAAGGGAAATTTAAGAGTACAGATGGTAAGACAGCGCATGGCTTAGTAAGGTATTCAAAGCGCTATAAAATAGTCGGAGTTGTAGACAGTGAATTATCTGGGAAGGATTCTGGAGAGTTTTTAGATGGCAAGCCTAATGGAATAAAGATTTACTCCTCCATCAAGGATGCTCTGGCTGAGCATAACTCTGATACACTCATTATAGGTATAGCCACAGAAGGAGGAGTACTTCCAAATTTTTATCGTGATCCTATCAAAGAGGCTATAAAGGCTGGGCTCAATATTGTATCTGGTTTACATGAGTTCTTGAGTGATGACCCTGAATTTAGAAAGCTGGCTAGAGAAAATGATGTTGAAATTATTGATGTGAGGAAGATTTTCTATAAGAGGAGAATATTTTTCACAGGGAGAATAGATAAGGTAGGCTCTATAAAATTAGCAGTTCTAGGGACAGATGCTTGCATAGGTAAAAGAACTACAACCATACTTCTCACTGAAGCTTTTAATGATATGGGTTTAAAATCTGTCTTCATAGGGACAGGGCAGACAGCATGGATGCAAGGAGCCAAGTATTGTACTGTTCTTGATTCTGTTATCAACGATTTTGTGGCTGGAGACATTGAGCATGAGATTTGGAGGGCTTATCAGAGAGAAAAGCCAGACATAATGATCATAGAGGGACAAGGCTCTTTAGTTCATCCAGCTTTTCCTGGTAGCTTTGAAATAGTGGCTGCTGGGAGACCTGATGCTATCATATTACAGCATGCACCGAAAAGAAAATGCTTAGATGGCTTTCCACAATACCCTATGCCAGATCTAGAAAGAGTCATAAGGATAATAGAGCTAATCTCTCTTAAGAAAATTGTAGCCATAACGCTCAATCATGAGAGTATGAGCATGAGTGAGATCGAAGAAGCTGTAAGGAATTATGAGGAGAATTATGGGGTTGCTGTCTGTGATCCATTGATCCATGGAGTTAACAAAGTAGCCAATAGAATCATGGAGTTATTTCCAAGGCTTAAAAAAAGGTTTGAGTCTCATGAAAGTTAAACTTTCTAAGAATTTAGCCAGCTTCCTAAATTTGCTGATTGAGAGGGGCTATTATAATAGTGAGAGTGAAGCGCTAGTAAAAGGGATTAAACTCTTGGCTGAAAGATGGAGGTGTGGTTATTGTAGTGCTTATACAATTAACTTCATCAAAGAAATCTTCTCTATGTGTAAAGTAAAGAAAATTCAGTATGAGTGTCCAAGACATGGAAAAGTTATCGTTAAAATTCCAAAGATAAGAAGAATAATAGTGCCAAAAGAGCTAGCAAATTTGGGCTTGAATTGTAAGCTATGTGGAGAGTTATGCTGTGATTATACCAATGAGTCTTATGGTGATATTTACACTAGATCACTCTTAAGTAATATTCCAAGCCCACTCTTAAAGCGAGCAAATCTAAATAAGATGAATTTGATCTTAGATGAGAAAGTCAAAAAGGCATTCATTTTAGTTGTAGAGGATGAGCCTTGCCCATTCTTAGAAAAGAACCTATGCTCATTTTACTTTGAAAAAGCTCAAGATAAGAGGCATCCACTCTGCATATCTTCACCATTTCGCTTTGTTATAAAAAGCAATGACCTTCTTTGGACTTTTGTCAAACCACATGAAAGGTGCCAAGTTGAGCTTGTGAATGATAGTAGTCATCTTAAAAAATCTCTAAAGGCTTGGTTCGATTGGACAAGAACAATAGCTGAAGATTTAGAAATTGAATTTAAACCTCCAAAAGTCTTATTGATGATATTAGAAGAGAATAACTAACCTCATAGCTATCAATAAATCTTATCCATGCTTGGTTAAAAGTTATACTTTATTATACTGAAATATAACTTCATTAACTTAAATAAATAAGTGATGTAACTAATTAAGTAAAAATTGGCAGAATTCGATAGGCTATTCGATGAGTTGCAAAAGCGTTCAAGTATGGATAAGAGCGCTCTATCAAAGCTGATAGAAGAGAAGAAGAGAAAGGTAGGAGCAGGATACTTGACAGACATGGGCGCTCTCTTCCTTGTAGCCTCAGACTTGGGCATAACTTTAGAGTATATGGCAACCTCAGACTTAACTCTTAAGGATCTTTATATTGGGGCCAATGAGATAACGATAATATCTCGTGTTTTAAGTGTGTATCCTATTCAAAATTATACAAAGAAGGATGGTTCTCAGGGCTACTATAGGAAAATTATTCTATTCGATAAAGATAATTTTACAAAGGTTACTTTATGGGATGAGAAAGCTACTCTGATCGATTCTCTAAACATAAATCCAAACACTGTTGTAAGAATAATAAAAGGCTACGTTAGATCAAGTTTAGTTGGGCGCCCTGAATTGCATTTAGGATCAAGGGGAAGCATAGAAGTTATAGATGACCAAGAATTGATAAAAAAATTCCCAACTATAGAAGAAGTAACAAAGGATGTTTCAGCCATAAAATCTCCAGCCTCTTATCTTTCTATTCGTGGTTCAGTAAAGACAGAGCCAAAATTGTCTCAATTCACAAGAAAAGATGGTAGCCAAGGTTCTGTTATTCAATTTTACATAAACGATATAGAGAGTGACCAAGCTGTTCGTGTTGCTATATGGGATAGCGAATCAAAAGCCATAGAAAGTTTACAAATAGGCTTTATCGTGCGCTTGATCAACGTAAGAGCGAAGATGCTATCTTATGGTGAGATAGAACTACATGGTGATGTAGGGACTTTCTTTGAAGTCGTTTCAAAAAAGATAATCCATAGAACCTCTCCTATGACTTTTAGATTGCTATCGATAGGCCCTACTCAAGAAGGGAAAAGTTCATCAGCTTTATTGATAGACTCTATAAAGAGATTCTACACTCTAGTAGCGAAGGATGATGCTCACAATAAGCTATTATCAATCAAGCCTGATAGCTTGATAACTTGCTACCCAAGAGAGGTCATCAATTCAAAGATTGTTTGTGATGATGGAAAATCGATAGTAACTAAAACTTTGGATGATCCAATATACCCTAAAGTACAATCATTCTTGTTAAAGATAAAAGATACATCGAATTTAGATTATCCAGTCTTCCTTGAGGTTATAGCATTATCTCATTCTAGCATAAAAGATGTGACAACAAAGGATGGCTCTATTATAAAGAAGGCGGAAATTATGGTAGGGGATGAGACTGGGGAGAGAAAGGTAGTTGCTTGGAGAGATTTAACTAAAATTTTAGAAGGAATTTCACCAGGAGAGAAATTAAGGATTAACGCTGTCATCCCTCAAGTATCAGGAGCCAATGAGCCTATTTTCATCATAAGACCTTATTCATTTATTGGGAGAGCCACCAGTTAATAGATTATAATGACCTTTACTAAATAGATGTTATCAAAAAAGAAAAAAATTTTCATATTGGAAATTATCGATGAATTGAAAGTCAAAATTCAATGAATTAATGTATGAAAATTTCATGATGATGCTATCTTTATGCATATGGGACTATAACTAGGCTTCCTTGATCGGATAAAGGAATCATTAATAAATACGGTTTAATAAAATTGTAATGATATGGGCAAGGCTAAAATCAGCCAAGGAAAGTTCACGGTTATTCTTCGTGAAGAGGAGGAAGGCGGCTACTCTGTTCAATGTCTGGAGCTTCCTGGTGCCATTAGTGAAGGCGATACTAAAGAAGAGGCTCTAAAGAACATTAGGGAAGCTATCCAAGGCTATTTGGAGGCGTTTCCTGAGGAAGCAGAGCGCCTAAAGCTCAAGAAAGAAGTGGTGGAGGTTTCCCTCTAAAAAGCTCCCCGTATAGGATGGAGAGAGGCTATTAAAGCGCTCAGCAAGAAAGGCTTTTACGTGACGCATCAAAGAGGCAGTCACATCTACCTAACCAATCAAGATAGAAAGCATAAGGTTACTGTGCCAAGGCATGAAACCATAAAGGCTGGGACATTACTGTCGATAATTGAGCAGGCAGGACTGACAAGAAACGAGTTCATCGCCTTACTAGACTGAGTTGTCACCCAATTGTGGTTAACTTTCGAAATAACATATAACGTCTCATTAGGTACTCCATGCCCCTTAATTTAACAGAATCACATCTATCATCTAATCCCAGAAGCCTCTTGTCCTCACAAAGGTCTTCTCAGCCATATAGATTTCTTTTACCAATTGATCAAAGTCAGCAACCTTTCTCAATATTCTACCAGCAGTATCTGGACCAACGCCAAACCCTGAGAGCACAAGGAGAGCTTTATTCCCAAAGTTCTGTATAAAAGAAGATACTTTCCAAGCCTTTCTGAATTTTAATTCTTCATCAATTTTTAGCTTCTTTCCTCTTATCTTCCTCATTATTATTTTATGTAATTCATCATCAGATAGATATGTAGCAGTGATTAAACGAGATTTGCATATAGGGCAGATAATAGCATCTTCAGAATCTTTTGTTTTTATGATGCTCTCCCAAGCACAATTCATGCATATCAGCTTATGCTTTGTATTCTTTAATCTCTCTTCAACAAGAGAGAGAACTGTTTTTTCAGTGCTTGTAGAAAGGGTTACAAAGCTCGAAGAATATTCCAATATAGGCTTAGCTAAGGGAGAGAATTCATCAACCTCTTTTTGAATCACTTTTATCTTGCCCTCTCTAATCTTTGATAAAATCTCTTTTGTTGCTTTTATGCTATACTTTTCCAAGAATAGCTCTCTTAAGACTTCTTTGTATAAGGCTGTTTTTGTGTATGAATCTTGTATTAAGCGAGATGCTCTTCTATCATATTGAGCATCTTTGCTGATTACGCCAAACTTCTTTGCTACATGCCATGTCTTCAAATTTAAAGGGTGAGTCCCCATAGTAGAAGCAGAGAGTATATCTTCAATATCAAATTCATCATTCAAAGCATCTATGACATTTTTAATCTCTAATCTTCCAAAGGATGATAGCAAAATCCTATAAGGATCAGATTTAGCCTCTACAGGATAGCCTATAGAAGAAATCAAAGTTGATAATATTGTAGCTAGAGTCTGATTTACTTTTGAGCCAAAGCAGGCATGAATAATGATAACATTAGATGCTTTTTTCTTCTCTATAACTATTGTATTCTCATCAGGAATCACTCCTAAGCTCTCTTTAGTCTTCATTAATCTCTTCTTTTGCTTCTCATTAACATTTAACTTATCATCAACTATCTGCCTTCTTATTCTTCCAACCTCTTTTGCAGTATCCAAATCTACAGGGATCAATTCACCAGTCCAGTAAGGTATAGTTGTCAAATCCTTGGATATAGGCTCCACATGAACCTCCATCTTCTCATCATCTATAGATAATATCCTCCATGAAGAACCCTTTAGCACAAAAGTTTTCCCTTGCTCACCATACTCACCTACAAAAATATGATCAAGCCTTCCTATTGTCTTATTTGATGGTAAATCTATAACATCGAACTGTTGCACATCTGGTATTGTAGATAGATTCTCATAGTAATAATCATAGGCTCTCTTGCCTCTTCTCACAATTTCGCCATCATAATTTATTATCCCTTGACTTTTTAGGATCTTTAGGCAAGAGTCTAAATCTTCTAAATCAATATCCCTAAATGGGTATGCTCTCTTGAATAATTGAAGAGCATCTTTTAATGAGAAGGTATTATCTAAAGTCAGTCCAGAAAGATGATGGGCTAAAACATCTAAAGCTCTTTCATGTAATTCACTATTCTCAAGCCATCTCTTCTTGACTCGATCTATTAGAGCAATTCCCTCCAGCTCGTCATCAAACCTATTTGTAACTATAATTCCTAAAGCAGCCTCGCCTAGCTTATGCCTGCTTCTACCTACTCTTTGCATTAGTTTCACAGCCTGCCTAGGAGAGCCTATCTGGACTACAAGGTCTACAGCTCCTATATCTAGACCTAATTCTAAAGATGATGTGCAAACAACTATTCCAGCTTCTCCGCTTCTAAGCTTGATCTCTGTAGATTCACGAACTTCTTTTGATAAAGAGCCATGATGCACTTCAATAGGAATATTAGGAGACTTTGCTTTTAATATCGCACCAATGAACTCAGCCTCATCTCTTGTGTTTGTGAAGAGGAGAATAGTTTTATTCTCCCCACTCATCTTTTTGAAATGGTTTAAGATAAAGTCAGCAATTTCTAGAAAAGAGCCATCTATATAATTACATTCTGTATCATAATCTCTTATGGAATTATCCACTAATACAGCACATTTTCTACCAATTCCTGATAAAAATTTGGCAGCAATGCTAAGATCTCCTAAAGTTGCAGACAATCCAACTCTTTTTACCTTCTCATTTGATAAAGCTTCAACTCTCTCTAAGCTTATAGTTAGATGTGAGCCTCTCTCGTTTCCTATAAGCTCATGAAGCTCGTCTATTACAATCCACTCAACACTCTTTAGATGAAGCTTAAGCCTCTTTCCAACCAGCAATACGCTCAAAGTCTCAGGAGTAGTTATTAGAACATCAGGAGGCTCTTCAACCATCTTCCTCCTTATCGATAAGGGCGTATCGCCATGCCTTATCTCAGCCTTTAAACCCTCCCTCTCAGCATATTTTATGACCCTCCTAAGGATGTCTCTGTTCAAAGCTCTTAAAGGGGTTATGTAGAGCATTCTGATACCTTTACTTGCTGGCTTTTTATGAGACAACAATACGAATATGGGTATGACTACAGCCTCTGTTTTGCCAGAACCTGTTGGAGCTATTATCAAAGTGCTTCTTTCTCTCAATATGACTGGAAATGCCTTCTTTTGAATGGGCGTTAACTCTTTCCAGCCTATCTCATGAATCCTATCCTCGGCTATCTTCTCCAAATTATAGATTTCTGGCATGGCTAACTTTAACTACCTCTCATTTACTTACTAAGTATGAGAATTATTAGCAAAACTAACTAAAAAATTAATTGTTCTAATTTAATGTTTTACTCTTCTTTCTGAGGGTTGATATATGCAAAATAGTCTCGAATAGCATCTTGAGTTGCTTCAGCATCTAATACTCTAGCCTCTACCTCATCAGTAAAAGCTTTTGCAACTCTTCTATCAAGAGATATGTCTGAATCTATGAGATCAAGAGGGAATGGGAGACCAGTGGCTGGGTTGCATAAGGGAAGAATCTTCTCTGCTACATCTTTTAGCTCCATATTTGCTGGTAGCTCGACTTCAAAAGGCGGCATCTCAGCAGCAAAACGAATATAGCCTCTTTTTAGTTTAGGAAACGATTCAATTCCAAGCCTCTTTTTTTCCTTTTCGAAGTTAGCCTTAACCATGTCGAAAGCATCCTTTCCTTTGAGTCCTCGCACTCGGGCCCATGAGAGGGTTTTAGAGTGGACTAGTGGGTCGTCCATTATCCATTCATAGGCCCAATACGTAGAAGGGGGCATGAGACGAGTGAGAATGTGTTTATCTCTTGTGTTGGTTACGAAGTTTGTATCACCTCGAACGAGGAGCCAACCGTCTATAGCTCTTAAAGCACTTCTTTTGATTATTCCAATCACTTTACCTGAAGTAACCAACTTTCTAGTTATATTCACAGCATTGGTCACGAACTTGCTGACCTCAAGAGGTGCGTATCTCTGGGCAATCCGGCTTAAAGGGTAGAGAAGTGAAAGAAAGGGACCATCGATAAGAACTAAATCTGGATCGTTCTTTAAGGCTTCTAAGGCGGCCGAACGCTCCATCCCAAGCATTTTCAGGGTACTTAAAGAAGAGAAGGCTATGCCTTCAAGCGACCCTTCAGTGAAAGCGCCACCATAAAATTGCTCCTTGATCAACTCCTCATTCCTAAATATTTTATAACCTGCGCTTAGAACTGCTATCCTTGTTCCTAATCTATCACTAGATTTAGGGCTCTTAGAGCCGTCGATGGTTGCTATAGTGAGGCTAGCTTTTTTTGGTGTAACTAATATAGGCTGGATGAACTTTGCTATACTATGGATTCTCTTCTCAGCTTCTTTGATTCTTCTCACCGCGCTTGTTGCATGCTCTTCTGCGAGTTGGAAGAAGGCGTCTATTAATGGTCGAGGCATTTGGAGCAGAGGGTTCTCTTCTTCCATAAATGATCACTCAGTCTTGAAAGAGATTAGAAGAGGGGTAGGAGATGGGTTCATCTTACCTATAAAGTAAAACTGACCTGGCTCCATGCGAAGAAGCCTTTCAACTGGTATGTGATAGGGATTTAACCAATTTCCTGCTTCCTCCATGTCAAGAGGATGAATCTGGCCTATAAAATGAGTGTTCAAATTTCTTCTAATTGCTGCATTTATGCCTATATCTCCTGCCATGCCTTGAGCTATCATAGTTACTGATAAGCGATGCTTTCGACCTAGAGCACAAAGGTCTTGAATAAGATCGGTAGTATCGATCTGTATCCCTCTGGGTTGCCATGGTGCATATTGAGGACCTTCATCTATTATTAGAGCGAGATTGAGATCCTCACCCTCTTCTAGGCGCTCTTTTATATGCACTCCAAGGCTCTTAAAGAAAGCAAGTTTCTCATCACTACCCACTGAAGCCATATCGAGAATAAGCAAGCCTTCACTCTTTGCCCTTTCCACTAAATCCTTAGGCTCCATCTTTCCTAAAATCGTAGCCCAATGTTTATTTTCAATGCGTTTTAAGCCTGCAGTTAGACGAGCTTTATACATCTGAAGATAATCAGCCCTTTTACCTTCGCTAATTTCCAAATGTTGCTTTACTTCACTCTCTAACCAATCACCAAGCTCGAATTCACTTTTCATCCTCCAGCTTTCTTCACCACTCTCATACGTTCTTAGCAAATATTCTATGGCTTGTCGGATTCTATTGTTCTCTCTTTGATAGCCATAGTAACCAAAGTGGTTGGCTCTTGAGCAGATGTAAGTTACGACTGTATCAGTATCCATCTTAACTTGTGATACTAGAACTGTATTTTTGGGCATATGTCGTGCATAGTCACGACCTTCCCAGTCTAGGGCTAAAATTCCATAGCCAGCCTGCTTTAAGAGAGGAATCAAGAGGAAACGAGTCAAAAAGGATTTACCACAACCTGTTGCTCCATAAACACCTATATGATAATGAATGAAATCCTTGTGGAAAGGAATCTCCCAATCCTCACATTCCCAGTAATTTCCAGCCCAAAGGTAATCACTTTGCTTGAAGGCTGAGAAAGGGTTTCTATCTTGAACAAGGTAAGCCTGAGAGCCAGGATGAATCACTTGTCGATTCTCTTCAAGACCAATATCTTTAATCTGACCTATCACAGAGAAAGTGTAATGAAAAGACCTTCTTGCACTTGAAGGTGCATGACCCCTTTTTGCATAGGCTATGCCTGGGCTGTAGCGCCCTGATTGTAGATTGTCATCTATCCCTGTACCAGCCCTTATCACCCCTAGTACCCGTCTACCTCTATCCTTTACCATAACAAAGGTTTCCTCTCTTACCTTATCTTCTAAGCCTTCTACAAGAAGAATTGTGCAACTTGTAGCTCCGCTCTGGCTAGCCACAAAGCCTATCAAGGGTCCTGGAACATTCTCAGCCTTTTCCATGCTTAACAATCCTCGCTATAGCTTTAGAATCATCTTTCAGCTTTAGATACTATCACGTTATAATCTTTCTCCGATAATGGTATTATGCTTCTCCTGAAGTATTTTCTCCATAAATCCTTGTCTTTGATAAAAGCCAACTCTTCTTTTAAATCTATAACAGGCAAAGGTTCTTTCCACAATTTGATATCTTTCAATCCTAATGAATGGCTGAATAGAGATGATGGATACCCTATAATTTGTTTCTTCTGCTCAAGAGTTATTGGGCAAGGCTCACTGGCTATAGTGCATCTACCCACGAACTTCTGCCCATCACGCCCTCCTATGTAAAAGATTACTTTATCACTCTTTTTTATACGATTGAAGTTACCAGCATTCTTATTAAGAGACCAAAACTTTTCCTTTACTCTATCTTTTAAGACCTCTATGGCTTTTATGACCTTATCATCCGTCCTATGATCTATAACTACGAATATCCATTGATTTACCATACCAATTGAGAATTAATTAAGAACTGCCATTTAAACTCTTATCAAAAATCTCTTCAGAGCAAAAATTAGCCCTTCTCTTTTCTCAGAGCTTCATATTCATAAATGAAGATCATTGTCAAGGCTAGAATGAAGAAGATGAATACAAGACTACTTATCGAATTGAAGAATTCGCTTGGTGCTATCAAAATACACTTCACAACATTAACCTTAAAGGAGCTGATTTAAAACTATTTGCTTATGTCTTTGAAAGACAGAACTTTTCTATCGATTAACTCTTAAATATCGACAATGCTTATATAACACTGTTATAAAATGCGATTGATGCGTATAGAGATCGACTTAAATTCCATCAAGTTTAGGAGAGATGAGCATGGAGCTTTTTTTAGATGATATAGAGAAGTTCAGGGATAGATATTCATTAGGGCGAGATAGAGGGGAAGGGTCTACGAACTTCCTCAGGATAAAGGTTTTAGGAGGCATGCTCACACCAGATCAGCTTAAAGGTATAGCCAGATTATCTTTAAAGTATGGTAGAGGCTATGCTGAGATAACAACTAGACAAGATATTCAATTACATTGGATAGATCCTGATAGAGGCGTAGAAGTCTTCAAAGATCTTGAAGAATTGGGCTTCACAACAGATAAATGTGGTCAAGGCTATCCTGGCACAAGGTATGGGGATGTTAGGAACATGGTAAGCTGTCCTGTAGCTGGATTAGATAGGAATGAACTGATCGATATAGTGCCCATAGTTAAGAAGATAAATAGCTTCTTTCTTGGCAAGAGAGAATATCAAGACCTTCCTAGAAAGTTCAAGATGTCGATTTCATGTTGTGGAAAAAATTGTGTAAGATTTATGGTTCATGATTTGTCCTTCGTGGCTGTTAAAAGTAATGATAATGTAGGCTTTGCGGCTTTAGTAGGCGGGAGTTTAGGACCATCTCTACCAGGACCAGCTCTAGCCAAGCCTTTGAATGTCTTCATAAAGCCTGAAGATGTGCTTAGCGTTGCTAAAACCATGGTAGATATATTCAATGAACATGGTAATCGTGAAATCAAGCCCAAGGCTCGCTTTAAGTGGCTTGTTGATAATTGGGGTATCGAGAGGCTTAGAGGTGAGCTGGAGAAGAGGCTCGGTTATGCTTTAGAGGATTACTCATTCGATTACTCATTGATACATTATGGGGAGCATACAGGTGTACAAAAGCAGAAGCAGGATGGTTACTACTATATCTGCGCCCCTGTAATAGCTGGCATACTTTCAAGTGAGAAGATGATAGATATAGCGAAGATAGCTGAAGATCATGGTAGCGGAAAAGTAAGGCTAACAACATCACAAAATTTCATCATTATCGATGTTCCAGAAGATAAAGTTAATGTTGTCCTTGAATGCCTTAAGAATATAGGCTTCCCTGTGGAAGGTTCATCGATAAGGTGGATGACTGTTGCTTGCCCCTCTAACTTCTGTGGTAAGACTCGAAGCCCAAATCCGAAGGAGATAGCTTTAGAAATTGTAGAACATTTAGAAAAAAACATGGGCAAAGCCTTAATGGATTTAAATTTAAGCATAGGCATAAGTGGTTGCTCATTCTCTTGTGCTGAGTTTCGTGTTTCAGACATAGGTCTTGAGGGTACATTAGTAGGGAATGAGAATGAAGCTAAGCAGTGCTATAATATATATCTTGGAGGAAGTTCTGGACCAAACCCATCCTTGGGCAAGCTCATAAAGCGTAACCTTGAGGTAGGTATTGTGAAAAGGGCAATCGAAGCCCTATTATTGAAATATTTAGATAAAAGAAAAGGCTCTGAGAGTTTTAGAGATTTTTGTGATAGGCACAATTTAGAGGAGTTAGAGTCTTTTATGGGATTGAGCGAAGTTTATACCAAGGATGTTGTTGAAAGAAATCCTAGCGGGACAGGTCAAGAATGCTGAAAAGATTTCTTTAGGAGTGTTATCAATGAGCGTGAATATAAAAAAGCTTGATGAGGGGCACTATGCTCTAGATATAAGAGGTTTCGTTTGTCCTTATCCACAAGTTCTCACGATTAGGGCTATTGAAAAGCTTAAGCCCAACGAGATAATAGAAGTTATTCTTGACAACCCGCCATCTGCTGAAACTATACCAAGTGCCATTGAGAAGCAAGGATATAAAGTATTAGAAGTTTCAAAGATCGATAAAGTATTATGGAAGATTGTAATTAAGAAGTGAGCCGATTAGATAAAGTTCAAGTGACATCTGGCATAGTTTTACTCTCTATAGCTTATGCTTAAAACTGATACAGAACAGAAAAATACCAGTACTACCATAAGATTGTCGATGGAGAAAGGGGCTAGGGAAAATAGAGATTGGCGAGAAGAGGCAAGTAAGAACTTAGACTACTATCTCGATACGAAAGAAGGACGTAACGAATTGATGGAGATGATAAGGGCTGAAGCAATGCGCTTGCTTCAACAAATGAAGGGCAGGCAAAGAGTAAAAGAGTTTATTTGGCTATCAAAATTTTGCTTAAACTGTTCATATTTTATGGGAGGGAAAAGAGGCTTCATGAGATGTATAAAATTAGATGCAAAGATAGTCAAGCCGTTTTATGGTAAGCCTTTATGGGCTGTCATAATGACTACGAATGGAGAAGAATCATTGATAGTGGATATTGATTGGCATTCCAAATCTTTCGATGTTTCAGACTTTTTAGTGGAAGAAGCCATAAAAAGAGTCAACAATGGCTATCCATACCCATGCTTCGAATATAGGTTATGATATAGCTTATTCTTACCATGTTGGTCTTGATAATCTTAACCTTGATGGTGTGTATTTATAAGGCTTAGAGATGTATTCGTCATGGACAAGATCATCGATTCTCCTACGTGAAGTAATCTCAGGCTCCTCGTCTGGATACCCTATGGATATTATAGCCACTGGCACTAAATCATCTTTTGCATTAACGAGCTTCATGATAGGTTCTTCATAGAAGGCGCCTACCCAAACACTCCCTAAACCCAAAGCTGTAGCTGAAAGTTGAGCATAAGTTGCCGCTATAGTTGCATCTTGCAGAGAGTATAGCCTTATGCCCCTTTGTCCATACCTTCTTGCAGACCTTCTTGGGTTGGTGAAGAACACAAGATTAAGGGGAGCTTGAGCTACGAAATCTTCGTTAAGGGCTGCTTCAGCAAGAGCTAACCTTCGCTCTTGATCCCTAATGACAACTATCTCGTAGGCTTGAAGATTGCCAGCTGATGGTGCCAAATTAGCAGCTTCTAATATTATATCGATCTTCTCCTGCTCCACGTCCTTTTTCTTAAATGCACGAATTGAATGCCTATTTCTTAAGACTTCAAAGAAATCCATAATCCATCCATTAGATTAAAATAAAAAGGGTTAATTAGCATTCTTGATTACTTTCACATCATTATTCTTATGCTTTAAAGCAAGATTAAAGTGGGTTGCTATTCTTTATGTGCCATTCTTTTGAGCTTCGTCCTTAGATGGCTACTTTCTTCTAGTTTGCTTATGACCGGAAGAGCGTCACTAATGGTTCGAGTAGTAAGGATGCCTATTATCTCACCTTTTTTATCCTTTACAGGCAGCCTTCGAATGTGATACTTTGACATAAGCTCAGCAGCATCCCAAATGCTAGCATCATCTCCAATAGTAATTAGAGGAGAGGCCATAACATCTTTAGCTTTAGCTTTATTCACATCAAGCCCTTTTGCAATGACTTTCTTCAAAATATCTCTCTCAGTAAGCATCCCTATCTCCTTGTTCTCAAACGCTACGATCACTGAACCTATGTCACGCTCAACCATTATCTCAGCTACTCTCTTAATAGACAGATCAGCTGAAACTATAGTCTTAGGATGCATCCACTTCTTTACTGATTCCCAATCTGACATAGAGCCAAATGCTAAATACTCTCTTAAGTATCTTTCGTGATGGCACCAAAAGAATTATAGCAAAAAGGAAACTAAAGGTTGGCTTGAGAGAAGCACCTTGATCAAGACTGAATTGATATGGATGAATGGTAAATTCGTAGGCTGGGATGAAGCCAAAATTCACATTCTTACCCATGGGCTTCATTATGGCACAAGTGTCTTCGAAGGGATTAGATGCTACGAAACAATAAATGGTCCTGCAGTCTTCAGGTTGAAGGATCACATCAAGAGGCTCTTCGATGGCGCCAAGGTCATGATGATGAATATTCCCTTTACTATGGAGGAGATTTTTGAAGCAGTGAAGGAGACTGTAAGGGTGAATAGATTAAAAGAGTGTTACATCAGACCTATAGTCTACTATGGCTATAAAGAGATGGGCATTAATCCAATGGAAAATCCTATTGATGTTGCAATAGCATGCTGGCCTTGGGGGACATATTTAGGTGAAGAAGGCTTGAAGAGAGGAGTTCGATGTAAAGTTTCTTCTTGGCTCAGGATAGATTCACGTATGCTACCACCTTTAGTTAAAGTGGCTGGGAATTATGTTAATTCAGTTTTAGCAAAGTTAGAGGCTTTAAAATGTGGCTATGATGAGGCTATTCTTGTTAATTTTAATGGTAGGGTTGCTGAAGGACCTGGCGAGAACATCTTCATAGTAAAGAATGGAACGTTAATAACACCGCCTTTAAGCGCAGGGGCTCTCTCAGGCATAACAAGAGATTCTGTAATCACCATAGCAAAAGATCAAGGTATTTCAATTATAGAAACAGATATTTTAAGAGAACAGCTATTCTTAGCAGATGAAGCTTTCTTCACTGGTACTGCTGCAGAGGTTACACCCATAAGAGAGATAGATGGGCGGGTTATAGGAAATGGCTCTAGAGGTCCTATAACTGAGAAACTTCAGAGTGAATTCTTTAGAGTGGTTCGAGGCGAAGATGAGAAGTACTTGAATTGGCTTGACTTCGTTTGATCTTAAATTGAACTTAGCTTCAAAAATCAACTAAAATTCTTGAACTACTTTACTGTTTACTATGAGCGATCTTGAATGGGGTCGGTGGGATTTGAACCCACGATCGCCAGCTCCCAAGGCTTGTTCAGAAATTTTTAAAATTTCTTTGGAATCCTAAACCAAGCTAGACGACGACCCCTCTTCGCCTTAATTTTGGCTTTGGGGCGTATGGTCTAAATAAGTGTTTTCTGGCTTCATAGAACTTATCAAAAGCTTCTATCTGCTTCCTTCTCTTCTCCAGTCTGACATCGGACTTTAGCACTCTATCTATTATCTCCTTGATCTCTATGGGGTTTCCCAGCATGATCCTGTCCCCAATGAAGCATGCCCTTGGGTCTATTTTCTATTATACTTTGCCCAATTCTATCTCACATTAAAAATAAATTATTTATCCTATTGCTTTTAAGGTTAAGCTACCAAGTAGTAATTAAAATGAATATTAGAAGGTTCTTTAGCCTTAGGAGAAGAGAGGAAGAGGTATTCGATTTCATAGACAAACAATTAAGCCTGACTATAGCAGCAGTTGATCATTTATGTATATCATTAAGATACTTAAAGATGCTCGACTTCGATGCTTTTAAAAGAAACTATTCTGAGATAGATTATTTGGAGAAAAAGGCTGATGATATTCATAGAAAAATTGTTGAGAAAATTTGTGAGGGTGCTTTCTTCAGTGGTATAAGAGAGGATCTTTTAAACATGCTTGAAAAAGTGGACAATATTGCTGATAGTGCTAAAGATTCAGCTAAAATCTTGATGCTAAGAAGGCTTGAGGATAGCGTCATAAACTATGTATTTGAGGATAATGACTTGATAGATTTCTTCTCGAACTGCTCCATGGCTGTTATGGAATTAAAGGAAGTCATAAATGGATTGGAGAAGGGTAGAAACTTTGCCTTTAAGCATGTTAGCGCTGTGGAAGAGCATGAAGAGAAGGCTGACGAACTAAAAGAAAAAGTGTTAAAGCGCATATTCGAGAAGGCTGAAGAATTTAATGTATTGAGCGTGATGCAACTTGAAGACTTCATAAACATAGCTGATGATATAGCTGATAATGCAGAAGATGCGAGCGATATAGTTCTTATATTAATAGCAAAAGGGTACAGCTAAAGTGCTATACATCATATTATTGGCATTGTTGATAGCCTTTGTATTTGGCTGGAATAACTCCGGCTTATTTACAGGAGGGCTGACAGGTTCAGGGCTATTATCCTATAAGAAGAGTGTAGCATTGACAAGTCTAGGCTTGATATTGGGTGCTCTGATTGAAGGTGGTAAGATGGGAAGGACTTTGATAGGATTCATGACAGAAAGTACGACTATTATAGCATTGTCAGATGTCTTCATAACAACTTTCTTATTAATGCTAATCTTTACCCTTCTTCACATACCTGTCAGTCTGTCACATGTGAGCGTTGGAGCTTACGTTGGCGCCAACTTTGCCATTGGCTTATCATTGAACACTGCCACTCTAGGGCTGATACTTTTATCCTGGCTCTTAGTTCCAGCATTTAGCGCTCTAATTACGATCTTGATTTACAAGTTTATAGCTCGAATAGCCCAGCGCTTTAGCCTTCTAACGCTCGATGCCTTCAATAGGGTAGCAGTCATTATAGTCACATTTTACATCACTTATGCATTAGGCGCCAATAATGTAGGCTTGATCAATGGATTATACATGCCCTTGATTAGCGACTTCATTCTTTTAGAATTCATGATAATCGTTATGGCTATGTCTGTAGCTTTGGGCATTATAATTTTAGGCAAAAGGATTACAAAGACAGTTGGAGAAGATTTGATAGTTCTTAGCCCTATAAGCGTTCTTACAAGCATGTTCAGTAGTGCTTTACTTATGTGGTTCTTCACTCAATTTAGCATACCTATATCCATAACACAAGCTGTTATAGGAGGCATTTTTGGAGCAGGTCTTATAAAAAGGCATGTGATATTTAATAGAATTATATTGTATGAAATTATTGGTAGTTGGGTTGCCATTACAACTATTAGCTTCATATTGTCCATGCTCATCATGGAAGCCTTAGTATAAATCTAAAGTTGATGCTTTTTAAAGCTGATAAGGTTAGTGGAGTGGGATCGGTGGGATTTGAACCCACGATCGCTACCGCCCCAGGGTAGAATGCTAGACCAAGCTACACTACGACCCCATTAAAATGCGCTATGATAATCTTATAATTTAATCTTACGAATTTTACTCAGTTAACAATCTATCCGAGCTTACTATCTTAACTAGCTCTTTTGCCAGCCATGGTATAGATGAAGCAATTTTAAAATTATCCTTTCCAACATGAACCTCATAAGTATTAGTTATATCATTGATAAGCCCTGGTGCTATCCCTGATCCTCCTTTAGGGGCATGGATTAAGTTATAAAAGAAATCATCTAAGTTCTTAACTCTTCTCTCTATCATAGCGTATAGCCTTGCATCATCTCTTATCCAAATGATCTTAGATTTTTTTATGTTCTTTTCTATGAACTTCTTTGAATCCTCATTCCTGAATACTTTAGGGCCTATTTTTATTTCTATGGTAGGTTGATCAATCCTCTCCATCAAAAAGATGAAGGCACTATTCTCTATCTCATCAGTAGCACAATTCGCTCTGATTACTTTGAAATTATGAATATCGAGTTGCTTTAATATGTGGTTAAGGCTTCTCTTTAATTGACCCCAGAGGATATCTATGCTTCTTTTGCTATGCTTGAACTTTAATGTTACAAGATTCTCTATTAAATCGCTCTTCTCAAGTTTATTCAATGAATAATCCTTCTCTCCTATGAAATAATTTATGCTTGGCTTCTCTAAAAAAAATCTTGATGCTAGAATGAACTCTGCAAGCCTTTTTTGTGATATTGCAGTTCCTAGATTTCTTCTATAATCTACAGGATCAAGTATTATTATTTCAGCCTGAGGGAATAATTTCTTGAAATCTTCATCAACTTTCTTTAGGCTTATTAACTCTCTCTCAGCCCATCTTGAAGCAGATTTTAATGTTGATATAAAGGACCCATAATTTATAGATAGGACTTCACAAACATATCCACTAAAGCCTTGTATAGCAATTTCTGCACCATAAACCCCTATACCTTTCATGAACTTCTTAAGCATTCTCACTTCTCTTCGAAGATCATCATCTAAAGCTTTGACCATGAATTCAGTATGATATGGCGATCTGTCTGCTGCACTCTTCCACTCTCCCTTTTTTACATCGTAGCAAGGGACAACGTTAACTTTAACATCCTCAATGCAAGCCTCTACATATGGGTGCTCAGAATATCTAAGCACGGGGTTGTAACCCTTCATAGAATTCAAAGCTATGTCTAGACCATACTTTTCAAGCTCCTTTTTTTCTAAATCTTTTGGAAATTTGACAAAGATGTCTATATCAGCTTCTCCTTTTAGCCAAGTTCCTTTTGCGTATGATCCTCCCAGAACAACGCTTGGTTTAAATTTACTATCTGATGCAACTTTTGAAACCTTCTGAAAGGCAATCGATGCTAAAGCTTTAACATGATCTATTTCTTCTTTCGATGGCTCTACCAACTTTAATGCTTCTTCTATTACTTTGTTCAATTCGTTCATTTCATTCCATCTCGAAGGGGAAGGTGTAAACATCACTATAAATAGGACCCTTTGGTGTTAGATCACTCTTCTTAAGCCTCATAGATGTTATTATCTCTTCTCCAAAATCTTGGCTCTCATGCTCTTTTATAAAAGCAAGCAATCTATCCTTATTCCTCCCGCTCTTCACTCTAGATATTGTGATATGAGGTTGAAAGCCCCTCTCATCGATACGTGTAATGCCCCTTAATCTTTCCTCTACTTTATTTGCTACATTGAATAAATCATCAGTACAACTTTTATCAACTCCTACCCAGATTACAGAGATTCTTTGTGGACTTGGGAAGACTCCCATCCCTTTATAGATGACATGTAATGATTTGAATTTAAGATTCTCTAATGAATCTTTTATCCTCATGGCTAAAGCATCGTTTATCTCTCCGAAGAACTTTACAGTGAAGTGAAGGTTATTAGTCTCAACGAGCTTTAAATCTGCTTCTGTTTGTATGAGCCTTTTTTGAGCATCTTCGATGAGCTTAATAACCCTCTCATCTTTTACATCCAAGGCAAGGAAAGCCCTCATATCATCAATCATTATAATACTGACTTTTTTGCTTTTTGTAATTAATTAGGCTGTTAAAAATGCTTAGCTTGGTGACTTCATAGTTGCCTTTCGTTGCTTTTGCCCCTTCTTAACTTCAGTCATGGCTTAAGGCAGGCATTTCAGATAACCTCTTAAAGTAACTTCATACTCAGGTCTCGTAATTGTCACTACGCAACCGAGCGAAGCTGTGATAAAGGTAGCTGAAGAAAACAAAATTAAAGTAATAGTAGAAACGGACCCGAACCAACTGTCTAACCATATAAGGTCAATTATTAAGAAAGAGTGGATATAGCAATCTCGCTAAAGACGAAGGGAAAATGTCAGACAACCTTATTAACTTCTAGGGGTAGTAGTAGATTCTAGGGGTAGTAGTAACTTGTACTTTGACGAACGGCCCAAGGACAACAAGAAAAGCCTTTACAACAGGGAAGAGGAGCTAAGCAAGTTGGTCAATGAATTACGAAAAGGTGCTCCACTCATTCTTCTCTTAGGCTTAAGGCGGGTAGGTAAGACTTCCCTCCTTTATACAGCCCTAAATGAGTCAAAGCAACCATCCATTCTGGTAGACTGCAGAGAGTTTGAGGAACATTTTGCCGTATCGTATCGAAATTTTCTTGGAGTTCTTGAGAGAAGTGTGAGCAAACTGATAGGGAAATACGACGGTCTGCGTCGATATCTGAAGCGCATCAAGGGAGTTACGTTAGGCAGTTTTGGTGTACAGTTTTCTTTTGAGGATAAGCCTCAGTCGAGTATCATCGCTTTATTGAATCAACTGAATAGTTGGGGGTCAGACCAGGGTTACAAAGTAGTTCTGGCGTTAGACGAAGCCCAGGAACTCCGAAAAGTGCGGGGATTAAACATCCAGTCGATTCTTGCCTACACTTATGATCGCCTAAGAAACATCGTTACCGTTCTAACCGGGTCGCAGGTGGGGATGCTTCATCGCTTTCTTCAGGTTGAAAATCCAAAGACCCCACTCTACGGCAGGTCTGTAGTGGAGATAGCTGTACGAAGACTGAACGATCATGATGCATTAGATTTCCTGATGAAGGGCTTTGATCAATTGGGTGTCAAAGCTAACACGGACATGCTTGATTACTGTGTGCAGAGGCTGGACGGAATACCTGGTTGGCTGACCTCCTTCGGAGCACGGGCTGTGAGAGAAGGGGTCAAAAAGGAAGTTGTTGATAGGGTGCTCGAAACAGGATCACATCTAGTCGCAGATGAATTGAAGAGGTTCTTAGTTGCAAGGGGCATAGCTGAACGCCGCTATCGTTTAATCCTCCGTCGATTGGCCGAAGAGCCAGCCTCATGGACACAGCTTAAGATATTCTTGGAGGCTAAGGAAGGCAAAAGAATTTCACCTTCCATTTTCACGCAACTATTGAATAACTTCGTTGACTCTGGATTTGTAGAGAAGTCTAACGAGACCTATAGAATACCAGACCCAATCTTACTGTACGGCATTAAAGCAGGCCTAGTATGAGGAGCTCTTTTACACGCCCCTCCCAGATATCAGCTAAACTTCTAAGGGTAGTAGTAACCTCTAGGGGTAGTAGTTATACACTCATAAGATCGTCCTTGCTATAGCTTCAACTTTGAGATAAATTAAAAAAAGCCATGATCGCTGTATTTGTGACCACAATTATTACAGAGCTCTGAGTAGGGTGTCGATACGAATTCTTGGCACGGACATCCATAAACGCGACATGCTCCCCAGCCCATCTATTGAGTCACCTTCCTATTCTGAGAACCTATTGAAAATTATTTAAGCTCTTCTTTCATTATTTATGATTGAATTGAAAATAAAACCATTCAACCTTCCTTTAAAGATAACAGTAGAGGCTCAAGTAAATCCATCAGAAGATGCCAATAAAGTAAAGATTGCTATTCAAAAACTTATCAAGCTGATAGAGCCAAATTTCTCACAAAAGGATAAGATAGTAGCCTCAACAGAAGATGAGAAGAGTCTATATTTAATTTATGAGCAGATAAGAGCCAAGCAGATATTGGCTGTAGCCCGTAGGTTGCTATTTAAAAATATGGCTCAAGATAATACATATCTCATATTGAATAAGCAAGCAGCCTTTATAGGAAGCTTAAATATTTGTGAGGAAGAGGGCGAATCTCCTCTAGGTCCTATAAAGCTTATCATACAAAGCTCTTATATCAATGAATTCATAGATTGGTTAGCACCGAGTTGATATTATGGCAATAGTGGGTTTATCAGCCCTTTACATTCTATTAAAAGGAGAGCCCTTTGAAAATTTGATAAAAGATATAACATCTGAGAGGGAAGAGAATGAAAATCCTGATGTTTGGGAGATAGTCGATGAATCTAATCATTCTTTAACTCATAAAAATCTCAAATCTATTCAGGATCTATCTTCACAGGGTTACTCCTTCACTGTTCACTCTCCTTACAGCGAGATTAATATAGCTGATTTGGATGCTCTTAGACGCCGTGAATCTTTAGCAAAGTTAAAGAGATCGATAGATTCAGCAGCCAAAATTGAAGCCAAAGCCTTAGTTTTACATCCTGGTTTAAAGATGAAAGACCAAATCGTAGCTGAAAGGTTAAATGAAGAATCAATATTAACTCTTTACGATTATGCTGAATCCTTTGGCTTAACTCTTGCCCTTGAGAATATGACTTCTAATACACAGTACTTTATGACAAAGCCTATAGATTTTGAGGAATTCTTAGAAAGGACTAGAATTCGCTTAAAGATAGCCTTCGATATAGGACATGCCCATGTGGGAGATTTAGTGAATGAATTTGTATCAAAGCTATCAGATAAATTCATAATAATTCATGTTCATGATAACAATGGTATGAGAGATGAGCATCTTGGAATAGGGGATGGCTCTATAGACTGGGATGACTTTGCAGATCAAATTATGGAGCTTGATTTCAGGGGAATTTATATAGTTGAGTCTGTTGAGAAGCCTTACGAATCTATAGCAAGGTTAAGAGAGATGCTGAGCCCGATTTAACTGTTGTTACAGTTTATTGGATGAGGAGACTGATGCAAAGATGGCAAGGGTTGAATACGACTCAAAAGTGGATGTAATGTATATTTGGCTTAGAAAAGCCAAGTACGAAATTAGCGAGGAGCTTGCAGAAAACGTTATAATAGACCTTGACAAGCGTGGACGTATAATTGGAATAGAGATTCTTGATGCATCGAAAACCTAGGAAAACAGCTAGTGGAAAAGATACTAAGCACAGAAAAGTTGGCTGTTACAGCCTAACCTGTAAAGCGAGGTATGTCTCCATTCTATGGATTACGATAGGGAACATCTATTACCAATTGATCTGATGCTGCTATTACATTAGGGTGTATCTTCAATGCTTGAGATACTAAATTGCTAACATCTTCATACCTTGCGCTGAAATGAGTTAGAATAAGCAGATTAGCCCCAGAATCTTTTGCCAATTGAGCTGCCTCTACACATGTTGAGTGCATGTTCTCTTTAGCTTTATCGCTATACTCATCACCATAAGTTGAATCGAATATTATAACATCAGCCTTGGAGAAGAACATTGATAATTTAGCATTTGGTCTAGTATCCCCAGATATGCCTATCTTTCTTCCTGGTCTTCTAGGTCCTAATACTTGGTCAGGAGTTACTATTTTATCACCTAATTTTATGCTTTCACCATTTTGTAACTTAGACCATAAAATCCCCTTTGGTATTCCAAGTTTTAACGCCTTTTCAGGATAGAATACCCCTGGTCTATCATGCTCTTCTAGCAAGTATGAATAAGTTCTCACGGAGTGCTCAGCCAAGCAAGCTTTAACACAATAATCCTTCTCATTCACAACTATCCCCTCTTTTACCTCATTTACATTGATTTGAAATGTCAGACCAAACTTAAGGTATCTTATATTGTGCTTTAGAAAGCCTATGATTCCTCTAGGTCCATATATATCCAAAGACCTATCCCTATTAAGCATGGACATGGTTTGTAAAATGCCAAGTAAGCCCAATATATGATCTCCATGAAAGTGAGTTATGAAAATCTTTGTCTTTCTATTGAAGCCAAGACCAGCCTTTACCATCTGCCTTTGAGTACCTTCGCCTGCATCGAACAATAGTAATTCATTTCCTCTCATTATAGCAATTGATGGTAGCCCTCTCTCAATAGTCGGGACTGATGATGAAGTGCCAAGAAATACGAGCCTCAATTGGACCAACGTTTACCTCCTTAAAATCTAGACTAAATAGTAAATTTTTGATTAATAAATTTATGATAGATTAATGCCAAATTGGGATGACAATAGAAGTTATTCATATACTCAATTCAAAATAGGATATTCAGTGCTCAAAAAGAGCCTTTGAATTTTTATCGATCTTTTCATCGATATTCCTATTATGAGATTTTTATCCCATCTTCAATATCGATCTCAATAAGGTTCTATACTCTATCTTTTCTTGAGGGCTACCAGGGGCAGGTAATTCATATATCAAAGGTATAGGTTGCTTAGCCTTTATATCTGTGAGCTTACGGCGAACGGGTCTTGCTACATCGTCGCCTACTATTATCAACCCTATCTCTTTGTTCTGCACCATCTTCTTAATCTCCTTCAAAGCGTCATCTGGTGTTTTAACTTCTATCCCAGGTATTCCTGCCAACCTAAAGCCTGTAACGAAACTCCTCTTGCCTATGGCTATTACGCGCATCCTAACCTATGATTTGGCTTGTGAAATAGATTTATAAGCCTTCTCCAAAAAAGTTATTAAAAGAAAAATTCAGAGTTTTACGGTGGGAGCTAAAGTCTATCTCTGGTGACGAGCTTGGTCGTAGAGCAGATGGCTAAGGTAACGTTACTTGTTCCTAGGAGTGAACTTCCAGTAGCCATCGAAGAGCTTACAAAGTTTGAATGGTTTCATACAGCACAGCCAAAATCTGTTACTTATGACGTGAACATAGATGCTTTGAGCATGAGGGCTTATAAGCTATTCATAGAGCTGGATAGCATAATAAAAGAACTCCAATTGAAGGCCCAACTAGGCATAATAGAGACCATAAAAAAAGGAGCTATTGTAACAAAGAAAGAGAAGATAGTTGCAAAAGATTGGAAGGATTTTCTAGATCAAGTTGAAGCCCAGGCAAATCCATTGTTAGAGGAATTAAGGAATTTATCTAGTGAGAAGGCTTCTCTCGAGAAGAGGCTTTCAGATGTTTCTGCTTTAAGGGAGGCTTTAGTGATAGTATCTAGGCTCTCTATCGATCTTGAAAAGCTTACTCATCTTAAACATGTGCACATGGTCTTCACTATAGTTAATACAAAGGATATAAAAGAGATAAGGAATAGCCTTCCGAATCATTTCGCTGTTGATAGACCTTTAACGAAGACTTATAGCGCTCTTCTTATAGCTGGCTCGGCTAGATTAGCAGAGTATGTAGATAAAGTCTTAAAGAGCTTTGAGTTAAAACCTTTCTCCATCCCTAAAGAGTTGCCTCAGAACCCAATGGAGGCATATAAAGTCTTAAGGTCTCAAGAAATGGAATTGACGAAAGAGCTCATTGAATGTGAGGGTATGCTGAGCAAAATTATAGAGCAGTCAAAAGAGAAGTTCCTAGTCCTGCATGAAGCGACTCAAGCAGTGTATTCAATCCTTAACCCTATAAGGAAATCTGGGGATTTGAAAAGAATAGCCATCATAGAGGGTTATATACCAGCATCTTATCAAGATAATTTTAAAAAGAGGTTCATGGATAAGTGGCTCTGCTTTATCAAACCTCTTAGTAGCCACTCTGAGCATGAAAAGAAAGAGTATTCCTCAGCACCGTCATTATTCCGCAATAAATCTATTGTAAAACCCTTTGAGAACATAACAGTTACTCAAGGTCCTCCAAGGTATGGAGAGATAGACCCAACGCCTTTGATAACTCTCATCTTCCCTCTATTCTATGGTATAATGTTTGGTGATTTTGGGCATGGATTAATTCTGCTATTGGTTGGTTTAATCTTATACAAAAGGGGAGACGAAGGTCTAAAGAGGTGGGGCGTCATCTTATCTTTCGCTGGAACTTCTGCCATAATCGTTGGTACATTGCTAGGAGAGGCTTTTGGCTTTAAACTCGGTGAGATAATACCATTGCTAGGTCCCCTTCAAGTTTTAGAGCTTGTTGAAAGAGTTCATCGTCAATTTAACATGGAGAGTGTTGTAATTCTCCTTCAAGTAGCCATCCTTCTTGGAATATTTCATTTAGCTATGGGTCTTTTGATCAATGTAATTAAGGGCATAAAAGAGAAGGAGCGTATCGAGGTGCTTGTATTCAAGCTACCATTGCTCATAATGTATATATTCGGAGTGTTCTTCGCTTTATCCTTCATAGGTGCTGGAAATAGCTTTGCAAACATTCTTACAAGCTCTAACCCTACGCCTTTAATAGGTTTGCCAGTTTATCTTATGGGTGCAATATCCATAGCTGTTGTAGTATCATGTATGATAATAATCATCTTAGGAAAAGGCATAGCCATCAAAATGGGCAAGCTACCAAAGGAACCTATAGGCATGGTCGTTATGATCGATCTCATTGAAGTCCTCTTTGAAAGAATCCCTGGGCTCTTGGCAAATACAGTAAGCTATGCAAGGCTCGCCATTCTCCTTATAGTTCATTCAGCTTTGCTTTTTGTTGTCAATACTGCCCAAGGAATGGGTTTGACTGGGCTACCAATACTTTTCTTAGGAAATGCTGGTATAATAATGCTTGAAGGCTTGATAGTTTTTATTCAAGACCTTAGGCTTCATCTATACGAGTGGTTCACGAAGTTCTATGAAGGAAGTGGAAATACCTTTAATAAGATTGCTCCTAGCACGAATTATGTTGAGATCATTCTTGAATAAATCATAAAATAAGTTTTCTTAAGATATTTTGAGGCTCAGCTCCTTGCTCTACACCAAAGGCTATAGCTGATAAGTTTCGAACTTCTATCTCCTTGAGTTTTATAATACCTAAGATAGTGCTGAGGCTGAAGATATCCCATATGAAGGGGCTTAAAGCCTTCTTACGGCGTAGCCGCTCAAAAGCATCTTCTAATCTTGTTATGAACTCTTTTTCAGAGGCAGTTATAGGAATGATACTTCTATAAGCAGTCTCTTCAAGGTAAACAGTGGCGTCTACTATCGATTCGCTATCTATCATCAAGTCTATTATGTCCTCTTTAACATCAAAAGTAGGCTTTATGATGAGCTCTCTAGTCTGGCTTTGAGTCAATCCCCATAATTTTGATCTAAATACAGTTAAAATGTTGTATGAGTCTACATCAATTGCTATTATCGATCTGCACTTTTTAGCATCGGCTTTACTTATCTTTTTAAGAGAAGCCAAGATAAACTCGTAAAGAGCCTTGTCAACATATATGTCAAAGATCTGAATCTCGCCCTTCTCATTGAATATATTTAAAGCTGATTCAGCCTCAAATTCTAGCTCACTCTCTCTCAATATATCGGTTGCCTCGATAAGGTCTTTTGAAGCCAAAGCCCTTACTACAAGATCTCTTCTTCCTATCAATTCTTCAGCGTACAAATCTATATACCTAGAAAGCTCTTCGTACTCTTTTCCAAGGGCTTTGCCTTTCAGTATCGTCTTTAAATTCCATGCAATATATTTAGTATAATAAGCAAAGAGAAGTTCTGGCGCGGGCAACTCCTTCATTAAAGAGTAGTGAACAAAAGCTAAATGCTGTCTGAAGGCAAGTTCAAGGCGATCAGCTTCGTAAGGCTTTTGGACTTTAGAAACATTTTCAGAGTATATAGTGCCTCTGAGTCTGCTTACCAAATCTTCCATATCTTTGGATTCTGCCAAATTCTCTATTGTTTGAATAGGTAATAGAGCACCTTTTATGGCATAGGACTTTACTAAGCTATAAATTATGTCTGCACTCACGTCATTCACCGAGTATAGTTTTTACCACTATATCTATTGCCTTATCATATACCTTTTTTATCTTAGCCCTTAGCTCTCCTACCTTCTCCTTACTTTTAGCCACGATGATCTCTGCTTCTTTTTCAACCCCAACTTTCACGCTATTAATTTCCTCTTCAGCCTTCTTCGTAGCCTCTTCTAAAGATTTGATCTTCGCTCTCTCAGCCTCTTCTTGTGCCAGAGATAATAGCCTTTTATTCATCTCCTCAGCTTTAGCCTTTATCTCATCTAGCTCCTTCTCCATGTTATATAGCTCTAGCATTACATTCTCAATTTCTGAACTTATTTGCTCGCTCAAATCACCCCTTAGCTACACATAGTGGGTTATTAAATTTTCCCAGCCTTTACAAGCACCACAGGTATTAGCATTAAGCCAAAGATAAGTAACATTTGTAAGGAAGTTTCCTCTTTATCCGTAATATATCTCTGAATATATTTCGAATACTGAATGATATAAAGACCTATGAACTTAGGTATACACATACACTGCATGGATAATCTGGGAAACGCTATAATCTACTCGCACTAACACTATCTGCATAGTTGCCAAACCTAAAGCCATGGGCTTCTGGGTACTCTTTTAAGTAATCTTAAAGCAAGCCTTTCAACTTCTCCACGAAGTCCCTAATAGTCTGAGCGTTTCTCTCCACGATCTCTGTTGGCATCCAGTCTTCGTAAAAGTTCATGTGGAGGTTGTTGGCTATAGAGAAAGCATCAATGAGCCCCCACTCAGGGCGCTCTTTTTGAAGCTTTACTATAAACTCTCCTAGACTCTTATGAGTTCCTAATCTTAAACCTCTCTTTGCAGCTACAGCCTTTATTATTTCAGCACATGCACCCCATAGTTTCTCAGAGGCTTGAGCGTAATCCTTCTTAGCTAAAAGTTTCTCTGCCTCTCTTAAATACTTACTATTAAGCCTCTCATACTCAGCTTGCCTAATTCGAGCCATAATCTCTCTTGTATTCTTTTGGGTTAACGATATTATTAGCTTTATCCACTTAACCCTTAACTGAGAAACTCTCAGATGCTATCGATGTTATAGAGAACCAAACAATTATAACCCTAAAAGCAAGGGTCTAAGTCGCGTCTCATGAGAGCGAGGAATTAAGCTCTTACCCTTTATTTTTCCCATGAGATAGCGAAACTTATATTTCATTCAGAAACCAATTTATTTTAGTGTTTTAATGACTAGAGATCATAGGAACAAAAATGAAAACTTCATTGAATATGAATAATCGAAGCATTGCTTTTCAAGGAGAATTTGGCGCTTATAGTGAAGAGGCTGCTTTCAAGTATTTTGGAAACTCGATACAAACGATAGGATGTAAAACATTGTCGGATGTTTTTCAAATTTTAGAAGAAAATAAAGTTGATTTTGCAATAGTTCCTGTTGAAAATTCTATAGAAGGAAGTGTAGGCCAGGCTTACGATTTGCTATTAGAATATAATTTGAAAGCTTGCGGGGAAGTTTTTCATAAAATAAAACATTGCTTGATATCGTTCCCTAATGTCGATTTGAAATCTATAAAGACAGTTTACTCACATCCTCAAGCCTTAGGACAATGCAGAAAATTTTTGGAAGAATTGAAATGTGAATTGATACCTTTTTATGATACTGCTGGTAGCGTTAAAATGATAAAAGAGAAGAATTTAAGAAATGCTGCTGGAATAGCCAGTGAAAGGGCAGCAAAAATTTATGGATTGAATGTTATCGTAGAAGGCATAGAAACCAATCATAATAATTACACAAGATTTTTAATTTTATCAAAAAAAGATTCAGAACCAACAGGAAATGATAAAACCTCTATCATATTTACAACTAAGCATGTTCCTGGAGCTTTACATAAAGCCTTAGGAATTTTTTCAGTTAGTGATATTAATCTAACAAAAATAGAATCAAGACCAATTGTTGGAAGACCTTGGGAATACAATTTCTATTTAGATTTTGAGGGCCATCATAAAGACAAAATAGTTAGCATGGCATTGGAAATTTTAAAGCATAATTCTCTGTTCATAAAAATAATAGGTTCTTATCCTAAGGCAAAAGAAGATTTTAGCAAAGAGTAATTTAATGAAAAATAGCTGGAGGTCTTAAAATGAAAATAGCAATAATAGGCGGGGCAGGAAACATGGGGAAATGGTTTTGCAACTTTTTCTTGAAACAAGGATACGAGGTAATAGTTTCAGGAAGAATCAGGCAAAAATTAATTGATTTATCAAAAGAGATTCCAGTGAAGGTTGCAGAAAATAATATTGAAGCTGTAAAGAAAGCTGATATTATTATGATTTCTGTTTTATTACAAAACTTTGAGGATGTTGTTAGAGAATTTGCTCCTTACATTAAAAAAAATCAAATTGTTTTGGACATAACATCTGTAAAAGAAATTCCAGTGGACATAATGCACAGATACATAAAGAAGGGAACAATACTAGGAACTCATCCAGTTTTTGGACCAGGAGCAAAGGATACGAATCAGAATTTTGTTCTTACTCCTAGTAACGAAAAAGAGGAAAAATACGCTAGAGAATTAGAGACATGGCTAGAAGAAAGAGGTTTTAAAGTTAGTATAATGTCCCCTAGAAAGCATGACGAACTAATGGCGGTTATTTTAGGATTTTCTCATTTTGTTGGTTTGACTGTTGGAGATACATGGCTTGACTTGAATTTTAGAGAATTAGAAAAAATTTCTGGTACAAGTTTTAAGACTCTTTTTAATCTTGTAGAAAATGTTGTTAATACTGATCCAGAATTCTATTCTGTCCTTCAGATGAGTTTACCCAATGTTGATAAAGTAGAAAGTTTATTTCAAAGAAAAATTGAAAAGTGGTTAAATATTATAAGAAATAAGGATAAGGAAAAGTTTGTTAAAGAGATGATAGCCTTAAGAAAAAAATTAGAAGAGTCAAGAAGATATAGCCAAGCTTGAGGAAAGCCTTTGAACGTGCTGTTAGGAATAGTGGTCTTAATATCAAGAACCAAGAATTTCTCATGGGGCATATATTGCTAGGCTCACAAGATGCATACTATGATAAAACGAAGATAGATAAATTAAGGAAGAAATATGCCAACTAGACAGCGGGAACAGGCAATAGCTGAAAGGCTAATTAGAACCTTAAAAGCAGATAACTAAACTTAATTATAACCTTAAGATAGTATATGATGATGAAGATGAAGGGAAGAAACTACAAAGAGATAAAGGGCATGCCTTACGTAAGGAGAGAGTTCATACCTGGTGCTCCAAGGACTAAGATAGCAAAATTCTCTGTTGGCAATCCTAGTCAAGACTATGATCTTAAACTTGAGTTAAGAGCTAAAGAGAGAGCTCAGATAAGGCACAATGCCCTTGAGGCTGCAAGAGTTGCTACAAACAAAAAGTTGTCAGAGATAGGCGAAGGTAACTACTATCTTTTCGTCAAGATCTATCCTCACATCGTGCTCAGAGAGAACAAGATGATAGCTACAGCAGGTGCTGATAGGCTTCAAGAGGGTATGAGAAGGGCTTTCGGAAAGCCTATAGGTCTTGCAGCAAGAGTTGAGATGAATACTATAATTCTTGAGGTAAGTGTAAAAAAGGAGAATTTAGGAGAGGCGAAGGATGCTCTAAAAATGGCAGCAAGCAAGTTACCCATCCCTACTTATGTAAAAGAAATTCCTTTAAAGCAAACTATAATAGAGGTTAAAGAGAAATAAATATCTGACTAAATTCATCTTCGTAGAATTCGATTTCATTTAAGTGATATAAATGATCTGGATAGACGAGGAAAAGGTATTCTCAGAAATTAAAAAAAATAAGCCAAAGGTTGTTGCTATAAATGCACCTGAAGGTCTTATGATGAAGGTGCATGAGCTTACATTTAAGATTCAAGAATTATTTGGTGTGCAGACTATAACTATTGCTGATCCTTGCTATGGTATATGTGATACTGTTGATGAAGAAGCTGAAAGGTTAGGAGCTGATATAGCATTCCATATAGGTCATAATGTTGCCATAGAAAGAATAGGCAAAAATACAGTATCAATAGATGCAATCGATGATGTAGATTTTGATGAAGTCTTGAAAGCCTCACTGCCAACTCTCAAGAGATATGGGGTCATAGGGCTCTGCACAATAGCTCAGCATATTCACAAAATTCAGAAGGTCGAATCTCTCTTAAAAGAGAAGGGTATTAGAGTGATTATAGGCAAAGGAAAAGGGCTCATAAAAGATGGGCAGATATTAGGATGTGATTTTCATACAGTTTTTGAAATCAGAGAAGATGTTAACGCCTTTATTTTTCTCGGTCAGAGCATTTTTCATGCTATAGGTGTAGCTTTAGCCACGAGCAAGCCCACCTTTATGCTAGACCCATACTATAAAGAGGCTTTAGATGTTACACCAATAGCTTCAGATGTATTAAAAAAAGCCATACTTTCCATCTACAAAGCCTTAGATGCAAATACTATTGGGATAATAATAGGGTTAAAGGAAGGGCAAAAAAGGTTAGATAGGGCTTGGAAGATCAAGGATGAGCTAGAGAAGCATAGTAAGAAGGTCTCATTTATAGCGTTACATGAGATTAACAATGAGAGGTTGATTCAGCTACAGAAGATAGATGCCTTCATACAGACAGCATGCCCAAGAATTTCCATAAATGGTGAAAGCTTCGATAGACCTGTTCTATCAGCTCTTCAAGCTGAAGCCCTTATCAGGATATTGGATGGGAAAGATTTTGAGGATGTATTTCAAAGAAGTATTTGGTTTTAAAAACACTTTTATTAATGAGCATTAATACTTTTTACAATCTTGCCAGATCATAATTTGATTGCAGAAAAATTGAGGAGAGTAACCCCAGGTGACAAGCTTGCTGTAATAGAGGAGTTCAGCTCTAATGATGGAACTTATATGAATGAGGATTTAATTAGGGCATCAAAATTAGGAGTAGCAAATTATGACCTAAAGAAAAAAGAAGTCAAAATAGAGCCGTTGAAAAAGATCAGGGTACCGATGATAGGCGATAGCATAATAGGACAGGTAGATGCTGTACAAAGTAATATTGCCAACATAAAAATCCACTATATTAACGATGAGAGGAGTTCTAGTAGTTTCACAGGGATGCTCGTTCTAAAGCCTGAGAACTCAATTAAAAAAGGTAAAAGAAAGACAACCATTTGTAAGCCTGGCGACATCATTAGGGCAAAGGTTACAAGCTGTAAGAATGCTATAGTTCATCTTTCCATAGATGGCAATGGAAACGGCGTGATATATGCAACATGTAGCTCCTGTGGAGGAAATGTAAACGGGATTGATCAAAGGATAAAATGTGTTGATTGTGGATTAGTTGAAGAGAGAAAGCTTGCATTTGACTTTGGCAAAGCTTACTTAAAATAATCAAAATTCTTATTAATCGCTCTCTGATAGAAGCTAATAATGGAAATCAAAGTAATCTCAAGCACTGAGAAGATTTTAATCATGGATATAGAGGGTGAGGATATATCTATACTAGAGATAGTTCGTCATGAACTCCTTAAAGATAATCATGTGATATTTGCCGGCGTAATAGAACAGCACCCATTGTTAAAGAAGCTTACTATGAGAGTTCAGACTAAAAATATAGAACCTTTAAATGTTTTAATTTCTAGTTGTTCAAAAGCTATTGAGAAATCATCCGAGTTGCTTTCAGAAATGAAGAAGATTCTTATTGAAAGAGGGGCATCATAAATGCAGTTCTGTGAAAAATGTGGAACAAGGCTTAAGTTCAAACAGATAAAGACAGAAGGTAGATTTTTTCATGGCTTAGCCTGTGATAACTGTGGCTTTTACATAAGGATTGAAAAGGTTACAGGCAAGTTAGAGAAATCATCATCCAATTACATAAAAATTCTTGGAGATGAAGCAAACGAGATAAAGACATTGCCTATTGCAACTATAGAATGCCCGAAGTGTGGTAATACAACAGCTTATTGGTGGTTATTACAGACTAGGGGAGGAGATGAACCTCCTACTCAGTTCTATAGATGCACAAATGAGAAATGTAATCATACTTGGAGGCTGTACACCTAAGATAGCATATAACAATCATTGTTTTATGGAATTTCATCAAAAACATGATTAAACAGCATGCTAAACATATATATTATGATAACCATATAGGGTCGGGGTAGTATGGCAAATTATAAATGTCTAATTTGTGGGGAAATATTTGACACAGATTCGGAAGAAGGCAAACTTCACATGCAGATGAAACATGAGATGGGTCTATTTGAAGCTATGTGGTTGCAGAAAGTAGAAAAAATATGATAAAAGCAGTAATAAAATAAACTTTCAATTTCTATTTCTTGACCTCTCCTATCATTTAGCTAGCAATAATTCCATGAGCATCTTTTGGTCTATCTCAGCCCTTGCTCTCCATCCTATGTATAGAACATTATTCTCATCCTTTAAAAGATAGCCATTTCTAATGAATCTGTCCAAGTTCATATCAACCCTCCATTTTGGGAACTTTTCTCTTAAGATTTGTTCAACATCACTTCTTGGAGCCTTACCTTGTCTCGATATTATTAGAGCTATTGTTGCTGCTAAAGCAGCTATATCATCTATTCTCCATCCAGATGCCATTATATCGCTAACTGTCAAGGGATTCTTTATAGTTATGAAGAACCTTGCCCTATCGATCTGCTCTTCAGAAGGCTTATCAGTTATTTCAATATCTTCGAATACTGCTTTTACTTGAAGGTTCAATCCATCGAGCTCTGAATTCAATACATCTATTATACTCATAAAATCCTTACCCAAAGCCTTCTTCAGCTCCCATCCTCTCAAGCCAGGCTTCCTATGCCTTTGAAAGAAGAGCAACTGAGAGGCTCTCTTCAATTTTCTGCTTATCTCAGCCTCTCTCTCACCCAACCCTTTCCCTCCCTAAGATTCTTCCAATATTCATAATTTAGAGTTATAGGTAAAGAGTGAGTTATCTTTTTGCTGGATAATTTTCTTGGCTCTTTTAAAGGCATTATAAAAGTTCTCTCCTCCAATGGGTCTATTATGAGCGTTGCATAGCCTTCTGTTAAGATGAAGCTTACAATATAGGCTCTTTCTAAAGTCTCTTCAAAAGTATCAGCATATACAAAATCCCAATAATCTATCTTATCATTAATGCTTAATTTACTCATCAGCTCTTTTAACAATTCCTTCATTCTCTCATCAAAATCCTTCAATGAGAGGACTCTAAGCTTGATCAAATCATCTATTTCAAGAGATTCTATAGGAGAGCCTAAGCTAAAATCCTCTCTCCATCTCTCACTCAGTGGTAAGAGGTTATTCCAATAATCTACAGCATCTTTTAGCCTCTGAGAAAAGATTTGATCTATCTCAACTATAGGATGCCAAGAATCAAGAAAGGCTTCAGCTATGGTCTTTGGGTCTAGCATTCTTATCTTCAGCTCAACGAAGATAGGGTCTATGTAAAGAGAAGATGAACGGTGCTTTATCCAATCACTCTGTAATTTTATTATAGATGAAATGGCATTAATAGCCTCAGCATCTAAGAGCAATTCATCCAATAGCTTCCAGTGAGGGAGATACTTCTTCAGCCTTTCAAGAGAAGCCTTTACATTAACTTCAAATGGGTCTACTCCTTTTATCTCTATAGTTCTACACATCTCAACAATTCTTATTAAATTCTCTAGGCTAACCCTCACTCTTTGCAAACTCCTTCACCACTCTTACTTCGGACTTCCCTTGTACACTTTGAACCACTATAACATGAATGTCATGCTCTGTAACAGCAAGCTGGCTAGGCGTAATCATAAGATGTTGTGTATCTTTGCTTTCCTTGATAGTCGAGACTATAACTTTGAATATGGCTTCACGATTCCTTGGATCCATATGAACGTCAAACTCATCCACAGCTCTAAAAGGGGACATTATATGTTGCTGTAAGGATAGCAAGAAGGCCATTATAGAGATTGTCCTCTCGCCACCACTTTGAGTGTAAGCATCCAAGACAGATGGCACCCCTCCCCTAAAACCAACGAGAAGTTCAAGACCAGCTGTCTCTAAATCTTCTAATCCACTTAACCTTACGCTACCTACAGCATTTATCTTTGATAATATGCTTTGATATGAAGGATTAACTTCATCTATGAGCTTCTGTAAAACCTTTCTCCAGACTTCTTTCCTCTCTTCCAATTCTAACAAAGCTCTTTTCCTATTTTCAGAGACTATTGTTGCCTTTTCCTTTAACTCATTAAAAGTCTTTGAATAAGCGTTATACATGTCTTCTGCTTCTTCAGGTATGGCTCCAAGGGATTGAATGTGAGCATCTGTGATTTTAGTCTCAGCATCTATCTCCATTAAGTTTCTCTCAGTCTCTATCCTCTCACCAGCTTTATCCATAAAAGGGGCTAACTCATCGAGTCTTTTCTTCCCATCTCTTATCTCTCTCTTTATATCATCTATTTCATCCTCTATGCCTTTCTTTCTAAAGCTCAGTATAGCCTCGTTCACCCTGTAGTTGACATACTTCTCTAAATTGGAGCTTATCTCCTTCTCCAATTTGCCTAATCCTATCTGAATCTTAGAAATTTTATATTCAATCTGTTTTTTATTATCCTCAAAGCTCTTAACTCTCTCACCTAGCTTTCCTATGGGCTCTACATTCAATTGGCTCAAGATATTTTCTGTGACTTGAATCTCTGTTATAGCCTTCTCAATCTCTATAAGAGAGTAGTAAAGTTTTCTTTGCTCCATTTGCTGAAAAGTAAGTTTCTCATAAGAATTTTTTACAAATCCCTTCGTATGCTCTATCCTAGATATGATATTTTCTAAAGTGTTCGTTCTACTCTTAAGCTTCTCTTCTAGAGAGGCTATGATCCTCTCTTGCCTTGTTATCTGAGCCCATATAGCTTCTCTCTCCAATAATCCTCTTTTTTCTATAAGCTCCTTTCTTAGAAGGCTCTTCTCATAAATATCTCTCCAATAATTTAGAGTCTGCTCAGCACCTTCAAGGGCTCTTAGTATGGATTCCTCTTCACTTATCAAGCCTGAAAGCTTATCCTCAGCTTCTAGTATTCTCCTTCTATAATCTTGAAAGCCAACTGCTTCTTCTACCATCTTTAACTTATCTTGTGGCGAGATAACACTGAACTCTTCCACCATATTTTGATGCATTATTATGAGCATGTTATCAGGGTTTATGCCAAATTCTCTAAAGAGCCTCGTAACTTGGCTCTTATCTATCTCACGATAATCTGCCTCATACCAGTATGAGCCATCCTTTCTCAAGTAGCGAGAGAGCATGAAAGTATCTGACTTGAAGAATGGTATAGGTCTCTTGCCATCTCTTGGCTTGTTATCGAATATCAAAGTAGCCCTTGCTATATCTTTTCCATGCCTTATCAGATCACTTAACTTTCTGCTTCTCTCAGTATAAGCCTGACCCAGTACTATAGATATAGCGATAAGTATTGAAGATTTGCCTGATCCGTTTGGTCCACAGATCATATTTAACCCAGGCTTTAATGGAATCCTTGCATACTCATAAGACATGAAGTTCTCTAAAATTACCTCATCTATAGTTACTGGTATCTTTGGCTTTTTTGCTGATAGCATGCTCATAGCCTTCTAACCATAATAATTTAAATTAGATAAATATGATAATGTTAAACTTATAGCTTAAATTCTCAAAGAGAACCTCTCATAAATCTAATAAACTCCTCCTTTGCCCTAAAACTCAAGGCATAGTTATTATCCTTCTCATAGCCTATTGTCGAGTATGGCTTCTCACCATAATCGTGCCCAGGGTAAATCTCAACATCATCATCTAACTTCATCAACTTTGAGAGGCTATTATACAATTCTTTAGGATTGCCTCCTGGAAGGTCAGTCCTACCACAGCTTCCTACGAAAAGAGTGTCTCCAGTTAACAGCTTTTTATCTATCAAAAGGCATACGCTCTCAGGGGTATGACCAGGTGTATGAATAACTCTCATCTTTAATTTTCCTATCTCTATTATATCATCATCTTTCACACATATATCCTTCATGGCTTTTGATTTCTCATGCATTATTATCTTAGCCTTTGTCTTTGATGCTAAATCTCTATTCGCTATTATATGATCGAAATGGGCATGTGTGTTTATTATGTATATTATTTTTAGATTATGCTTTTCTGCTTCTTTTAAAATTCTATCAACATCATTTGCTGGGTCTACAACAGCAGCAAGACCAGAATCTTCGTCTCCTATCAAGTAAGTGAAGTTCATCAATTCGCCAATAAGCATCTGGACAAAGATCATTTTGAATTCCACTTTAATTAATTTAAAGTTTAAAGGCATTTAAACCAATTTATCAAAGATACAATTATGGTAACTGCAGGAAAGGTCTTTGTGGTTAAAGAAGAAATCGATATCGATGCTATTGCATCAAAACTCAAGGACTTTAAGACTGAAGAAATTCAAAAATTTGATGATCGTGAACTGAAGCTGATAAAAGAGATAAACGATTTAAAAATAGCAACAGATGCCCTTCAAGGAAGATATTCACAAGATCAAGTCATTACCATATATCATAGAGGAGAAAGGGTACCAACAATTAGAACTATAGAAGCTCCTTTCATCTTTTCTGATTATAAGGGTAGGGTATTGTTAACTATATTGGAGAAGAAGATGCAAGCCAATAGTATTGCAAATCAAATAAGTAAGATATTATTCATAACTACGGGTCATATATTAGAGGCAAGAATAGCACCAGACGTAATGAGGAAATTTCATGAGCAGAACTTTGAGGATACAAAAGTTGTATTCTTCGATGATGTCGATATCCCTAATGTCAATAAATTATCACTTTATGGCTCAGGCTTGGCAGATACAACATTATACAATGATTATTGTAGTCATGGAAATGTATGGTACATTGTGATAAAGCCAAAAAAATATGGGTTTATAGTAGGCATAACTCGTGATGGGGTTGTAACTATATTCAGCAGAGTAGAGAAGGATGATTTCATAAATTACGTAATAAATGAGATATACCCCTTGATCTCTTAACTCTTTTCTTTTTTTGATTTTAACTCTTCCAAAATCTTCTTCAAGTAAGGAGCCTCTTCATATTCATGAATATGCTTTGAAATCGTCTTATAGACTTCATCTGGGTTACGAACTCCAAATAGAACATAAGAACTTCTTCCTCTTGGGACAGAAACAGTCCTTCCTCCACTTACTGCAATACCTGCACCAACTCCTTTCTTTGAAGCAACGCCCATGCCAGCAGTAGCAACTGCTAAATCTTCTCCTAAACCAAAGCCTGAGGCAGTTATTGGAAAAATTGTACCGTAATTGAACAATCGACCAAGAATTCCTTTTGTAAGAGCGAGATCATTAATTTTACCATAAGTTAGTTCACGCCTCTTGTATGATAAGAATCTCAGTTCAGAGATTATACGTTGGTTGGTAATATGGAAAGCATGACCTCTTCTATAGAATCCCGTAAGGATCAATCCAACAATACTTGCAATAATAGATGGAATTTGCATATAATATGATGGTAGATTATAAATTGAGACTATGGCTATTCCTATAATGACTAAGATTAGAGCTAAAAAGAACCATTTCCATGTGATCTTTAAAATTGCAATGGCAAGAAAAGGCAATACAACACAAATACCCCAAAGCAAAATGAAAAGTTGCTCTTTTAATAAACCTATCAGATAGATATTTTCTAACCATACTAATATCTGCTCTCTATATAAAACGAAGACTACGCTTACTATCATCATATAGGAAAATATTGTATAAAAGTCCAAGAATGCAAGGGGATGAGGCTTTAAAGATTTTACAAGTTCTTCATCCTCATTAAGTTGCAGTTTCTTAGATTTATCCATCTTGATTAAGGAGTCTTTACATCCATTTAAATTTTTATCCTTGATAGACTTTCCCCCAACTCTGCTTTTGATGTAGTTGGCGTTTTAAAGAGATCAAGATTTACTTGAAATTACGGTTAGATTTGAACGAAAATATGTCACAAGTCTCTTCATCATACTGGTTTTGTCTCTGGAGGTGCTATTATGATGGGCTTAGGTTTCTTCCTTCTCTTTAGAATTATGAATGCTGAAGGAATGGCTATTACTATCACAACTATGATTGCCCATAGCCACCACTGAGTCCAGATGGGTGGGGGCGCTCTACTAAGGGTTATCCCTGTATTGATGTCTTCTGCTGGGTTTCCTGCGTTATCAATGGCTTTAGCCTTAACTTGTATACCACTCTGATCAGATAGACTAGATAGATCCCAAACAACTGTGTATGGTGATGTTGTATTGGTTCCTATTGGTGTCCATGTTGTTCCGCCATCTAGAGAGTATAAGAACTCGACAGAAGCCACTCCAGAAGTCACATCAGACGCATTAGCCGTGACTGTATATGTGTTTGTGTTTATATATGCGTTAGTAAGCGGTGCAGTTAGTGTCACTGTTGGTGGTGCTATATCTACTACAGTAGCAACGCCTAGCTCTCTTCTGGCAGTAGGCATCGAATCAGGCATGGATGTCCAAGTATTCGTGGAGGGGTCGTAAGCAAACACAGTGTCAAAGACAGGGAGATTGTTATTGAAGTAGCTAGTTCCTCCACCAATTACGTATATCTTTCCATCCGCATCTGTAATAAATTCTTCATTTGTGGAGAGAGATGAAGTACCATCGCCCCCACCGATAGCGTAAATGTTACCTCCGTTAGTTACACCGAACCATACTCTTGCTTCTGGCATCGATGCTTTAGTTACCCAAGTATTGGTGGATGGATTATAGGCTTCTACAGTGGAAACGGCGCTTCCGCCAATCGCAGTGCATCCACCAATCGCATATATTAAACCGTCACTACCTTTAATTACGCCCAACTCAAGTCTCGCTGTGGGCATGGAAGCTCTCAATGCCCAAGTATTTGTAGAAGGATCGTACATTTGCACCTTATTGCTAGGACCAACACCCCCTTCATTTCCACCAATCACATAGATCTTACCATCATTGCCAGTCGCTGCACTTGCAGCCCATTGTTCTGTTGGCATAGATGCTCCAAGTGTCCAAGTATTTGTAACTGGGTCATAGATTTGAGGTGCACTTGGATATCCAGCAGGACCCCAACCGCCGAAAACGTAGATTTTGCTATCTAGCCCTTTAGCTACAGCAGCTCCTCGTGTTGCCTGAGGCATCGATGCTTTAGTCGCCCATGTATTGGTGGATGGATTATATGCTTCTACAGTATTGAACACCTGACTCCCAGCGTATCCTCCCATCACGTATATCAAGCCATCATCACCAGCAATAACAGCTGCTTGTCCCCTTGCAGTTGGCATAGAAGTCTTAGTGACCCAAGTAGTTAGGGCAAGGACATTTGACATAGACAATATCAGGAAGATAATTCCTAAAGCAAGTAATAGTCGAGAAAACCTCATTCTTCATCCCACCGGTTTTGTCTCTGGGGGTCACCAGCTTTGACTCCAAAGTTGTACACAACAGCCGAAACAGGAACAACGAAAAGAAGTGATACAATGAGTGCTATTGAAATAGTTGTCTTATTATTAAAGACCATATTTTTCATTATATTCATCTGATGTTAACTTGCATAATTTGTTTAAAACCTTTTCTAACGATTAAAGAAAATCTTTAAAGATAGAAAATTAATCAATATTTAGGTTATCTAGATGGGGCTTCCAGCTGCTAAGCAAGGAGATCAAATAATAGCAACTGATATACATATAATTATGACCCCGTCACCTACTGGTCCTGTCCCTACGCCATTACCACATCCATTTACAGGAATCATAGATGGAAATCTTAGCAAAGATGTTAATATAACGGGTCTCCCAGCAGCCACTTTGGGTAGCACAGCAACCAATTCTCCTTTTCATATTCCTCAAGGTGGACCTTTCCAAAAACCACCTAGTAACAAGGCTACAATAATCACTGGTAGCGGTACAGTTCTGATAAATGGAAAGCCTGCAGCTAGAAATGGGGACACAGCCTTAACATGTAACGATCCAGTGGACTTGCCAGTAGGCAAGGTAGTTGCCATTGGGAATGTGCTCATAGGCTAAAATATGATTAAGGAATAAAGCTCTTTCTCTGAATCTCGACTTTTTCAATAGGTGGAACAGTTATCTCAACATATATCTCTGTTTCGATAGAGTAAACAAGCCTTTTACCAAATACTTGGTTTGAGATTTCTTTTTCAGCTTCTATATTATAGCCTTGAATAGGTTTTATATTCAACCCTTTCTTGGCAAGTTCATCACGCCCAATTAGAAGTGTTTTTATTACATCAATAGCTATAGTATCACAAGCATCTTTATCTGAAGCCCATATGTCAATGTAGTATTTTGCATTCACTTTTAAGCCCCTTGTTACAAATACGCCTTTAGCAGAGTGATACTTGATTAGCACATTTTCTTTTCCCTTCTTTGGTGGAGAAAGGAATACCACAACACCTTTCTCGTAATCTACAGTATAATCCTCGTTCTCCTTTCTGATTTCTCCTATAGGACTCTCTACACTTATAATCGGTTTAAGTGGCTTAACAGTGAGTTGAAAAGAACTCTTCTTGCCATCACTTGAGAATTTTTCGCTTAGTTCTTCTTTGCTCTCTCCACTCTCTCTTCCTATGCCCAAATCTTCTAAAGTAAAATCTACATCATAAAGAGATACGAATGGAAAGGCAGCCTTCTTTAGATCGATCTTTCTTGTAGTGATATTCTCCTTCGGAACATTGGTCAATTTTTCCTGAAGAATCTTGATCAATGCATCTTCAATAACATCGAACAATCTTGCTTTCCTCAAGTTATCTAGATTATTGTCATTCCTTCAGCTTCAAAGGTTTAATACGAGTTTTATACTGGATAACGTTACCTATTCTGGGAGTGCATTCTGCATTTACATTTTTGAAGCATATGTAACGGACTTCTTTCTCAGGGTTAGGATTTACAAGCTGATATTTGTACCAAACACGCTCATTTGGTGATAAAATGTACTCAGTGTAAGGATTATCTTGACTAGCAGGTCTTAGCTTTGTCCTATCATGGATGAATAATCCTTCAATACTTACTGTAGTGCCATCCACGTATTCTAGAACTATATTCAAAGTCTTCTTGTCACCGTTTTCAGCTCCAGACCAATAATAGAGGATGTCAAAAGAGTCTATGACGCCGAATCTGCATATTTCACCTACTTTTCCTTTTTCTAAGAGCCACTGTCTTGTTATTAGACCCATAACGCTAGAATTGTAGCTACTCGTTTCTCCCGGGACGATGTCCATAAGGTTAAATGATTTACCAATTGGGCTTTCTACATTTGTTAGCGTAACAGTTTCAGTCATTTTAGAGATATATTCTTCAATTCTTTCTAGGTCAGCCTTTATCTCCTCTTGAATTTTATTCCAATCCTCTGATCTAATAACATCCCCCGGCTTCTTCGGTATGGGCTTAAATTTAGCCATCTCTCATTACCTCCTAATCTAAAATGGTTAATACCCCCCTTACACCAGTTGCCTTAATATGATCTATGAACCCTTTTAAATCTTCTATCGAAACACCACTCCTAACCAGTGATTCACGGGGCACCTTGAGTTCAAAAGTTGCAGTCTGATAAGCAGTCCACTCAAAACTTATTCTTACCATCGCAACAGCCGTCTCAAACAAAGATTCATCAAAGATAGCCTTATCAAAAACTCCTATCTTCTCTTTAACAGCTTCGTTATACTGCCATTTAGAACCTTTCCTCAGTATCAAGGGTATGGTCATTGGTGAGATTAGATCAGTCACATCTATGCCATCTAGCATGGCCTTCTCTTTTGATATAACCAACTTTTGCCCCCCACTTATTGTGCCTTTAAAGTCTATAGATTCTTTAGTTTCTAAATTTGTTATCATAGGGTTTCTGACTTCGAGAGGAAAGGTCGATTCATCGAACTTTGCGGTGTCAAATAGAGCATTTCCAGCTTCTACGTAGAAAGATATCGTTGGGGTTGCATCTTGTAAGCTATTACTCCTTAAAGTCCAAGTATCACCACTTTTCAATTTATACTCAAAAGATACTAATGCGGGTGGGTTTTCCAGCAGTTCTAAAGTTTCTTCTTCTCTCATACCAAGTAAAGTCTTTGTTAAAGAAATTATAGCGCTAACAGTTCCACCACCTTTGTATTCATAAATCGCTACTTTTAAGCGCCTTTGATAATCTGAGTCCTTTTCACCTAATTTTCTCTTCATATTATAAATTGCTCCCAGCTTATCCAGATCCCCTCTCACAGCTGTATCAACCCAATGAGCTCTCATCGTCCTGAACGAATCCTTCTGGGCCTCATCAAATCTCTTTCCAAACGCATCGAAAATCCTGAAGAATAAAGAATCTTCATTCCAAGCTCCGTAAAAACTTGGTAATCTATCTATGACCCTCTTTGTTATTTCCATCTTCATTTCATCCCTTTACCGAAACATCGATTATCCTTGGTTCAGCTAGCTCGTCGGCAGCGATCCGGATATTTTCCTTGACGGTAACCAATACTTCAGCTTCTTTATGGTAAGCTTTGATCTTTACATCAGTAACATCTCGGACTCCTTCAACATTCAAAGCCATGAAAACGATTTTATTGAATAAGACATCTTCACCTATCTTTAATGAAGAAACATAACCTCTTATTTTCTCCTCAACCTTATTCCTTACCATCGATGCAGAAGCACCTTTAGTCAAAGTTATGGTCAAGCTTACATCCAAATATACTATCTTTGGGCGCAAAAGCTCTACCTTAATTCCAGCTGCCCTTGTATCCTCTATCACCCTCTCCAATTCAGTTGTATCTCCACCCTGTACTACAACTTTGACCATGCCTGGAATGCCTTCAGGCATGTCCTCAATTAACAATGATCTAACACCTTCAACACCTCTAACTGCTGATTCTATTGAAATCAAGGTTGCTTTACCAATTTTCTCTAATGCATGCTTAGCCCTCTCTCTTAGTTCATCGTCCCCTTCAGCTTCCACTCCTCCTGACACATCTCCTCTGTTAATTACGTACTCTACTCCTATTGGGGGTTGAGGCATAACAGTTACTGCACCTGGAGGAGCATTTCCAAATCTTCCAGCCACTGCTGCCTTGACTGGAACTTCAGCCTCCCATTTACCTTCCTCTGTTCTTTCTAAAACTCCTTCCGCTGTAGTAACGAACATCCTTATGTTTTGTGGCTCCCTTGAGAAAGTTGAGATGTTAGTACCTAGGGGAATGGTTATCCTCTGGTAGGCAACGTATTCTACACGAAATTCCGAGTTTAAGTCAGGCTTTTGACCGTCAGGAAGCCATACAACGTTGTCATCCTCCAGAATGAAGTCCTTCTCCAATTCAAAATTATGTTGGGCACTTTGAAGGACTCCCTTAATTTGTGTGATGCTTTTGACAGGAACTGCTTTAAGTTGGTACTCAATCCTACCATCGAATAGATGAACTTCTGGCTCAGCAGGTATTTCAGGTGGGTCTGTCTCCCTTCCAAATGTCACTTTCCCAGTTGCGTACTGAGGAGGCTTTCTATTCACACCTAGAATCGATACTACAAGGTCTAAAGCACTTCCTGTGGCTGTGTCAATAAAACCCGATAAGTAGACTTGTTCAATCTGTGCATAAAGAAAATCAATCTCTCGGCCTATTGCTTCAACTATGTTCCTCATCACACTCCCAGGGTTTACATCAGTGATCTTCCTATCGGGATTCAAATTACCAAAAATATAATTGACATAGAAGGGTGTCTTATCATCAGGCTTTTCTCCACCATCGAGCCATTCTAACATATCCCCACTTAACGTATAATCGATATCCTCCTGAAAGATATGCCTGGTACCATTTAACTGCCCCTCCACTTTCACTATCTCTTTTACTGGTGTGTAACCTAATTTGAATTTGGTTCTGTTCAGAACATAGTCATGCTTCTCTTTAACTATTCCACGGGTTATTTGTGCAATCAGATCTTCTACTATATCTCTATAGTTCTTTCTGACGAATGCCATCATGCAACCTCCAAGTAAAATGGATAAACAACGCTCAAAGGCGTAATACTACCAATAGGAATAACGGTTATTTTTATGTCAATGCGTGAGAGGTCTTCTTTAGAAGTTCTTACGTTTATATTCACTATCTCCTTTATCCTAGGTTCTTGCAAGAGAGTTTCTTGAGTTATTAGTCTAGCTAACTCTCTTGTCCTTTCATTATTTGGCTCTCCTATAAGCTCATATAGGCGCGATCCATAGTTAGGATACCCTAAATCTGATAACTCTCCTTTTCTAGTTCTCAACCTACAGAGTATTGCTTGACCTAGATTGAGTGCACCAGACACTATTTCTAAATCTCCAAATTCTTTTCTCTTCTCAATTCTTCTACGCTCACGCTCAGTCAAGGTTAAATCGGTGCCATAATCTAGATCAGAAAGCATTAAATCAGACCCCAAAAGTTCCTCATTCTCGCTCATTCTAATCAGCCCGAACTTGCCTTTGAAGCGATTCAGTTTATGTTGACAACAGCTCCTTTTATCTTCATCGGTCCTAAAGATTCGATATTGGCACTCGTTCCAGCCTTGATGTTGATTGTTTGTCTACTCTCTAACTTTATATCCCCATCAGAAGTTACTGATGTTGCTCCTTTGGTCTTCACAGATATGTTAGCATTAGACTCTATGGTTATGTCGCCATCTCTGCTCATCTTGAGGATGGTCTTTCCAGCTTTAGCATTGATTTCATCGTCTGTAATAGATAATATCATCCCTCCTGGAAATTCAAAGTAAATCCTTCTAAGACCCTCTTGCCTACTATAAGGAGGTTTGTAGATTACTTCTTCCATCTTGCTGGTAGGAGGTCTATCTTCATCGGTATAGAGCCTTCCAATGATTATAGGTGAATTTATATCACCATTCAAAAATGCAACTAACACTAAATCTCCAGTGTGAGGGATGTTGACCAATCCTATATGTTGAGTTGCTACTGGAACTCTTCTCAACTCTACGTCACGATTCTTAAGTTTAACGTTACATTCATAATTGTCTTTATCACTATCACTTGAATGAGGGAATACTGAAGTAACGACCCCTAGCTCTACTAAATGCAACTTTTTTACCTCTATTTCAGCAATCTTCTTAATTGTTTCCACCACACTAACCAATTATTATCTCACACTCCTACAACCTATAATGCTCTTAAAGCCTTCTGATTTATTAAAAATATGTTCAACGCTTCTAACTTGAAAATCTCCATTCAAATTCGAATCTGGCATACTTTTTATCTCTAAAGTATCGCCTATTTTTACCTCAGGCTTACCTATGGTTTCTATATTTACAAGAAGATTTCTATTGAGTGTGTTTAGCTTGGCTTTGGCAACTTTTTCAGCAGTATCCTTATCTCTTAAAACAGGATCTGTTATCATAAGAGTTGGGCCACTACCAGCTACGCCTTCAACTTCCTTTTTTGTCAACCAATGCCAAGTATCAGACCCTTTAGTGCTCGAGGGGCTCTCCCCAAAGACCTTAACAGAGCCAAATTCTGACTTGTAACAGTATCCATCTGCGCTTACGATGTTCTTCCCATACTCGAATGTATGAACATTCTCTCTAGAGTACTTCTTGAATATCAGTTTGTTATCGCTTGTTACATAGATATCAAAGCCACATCTCTCAGCCAACTCTCTTATATGCTCATATGCATTTTTATTATCATCGATAACATATGAGGGAAGGTTTATTCCATCCGTTATCTCCCCTGTAGCAACTCCTGATGCTTTAGCTAAGTCAGATACTATCTTCCCAGCGGACTGCTTTTCATAAAGCCTATTCGTTCTTTGGTTTATGAGCTTCCATATAGAGTTAAGACCTGTAACTCTTATCTTTGAAACTTCAGGCTTTACTACATCTACCTTGCCCTTGAACACATCTATAAGTTCTTGATCATATCCAAGTGAGATAGAAACATCATCATCTTGCTTGAACTTCAAGCTCTTATCACTCATTCTTAATATTACTTCAAAACTATCGACGGGAATATCCATGCTAAGGTTAACGTAAATGCTTACAACATCGTCTGAAGTGCTTGGGTCTAATGTATCTGATGCTATTTGTAGCTTATATGCCGGATGTAGCATTTAAAATTGACCGATAAATCATGATGTTACTGAGATAATAAGCTTTTATTCTTAGATGAACTTTACAATATTTCTTTCTAAGATCTAAAAAACATGATATGACGGTTAGGTAGAAGATTTTCTCCTGATCCTTCTTTTAGCAGTTCTTTTATTCTTCCTCACTCACTTCTTCTTCTGAACTTTCCTCTTCACTCACTTCCTCACTTGCTTCTTCTTCACTTACTTCTTCTGATGGAGCTTCTTCTTCACTTACTTCTTCTGATGGAGCTTCTTCTTCACTTACTTCTTCTGATGGAGCTTCTTCTTCACTTACTTCTTCTGATGGAGCTATTCCTTCTTCTCAACCATTTCAGACACTTCGTATTGCTTTTTGTGAGACTTCATATTTAAGTATATCAAAAGAAATAATCTTTTCAGCAATTGGACCACGAAATGCTAATATATCTTGCTTGAGGAGTAATGTAGACTATGGCAACATTCGTCTTCGTCCTCTCTGATGAATCTAAAGAACCCACTGATGAAAATGATCCAAATACATGGGTGTTAAAATATGCTCGAGCCCGCCACACGGACGTCCAAGTGTATCGTGTACTAAGCGTTGAAGAGGCAATAGACATAATGCTAAAAGAACTCGGATCAGGAGGAAAAACATTAGAGAAAGTGTATATCTACACTCATTCTGCCCCATCAGGTTTTGTTTGGGGGCGTCTAAGAACTAATGAACCTAACCCTGGTACTATTTCTGTGTCAAATGCAGAAAATTTTCTAAACTCTTCTAATAAAGTTAGTGCTTTATCCAAATATTCTAACGCATCAACAAAGGTCTACTTTCGTGGATGCAATTTGGGGAATAATAAAAAAGCTTTGATGATCTGGCGGGATATTTTTGGTGGAAAACTCGGATCAGGTAGTGCAGCTGATATGTATATGTACTATGGCTTAGAACTGTGTCCATTGCAGGCTACAAGAAATAGACAAGTGGTCCTCACAAAGATGATAAGCCATACTAGAGATGTAGCCTCTATGATTCAAGAACTCAAAAATAAATATAAAGAGAGCGATGATGTTTGGCAAAAATATGAGAAAAAACTCAACGATGATCTAAACAAGTGGTTGACTGAAAGGTACAATCTCCTCAAAAATGGAGGGGAACTTCCACCTAATATGATTAACATTCCTAATGACCAAGTTGTTGAGAAGATGAGAAGTCTTTTCAATAATCATGGCGGACTCCCTAATATGCGTCTCATGCCAAACATACCGCCAGCCGGCATCAATCCACGGATAACTCGTCAGCAACTCAGAACACAAGGTGCAATTTTTCCTGAAGACCCAGGCTGGTCTGCGCATATTATGACTGTGCCTTGATTTCCACTTCTTCTACGTCTCCGTATCCTTCAGCATTTATTGTAACTTTACACTTTCTAAGGAACAAATCATCTTGCCTAGGTATCTGAGGCTATTTGTAGCTCATAGGTTGGACATAGAATTAAATCAGCCAGCCTTTATCTCCACTTCCTCTTTCATATCCTCATAACCTTCCGCTTTGACTACAACAGTATATTTCCCAGGAGACATATCATCCATCCTATAAATCCCGTTCTCATCAGTCTTGATCTTATATTCTGTCCCATCATCTTTTGTGATGACAACATCTATATCCTTCTGAGGATTTCCTTCATCATCCAGAACCTTTCCAGTAATATAGTTTATAGATGCTATTGTATCATCAGCCTGATTCTGTACTTCTTGCTGAGCTTGCTCTTCTTGACTTGGAGGTTGAGCAGGAGGTAGTCTAGGCTCTCTATACTCGCTTAGCAATATGGAATAATGGTACTCGTTTGGATAGCCAGCAATATCATCAATGCGTAGACCCTCTATCATCACTTTCGTTACATCTGCTATACCAGTTATGTCTGATGAGAAATTCATTGGCTTGCCTTGCTTGAACCTTGACCAAAGGTCTTGAAGATTCTCCTTTGCTTTCTCTCCTAAGAAGACACCTTCAAAAGATATTCTTAAAGGCTCTTTACCCATATCTTGAAGTATGCTACCATCTGATCCAGGGATCTTATGCTCCATTATCATCCTTCTTTCACTCGTACTTATATTGTAAACACTTCTTATCTCCTTAACTACCCTTGTCTGAGGATCCTCAACACGCTTTATTAGTTCAAGATCGTCAAGCCTTATGCTCATTCTCATCCCCTTACATTAAAGTTGAGCCAAAGTATCTTCTTGCCTCTTCAGCAAGTATTTGCTCTATCTTCCTTCTTAACTCCCTTAGACCCTTCTCATCACCAAGGGAAGCAGCTTGCACAGTTATGTTAAAGGTATTTTGAATAGTTCGAATAGGCTCCTTCATAAAGCTACGTTCAAGGATGCTTGGCTGTATTTGAGCTATACGACTAGGAGCCAAAGCCTTTGAGATACTAATGGGCTGATAAGTTGGAGCCATTGTAGGAGGGTTTAAGATTTGAATCGAGCTTGGAATTTTTGAGATATCCTCAAAGGTTAGCCTTCCAAAGTCAAGCCGACCTTTACCTAGCTTCGTTAAAAGCCCTACAAAAGGTCTAGGGGCAATCTTGGTCTCTTCTATTCTGTAAATTTTGGACAGGTCAAAGGCTTCAACCATGCCTTTTCCAGATATCATTCTTGCTTCTTGAACCGTAGGAGCTACTGCCATTTCCTTAAAGATTGACGTGGGAATTGCTTTCGAAGCTGCCTCTAAAATCATTTGTGGCATTCTTAGTGCAGTTAATCCAGGAACACCACTTATCCACATAGTCAAAGGAGAGATATGCCAAGTGGGTTCTTCTGGTCTAAAAGTTGTAATCCCTGTGCTAAGGGCAGAGCTTAAGCTGAGAGTTAAGGCTTGATAGATTTGAGGTACGCCTCTTGCTCCTGTAACCATCTGACTGATAATGCCATTAGTCCTAAGCATGATCATTGGCATACCAATACCTGGCATCAAAGGTCTCAACTCTGGAACTGCAGGGACTCTCCCTTCTGGAGATATAGGTGCATAAAAGGTTGGAAGAGTTACAGCTTCTCTCATAGTTATCATTGGAACCGTCAAGTAGCTCCTCGAAGCCATCTCTAAAATCCCCCTTAACTGATCACCCATGCCATAGACCTTTACGATTTCTCTACCTATTGATGGATGTCTGACAAGGGCAAAGATTTCCCTAATGAGAGATATAAAGAGCATAAGAGTATCATATCCAGGTCTTAAGGCTTGTGGAACGCCATAAGGTGGATAGGTTAGACCTGCTGTTGTGGAGCTAATGATGTTATATGTGCTAATAATCTCTGGAATGCCAGCGAAGGTTAACCTCCAAAAATCAGTTGTAGTTATTCCTGATAATGATGGTTCTAGTCTTGTAAGACCAGTAAGCGCTATCTTCCTCTCCATAGAGGCTGGTAGTTGCTGAACTTCACTTATGGTCGGTATGAGGGGTATTTTGTAGCCCCTTGAGGTAGTTTCCAATGCACCCTTCATCTGGTCAACTATTTTGAATGTCTCAACCATCTTTGGTACCTCTTCGACATACCTTTGCATAGCTCTGAAGGCTGACTGTGGAAGTCCCACATATTCTTGAATTGGAGGAGGACTCACTTCGGGAGCTTCAGCAGTAATATGGCTAAAGAAGGCTGGAAGGATATATTGGGCAGAAACTCTTTGCATGGTAAGAGATGGTTGGATAGCCCTTGTTACAGCCAAGGGGGTAAATCTTTGTGCCATTCTTATAGCACCTTCACTGGGCATAAACATTAATTCTCCTACCCTTTCTTCAAGTCCCCTAATCATCTTTGAAATTTCTTCCTCAACAAAAGTAACGTTGAGCAAGAAGGAAATATTCAACTCTTCAAGAGCAGAGGGATAGAGTTCTTCTCTTCTTCGACGGAATGTCAAAGGATAAAGCGGAGGAGCATACCCAAACCTAATTACAGCTATGCCCTGCATCTTCTTATTGAATGCTATTAGCGCTCTAAGAGCATCCATGATTAAAGCAAGTTTAGTAGCATAGATCTGAGTTAAGGCTCTCCCTGCCCTTAAAGCAATATTCGTGACTTCTCCGAGTCGAGCAAAATATGCTTTGCTCATGTTATTCATTTTGATGAAGCTATTGACGAAGTTGTCGATGGTTGTCATAGATTTCCCTGAGATTCTTTAGTCTTCTTTTACAACTATTCTTGTGACACCTTCCTGCTCTAACCTAGCCGACTCTACAAGCTCAGCTCTATGGGCCAAAGCTGCCACTAAAAAATTGATTTGATCTCGTGTTAAGTCACGTGGGTGATCTGCCAGTTTGTAGCCACAATCGAATATAAGTGTAGCTAGCTCTAACCCTTCTGGGCTTCTGACGAACTCTTCAATTTCTAGTCTTTTTTTTTAGCTTGTTCTGGTCCTGTAACGCCACTAAGCTCAAGTATTTTCATGCCGATGTACTCTGGAGCCCCAAACTTCATAGTCGCAACTTCTTCAAAGGTCAGTTTTGGTTCTACGAGCCCGAATGATGTAGCAAGTCTTAATGCGTCTAAGTTCTTCGATACTTCTATCTTACTCGTATCTGGCGTACCATCTTCCTTGATAGGTATATTGCCGAGGATAGCGAAGACCTTAGATAACTCTCCATCTGTCAGCGGGCGAATAACTACTTCTGCATCGTATTCTCTAACGTAGAGAGGCTCTCTTCTATTTGCCCCTTCCAATATGCTCTCTTTGGTGAGTCTTTTGACCATTCAGTTACTGCTCCCTGATTCTTGTCGATGTGAATGTGTAAACACTTATCCCTATCCCATTGGCATCTAGGGTAAAGGTTTTGTCTTCTAAATAACATTCATCAAAGGTGAGAGTCTTTACTGGTTGACCCCATGCTTTTGTTCCAATAGCTGAACTTTTCAGATCTACTACGAGCTGAAAAGGTGTAACCTCTTTTTGTTCTTTTATAAGTATTGCATCGAACTTTGGATAAGTAGATCTTACTCTAAGGCTCCCTACCACATATATAGGTCCCTGGTTCACAGCCCATCTCTCACCGCTACCAATTCCATAGATGTTTTCACGGCTTCTCATGATCTTAAATTCTATAGATTGTAGCCCTGGTATATTTTCACCATCACATTTTATGTCACTTACGTTTGCAGATATAGAAGACATATCTTACACCTCCTTTATGCTTGTACAGTTATCGTAGCGTAGATGTAGTCCATAGCTCTAACAGGTCTTACCGCAACGTCTACTCGAACGATGCCCTGAGCAAAGTCCATCTCTGAGCTATATACATCTACTAAGAATGCAGGATGCTTTAGATCTACGCTTGGGACTATCGCTCCCTCTCTCTCCATTGATATGAGGAATTCTGTCAACTTCTCTCTTAATGCCATTCTCCCGCCAGGACTGTTCAAAGTTCCTATGAAGTTATCCGCAACGTTCTTCACACCTCTTACAGCCCGATCTGCAACCCTCATTACGCTTATCTGCTCACAACTGGTAGTAATTCCTTTCACGACTACTATGCCCCTTCCTCTTATTGCATCTAGACAACAGATTCCAGCCTTTATCAGTTCCATCTGTTCAGCTGGTGTATATCTTCTCTCAAGACTTGCTATCCCAGTTATAGGTTTAAAGGTTGGTGACTCAAAGTAATTTAATCTACTGATAAGCCCAGCTACAGCACCAGCAACACCGTATGGAGCCACTATGGCAAATCTATCACTTGCTAGTACTTCTGTTCTTTTCACTATGCTCTTAACATCTTCACCGCTAGCCACAGTGCCTATACCTATTCTATTTTTTGCATCTCTACTCATGTTCTTGCAATGAGCATCTACAACAGCATGAATTGCAGGATCGCTTACACCACAAGCATAAACAACGTCCACATCTGGCTCCATTTCCAGTTTTTCTAATGCAACTTCGTAATCCTCTTTCTTTGGCTCTCCAGAAGTACCCCCTCCCAACATTTCTTCCACCGGTGCAGGGCTATTATCGGGGAACGCGGAGCTTGATCCTAAATCTTCTGCAGAGACTAGCTTAGAGTTTTTGTTTAAGAAATCTATAACATAGAATTCATTCCCTGGAATCATAACAAGGTTGTCCCATGTCTCCATCTTTCCCCCGTCTGATATCTCCAGCCTAATTGAGTTTTCACTCATGCCCTTTGCCACAACGACTCGAATAGCATTTCCTGCCTCGCCTGGCAGTTTGGATAAAATCTTTACACTATTCTTTTTCTTATGATCTTTCAGTGTTAATGTTGCATCCTTCCCTCCAGCAGCTATTATTCTAGTTGCAAAGACTTCAGCCACGCCATTTTGGAAGCACAGCTTTGCATCTCGAGTTAATGCATAATCAGAGCTCGAACCAAACTTCTCCGCAAACTCTCTATAACTAGTCATAGGTGTAGGCGTTAGAATAGGGCCTTTCTCAGCTGGTCCTATGAGGCCCACGATGCCTGCTGGATGGAGTTGTTGTGGAACGATTTCCTTTACTACTTGAACTTCAACACCAGGTATTATTCTTACCATTTTACTTCCTCCTATGTGATTTGAGTTCTAAAATTTAAACCTTTTTGCTCATTCTCTATACTATAGATTAAGATTTATTCACTAAAATCTGTTTTTATTTAAAATTCTTAATGAATTTTAATTCTATAAATCAAATTAAAAAGCACCATCTAGTGTTAATCGTTTTACCCATATAACCCTCAGTTTATCTTATGAAAAAGTAATGCTTGGTTCAGCCTATTTAAGCAGATAAAAGGCTTTTTAAAGCAGAAATTAGCCTAAGAATTAGGGGGTTTAGAGTGAGGTTTCCTTGCGAGGATAAAAAAAGGGTCTTAAGCTTTAGTACTTATATTATAATACCATCTCTCCAATTTAAGGGTAGCCTCTTACAACTTGCTCCTCTTTTTGTGTGATATAAATGGCCACTTTTACTTATTCAATCTGGAAAGATGAGCGTATTGGTCACCCACCGGTTAAAAGAACAGTAATTTTCAAATATCCTGTTTTAGAAAAAGTATTGTTATCATTTTCCATTGATCTTGCAGTGGCAGGCTCTTCACGTACTTACCTAGACCCTAGTAAACCGATAGTGATCAATGGCAAGATAATAAATATCCCTGATTTACCTAGTGATCCTACGAAACTTCGTGTAATTGAGCGTTCAGATGTAGATGTTACATCTCTAATTAAGAGTAGTTCGTCTGGGGTTGAAAATCAAATAGAAGTAAATTACATCATAGGTGACAAAGGCCTCTTTAGAAGACAGGTTGGCAGTCTAACAATGTCCTTAAGGGTGGTAACTCCTGAGCCTAAAGTCGAGCGCCTTGTCAGGTACTGCTTCTTCTGTGGTGCCCAGAACGAAATAGGTGCGAAACAGTGTATTCGATGTGGGAGATTGCAAGAGATAGGTGGTGAGGAGACGACCATCTGCACTAATTGCAAAGCAACGATACCACTTAGACCAGATGTTAGATTCTGTGATAAATGTGGAGCACTACAAGAGGAGAGAATGGCGGTAAAAGTAGGTACTAAGAAATGTATTAACTGTGGTGTAACGATTCAATCTGATGCTAAGTTCTGTAGTAACTGTGGTGCTAAACAATAAGGTTAGAGCCTAAGAAGAAACAATAACATCTCAGCCTTAGATCTTTAATTCTAACTTACCTCTATTGGTTACTATATTCCTAAAACTTGAGAATCTTTTTACCTATGTTTCTTATATCATAAGATAGCTATGCTAAAGATAGTCCCTGACGAGCCTGCCCTAATATTAGAGACTTCTCTGCATAAAATTCTTATAATATCTGATCTACATCTAGGCTTTGAGAAAGGATTATCATCAAAAGGGATAAACATACCATCTCAGACTCAAAAGATATTTGATAAGCTAAAATCTATAATCGAAAAATTCTCACCAGATAGCATAATAATCTTAGGTGATGTCAAGCACGGAACTTTAAAGATAGTGCCTCAAGAATGGGTCGATGTTCCTCAATTTCTTAACAAGATCAAAGATTTAGTCAAATCTGTAGAGATAATCAGGGGAAATCATGATGGAGGCTTGAAAGCTTTATTGCCCAAGGGAATAGAAATTCATTCATCGAGAGGCATATCCATCAAAGATGGTAAAGAATCATTTGCACTTATACATGGTCATGCATGGCCCTATCCTAAGCTCTTTAATTGTGATGTATTGATAATGGGTCATAATCATCCTATCATAGAGTTTAGAGAGTATGGCTTTAGGATGGTAGAGCCTGTCTGGGTCATGGCAAGATGGGATAAGAAAAAAGTGGCTAAATCTTTCCTTAAATTCTCAGGTTTAAAGGTTGGCGATGATCCTATAGCTTCATTTAAAGATGCTTTTGGTTTTTATGTTAGAGATTCGAAGATAGTAATTATGCCTAATTTCAACCCTTTATTAGGAGGAAATGCTATAAATGTGGATAATGTAAGCCTTCTCGGTCCTTTATTCTCCTCAAGATGCATAAAATTGGATGAATCAGAGATTTATCTATTAGATGGCAGCTACCTTGGGCATCTATCGAATTTGATCTCATAGATTACCTTACATAGTTGCCAACTATAGGTATTTTCTCTCTACAATTAGGGCATCTTTTATCAGAAGTTATAGAATACTTGATTATAGAGAAACCATACCTCTTTATCAATAGCTCATTACAATTGTGGCAATAAGTATTCTCTAACCTATGACCAAGGACATTTCCTATGTAGACATATCGTAAACCTTCCTTTTTAGCAATCTCATGAGCCTTTTCTAAAGTGCTTATTGGTGTTTGTGGTCTATCCACCATCTTATATGCTGGATAGAAACGGGTGAAGTGTAATGGAGTGCTCTCACCCGCCTCTTTCATATGCCTTTGAGCCAATTCTCTAATGTAAAAATCTTCATCATTAACTCTAGGTATCATTAGATTGACAACTTCGACATGTAATCCCATCTTCTTAGCCTCTTTCACATTCCTCCACACTATTTCAACATCTGCTGCACAGAACCTCTTTACAGCATCAGCGTTACCTTTTACATCAAATTTTATTGCATCCATCCCAGCTTCTTTCAATGCTTTTAGTGCTTCTGATGTCATGTAGCCATTTGAGACATAATTGGCATACATATTCGATTTACACACTAAAGGAAATACATCTATAGCATACTCAAACAATAAAGTAGGCTCATTAAAAGAAAAGGATACTCCTTGGCATCTCTCTGATATCACTAAATTTAAAAAATCCTCAGGGCTAATGTAATGAGCTTTATGTGGTTTGGGATAGTATTTGCTTATATCATAATTCTGACACCACGGGCATGTAAAATTACAGCTCCAAGTTCCTATTGTTAAAGCGTAGCTACCAGGCCAATAATGGAAAAAAGGCTTCTTCTCTATAGGGTTTGATGATATTGATGATATATCGCCATAGACAAGTGTGTACAATTTTCCATCTATATTCGCCTTAGTCTTGCAAAAGCCCAATCCATTCAAAGGGATATGGCATCTTCTCTCACATATATCACAACGAATTCTATCTCCCTTCCTCGTGTATAATGGGCTCTCTCTTACACATCCATATCTTAAAATTTCTCTATCTATTTTAATTTCAGCCTTCATTTTATGATTCGAATAAGATTTTTAGCGTGATTGCAGTATTTATTGTTTCTGAAAGGTTCTGTTTAAAAGTTAGCTGTTGAGTTTTGGTTGCCAATCAATGGTTGGCGAGGCAGATTGGGAGAAAAGAGGAGATGTTATGGGGCACAAAAGGGAATATATTTATATCTTAGTGCGCAATCTTTTTAATACGGAACGGGAGAACCCACCGTATGGGGGTTCGTTGACGCTACCCCCGTAGGGGGTGGCGTCTCCTGTTCTTCTGGCCATATCTTCAGCCCATAGATATTCTTATCTTCTCTATCAAAAAGAGAGTATATTTTCTCAAACCTGTAAGACTTTCCAAGTTCAAAATGTGCGAAAATCGAATTAGCACAAAAATCAGTTAGCTGAATAACTGGACTGGCACTCGAGTCAATAAAGAAAATCGATTCGACTATCCGTTCGAGTTTATTTTGTGTCCGAAACAAGGCCCATGGGTCAAAGAACGGATTTCCGCCTAAAACTATGCCAACATCCCGACTCTTAATTAAAAAGTGTCTTAGTTCAGTATCACTTCTGGCTACTTCGGCATCATAGATCATTATGCCATAGTCATCAATCCTTTGTAAGAATTTCGAAAACCTAGGCACGATGTATCTTAGGGCTAGTCTGTTCGGGCGTTCGGGTTGTGTATAACGTTTATAGTGTTCGAGTTTCTTTACGACAATACTGAACAGGACAGGGCTGAGATTCCGAAGTAATTGAAGCAAATCATCTGTGAATTTCTTTAATTCATCTTTGCTGAGAAAACCCCAAGGTCCCTTCTTTCCTAGGATTTCGCTATATTTGATCTCTGAAGGCATAGAAGGCTTATTCGAAAAATACTGTTTAATGAGATTTTTAAGAGCTTCGTTTATGTTTTCCCATTTATCAGGTTTGATAGCTAATCCTGCCAAGATATAATATCTGGACTTAGATTTTCCTATTGGCGATGGCCAACCTGGATCTCCTGAAGCGTCCAAATACAAAAGATACAAAGTTTCCCACACCTTGATATTATATCGCTAGTGGTAGGTTTATATTACGACCATGAATCATATATTGAGTATTTGCATCGGCGAAAGACTGGTCTTTCTTGCCATACTTTATGACATTATGAGAGCCACAAAACTTGCACCAGACCCTCTCATCGCTCATAGCATTACCTACCCTTCTCTTCAGCCTTCGCTTGAAGCTTCGCCTTTAGGCCTTCAATGATCTTCATAGCTAGGTCGGCGCTCAAGATGTCCTTGATCTTCAGCACTCCATAGTCGGTGGTCCTCAATTCCCCTAACACTTCTTTGGGTATGGCTTCTTCAGGCATTGTAATTTCCCTCCTGCCGACGGTTGGGGCCACCTCAACCGGCTTCGCCACTTCGGCAGACTTAAGGTGTATAGCTACCTTTTTGAAGATATTACCAATTATATTAGTAAGACTCTGAACCTTTGCCACATCCACATATGCCTTTTGCCGGAGGAAGATCCTAAGTTGCTCCTCCGTCACATTTGCACCATACTGGTCGAATATATCAGCAAAAAGTGCCACCTTCCTCACGGACTCACCCTTAGCTCTTTCTACTTCATCAGGCTCTCCAAAGATTATACTCTTGCCGAGTTCGGTTATCCTGAGTTCTCCTTCGTGTGTTTCAACCAAACCATAAATGGCCATGGAGGCAAAGAGACTGGATGTAGCCCCTCCTCTGATGGCCATACCGAGAGCATCTGCAGCAACCTCTCTTTTTATGGTATCGGCCTTACAGACTTCAATGATCTTCCTTAATTTTTCAATGCAATACTCTAGGTCGTTTGCAGGGTAATCATATCTTCCCGCCTTTGGCATTCCTTCACCCCATATATTTACTAATTGCTAATATATAACCTTTTACTGTTTACTTAAAGTAATTAGAAAAGATAAGTCAGGATAGCTACCGCCATGAACACCAAGACTTAACAACTAACCTTTAGGCATTTTTAATCTGCAGTAAACAAATCTGTTTTTATTATGATCGACTTATAAGGATGCTTCATTTTCTATCAAAATCAAAAGTGATCCTAAGGATTGAGTGATAAAAGCCAAGAAAAAAGCCTTGAGAAGATAGAGTCTGAGTTAAAAGGTAAAACTCTTCGTGTTTATTGGTATATGATAAAGCAAAACGGCCCTGTTGGAATTAGAGAAATTCAAAGAGCATTAAGGTTTTCAAGCCCAAGTATTGCCCATCATCATCTAGAGAAATTGATTTCATTAGGTCTTGTTAAGAAAGATGAGTATGGTCGCTATTTATTAAAAGAGTACTTAGAAGTTGGCATTCTTCAATCCTTTACAAAGATAGGCAGGTTCATGCTACCACGCTATTCATTTTATGCATCTTTCTTCTCAACCTTTCTAATAGCTTATGTTTATCAGTATGCTAGAGCTTTGAATGTATTTGCTTTAGCTTCTATGCTTATTGCGACTATAATATTCTGGTATGAAACTATAAGAGTTTGGAGAAGAAAGCCTTACTAATTTATGCATGATTATTGATTTTATCATTCACTTCATCGACAATTTCCAATATGAAAAATTTTTCTTTCTATGATGCTATTAAAAAAGGAAATACTTTTATATCTACGATTGTATCGTAGATTTGGGAGCGGTGGAGCATTATGGGTAAAAAGCTATCCGAGATTCAAGAAGAATACCTTGAGTTGATCTATAGATTAGAAGAGAAAGAAGGGGTTGCCAAGACTGGGAGAATAGCTCAAGAGTTGAAGGTAGCTCTCGGGACTGTTACTAATACAGTAGCAAATCTAGAAAAGAAGGGTTTTCTCACTCATAGACCTTACGTTGGGATAAAGCTAACTGAAAAAGGTCGCAAGATAGCTTTAGAAATCCTTAGAAGGCATAGACTTTCAGAAAGACTGCTTACAGATGTTCTGAAAATTCCTTGGAGTGCAGTTCATGATATAGCATGTAAGCTTGAGCACGTTATTAATAGAGATGTAACTGAAGCCATAGAGAAATCTCTTGAGTATCCCCAAACTTGCCCTCATGGAAACCCTGTGCCAGACAAAGATGGCAGAATTCTGAGAGACTCATATGAACCTTTAGTGAATCTACCAGTAAAGTCGAAGGGTAGGGTGATGAAGATCGTTAATGAGAAGGAGGATTTGCTGAAGTATCTTGCAACTCTTGGTTTGCTACCAGGAGTAGAAATTGAGATTGAAGAGAAGGCTCCATTTGGAGGACCAATTCTTGTTAAGGTCTCTGAAGCAAGATATGCTCTAGGACAAGAAATCTCATCATCAATATACGTTAAAAGGGATTAAATGCTTGGTATCTTTCCCCTCATGCCATGCCATTCAAGAAGTAAAAGAGAAGGCAGACTTAACTATAGCCCTTTCAGGGAACCCTAATACAGGAAAGAGCACTATATTTAATCAGATTACAGGTTTTAACGTAATTACTGCGAATTATCCAGGCAAAACTGTTTCTCTTAACATTGGTAACATAAAGTATGGTGATTTATCCATTGGCATCATAGATCTTCCTGGGACTTATGCTATAGGAGCAGTATCAGATGATCAATGGGTGGCAAGGAGGGCAATACTTGAAGGCAGACCTGATGCTGTAATCGTGGTAGTAGATGCAACGAATCTGAAGAGAAACCTCTACCTTGTCCTTCAATTCATTGAGCTTGGTTTGCCTGTGATCGTTGCTTTAAACATGGTAGACCTTGCTTCAAAAATGGGTATGAAAATAGACTATAAATACCTCTCTTTGCTTCTTGGCGTCCCTGTTATTCCTACAGTTGCTAATAAAGGAAAGGGAATTAAAGAACTAATCAAAGAGGCTATTAGGATTACACAAAGCAAAGAGAAGAATTCTGGGATAGACATAAGCTATGGTGAAGATATTGAAGTTGCTATAGGCGTTTTGGCTGAGGCTATTGAAAGATTCTCCTCTCATACTCTCTATGGCTTATCCCCAAGGTCCATTGCTATACTATTGCTAGAAGGAGATTCAGAATTCTTAGAAGCTATATCAGCTTTAAATCAAGGAGATGCCATCACCAAATTTTTACAAAGAATTAAAATGAGAATAGAGGAGAAGGGTGAGCCTACATCAATAAGAATTATAAGGCGAAGACACGAGGTTGCAGAATTCATAGCTGGCAAGGCTCGGACTTGGTCTGAGCAAACAGTATTGCTCTCTGATAAAATACGACATTATGCCATCTACCCTCCTACAGGCATTCCTTTGATGCTAGCTACTCTTTTAGGCTCTTTCGCCTTAATCTCATACTTGGGAGGATTGTTAAGTGAAGCTATAAACTTGGTCTGGGGAGCATATTTCTCTCCAATAATAAGCTGGACAATCCACTCTTTGATCAGTCAAGAAATAATAGCTAGAGTTGTTCTTTGGGGGTTAGATGCTGGGATAAACGCTGGTTTAACAGTAGGCATACCATACGTTCTTACCTTCTATATTATTTTATCTATAATGGAAGATACAGGCTACCTTAACAGCATAGCCTTTCTTACTGATAATGTCATGCGTAAGTTTGGTCTTCATGGGAGAGCTATAATACCTATTTTAACAGGGGCTGGATGCAATGTTCCAGCCATAATGGGGACAAGGGTACTGAGCACAAAACGTGAGAGGATAATTGCCAGCGTATTGATAGTGCTTGTGCCTTGCAGTGCCAGAATAGCTGTGATAGTGGGCGCTGTCGCTAACATAATTGGCTGGAGCTACGCCTACATGATCTTGATATTTGAAGCATTGCTCATAGGATTTGTAGGTCTTAGTTTGAACAAGCTTCTAAAAGGAGAGTCTTCAAGCCTTATTATGGAGGTTTCTTCATTCAGTACACCTTCTATCAATACAGTCTTAAAGAAGACTTGGTTCAGGTTCAAAGATTTTGTGCTCGTAGCCTTCCCCATAGTCACCATAGGTAGCCTTATTTTAGGAGCACTATATGAAACAAAGCTTTTATGGATAATAAGCGAGCCTTTAACCCCTATTATAACAGGATTTTTAGGCTTGCCCATGGTGGCTGGTCTTGCCCTTATCCTTGGTGTATTGAGAAAGGAGTTGGCTCTTGAGCTTTTAGTAGCTTTAGCGATTGTGCAATATGGCTTCTCGATAGATAACCTTCTAACCTTTATGACTCCTTTTCAGCTCTTCATATTCGCTCTAGTAGTGACTATATACATTCCTTGTATTGCAACAGTATCTGTCCTAGTAAAGGAGCTTGGCTTGAAGAATGCAATCCTTATCTCAGCTTTTACGATCATTCTAGCATTGATGATAGGAGGCTTAGCGAACAAAATTTTGCCTTTTTTAGGCTGGTAGAATAGCTTTGAAGTCAAATTTTATGAAAAAGAAATACAGATGTCCTCTCTGTGGCTTTGAGATTAATTCTTCAGAGATAAATGCTTGCAATACATGCCCTTTTAAGCGAAGATGTGACTTCGTACTCTGCCCAAGATGCTTCTACGAATTCCCAAAGCTTTAATAAAACTGAAAATTATATTTGATAGTCTTTTCTCTCTATGTAAATCGTGTATCGATCGATTGTTAATTTTACTAGATAGATTCCTATAAACGTCAACAAGATGAAATCCAAAAAATTCATAATTAGAATGGTTTGAGTGAGCCATTGAACAGCGATCTCAATAGCAAGCCCCAGTAGAATGCCACCAAATGATACAGGCAATAGAAGCTTCATAAACAATCTATCTTTTAATTTCTGACTGTTTGGCATAATAGAACTGAGCTATAGAGCAGAAATCTATATTATAAATCTATCGGTATTTGCACATAAGACTATGTGTGTATATCCCTAAGAGTCTAATTCTTGCTTTGAAGGAGTTTATCATTTGTCTATCCTGAAATCAGTACTTGATTTGTTTCGATTCATAAATTTAGTCCACTCAAGCTATTTATGGGATGATTGTCAAGACCATGTGTGGTGTATGCAACTCCTCGATTTGATGTTTAAAGCTTGAGTTAAGATTTCAACGTAATTTTGGTTCTGGAATGCATAGCTCAAATCCTTCAGGCTTAAATAGAGAAGATGAAGTAGCATCACTGAGCAAAGCTTTAAAGAGATACTATAGAAGAGTTAAGGAGAGAGTCTGATGAAGTAATCTGCTTGATGGCTCCTGAGCCTTTCTTTGCCATTGGGCAGTTCTATGAGAGCTTTGAGCAGACGAGCGATGAAGAGGTTATTCAAATCTTAAATAAATTGAAGTAAAATTCATTCAAACTCCTCATATGCTTGCTTTAACTTCTCTGATATAACCTCAGCTTTTTTTCTTGTCTTGTCTGCACTACACGTCTCTAAATGCTTTTCATACTCTGCTATTGTAGAGAAAGATGCACCACATTGTACACATTTCTTCTTAGAATCCGCCTTCATAAGCCTCTTACTAATTATAAATATCGTAGTATATATGAATTATTCGCCCATCATCTGTAAGACTAGTTCTCTTGATCTGCTATGAATATCCAACTCTATAAAGACTACTTGTTGCCACGTACCAAGAGTCAATTTCTTATCTTTAAATGGTATTGTCAAACTTGGCCCTATAAGGGATGCTCTTACATGGGAGTGCCCATTATGGTCATGCCATCTTTTCTCATGCTCATAGTATATGTTCTTTGGTGCTATCCTCTCCAGCATTTCTGGGAAATCCTTTAGCAATCCAGGTTCATATTCTATAGTTGTTAAAGCGCCTGTAGAGCCAGGGACAAATATTGTTACTATACCACTTCTAAGATTTGTCTCATTTATAGCCTTAGATACAGATTCTGTTATATCGATCATATCTAGCTCTCCTTTTGTTCTTAAACTAAGATACTTTGTTAAAACACTCATAATCACACCTAAAATTTCTTTACATCAGCTTCTTTTAATGGCTTTTTCTTTAGTTAAGAATTAAAAAAGAATATCAATTCAGACGAGTTCAATCCCATTTATGAACACCAAATCCTCTAAGCTATTTATCTTTATTTTCTCATCAGATATCGTGTAGAGAAAGTTTTCAATGTATAGTATCCTTTTCACTTCGAGGTTGCTTTCAAATTGTGCATTGCTTTGATGGGTGATGTTTCCTTTAAGTGTAAACCCTTGTTCGAGGGATAAATTGAAGACGTATGCACCTTGCCAAGTGCCATTGTATTCATAGTTATTCATATTTGACCAAATTGAAACTGGAAGGGCTAGCAATTGCTTTGATTTATCAAACAGAAATGCCTTGTGGTCGTATAGGACTGGCGTGCTGGACCAATCACTTGGCACAACGAATTTTGCCTTTTCTATTGGTGCAATGACGTTTGTAACGTCGAAAAGAGATAGCTTCACCTTGTTTTCCTCTATACCCACGCCTATTATATGATTCTCATCATAGGGGTGAAGATAGCCTGAGAAACCAGGTATTTTCAAATAGCCTAAAACCTTGGGTTCAGCTGGGTTATAAAGGTCTATAACGAAGAAGGGATCCACTTGCCTAAAAGTTACGAGATAGCATCTTTCGCCCATAAACCTTGCTGAGTATATGCGTTCGCCTGAAGCTAGGCCCTCGAGTTTTCCGACAATGTTTAGGCTCATATCCAATATGTACAAATTATTCTCGGAACTATCAATCGTCCACTTTGTTGTCGCTATTCTGAAGAAGCCATTATACTCATCCATGCTGAACTGATTAAGCACATAGCCTGAAACTGAGCCTTTAGCCTCGAAGACTATCTTTTCTTCATCTAACTTTATCCTATAAACCAAAGTTTCTTCATTTGCTTCTTCACCTACACTTAAAATTAACATGTTTGTGTTGGGAACTACTAAGTATATGTTGTTCAGTGAGACATACATGCTTGAGGTTACTCCTGTTAGAATCGGTTCGTAGGTTGGCTCTTGCACATCATCTTGAATGTTAACGGCTACAATCGTTGTGAAATAGTAGAAAAAGTTTGGAACATCAATATAGCTTATTTCAGTCGGTTGCACCTCTATAACAGTGCTGTTAACAGCTATCTTCGGCAAGTTCACTTCAAAGTCTGTTTCGTTGCCACTTGGGAGTGTAGCTGGCTGATTGAACACAGCGTAAACGTAGTTGCCTATCATCCTTGAGCCTGAGATGGTTCCATTTAGGCTTATGGTTCTCTTTAAGACAGGGTTCTCTCTGTCTGAGATGTCGTAGACTTTGATGAAGGATTCCTCTGCATAAGGATAAATTATGATATCTTTGGGATTGTATTCAGGAATCATTGGCAGCGGGTAATATTGATAATGTTTTCCTAGAACAGCAAGCCTACCTCCATTTACATAAATTTCTAAGCTATAGGTTTCGTTCAGGGCTATCTTTGAGAGTATTTCGGCTTGTTCAGGAGGATAAGCCCTTAATATGTAAATGCTAGAGCCTGAAACTACGTATAAGAATTCTCCATCAGTCTTGACAACATCTGCTTCATCTACACCTACAACTTGAATGTTAGTGGTTGAATAGCCAGGTGCACCTGAATACTCTGGTGCAAACTTATCGTTGTTCGTTAGAGTGGAATATACATAAAATCCTTCAGAATGCCTTGCTTGCTCCATGCTTGTTTTTATGAAGTTTTTGAGCTCGTCATAGCTTGAGAATGTTTTAAGCTCTGGAGAAATTGGCTGAAAGCTAGGTTGAAAATCGAAGCCATAATATATAGCCGTAGCAAGTAGAACAGCTAAAAGCACTGCCGCAACGCTGTGGGTTACCGCCTTTCTATTAATCTCCCTCTCCAATTCCAACACCATTTTTAAGACTATATTAAAACATGCGTTTATTTTATCCTAATTTTTGATACTCCTTGTCCAGAAATTGGACAGGCATTGAAATGGCTTTTAACGCTATAGTAGAAGTGTTATATATCAAAGAATCAGAAATGGATTTATGAGCCGCCAACTCTATATGCTTGGTTTCTTATTGCTAGTTGCAGGTGGTTTTCTCTTAGTTTATGGGTACTTGTCTATAAGGTATGATTGGGAATATTGGGGAGGCATAACGTTCTTTGTTGGTCTATTCATCGGTATTCTAGGCGTTTTAGTATCTGAGGAAAAAACGAAAATTATGTTAAAGTCGTTAGGTGCATCTGTACTAATTACGATGATTTTTATGGCTATGACTTATGGTCTATACAAGCTTTTGTATCCACAATCATACATCATGATAACTAACATTGGTTTAATATTTTTCTTCATATTGGTATCAATAATAGCATATTTTGCTTTCTATTTAACAGAAAAAAGAAAACCTTCTTCAGGCACCTAAAGTTTCAATAAAGTTTCATAAAATGAGGATTGAAATATGATTACCAGAATCGAACCTTAACGTCTTCTATCTTAAGGAAGTCCTTATCGTTGGATATCAATTCCTCTCCTCTCTTGATGGATATTGCCGCTATTAGAATATCAAATTCCCCTACTATCTCCCCCTTTCTCCTTAACTTTTGATAAATCGTAGATGCCAATTCTGCGGATGGCGAATCTAATTCTAATATGGTGATGTTTGAGAGGAGACCCTTTACTATTCTGACGTTTGCATCTGACTTTACCGAAATCACAGCACCTTTTAATAGTTCATATGCTGTTATAACCGTCGATCTAAGCTCCTCGCCCTTTCTTTCCAAAGCCTTGATAAAAGATACTGCCTTTGGATCGCCCTTAATAAGGGATACAAGGATATCGGTATCTAAGCAGACCAATTTAGACCGTGATCTCTCTTGTGGCTGATAGCAACCTCTCTTTCTTAATCATGTCAAAGACTTTATCGATATCATCTCCATTCCATTTGCCTGCGAATGTAGTCAATGATACTCTTTTCTCCCCCTCTATCAATTTCATGATTACCTCCGAGAAGGATTCGCCCTCCCTCTTCCTCTCTTTGAGCATTTTATAGGCCTTGTTTGACAGCGATACGACCCTTGTCATATGTATGCATATGCATAAGCGCATATATAAGCATTAATGGTAGTAAGTGTATCGATGTTGATATAATTGTAATAGTTTATGATGGTATCTTCTTGCATGAACTTCTGATTCTTCTGTTGCTTTATAACCGAAACGAAAACCTGTTCGATATGAAGGATAGGGCGTGAACAATAATACAGAACTCCCCAAATCCAGTTCGATGGCTGCATAGCGACGTTGATGCACTGCTTCACTGCAGACACTCTTTAAATCGAATTAATAGCTTTAAAAATGAACGAATTGAGCCAAGATAAAATTGGAAAGAATGCTATAGATGTTATTCGTGAAGTATCCAAGCTTATCGACAAGATAAATAGCATGGTTAGAAGAACGAAAAGCGAGGAGAAGATCATCAATTACGCAAGAGCCCTTTCCTCTCTTTATGGTACTCTATTAAAAGTTCTCAAAGAAGTAGGGATAGAATCCTCGAATAAAAGCTTAGATGAGCTATTGTCTGAATTGGATATTCCTGAGAAGCAAGCCAAGAAACTGTTGAAAATCTTGGAGGCTATTGATAAATGAGAAATTCAGTTCAAGGTATACTGCCAAAATTGAAGAAGGGTTGCCTTATAGAAGTATTGTGGATAGATGCCTGTATAACTCAAAATGTTAGAGCTTTCACAAATAAGACCTTTGCAACTTATAAGAAATCTGTAGGAAGATTTGTAAGCATAATCAAAGATCATCGCTATAATGAACCTCATTTAATAATAAGCAATGAAATTACTGATGAAGAAATTCACGACATAACATCCATCCCTTTAGGGATAATTATGAAGATAGATATGATAAACGAGAAGATGGATCAAATTAAAGTCAAGTATTCTAAATCATCCATAATAGTTCCACTGCAAGTTATCAAGCTCAAGAGGGCTCAAAGGCTAGAGCATCTTGAAGATGGAGGCCTTAAGATAGTTCTAGAGAAGGATGTGAAAGAAGATTCCAAGATTTAAGAAAAAAGGTAAGCTCATAGTAAAAGAGCATGAGTTTAGATGGATTGAGAGCGATTGGAGAGGTTTGATTGCATTAATATCAACTCTAGGATACATCACATTGATCACATTAGCCATGGTGCTATTTGGGATTGAATCAGTCATTACAATCTCTGCAATACTAGGCGAGCCTTATGGATTGATAATAGGATGGTATTTTTCAAGAGTTGAAAGAAAATGGAAAAGGAGAAGCTAAGAGCGATAAAAGATGATCCTGTAATATTCTCAAAGCTTATTCTAAAATTCTATCCTTTCGACTATCAAGAGAAGATTCTAAGAGATAACTCTGATAGATTGATCGCTATATCTGGTAGGCAAATAGGTAAATCAACATGCTCAGCCATAAAACTAATACACTTTGCTATCACTAACCCAAAGACTACTAGCATTATAGTTTCAGCGACTTTGAGGCAATCGATGGAGACCTTTAACAAAGTTCTAGACTTCATAAATTCATCAATTCTTAGAGATTCAGTAAAAAGGATGACTAAAACTCAGATATTCTTCAAAAATGGCTCAAGAATTATTTGTTTACCATCTGGACGCTATGGTTCAACTCTTAGAGGATTAACAGTTCATTTTGCTATATTGGATGAAGCTAGTTTCATTTACGATGAGGTAATAACTAATGCTATATTCCCTATGCTCGCAACAACTAAGGGCAAAGCCTGGCTCTTGACAACTCCTTGGGATAGAAATCACATTACATACAAATGTTTTAATTCACAAAATTGGAGCAATTATCATCTTCCTTCATCAATAAACCCATTGATAACAAAAGATTTCTTAAATGAGCAAAGACAGCTTATAGGAGAGGAAAGGTATCGCCTTGAATATCTTGCAGAATTTATTGATGATAGCAATTCTTATTTCCCTATGACTCTCTTAAGACCTTGCTTTGAGGATTGTTTAGAAGATTTAAAATCAGGTAAAGAATACTTTGCTGGATACGATCCTGGCTCAAAGGAATCTTTCGCAGCACTTGTAGTTATTGAGCTATTAAAAGATCATCTATACACTCGTTATTTTAGAGCAGTTAAAGAAATTCCATACTCTCAATTCACTGTTGAAATCTTTGATCTGCATAAGAGAATCAAATTAGCAAGATTGGCTATAGATATGACTGGTTTAGGTAATCCTATAGTAGAGCATGCAAAAGAGCTCGGTTTACCTGTTGATGGCTTTAATCTAACACAGAGATTCAAGGAAGAGTTGCTATCGAACTTAAGAATAATTTTGGAGCAAAGAAAGATTTCTTTACCACAAGATACTCAATTGATAAATTCTTTAAATTGTATAGAATATGAGAGAACTAGAACTGGAGGCTATCAATTCAGCCATAGAACTGGGACTTATGATGATTTAGCATATGCTTTAAGCCTTGCTTGCTGGTCAGTGAAAGAATCTTCAGGAAAAGGCATCTTGATGGGAATATGAAGATAATTATCAGCATTCCTATAAAAATCCCAAAGAAAATCTTCAAAATTGATAAATCCTTTAGCACTAAGAGTGAAATCACAAAGCGAACAGTTGAAATTTCTGATGCTTTTGGTATAGGTGTAGATGAAGCTAAGAATTTTGTAATATTCAAGGATTTTACTGTTGATATAAATCCAAAAGATATAGTATACATTACAGGTGAAAGTGGATCAGGCAAGTCTGTTCTATTAAGAGAGCTGGCATATAAGATATCAAGTATAGAAGATTTTGGAGGAGTCATTAGAGATTCTGATTTAGAAATCAATCAGGATGAGATACTTGTTGAAGGAGTTGGAAAGGATACAAAAGATGCTTTGAATATATTGTCCATGGCTGGATTGAATGAAGCATTTCTATTCTTAAGGCATTATAGAGAGCTTAGCGATGGTCAAAGATATCGTCATAAAATAGCTAAGATGCTTGCTTCGAAAAAGAATACTTGGGTAATGGATGAATTTTGTAGCACGTTGGATAGAATAACAGCAAAAGTGGTTGCCTATTGTGTTCAGAAAGTGGCTAGAAGGCAAGGTAAGACGGTTTTAGTAGCTACAACTCATGATGATCTATTCTATGATCTAAACCCTACTATTCATATTGAAAAGAGGTTTGGGCATGACGTTCATGTGAATTACTACAAATATGAGCCAAGGGATTGTAGCCTTCTAAAAGAAATCATAATTGAAGAGGGTAGCATAAAGGATTACAAAAAGCTTGAGCATTTACACTATAGAAGTGCATCACTAGCCTTTACAAAGAGAATATATGTGGCAAAGATTAAAGATGAAGTTATAGGAATAATAGTCTATGGCTCTCCTTACTTTCATCTTAAGGCAAGAAACTATACTCTTCATCAATATAGTGGTAATGTAACTAAAGATAAAATGGCTATTATTAATAGAGATTTTCTCAGAATATGGAGAGTAATAGTTTCGCCAAAGTATAGAAGCATTGGCTTAGGTGTTAAATTAGTCAAAGATACTCTTCCTTTAGTAAATTTTCCTTACGTAGAAACTCTTGCCATTATGGCTAAGTTCAACCCATTCTTTCAAAAAGCTGGTATGATAAGAGTAGATGCTCCAGAGACAGATATCGATAAATCATATAGAAAAAATCTTGAGAAGCTTGAGAGTTTAGGTTTCAATCTTGATTTGCTATCTTCAAAAAGGCATAACCTGATGGTGATTAAAAAATTAAAAGAAGATCAAGTTGAGGAGCTTAAGAGAATAATTCATAAAGATTTTATGGCTAAAAAGTTTCGTGGTAATTCATTATTAAAATTAATAGATCAAGGCAATAAAGATTCTATGGCTGAGGCTTTGAAGAGGCATAGACTAAATCCTATTTACCTTATCTATAAAAACCCAAAGTTTAAGGATTATCCTAACCCATTGATTTCGTATGTCTAAAAGCAGAGAATATCGCCAGATAATTAGAAAGGTTCGGGTTTCAAGTATTGCCCAAATGAACGAAAGAAAGTTAATCGGTAGAATGGCCGAGGAATATGCTGTCAGAAACATTCTTCCCTCCATGGGTTTCACCTTTATCTTTTGCCAAATCTGTCTTGAGTCCCACATAAATACATATACTGGTGACAGGCTCCTGATTGGTTGGTGTAGGGAGTCGTGTTAAGAAAGCAGTATGCTACAACTTAATATTGATTTAGTGGGCGCTGAGACAGGTGGCAGATATGGTAAGAAATAAGGATGTCGAACGAAAAGCAATAGATTTCGCAAAGGATTACTACAGAAGTCAAGGTTATACCGTTAAAGAAAAATCACGGATAGGTTGTGACTTGACAATAACTAAAATGGGAGGAGAATATCCTATCGAGGTTAAAGGGAGAACTAAAATTTGGGGTTTCATAAATTTATCTATGAAAGAAGTTAAAGTTCTTAAAAACAATCCGAACGCTCGCTTGTTTGAGGTTATCATCAATAAGAAAACGAAAGGAGTAGAGTATGCTTATGAATTTTGCTTTGGCGATTTCATTCGGGAAAGACCCTTAGGTTACGCATTATATCCTAATCGAACGTCTAGGAACTTAGTATATCAGAAAAGTTAAAAAATAAATAATATGCTAGCGTGTGTTCACTTAGTCACACCGGCTTAAGTACTTGTCCCTCCTAAGTTAGCTTTGAGGTTAAGAGAAGAGTCCTCATCATAGGATCGTTAACTCTATAGACTCCTTCTTCTTCCTTTATCAGCATTGCCGCCTTTAGACTTTCTAGGATGTTGTATATCGTTGCATCGTTAACTGTAGAGCCTTTTCCGATTTCTACTGCTCCTTTTATCTCTGTCCAACGAGCAACTGTTGCTGCTACTTTGAGAGCAGATATATGCCCTACTCTGTCTCTTCCTTCTAGATAATGTTCAAGCTCGTCTTTAACTATCTTGAGGCCTTCGGATACGGTATCGTTGAGAGCGTCTTTATGATCAAGTTTTCGAACTAAGACGTTGTTACCATAGAGGGTTAGCCACCCAGGCACACCATCCAGCTTTTCCACAACCTCCTCTATGATGTTTTCGTTGATCTTTGCATCGTATTCCTGGAATCCTTTCCTAAGAAAGCTTGTTGCTTTTTCTTTTTTGAACGGTTGAAGGTAAATCTTTGCTGGCGACCGTCCGTAGAGGGGAGATGAAGGCCCAGGTTCGAGCAGAGTTTTCATTAAGCCGAACATGGATCCTGTAAAGACAAAGGCTATGTTAGAGTATGTGTTGAAAATGTTGGCTAGTATTTTGAGAAGATGACCAGAGATGACCGCTAGCTCTTGAATTTCGTCCAGTTCTATGACATAGTCCTCAGCCTCCCTTCCTATAACATTCAACAAGTCCCATGTTGTTGTCATAGGTTTCTTTGGGGCAGAGATAGTGATTCCTGCAAGTCCTAAGGATACACCCTCAATTCTTCCGATGCCATCCTTGATCTTTTGTGAAAGACCTTTAGAAGAGTTCAAGCCTCGCGCCAATGCATTTAACAAGCCTTGGGTTCTTTGTGCTCCCCAAAGATTTACGTATACAGTCTTAAACCCTGCATCTTCTAGCTTCACGTTAGCCACCTTGATGAGGCTGGTTTTGCCTACCATCCTTGGTCCTAGTATAGCGACCCATCTTCTTGCTTCAATTAGACGAATCAGTTCGTCTAACTCTTTTTCTCTTGCAAAGAGTTCTTTTGGCGATTCTTTTGGGTTCAGGTCAAACAGAGGCAAACTTAACCCCCGTAAGTACTTAACCCCCTCAAGTAATAAACCTAACGCATACACTAAACGCCCAATTTAAAATGTTATCTAAGCATTTTTCAAGAATAAGATGCTCAGTAATTCGATAAAATCACTTAGTCCACACTTTTAATACTTAATGCTACACAATTGCACGTATAAAAACGCGGGAGAGCTAAATGATAGTCTGGCTGTATTGGATAATAAGTCTCACAATTGTAACTTATGCCAGTAGCTACATAGTTAGGAAATATGAGAAATATGGATTCGCTGCTTTAACTGCTTTCTACACAATATACTTGGGAGCTTCACAAATAATTGCTAGTAGAATAATAAACTTCGATCTTGGATTCTATCAATTCTTTGCTCCTGCAGCAGTATTCATCTATCCATTTGTTGCTCAAGCCATAGACATGATAAACGAAGCTTATGGTAAAACAAAAGCACATCTAGCCATCTTCATAGCCTTCATAACCCAAGTTCTATTAGTTACATTCATTGCTATGGTCAATAGCTTGAGTCCAGCACCATTCTTTCAATTCGAGGAAGCTTGGCAGAGTCTATTTGGTTTATCAATAAGAATAACTGCTGCATCATGGATGGCTTTTCTAGTCTGTCAGAACTTAGATGCACATGTGTTCGCTTTTTTGAAGAGGAGATATGAGAAGAGAGTAGTAATGAGAAGTCTTACAAGTGATGTATTAGATCTAACATTAGATAGTATAATATTCGTTACTATAGCTTTCTATGGAGTAATGCCAATAGTACCATTGATAATTGGGCAAATAATAAGCAAGAACATAATTGGATTCTTAGATACTCCATGGTTCGTGTGGTATAAGAAGATGTTGACATGGAAAGAGATATCGTTCATACCAAGAGGATTCTTGCAGAGATTAAAAGCAAAGTTAGGGCGTTATCGCCTTCTTATGAGGGTTTAACCATTAGATGAGCCATTTTGCCTTCAATGAAGATTTCCTTTTGACAAACTTAACCTCATAACTGCTGAACTGTTTGTTTGGGGTTCTTGTGAATAACCTCAGCCCTCTAGTCCGAGCTTCCAGTTGTCTATGATGAATTGCTCCTCTTCTTTACTCTATGCCTTATTATGGAATTTCAACAACCTAAGGGCATGCGTAGTTATTACCATTTTAGGTCTAAGTTCGCTATTAATCTTAGTGCTTATCCATAAAGTCCAATTCAAACCTGTCTTATTCGCTTCAAGAGCCTCAATGGTAAGTCTTATAAAGATTTGCTTCTACATAGGCTAGCGGGGTGAGATAATAGCCTTCTATTGTCCCAAATGTGGAAAAAGTTTCGCTACCAGAAAGGAACTAGAGGCGCATGGCACAGCTCATAAGATGAACGCTACTCAGATGTGGCAGTGTTATCTGACTGGATGCAGCGGCACCGGATGCTGAAGTAGCAGTGTGTGCTTCTATCTCGGAAGAATTTACATATAACCCGACCAAACGTGTAACGTTCGTTCTTGCATTTTTGAGAAAGATATTGAGATTAACTTTAAACTCAGGTTCTTCTCATATTACATTTAATGGCTCCTATGATCTTCAAAAAGTCTTTATTTGATATTCTTTGTAACTTCGTGGGTTATGCTCCAGGTTTGCCTTTAATCAACTTCTTTAGCAACTCGAACGTATTTCGATTCTTGCCTGCTCATGGCCAAGGTGCACTCCTAATAGTTATGTTTTTTCTTTTTCTTTGAACTCCTTCCTTACTAACTCTAATGATGCTGCGGCAGATATTACCGAAATTATTGCTATCAAGGCATCGCCAGTGGAAGCTTCAACGTAAGACCCAATGAGTCTCAATGTAATAACCTTTACAACTATCGGGAGAAGAAAGATCATAACGGAGTAGAGGTATTTTGCATACTTATACCCTCTGATAGCTATTATTGGCATTATTATTGCATAAAGAAGATAGAGCAAGATTGAAAATAGAGAAGGAAATTCATAACCTGTTTGTAGCGACCATGTAGGGTATACTCCTGGAGTAATTATGTATGATAGTGAGAGTAGAAGGAATGAGAAACCATAGAACAATAGCAATAAGATTAGACTCTTTAAGTGATTTGTCTTGAATCCTTCAGAAACTGCCCAGAATATAGACCATGGAAAGAGCAGAGATGCGAATAATATCTCTATAGGAATATAGTTAAGGGAGCCCCATGAAGCAAAATTTTCAACAAAGACCCCTATAAAAAAGCTCATAGTATATGAGTTCAAGCCAAAGACAACAAAGAATGCATCCTCAACTTTATCTATGTTGAAATCCTGTCTGCTGATTATCCGTTTTATGATAAAAGGACCAATAATAACATAGAGTAGAGGTATGACCCACAGACCAATTGTACTCCCTATAGTACCTAGCTCCAGAGGGCTAATCCCAGAGGCTATGAACAAAACCAAAGATGGTAAGAGTATTGGTAAAATTGTTTTCCTATACCCCAACTTATGAAACACCAGCTTGTCAATTAATGCTAGTGATATAGCTAAAAGTGGAGCAAAGACCGAAAGAAATCCAAGAAAATCAGTCATACCATAGAAAAGAACTCCCTCGAGGTAAGAGAAAATAAAAAGAACCACAAGAAGGCGAATAAGCAGTATTAATGGAGTTACTAAAGTAGTTACTATGATTATGTTCGGGATGGTTGCATCTATCCTAACTATAATAAACAAAATCAACAAAAGAATTAAAAAGTTAGAAGCCATACGAATGTTTTCAATTTCAGGCTCGAATAGGCCGTATTTCATATAAATAGTAAGAAGTATAGCAATGGAAGCTGGTATGACTTTTAGATACGATGTACTCTTAATCTTGAGCTTAATGCCAATTGGACGCCTTGGTTCTTCAGTTGATTCTCCACTCATATCTCTGCTTTTCCACCTCCAAGATTATAACATCTATTATAATTAAGGTTATCACTAAAAATTTTCAATTTTTATTAGCACAGCAGTTATATACAAACAGAAATCTCACGATAGGACTAGCGAATGAAAGATTGAAATGCGCAGATCAGGGGAATTAGAAGTATTATGTAAATAGCTCATGCTTAGAAAAGAAGATCAGGAAGTTCTCTACCAATCTTGATATAGGTATTCTCCTCTTATTGGCAACTTTTCTTGCATTCTCTAATACATTTTCATCTATAGACAATGTTAGCTTTGTCTTATTTGAAGTATTCATGCGTACAGACACGTATTAGTATGTATTTAAACATGAAACATTAGATGAGCCAATTTACCTTCTATGAAGAATTTTTCCTTGAAAAATATAATTGCTCTTCTGCTTTTTTACTTATATTTTGAACTTCAACTTTGGCTTCGGTATTGAATAACCATGCCTCTCCAAAGCATCTAATACATCTTTAATGGTATATGAGTAATCTATATGCAAGCACTCATTAGAATCACATAGATCACAATATGCTTGATTATTTTTGAAGTAGATGCTGGCTATTCTATTCGTCTCATTGTCTATTATCTTGACATGGTCCTCATAAGTATTCAAATGCTCCAATCTAGGTCTTTGCTTATACATACCATCTCTCTCCAATAGCATTCTCGTTGCTGTAACAACAACATCTGTTCTACTCACAAACCCTCTCTCTTTAGCCATGTCTGTACTTAGATAGCGGTCTATTAACTCTACCATATCTTTTGGTATGTTAATCTTCATCCATTTGCCCATGTTCCACATATGTTCCAAATATGGATATATTTAAATATTGTTTTTTATAAGATGGTATTGAATTGGACAATAAAGCAAGATGCCTTTTGAACAGTATTCTTAACAAGCCTTTTGATGAGGATAAGCATGGTAGATATAATTTCTTAACTATTCTTGAGATATTGATAACTCTTAAAATAGATGGAAAGCATAGCACATATTCACTCTTTCGATCTTTATCATCTTTAAGTCATGTAGCATTGATAGCAAGGTATCTATCCATATGCCTTCAATTAGGATTAATCGAATTTGACCATGTTAAGAAATGGTATGGCAAGTATGATCAGGCAAAGTATTATCGTTTAAGTAAGAAGGGAGAGGAATTGTTAGATATATTCTTGAGGGAGGGAGGAATGAGTGGATGATCGATCAGATCAGAAAGATGTTGAACCTTTCTTGGTAATCTTAACACTGTTGAACCTTGTAAGTTTAACGACATGGCTTCCCTTTCGATGTTCAACCTTAAAACCTACTTTACTTAAGGCTTTAATGACCTCTTTTCCTGAGAGTATTGGGAGTTTATTAGGCAGTTACCTCGACCATCTCTATCGTTTTTCCCTTAGCCTTCTTCTGACGCCATTCTAAAACAGCCTCTATGGCTTCCTTGATATTTTTTAATGCTTCTTCCTTCGTCTTCCCCTGACTTATCGCCTCAGGGATTTCAACACATCTAGCTACATAATAACCGTCCTTTCCTTCTTCTAATGTAACTGTAAAGCTTCTGGAAGTCATTCTCATTAGTTTAATTCATAAGAGCCAATTTAAGGCTTTCCACTAAATTTTTGTTAACAGAACCTATGATAGCCTGGATTTTCAATGAATTTTCCTTCATCGAATGAATCTTCATTCTTTACTTAAGAATTGAAGTGTTATGATGTTAACCGATGAACTTGGGCTTAAAAAATGCATTGACTGAAAGAATCATTGCACCCATAAGAAAGAGGCTGAGAGAGGAGAAAGGATTGATTGCTCCTCTCTCCACAGTAGCATGGGGAGAATCTCCAGCAATATCCTTTTCAACCCTGTTGAACAACTATCTTAGCGATACTGAAATTGCCATAGGCATCGACTTTCTTGCTGAAGCTACTGTAGGATCTGGTTTTTACATAACTTCAGATGATGATAAAGCAAAGAGGATTGTTGAGGAATTTTGTGCTGAAGTTAATCTTGATAATCTTAACCTAATGATAGCAAAAGAGATAATTGCCTTTGGAAATTCTTTCATAGAAAGGATAGAGCCTGACGATTTAATTAATTTAAAACATATTCCAATATCAACCATATGGAAAGTTAAAAGAGATGAATTTGGCAAGGTAGAGCATTATGAGCAACTCATTGGTGGTAAGATAGTAGAGCTTGAGCCTGATAGAATAATTCACTTCAAATTTAATGCCATGAATAACTCTCCCTTCGGCTATGGTCTGTTACATCAGTTATCTGCAAAGAAGAAGTATGTGATAAGGCTCTCTGATGGAACTATCAAAGAGAGAATTATACCATCTTTACTAGAATTGAAATGGATAATGGAGGATGATATGAGAAAGATTCTTCATCGCTATGTCCCTAGACATGTTTATGAGTTTGAAGGTGCAAGTGAGGATTTTATAACAAATCAAGCCAATGTGATAAAGAGCCTTGAGCCTGAGCAAGACTTTGTATTTGGAGGAAAAGGTATAAAACTTAACATTCATGATGTGAGCATAGACCCTAGAGCAAGGTTTGAAGCCTTCATAGAGCATTTTGACAATCAGAGATTAATAGGCTTACAGACTCCAATCTTCAAGCTCTTCACTACTCCTGGCTTTACTGAAGCATCAGCAAAGGAAGCAACAAGGATGGCTGAGAGAAAGGTGCTAGCTATTCAAAGATTCTTAAAGAGAATCATAGAGAGAGAAATCTTCAGACCTTTGATAGAGCAAGCAGGTCTTGATTGGAAGATAGTTAACTTGAGATTAAAGTGGGGATTGCCTGAAAGACCTGAGGTTAAGCTCGAAGATATACAAAGATTCGTTGATTTGAATATAATGAGCAGAGAAGAGGCTCGAAAGATTCTCTCTAAATTAGGCTTAGAACTTGAGCAAAGTGAAAATTTGGAGAAGTGATTAGGTTGAAAAAATTACAAGAGTCTTTTCAATGGTTTATGCCCATCAAGCAGATTAGTGGTACTCATTTTATTCGTGGTGTAGCTTTGAACGTAGGTCAGACAAGAAACTTGAATAAATATAGTGAAGATGAATTAAAAAGGGCTGCTAGGACTTTAATCGATAAGCCTTTCTTTTACCCTCCTCATGCAAATCCTCCTATAAAGGTTGGAGAGATTATTGATGCTGAGTATGAGGATAGAAGAATAGAGTACTTTGGTAAAGTTGATGATGAAGTCTGGAATTTGATAGCATCTGGAAAGATAAAGCATGTTTCTGTGGATGCTAGATACAGATGGGGAGAGCATTATAATGGTGTTATCCCTCACGGTCTAATCTTTGATGGTTTATCTCTTGTTCCTGAGGATGTTGAGCCTGGAGATCCTAAGACATCTGTTATCATCGATAGATTGATTGAAACTCTTGATGGTTCCTCATATAGCCTAGCCTCAAAGGATGAGGTAGGCGTGAAGGAAAGAAGTGGAAAAGCGATAGTAGCTCATGAAGCCTATGAAGAGAAACTAAAGCAAAAATCATCTAAGCACTCAGAATTCTTAGCAAAGCTACCCAAGCCTGAGCAAGTACCTGCTATGATTAGACGTGAAGCCTACCTAAAGCTCATCCGTGAGGTGAAGGCTGAGATAGAGAAAGAGTGAATGTAAATGACAGACAAATGGCCAGATGCCAATCAAGGGGATGTAATAGCACCAGGTGCATTGATCCTACCTTTCAAAGCAGCAAGCACTATAACAAAGGGAAAGGCAGTTATTCTATCAGCAGATGGAGAAGTCAGTCAACCTACATCTTCCTCTAATGCAATAGGAATAGCTGTTGAAGATGGATCAGTAGGGGATCAGATAGGAATCTGTGTATTCGGCATAGTAAAGGTGAAGGCAGGAGGCGCTATAGCGAGAGGACAAGCAGTTCAGAACGATGCCAATGCAGATGTTATTGCACTAAGCGATCAGTCTGTGGATGAAGGAGGAACAGCTACTTACACTATCTATTACTCAAGAATACTAGGATTTGCTCTAGACTCTGCAAGTTCATCAGGAGACTACATAAGAATATTGGTGGTGAAATAATGCCAAAGCTCTTTGAGACTCTTCAGAAAGATGAAAAGTTTGCAAAAGAAATATCTCAATCATCTCAGAAAGCCATGGCCAATCCTTTCTTCCAGAGGGTTATGAAGGAAGCTTTGCTCAGCGACTCAAGCCTAGCCTTAGGAAAGGTTCATGATGCAGTTGTAGAGGCAGCATTGCCAGAATTAGTTGGCCGTGAGCTAGTTCAGATAATAGAGACTGAAGAGCCTTTCCTAAGAATATTTAAAGCGAAGAAAGGTAAAGCTTACAGAAGTGCACAGCTATCAACGACATGGGTAACAGGAGAGAGTTATGAGACACAAGATGTGAAGGCTGATAAGGAGATTCGAGCAATAGCAGAGTTTACGAAGAGATTTTTAGAGGATGCAAAGTGGCCTGTAATGGAGAGGCAAGCGAAAGAAGTAGGGAGAGCCATAGGAGAGATGGAGACTACAGAGATAAAGGATATTTATGAAGCAATATCAGCAAGTGATCTGGCAAGTGGGGCAGAAATATCTGCTACAACACCTGGAACATTAGCCTATGAAGATGTATTAAAGGCATGGAAGGCAGTGAAGGGTGAGAACTTCAACCCTACAGTTCTTGCAGTGTCTCCAAACAAAGCTGGAGACCTATGGAATGATGATAAGTTCATTCATAGCTTCTACTTTGGAGAATTGCAAGACAAAGAAAGAGGAATATTCGGTAGCTCTATACTTGGCTTCAAGATCGCAGTATCATCCATATTCCCTGATGATAAGGCTTACATGATAGATGCAAAGAATGCTTCAGTAATGCTATTGAGAAGAGATATAGTTACAGAGCCTTATGAGGATTTGAAGAATGATAGGCATGGCATAGTGGCATCTGAGAGGATAGGATTGGCAGTCTTAAGGACAAAGGCAGTAGCGAGGATCACGATATAAAAGTGATCCTCTCACTAAATTTTTTGTGATCATTATGAGCAAGAATCTTGATTTTATTAAGAAATATGTGAAGATAAAGGGAAGGTATCATAAACAATTAAGAGCATTAAGTTATAAAAATGATATTCCAATAGAAGAAGTTATTGACATAATCTTAGAAGATGTCCTTAAAGATGAGAGTAGGTTTGATGAATTATTTCAAAAAAGAAGGCAAAAGAGCGATTAAGCATTAGCCCACGCCCCTTAAAATTCTCTACTAGTTAGTTTATCAGAATCATTCCTTCTCTAAAGAAACTATGCCTAGATTTACCATTATTCTTGAAATGTGACTTACATTTACTTAAAGAAATTTAGTTCAGCCTTGAGAGAGAAGTGGAAAGAAACTTATTCACAGTTAGCGAAGCCAAGAAAATAGAATAGATGACATCTCATTCTCCGAAGTAAAGGAAAGTGTGTATTCATTTTCTAGCATCCCGATTATCTTAGTAAAATTTAAATGTATTAAAAATTACTAACATTAATATGGAAAAAGAGTTAATTTTTCCGAGAGATATTGAAGCAAGCTTGCTAAGATGGATAGAAAGAAGAGAAACCTACGCAATAAAAGGTCCAAGACAGAGCGGCAAAACAACTCTGCTAAGAATTCTGGAAGATGATTTAAAGAAGAAAGGCATAAACACAGTTTTTTTGAATTTTGAAGATCCTGATATACTGGAAGCTTTTGAGACTAATCCCAAAGAATACATTAGAAGCTTTCTGACAAAAGAAGGCAAGTATTGTTTTTTGATGGACGAATACCATTACGTGAAAGACCCTGGAAAGAAGCTCAAGCTTCTTTATGATACTTTCGAAAACTCTAAGTTTATTGTCACTGGTAGCTCATCTTTAGAGCTTTCAGGAGCTATGGCAAAATTTTTGGTTGGGAGAGTATTTTTCTTCGAGCTATTCCCATTCAATTTTCATGAATTTTTAACAGCAAAAGATCCAAGACTGGCAAAGATCTATGAAGAGAAGAACAATATGGTTAAAGAGTTTTTAAGTAATAAAGTTGAAGTTGAGAAAGATATTTTCCTTAAGGAGCTTGCCCCATTTTTTGATCAATATGTAATTTTTGGTGGCTATTCTGCTGTAATAAAAGCAGAAGATTTTGATACTAAAAGAGCTATATTAAAAAATATTTATGATACCTATATCTCGAAAGATGTTGTAGAGTTCCTTAAAGTTACTGATGCTTTTAAATACAGACATGTTGTTAGGGCTTTAGCAGTACTAATTGGGAATTTGATAAATTACAATGAAATCTGCTCGGCATGTAATACTTATTATAAAGAACTAAAAAGAATGATTTCAATACTCTCAGAAACCTACATAATAAACTTGATTCAGCCGTTTTATAGAAACCCGTTAACAGAATTGAAAAAAGTTCCAAAACTATATTTCTTTGATCTAGGTTTAAGAAATTATATAATAGACAATTTTAATCCCCTTGAAAAGAGAACCGACAGTGGAGCATTGGTTGAAAACTTTGTTTTTTTAAGCTTAAAGAACAATTTCCCTGAAGCGATAATAAACTATTGGAGGACTATAGCGAAGGCAGAAGTTGACTTTGTGCTTAAAATAAAAGATGAAATAATCCCAATAGAGGTTAAGTATCAAAGTTTCAAAGAACCTAAAGTCTCAAAAGGATTAAGAAGCTTCATAAAATCTTACAAAATTAAAAAGGCTATTGTGATTACAAAAAATTTTTGGAGCAAAATAAAAATCAATAATACAGACATTCTTTTTATCCCAGCTTGCTACCTATGATTAATATTTAACAAATAAGGCATGTAGAAAAGTTTAATTAAATTTTTTCTTATTTGAAGAATTGCTTTTTTCATCGAGAAGTTGCATTATCTTAGAGATAACTCCTTTTACTTTTAATTCTCTTTAATAAGATTCTTGTAATGACCTGCTCAATGAACTATTCCAAAAAAGAAGGCAAAAGGGGCAATTAAGATGCCTTTATTTCAATTAGAAAATCGCCCGGCGTAGCAACTCTAATTTTTTCTTTTATTTTTTCTATATGAAAATCTTTATCTCCAGTAATAAAATAAGTTGGTTTTACTGCTAAGGTACATGCAAGTATTGGTATATCTTTTCTGTCATCGATTAACTCAGAAGCCTCTGCTATAAATCTGGAATACTCCTCATCCATAATAATTCTTGGTTTGACCAATAGAAGAAACGAATCTAAAAGGCTAGTCTTATCAGAAACTTCTTTTGCAAATACTTCATAGATTTCGTTCAACTGATCGATCGGAATTATCAGCTTCAATTTACGCTTTCTAATCAATTCAAGAACTTTAAACGGTTTTCCTTTAAACAACAAACCAGAAAATAAAATATTACTATCAACCATGATGCTTCTCATACTTTTCCTTCCAAATTTTTTCTCGCACCTCTTCTATTGCTCTGTTTATCTTTTCTGGAGTCAGACCTTTTTCTTTAGCTAGCCTTTGGCAATATCTCTGTAGCTCTTCTAAAGATTCTACTATCTCCACTTTTTTCATAACTACTAGCTCTTTGTCTACACTTTCCACTAAAAGCTTGCTTCCTTCTTTTATTCCTAATTTCTTTCTTACATCTTCAGGTATAGTCACTTGCCCCTTTCGAGTTACAGATACTAGCTTCATCTCTATCATAAAAAGTAGTACTGTATTACTTAAATACTTATGTTTTCAGTCAACATGAATTCTGTAGCGTTTTGTTAATGTGAAGAGTTTTATGTTAAGGATGAGAGTAAATTTGATGAACTATTTCAGAATAGAAAGAAAAAGAGCGATTAGAACGCCCTATCTGAGTAGTCTTCAGGATAGTCTTGTAAAGTTAAAAGTAATTCAGAATCATGCCTACTTATTTCCATCCTGGGCACAATTGCTGTAATTGTTCCATTAGTTGCTTAATGTGCTTCCTCTAAGCACAGATGGTGGAATAGCAGCAGTATTCAATACAGCAAGCCAGAGGTATGTGTTCTTTAATCCTTCAGAAAAGAGTATCTTATCTACTTCAGGGATAACGATAGGGTTCGTGGATGATATTATCTTTGTTACTACTGCATATGGCACTGTAAAGGTCATTATCAGGACAGCCAAGTTGAGGCTTATTGTGAAGCCAACATTAAAGAATGTAGCCCTGAATGCTGAGGCGATCCCCCTCCTTTGAGTTGGAACAGAACCCATTATCGAACTTATGTTTGGGGAGATGAACAGGCCTATACCGGCACCAAGGAGCACCATGTAAATGGCTAAAAGTGAATATGGTGTGGATGCATCTGAAGTTGAGAAGAGGTATAGAGAGATGCTCGTCAGAGCTAGGCCAGATGTGGTAAAGGGGAGATGCCCAAATCTATCAGAGAACCTTCCGCTTAACACACCAAGGAAAAGGAACGCTATGTCGAAGGGTATTATCCTTATTCCAGCATCAAATGGGCTTAGACCAAGAACAAGCTGGAAGTAAAGGCTGAGCAAGAGTAATACAGCTCCCCATGCTATTGTATTAAGCAGTTGCGCTATGATACCGCCAGTGAACTCTCTTATCTTAAGAAGCCTTAGGTCCAGTAATGGATGCTCATGGTTTCTTTCATACGCTACGAAGGCTACCATGCTTATTGCACTAACGATGAGAAACTCGTAAACTGTAATCTGCTCTGCTATCCCATAAGCAGCGTATGTGAGAGCTAGGATAAAGCTTGTTAAAGAAAACGTAAATGTTACAAAACCTACCCAATCTATTGGGGTCCCCTTCTCTAGGCTCGCTATTTCTTTAAGCCTACGTTGGGCCCAGACAGTCCCGAAGATACCTATTGGCACATTTATGTAGAAGAGCGCCCTCCAGTCTAAGAAGGAGAGAATTATTCCGCTTACAGTTAGCCCAGCCATAGCACCGAACCTGAAGGCTATCTGATTTACACCAAGAGCAAAGCCAAGCTCATTCTTCGGAGTTGCATCCACTATCATAGCTATGCTATTTGTAAAGAGTATAGCAGCCCCAAGCCCCTGTATCCCCCTGAACAAGATAAACTCTGGAGATCCCCATGCAAGGCTTGTTAATGCAGAGCCTAATGTGAAGATTGTGAAGCCACTTATGTAAATTTTCACCCTTCCAACTATATCCGTAACTCTACCTATAAGAAGCAATGCAACCGTAGTGCCAAGGACATATGCCTGAGTAAACCAGATCGCCTGTTCTGCATCTGCTCTTAGAGCTGAGGCTACTTGAGGGAGACCAACTATAACTATCCTAGAGTCTATACCAGCCATCAGAACACCAACAGTTGTTACTGTAAGCACAGTCCACTTGTACTGCAGAAGAAGCACCCCCTTGGGCGTCTAATTTTTCTCTAGTACATAAGATTTTAGCAATATCATTCCTATAACCCTATCCAATCTATAGCTCCATCAACATTCCTTGCCTTTATGATTTTATTAATAAAATTATATAGTAAAATACAATTTTATCAATTAATTTTAAAATTTTCATTATATTTTAAATAAATGCCCACAGTATCATAAACTGCTTTGCCCTACAGCACAAGGAATATGGTAAAGGAGAGACTGGGAATAGATGCCACGAATAATGCTTATGACTCTATAATAGATGCTAAGATAATGGCTGCTGATGCAATCATAGATAATTCTTTGAAGCAATACACTATAGTGCCTTTATCAAATCCTCCTCAGATAATATCAGATATAAGCGCAGATTTGGCATCAGGTCTATTTAGGCAGGATAGAGCACCACCTAATGAGAATAATTACTTTCTTAAAAGAGGAGAGAAAGAACTTCAGGATTACATAACCTCAACCTATCTTAAGCCAGTTTTTAAGAAGAGTGAAGGAAATTGACATACAAAGAAATCGTTCAAAAGACCATAGACTTGCTCAAAGCAGATGCAAATCTTTCAGAGCCTGATAAGATAAAGAAGTATTACTTTGGTGTACCAATTCGCCTTGATCTTTATCCCTTCATATACGTTCAATGGAATGAGAGAAGAGCTACTGGGAAAGCTAACATATCTCAATTCGAGTATGAGCTTATTCTTGAGATAGGAGTTGCTGATAGAGCAGTAAACGAAGATATAGCGGAAAAAAGCGTCTATGATAAGATTGAATACATTGAGAATACATTAAACAGTAATCCATCCTTAGACGGTTTGGTATCTGATGTAAAGCTACCTAAGAGCATTGAAATTGTTAGGATGAGTGATAAGGATTACGCTGTTGCCTTTGTAAGGCTTCTTCATGCTGTAAGGAAGTGGATATAATGATCGCTAAAGATCGCGAGGAAAGACCTCTAAAGGCAGGTTGCCTTTCGAAGGATGTTATTCTTTCCTTACGATCGGCGATAATCGACTTCAGACTAGATTGGATATCCAATCTAGGAAGATTGAAGAGGTGATTAAATTTGGACATGACGCCAATAATTGAATTGGCTCTGATCTTCGGAGGCGTGGCAACTCTAGGCTTCGTTATAGCTGAAATTCTATCACTATATGTCTTCAGAAGTGCAACGAATAGCATGACACAAGCCACTACTGCTGGGATTAATGCTGTTGTGGATTTGACCACTCTATCTGTGACTGGGTTACATGGAGCTACTGCTGTAGAAGTTCAGGGTCAGCCTACAAAAGTGCCTGGATTAGAACAAAAGTAAACCTCCCTGAAGAGTTGCTGAAATGCAACGAAACCATTTTTTGGTTGGAGGTAGATGTAAATGGCAAGATACTTAGGAATAGGGAAAGAGAGCACTTATGGGACACCAGTAGCAGCAAGCTACTACATACCAATAATAAGCGAAAATCTAAAACTTGAGCATGGCTACATCTATCCTGAGACTGTAGCATATAGAGAACTCGACAAAGTCATAGCTGGCAAGAAGCTGGTAACAGGGGGATGGGAGCAATACGTAACTTATGATAAAGGCATAGGCTTAATACTAAAAGCTCTTCTTGGAGGAGAGACTAAGACCAATCCAGCAACAGGAGTAGCAAATCATGTGTTCAAAAAGGCAGCATCGCTACCATCTTTAACGGCAAGAGTAGGTCTTCACGATGTCACAGAGAAGATCCTCCACGGGATTGGAGTAAATGAACTAACATTAGAGTTAGTAGCAGGAGAACTTCTTGTGTGCACGGTTGATTGTGTAGGAGAGGATGAAAGCACAGGCACATTAAGCACTCCAACCTTTAGCACTCAAGACTTCATAGACTTCTCAAAAATAACTACATTCACTCTAAGTGGAACGGCAGTAACACCAGAGAGACTCTCTTTAACAATAAGAAATAACATAGATACAGAGGCTTTCGTTCTAGGATCGAGGCTATTACCACGCTTAGAACCCACACGAATAGAAGTCGAGGGTGAGATGGATATAAGGTTCTTATCTACAGCACATCTGGATGACTTTCTTGCTTCAACGAAAAAGGACTTACAAGTGATATTAAGAGGACCACAGATAGGAGCTACCGGCTATTATAACGAATTACAGATAGACTGTGATGAGATAATCTATGATGTTGGAGATGCTTACATCGATAGACAAGAGAGAATAGTTCAAGGGCTTAAATTCACAGCAATAAGAGACACTACAAGTGCAGAGCCTATCATAATAACTCTACAAAATGATGAAGATGTAGAATACTAAACTACTAGGCTAAGTAAGTAAGAGGGGTAATAGTAATGAAAGAAGTAAAGATCGGAGATACAATATATAAGATAAAGCCTGCTACACCTTGGAATGTTCATTTACTTCAAAGAGCTACTGAGCAAAGAACAGAAGAATCCTATAGAGAACTGTTTAAAGCTATGGTGGATCCTCAGCCTAGTGATGAAGATAGTTTAGCAGTCTTCATGGAGATAAGTAACTATGTCGATGAGATAACAAAGAAGGCTAGATTTTTTCGCAAAGAGCAAGATAGGAAGAGTGATAGGAGAGTTGAGTTTAGTCCTACATAAAAGACCTAGTGAGTTCTTGGGTCTATCACCTTCATCTTTTGAAGCCTTTTTGTTTGATAATGAAATTGTTGCTGATAGAATGAGAGAACATGAAAGGAGGACAAGAAGAAGATGAGTTTATCATTAGAGTTAAGAGGTTGGGAAGAGTTTAGAAGATTCCTGAGAGACTTTCCATCAAGAGTAAAGATAGCTATAGAAGAGGCAAGTGAGGAAGCCTCAAAGCTAATAGCTCAAAGCGCAAAAAGAAAAGCTCCTGTAAGAACTGGTAAGTTAAGAGATTCTATCAGAGCATCAAGCTTCATGGTCGAAGCTAGGGTTCCTTACGCCGCCTATGTGGAATTCGGCACTAGGAAGATGGAAGCCCAACCATTTCTTAGACCTGCTATTGAAGAGAGCATCCCTAAAGTGAGGAATATTTTCAGAACGAAGATAGAGGATATGATAAGGAGTAGGTTAAGATGAGCACTGTAGAATTAGTAGCGAAGCTAAAGGCTGTTGATGAAGCGAGTGACAAGATAAAGGAAGTGGGAGATAAGACAGAAAAAGCGATGAAGAAGGTTGAGGATAGCACAAAGAAGGCTGACTTTAGCTTTAAGCAGTTTACAATCTCAGTATCAGGAGTTATGACATCATGCTTTGCTCTTTATAATGCTTATGATAGAATTCAAGATGCTCAATTATCAGTTAAAAAAGCCCAAGATTCTTTAACATCTGCTCAGATAAGTGCAAAGCAAGCTCAAGAGGCCTATAATAATGCTGTTGAGAAATATGGGGCGGATAGTGAAGAGGCAAAAATAGCCTTAGAGAAATTACAATTAGCACAAGAAAGGGTATCAACTGCTCAAGATACATTAAAGGAGAAACAAGATAGAGTTAATGAAGCTATGGTTCAATTAGCCATACAAGCAGTTCCTACAGCCATAACAGCAATAACTAATCTAAAAGGTGTTGTTGTGAGCTTAACAGGAGCCTTTGACGCTGCAAAGACTTCTATTGCTGGTTTAGGTGTAGGTCTAGGAACCTTAGGTGGTGCTTTTGCTGGTGCAGGTGTAGCCATGGGTGTTTTCTATATAGGATGGACTGAGGATTGGGATGGCATTAGAACTAAGACTGAAACCACGATAAATGAGATTAAAGCCTATCTTGATTCTTTAGGAGCTTCATTAAACTCTTTTGTTGAGCCTCTTGTGAATTTTGCAAATTCCTTCTCTTCAGCTTTTGATAGTATTAAAGGCGATCTTGGTAGTTTAACTTCAGACATTCAATCTAAACTAGATCAGATAATAAAAGACTTTCAAAACGCTGCTAATGCTATAGCCGGAGGTTCCATCTGGCCAGATATGTGGGCTAATATTCTATCACAAACTAAAAGAGGCATGAACGATAACATAAGAGAGGTTGATAGGAGCTTAGATAACATAGAAGATATGTTAGCCAGACCTCTTTACATGAACTTTGCTATTGATATCAATGTTTCTGGCTTAAGATCGCAAATATACAATATGATTAAGAGTATGCTTAAGAGCGTAACTATAGAGAAGACATCAGCACAGGCTACTACTTCAAGGATAAGAGTGCCTACAACTACTACAACAACTACACCACGGAGCCCGATTCTTGGAAGGTGATATTATTGTTATTCTCAGAACAAGTTCGCATTATAGCTGATGAAGAGAATAATATTCTAAATGATACTACAACTTATAGCATAACTGCTGTATGTGATTGGACAACGAAAGTGACGAAGGTTATAACTTTAACTAAGGAGAAGATAGTCTATGCAAAAATAAGATCGGTAACTGGAACTGGCTCTTTATCTGCTGGGAGGATATTACTTGATGGTGTCCCTCTTATAGCAACTGGTGCAGCAGGAGGAGGAGCAGACGTCACTAGAGAAGTCTTTGTAATACTGCCAGCAGGCTCTTATACATTTGAATTTCAGATTTCTATGTATAAATATAGTGCAGCTTGTTCAATACAGTTATGCCACATCAGTGCATTTAATTTCTCGGATAAGAGTAAACAAGCTTATGATAGTGGTTATATCTCATGCCCAGCAACTTCTACAACCACATTAATCGATCAGAACTTTACAACGCCCTCGGCAAGAAAATTAGCTGTAGGTAGCATTAAGAAATATGTAGCTCTTATCTTTGTTAATGCTGAGAGACAAGCCTATAGAGCGAGCAAGATAAAGAATCCTGGTGAAAGTGATACTGCTAATTTCTTTAACTGGAAGATTTTGATAAATGATATTCAAGAAAGTTGGACAGCAAGACAGGATGATTACTATACTGGTAGCGATGGAACAAATCCAACTTATGAAGCTGGCTCTTACGGTTTACTGATAAAAATTCTTGATCCTAACACTACTTATAATCTTAAGATTGATAACTATAATGGCTTTGCAAGTGCTTACAATGGAAGCGTAACTGTAAGAGTTGTCATCTGCCCCTGGATTTTCACTAGTATTGAGTATGAACCTGTAGCTTTAAACTTTCCTCAAGGATCCACTCTTTATATAATCACTGAGCCTTTAACACATAATCCAACAAAGTCTACGAAAATTGGCAAAAAGAGATTCGTAAGCTTTGGAGATACTACAGACTATTACTCTACGGCATCAGGAGTAGGCATCTTGAGCCATACCTACACCTTTGAAATTATCGAAGTTGCTAATTCCCTCTTATTAGTTAGCGAAGCCACCGCTTTGAATTATGCTTGCATTTCTGTGATAGCTGTAGATGTTAGGTGAGATAAAATGATCAAGATCACTAAAGTTCAAAGGCAAATGGGCGATGTTTACATTACCTTCCAATATGACCAAGAAGGTCAAATTCTCACTGTTACAATTGATGCTAGAGAGATTGTTGAACGTATGAAAACCCTCAAAGAGATTGTTGGACGAACCTTAACTCTTACAGATTTAAAGAACGTAATTGTAACTCTAATCAATGAGATACGCCAAGGAAAAACTCCATTACTCGAGGTTTTTTCTTATGAAGATTACATCAACATAGATTTGGAGGAGTAAAAGATGACAATAATTATTGATACTAAAACTTTAACTGTTTCCTATCTAAGTGAGAATGTCGAAGTTGTAATAACAGAAAAAGATGCATGGGAAAGCGAACAATATAAACGCAAAGTAAGAGTTTTTGGTACTATTAAAAGATGGACCCTCAACTGTTATGAAAAGGATGTAGCTTGGGCTGATAGCGTTGCTAAGCATCTTCAAACTAAAGCGAAGGAAGGTAATGCTGTAAACTTCACAGTTGATGAAGGGACGATGCACCAAGTTAACACGAATGTTTACGTTCTAGGCGTCGATTTAACTTATGAAAGCGGTGTTGCTAACTATCGGACTTTCAGCATATCTTTACAGGAAGCAGTTTAAAAGATGAGAATCATAACTAGATAGAAGGTTCAGAATATAATCTATGGCGAATATTTCATCAGCTTATATCGAACTCTTAAAAATGTGATGCTTAGAGAATAGAGAGATTATTGAGTTTGAGGAAAGATTTAGGGTATAATAAAATTTGAGATGAGAGAAATGCCCATGGTAAAAGATACACTATATTGGCCCAGTTGGCTTAGAAATGAAGTGAAGAGGATTACAAAGAAGTTTCAAGAGCTAGAATTGAAGGAGAACTTGGTGAAGGTTGAGCTTAGAGATGTGATAATAGTTGCTATACAATTCGGCCTCCCTCTGGTTGAGAATATGCCTCTTGAGAAGTTCAAGGAAAGATTAAACGAGATAAAGATTAGAGGATAATTAATATAAAATCATTGCGATTAACTTTTATTAAAGATGCTAAAAAAGAATTCTTATGGCATCTTATAGGAGTACTCTTCCTGTACCTGAGAGATATGGTAGCAAAGAGATGAGGGATATATTCGAAGAGGAGAGCTATCTAAAGTATCAACTCATGGTAGAGTCTGCTGTTGCAGAGGCTCAAGCAGAAATAGGTTTGATCCCTAAGAATGCTGCTATAGAAATCACATCAAAGGCAAATCTTGAGCATATCACAATAGAAAGATGGCGAGAGATAGAATCTATTACAAAGCATGAGACAGCATCTTTGGTAGAGGCTATAGTCGAAGTTTGTGATGATGAGGCAAAGCCATGGGTGCACTATGGTCTCACTAGCAACGATGTCCTAGATACATCATTGTCATTACAGTTAAAGCAAGCCTTGGAGATAATTGAGAGAAAGATGATTTCTTTAACAGAGATTTTATGTGATAAAGCTTTGAATTATCAGGATTTGCCTGCTGTAGGTAGGACTCATGGTCAGCATGCCAGCATAATATCCTTTGGTTTAAAATTTGCTGTATGGGCATCTGAAATGAATCGTAATATTGTACGCTTGCACCAATTGAAGGATAGAGCTTTGGTTTGCAAAACTCTTGGAGTCGTTGGGACAGGATCTGTTATGGGCGAGAGGGCTTTGGATGTTCAAGAAATAGCAGCTGAAAAGCTAGGTCTAAAATATTTGGATGCTGCAACTCAAGTAGTTCCTAGGGATATTCTTGCTGAAGCAATATTCTTCACAGCATTACTTGCATCAACATTGGATAAAATGGCTAAAGAGGTTCGCAATCTGCAGCGCACAGAGATAAGAGAAGTTGAAGAGCCCTTTGCTACTGATCAGATAGGAAGCTCAGCAGTTCCAATAAAAAGAAATCCGATAAAATGTGAGAGAGTTTCTAGCTTGGCTAAGTATATTAGATCATTACCAGAAGTCGCTCTTTACAATATACCATTGTGGCATGAGAGAGATTTGTCTAACTCTGCTAATGAGAGAATAATAGTGCCTTCAGCCTTCATACTGTTGGATGAATGCATGAACTTGATGATAGATGTTATGAAAGACTTGGTGGTTAGAATTGATAGGATAAGATCGAACATAGATTTAACTCAAGGTCAGATCTATTCAGAATTTGTATTAGATGCTTTATTAAGAAAGGGTCTATCAAGATCAAAGGCTCATAGATTATTACGTAAATCTGCTAGTGAAGCATTAAAGGAGAATATACCATACTCTGAGGCTATTCTTAAAGATGAAGAATTAAGCAATTTATTGAAAAAAGATGAAGTTATGAGCCTATTCGATCCTAAAAAGCATCTATCTGCATCTAAGAAGATAATAGCGAATGTAATCGAGCAATTTCAAAGGATAAGAGCATCTTGACTCATCAATAAAATAGAAACTATGCTGGATTAATGTTATGTCTACTGTTATGCTAATTACGGTCCTAGGACTTGCTTAGGTCTGACGACAGGCGTTAGGACCATGCCTTGGCTAACATGAGTTTGTGCCATATCGAAGTCCAGAACCACGGAGTAAGTTCCTCCAGGTTTGACTTCAAAGTGAACAAAAATCTTCAGCCATCCCTGCGCCACTAATTTGAGGGTAACGTTCACACCTGGATTCTCCGCAAAGGTAGCATTCGCCTCAACTATATGTAGCCAAATCGCTGTATAGTTGCCCTTAGGCACAGGGCTAATGCCAAGAGTGGCAGGATTATCTTTAAGTGCAGTTACATTGTAGATCTTAGGCGTCACGGGGAAGTCCAGAATAGGCCCTTCACCAGTCTCGTTCCCTTTCATATGTAGCCTTACTTCGGTTATATTGATGTAAAGGTACTTCAAGGTTTTTGGAGGGGCATCAGTCAGCACCAGAGCCAGCGTGCCCATCTTAGAAGGTTCAGTAATAGGTGGCGGAGTTGTTATTTCTGGAGGAATCTCTGGGATGCTCGTAATCTCTGTAGGAGGGGTAATCATTTCAAAAATGTAAGGCAAAAGGGTAGTGCCTGATATTATAAGCCCTGCCAATATGACTCCAGCCATAGCTGATATGACCAAATGCTTCCTTTCATAAGCCATTTGCATCACTATCATACCCTACACTATCGCCATAGTTAATCCAATGCTTTTGTACAGTCTGTTCAAATTATTGTACAGCTATGGCTTCTCTAACCAAGTTCTTATTGTCTCATACCACATGATGGCAGTAGCTAAACTTCCAAAGATCAGAGCAAAGATGCTGTAAAAGTTAACCTCTCTAAACTGTGACAAGTAATAGACTAGTAGAGTAGTGAGCATAGTAGCGTAAAAGGTGTATCTTGGTAGCATGAATGAACCTATTTTTGTGAACTGTTTTAGAACTCCAACCTTAACCTCTCTTATCAGATGATAATCTCCATCTTCTTTTCTAACAAGACCTAATTCTTCTAACTTATTCAAGTGGTAAGATGCTAATGCTGGGCTTGAGAACTTGAGTGATCTCTGAACTTCTCTCACTCCTATAATTCCATTTTTAGACCTTAACAATGCCCAATAAACTCGAAGAGTATTGCCCTTTAGTTTGCTGGCAATCTCCTCATCATCTAATTCATTCAAACTTCCACCTAAAAATTCTAGAAGATTAATGACACATACTTGCCTATAATAGATTTAAATTTATCTTTGGTATTCAAATACAATTTATGTTTTCAAATTTAGATCGAACCAATGGTATAGTCGCCCTCTTTGGGGAAGATGATGTAATACCTAGGCTCATCTTTGCCCTTAAATCTATTTCTCATCGTGCTAGATACGGCTATAAGATAATTACTGAGGATGAATCCTTAGACAATATTTCAGACTTTGATAAAATTAAATCAAATTTAGCAATAGGTTGCTGCCTTTCTAAACCATCAAATGATGATATAGCTATTCATGGTAAAGTCTACCATCCAGAAGGCTTTGAATTATCAAAGAGATTGAAGGAGGTTTTTGAAGATATAGAAAAAGCTCCAAAGATTCTATCAAAATTGGATGCTGATTTTGCCTTTGCAGGGATAGAAGATGATTCATTGATATATGGCAGAGATTCATTGGGGATAAAGCCACTATACTTTTCTAAAGAATCAAGAATTCTTGGCATAGCATCCGAAATAAAAGCCCTCAAGTCCATAGGATTCAAGAATATCGAGAGAGTCCATCCAGGTAGCATTCATAAAGCGTATATGAAGGGTGAAGAGAGCTTATTATTTGATAAAATCGAAGTAGATTCTAAATTGAGCGCTAGAATGGATGAAGCCTCAGATGCTGTATTAAAGCTTCTTTCAGAGTCCATTAGAAGAAGGATCAAAGGTCTTAATAGAGTAGCTATAGGATTCTCTGGTGGTTTAGATAGCTCTCTTTTAGCTTTAATTACATCAAAGCTGGCAAAGGTAACTCTTCTCTCTATATATGTAAAAGGCTCTAAAGATGAAGATGCGATAAATTCAGCGAAAAGCCTTGGATTGGAGCTTGAAGAGCTTCAGATTAATGTTAATCAGGTAATGAATAAGATCAGTTTAATAAAAAATTTGATAGAGAGTGATAGGGTTATGGATTTAGCTATAGGATTGGGCATGAATTTTTCTGCAGAAAGATGCTCACAAATAGGTTGTGATGCTCTATTCTTAGGTCAGCTTGCAGATGAGTTGTTTGGAGGTTATGCTAAGTATGTAAGAGCTTTAAGAGAGATGGGGGAAGAATTTGCAGAAGATATGATGCTAAAAGATGTCCTTGATGCTCATAAGAACAACTTTGAAAGAGATGAAAAAGCATCCTCTCCTTACACTGAGATAAGGCTACCTTACGCTAATATCGATCTTGTCAAATATGCTTTATCTTTACCTTTGAGCTTGAAGATAGGAAGATTAAATGATGAACGTAAATTGGTTCTGAGGGAAGCAGCTATGAAGGCTGGTCTACCAAGAGATATAGTATTGAAAAGGAAGAAGGCATTTCAATATAGCTCAGGCTTACAAAAACTCATAGTTAGTTTTGCAAAGGGTTGAAAATGTATTTACATTTTAGTTACATTAAAGTGGATGAAAATGGCTCGTCTTAATAGCATGATCACTCTTATAAGACCTATCAACTCTATCATGGTAGGCTTTGCAGTTATAGTAGGGATTGGTGTAGCCTCTCCTAAAATGATATTCTCAATTCATTCTCTATTAGGTTTCTTGACAGGTTTCTTCATATCCAGCTTCTCCATGGTAGTAAACGATTATTATGATATAGAGGTTGATAAGGTAAATAGACCTGATAGACCTTTGCCAAGTGGTGCTATATCACAAAATTTTGCTATAATATTGGCTTTAATTCTTCTCTCTATAGGAATAGCATCATCTATACTGATAAGCTTGAATAATTTTGTAATAGCATCAGTATTTGCATTTATTGCATGGTTTTATAATTTCTGGGGAAAGAGGAGAGGATTCATCGGCAATATTATGGTGGCAGCATCTGTATCGATACCTTACATATACGGTGGCATGGCTGTAGGAAATGCTGATAAACCATTATTGCTATGGTTGGCTTTAACATCATTCTTGGCTGCTACTGGAAGAGAAGTTATAAAAACAATATGTGATATCAAAGGAGATGAATTAAGAGGAGTTAGATCGATAGCAAGAGTTCATGGTTTAAGATTCTCATCCATTCTTGGTGCTATGATGTTCTTTATGGCTATAGTATCTAGCTGGATTCCTTTCATCACAGGCATAGTGGGTATGGTTTATGCTATTCTGATATTGATTCCTAATTTGATCTTCATATATGCATCTATCAAAATTCTTAAAGATTCATCTGAATTTAATGCTTTACATGTGAAGAGCATTTCTCTTCTTGGTATGCTCATAGGCTTGATAGCCTTCCTCATAGGAGGAATTATTCGTTAATTGATATAATTGAGTGATATTTATGCCTTTTACACCATTTCATTGGGGTCCTGCTCTACTCATAGGTATGCTACTCTTTTCGATATTTGATCTGCCCGCTCTCTTTTTATCGAGCGTAATCCCAGACTTAGAAGGGATCTACGTTTTGATGTCTGGCTCTCCATTACCTCTTCATGGTTTCTTCCACTCTTACCTTGGTGCATCAATTCTTGGATTTGTGACAGCAATTATTGTGTATTTCATTTATGGCTTGTTAAGCAAGATCATGAGATTATTCATGCTTGAGCAAAAATCTTCTTTTAAAAGGATTCTCTACACCTCTTTGTTTGGAGTATATTCTCATGTCTTCCTTGATTCCTTTCTTTATGGAGAGATGAAACCTTTCTTCCCCTTGGATGGCAATCCTTTTCTAGGTCTTATTTCAGCCAATGAAATTTACTGGTTCAGCATGGTCTCTTTTCCCTTAGGCTTGGCTCTATATGCCTATAGGCTTTTTGTAACTTTTCGAAAATCAAGCAGATAAATTGTTTCTACGTTGTTAGTAGAATCTTTTTCTTGGATTATCTATCAATAAATCTCTTTGTTAAAACTAAATGCTTTTTAGACTAATTTGCCACTAGATCATCAATGTGGGTTGAAAAGTACAGACCGAAGAGCATAGAGAGTATGGTTGGCAACGAAGAGAGCAGGATAGAATTCTTGAATTGGTTAAAGGATTGGAAAAAAGGATCAAAGCCAGCCCTTCTTATAGGAGCCCCTGGAACAGGAAAAACCACTCTTTTGCACCTTACTTCTAAAAAATTAAGCTATAATGTAATAGAATTGAATGCTAGTGATGTTAGAACAAAGGAGAAGATGATGCAGAAGCTAGGACCCGTATTGAGCTCTAAAGGTCTATTCGGTGAGAAATTACTCATATTCTTGGATGAAGTTGATGGAATGTATGATAGGCAGGATAGAGGAGGAATAGAGTTCGTAGAAGAATTGATAGAGAGTAGCTTAGTTCCAATAGTCATGGCTGCAAATTTAGAGGATGATAAAAAAATAATTAAACTAATAAGAAAATCCAGAGTATTTAGGTTCAGAAGAATTCCTCCAAGGCTTGTGGAGATTTATGTTGAGAATATTCTTAAAAAAGAAGGTGTTAAACTTAGCAAAGAATCCATTCGCTTGATGGTTAGAGAGTCTAAAGGAGATATGAGGGCAGCCATAAATACAGCCCAATCCTTCTCAGGTCTATCTACAGAAGAAATTAGCTCTATCATATCGAGTAGAGATTTGACTTACAGCTTAAGAGAAGGCTTTGAAAATTTCTTTAATGCTGATTCTCAAGAAAAAGCCTATGAAGCCTTAAGAATTTGTGATGCAATGCCAAGAGATAAGGTAAGATTAGCCTATACGAGCGTTATAAATAGCAATTTAAGTGAGGATAAACTCATAAAGGCTTTAGAGAAGATAGGAGAAGCTGATGAAATTGTGAAGATGATAGGAAAGACTCAGGAATGGAGGCTATTAAGATATTTTGACAGATTACTTGCTTACTCTCTCTTCAAAGCTCTTCCTAAAGGTGCAGTTAGTTATAGTGAAGATGATATGCCTTGGGATTTAAAGGTTAGGATGTGGAATGAAAGTAAAGCATTAAGAGATACTGGCAAAAGTTTATCTAAATTTCTTCATACATCTTCTCGAGAAGTTTTATCAACATTCATGCCATATTTATTGGTAATTCTAAGCAAGGATAAAGGTTCTATGGAAAGATTTTTTAGACTATTAGGCTTGGATGATAGTTCATTAAAGGTCATTATGAAGGAGACTGAAAGAATTAGCATAAAGGTGAGATGATTTGATAGTTGCAATAGGAGAATGGTTTAAGCTACCAAGGTTGGGAAGAGAGTTCTTCATTAGCCTCATGAAGGCAGGTTTGATGTATGATAAGTCTAAAGGCTTTAAGGCTGAAGCTAACACTGATCTGATTAAAATATCATCAATATTGAAGAGGGCTTTAGGAGAAGATTTTGAATTCGTTCCAAAGTGCTTTACATGTAATTCAATCATAGATTGCTACTCTTGTGCATATTATCTGATCTGTGATGTTAAGAGTTTAACTCCAAATTGCCTTTGTGATAATTGCATGAGTAATGAAGATGCTTTTGCCATTTATAGTAATGCTTTGATGAAGAAGATGAGTTGATAAATTTATGATAAAGCATATAGTTCTATTCAATCTAAAGTCAAACACTTTAAACCATTTCGATCATTTTGCAAAGATAACAAAAGAAACATTATCTAAAATTCCTGGAGTTCAGAACTTATCCATTGGATTATCTATCAAACTAGATGCAAGATACAAGTATTTGATAATAATGGAGTTTGCTGATGAAAATTTGTTGAAAGAGTATAGAGCTCATCCAATTCATGTGAAGTATCGTGATGAGCATTTCAAGCCAGCCATTGAGGAGTATATTTCTCTTGATTACGAATTAATTTGAACAAGGTTTAAAGTAAGGCTCACGATTCATTACAGATTTTACATAAGCCTTCAGAACTTTAGAATGATCGCCTTTAGCAATAGCATCACTTATGTATACTTTATTATCATTCCTCATCAAGCATGGCTTAAAAGCACCATCATTCGTGAGGCGAATTCTGTTACAAAAGGCACAAAATTCTGTATTGTCAACTGGATGAACTACCTCAACAGTAGAATTACCAAGGTCGTAGACCTTTCTCTTATGCATAGACTCTCTAACCCATGATCTTAAAGCCCTATCCTCAAGAATCCTTTCAATAGAGAATGGCTCTATGTGCATCTTATCGTAAAGTTCACTCTTTATCCTTATAGGCTCTAATTCAATTACTTGAATCTGTGCATTAACTTCACTTGAGAATTTTATGTAATCATCAAGCTCATCATCGTTTATTCCTTTCAACAATACCATGTTTATCTTTACAGGAGTTAATCCATGCTTTACAGCAGATCTAACTCCTCTTAAAACAGGCTCAAGTTTACCTTTTGTAACTTTATAGTACCTATGTGGATCAAGGGAAGGTATATTGATATTGACTCTATCTAATCCAGCCTTCTTCAAAGGCTCAGCCAAAGGCTCTAATAGAGATGCATTAGTGACCATGGACAATTCTTGAATGCATTGAACAGATGCTACTCTGTTAACTATTTCGACTATATCCTTTCTTATCAAAGGCTCACCACCAGTTATCTTAACTTTTCTAACACCGTAGCTTGTTGCAATTCTCACAATTTCTTCAATAATCTCTGGCGTGAGCTTATCTTCTAAAACATCATTTCCCTCTTTATGGCAAAATATACAATTAAGGTTGCACTTTGAGGTCACAGATATTCTTAAGTTGTAAGTTAACCTTCCATAAGAATCTAGAAGCACTTTTTCACATCCTTATATGATAGACCATATGGGATAACTCTGGTAGGATCAAGCTTAAAGCCAATTCTACAGCCTGTGGTGATCCAGGTAAGCAGAATATAAGTTTACAATTCAAAGTACCAGCCAAAGCCCTTGATAGATAAGATGGAGGACCTATCTTTTGATAGCTTATAGCTCTGAATAGTTCTCCAAATCCCTCTATCTCCTTATCCAATAAAGGCATTATAGATTCAAATGTTACATCTTTTTTTGCTAAGCCTGTGCCACCTGTTAAAATTACAGCATCAGCATCTTCATCATATAAACTACGAAGAACTTCTAGCCTTATCATCTCTTCATCATCACTTATCAGCTTTCTTGATACTATTTTATGACCACTTGCTTTTATCATGCTAACAGCTTTTGATCCGGATTCATCATCAACAGATATTCCTTGAGAAGCCTTCTCATACCTAGATGAGCTTACAGTTATTACTGTAACATTTACGCTCCTTGGGGCTAGTCTCTTATGCTCCTCATAAGTCTTTAACTTCTCTTCACCTTCCTCAAGACCTTTATGTTTGAAATCATAGTTGTAGGATATTGACCTTTATCGTCCTTCTCATACTTTTTAACTACATCCCAAAGATTAAGTAAAGCTATAGTTGTTGCTGTCAAAGCCTCCATTTCAACTCCAGTCTTGCTGTTAGCTATTATCTTCGATTTTACTATTATTCTATCATCTTTGATTCTTATATCAACATCAGTGCTCTCAATAGGGATAGGATGGCATAGAGGCATTATAGATGGTGTAAACTTTGCTCCTTGAATCCCTGCCAATTTTGCTATTTGAGTAGGGTCTCCCTTCTCTATCCTTCCCTCTTTTATCAGCTTTATAGTCTCAGGCTTTAGTTTTATCTCCCCTAAAGCTATAGCCTCTCTATACTGCTCTGGCTTCTTCGATATATCTATCATTTTAGCCATTCTAATCGCCTTTGCTCGTGAAAGAAGTTATCTTAGATTGAGTATAACCAGACTTCTTCATCCTTTTAGTCTTTGGAATATTCTTAAGGCTTTTGCTCAGTTCTAAGCCTGTCATGCTTATGATCCTTTTCACAACAGGGTTAGGAGATTCGAAGGATTTGTTGAGCAAGACCTTCAGCCTAGCCATCTTAGAGATTATAATATCTAGCCTACTCATTATCTCACTTTTTTCTTTTTTCAAAGTTAAATCTTGCTTTAAATCTGCTAAGAGTGAAGAAAGTTCATCATAAGCCTTCTCTGCTGTCACAGATTTCTCAGGCTTAAGCAATAGAATAGTCTTTGTAGCCTTATAGCCCTCATTGCCAGCCTTCCTGAGGAGGTTGTTTATATCATCAAGAATTTCGTTGAAGGGCTTGAATGATAGATCTCTTCTAAGCTTCTTCACATCTTCCATCATCTCATCGAATTTTCTCAGGTTCGAAAGGCGTTCCATGCTAATCTTTTCCAAAGTTATATTAAATGAAGATTTGATATCTGATAAGCTTTCCTCTTATTACCTCAAGATAAAAAATAAGCTTCATCAAAACTTATATTCTAATGAAATATTTTTATTATTGACCTATAGGGGTTATTATGCTGATGTTTTCAAAGATAAAAGATGAAGTCAAGAATATACAAAAGGAGTGTAAGATAATAGGTCGAGACGCAGAGCTAGAGTATGCTCTTACTGCAGTCTCAGCTGGCAAGAATGTCCTCTTTGAAGGACCAGTAGGGGTTGGTAAAACAGTAATAGCCATGGCTATAGCTAGGCACTTTAAGCGTGAATTTTACAGAGTTGATGGAGATGAGCGCTACACTGAGAATAAGTTGACTGGATGGTTCGATCCTGCAACAGTCATAATGAAAGGCTACTCTTGGGAGACATTCATACCAGGTCCATTGACTCAGGCTATGACGGATGGCGCCTTCCTTTTCATAAATGAGTTGAATAGGATGCCTGAAGGAACTCAGAACGTTTTACTGCCAGCCATGGATGAAAAGCAGATAATTCTCTCAAAGCTCGGCTCAATTAAAGCCAAACAAGGTTTCATAATAATAGCAACTCAAAACCCTGAAGAGTTCGTCGGTACAAGCAGGCTCAGTGAGGCTCTTAAAGATCGATTCATATTGATCAAGCTTGAATACCAGTCTGAGGATGAGGAGAGGAAGATAGTAAAAAAGGAAACTGGATGCAATGAAGATACTGTTATAGAGATAGCTGTCAAGATCATAAAGAAGACAAGAGAAGAACCTGAGATAAGGCGTGGATCATCTATTCGTGGTGCAATAGACATCGTAGACTTGATTCAGCGCTTATCAGGAAGCTTTACTCTAGACCCAGATATTTGGACTAAAGCTGCTATCATGGCTTTAGCCACAAAGATAGAACTTCAAGATAGAGCAACTCAAAGCATGAAAGAAGTAGTCCAAAAGATAGTTACATCGGTTCTTAAAGATTATTCAAAAAGCTCTAGTGAGCAATCGACTGGGGATACTGGCGCTAAAGGTGAGATAGATAGGTTTGATGCTTTAGTTCTATCTAGAAATTTACCCCTTCTAAAAGATGCCATAAGCAAAGGAGAAATTACTAAAGCCCTTTTCCTTATCCAAGAGTCTCCACAATCTATTTATGAGATTCTTTGTAAAGAAGGTCTTTTTGATAGCATGTTACAAGCTGCAGAGCACTCAGAATTAAAATGGTCAGCAGCTCAGCTTCTAATAACACTTCAAACAGCAAAGCTCGATCCTATGCATAAAAAGATTGCGAGAAGGATTCTGAATAGAACTATCATAAGAATAGCAGCCCAGATAGCTGGGAAAGGGATAGTCCCTAAAAAATGTATTGAAGTTCCGTTCGAACCCGGTCTAGAAGACTTTAACATTGAACAGACTCTTGAGAATAAACTTGGTAAGAATTTCATCGATTATCAAGATATAGTGTCCATCAAAAAACAAGAAAAGAAGAGTGCAGTCTCATTGATGTTAGATATAAGCAACTCTATGCAGCAAGAAAAGATAGCCATAGCAGCTTTAGCAGTTGGTGTATTGGCACATAAGTTACGTGAAGATCACTATTCAATCATAACATTCAATGATAATGCACAAATCCTTAAGCCTATAAACTATTGCCCAGATATAGAGAATCTAATCGATAATATGCTTGATCTTCAACCAGGAGGACTGACGGATATAAAAGTAGCTTTAGATAAGGGCTTGGAAGAATTAGAAAAATTAGATTTATCTGAGAAGGTAGGAATTTTAATAACAGATGGTTGGGTCACAAAGGGAGACAGTCCATTGAGTTCTGCTGGGAAGTATCCTAGGCTTCATGTTATACAAGTTCCTTTCACTGTAAGTGGGGATTATGATATGTGCAGAAACCTTGCAAAGGCTGGAAGAGGAAAATACTCCTATGTTGAAAACTTTCATGATTTGCCTCGTGCCATAATGAACATATTCAGATGATTTTTCTAAATTACTCTACAATGCGAATTTTAACTTCATCATTTGAATAAGGCATCTTCCTAAAGCGTCTTTGAACAACCTTCAGCATATCTTTTACTCTCTCATCTTTCGCCTCTTCAGCATATCTTTTAACTTCCTCGAACGTTTTCTCATCAAATACATTTTTAGTGAGCATATCCGAGAGGATGGACAAAGCCCTTTTGGACTCTTCACTAATCAAATCTTCTGCCTCTTGGGCTTTTAAGATTTTTCTAACACTTGTATTGCTTAATATAATCTCTAAAACATCTTCCTCATTAAGTTCAAAGCTTTCATCTTTATGCTCGACCAACCATCTTTCACTCAAAGGCTTAAAGGAGAATTCTTCATCTTGTTCTATTAAAGTAAACTGTCCACTTAAAGTATGACGTAATAGTTCGACTTGCGGTTTAAACTGTAGCAGGTAGGCATCGAAGTTTTGAATAGACTTTACGAAATTTAGCCTTCCTGAAGCCTTAAGGATATAATTTCTACTAATATCATCATTGCTAATTATGCTCATGGAAAATACTGTTCCCCAAGTCTCCCATCTATATATCATATTCTACATCTCTTATAGCTTGAAAAATCAGTTTTATAACTTAAAATTTTATATTTTATCCTCTTTATTATAAGGTAAATTCATATAGATAAAGATTTTTAAGATCGGCTTATTTATGCTGGAAAAGAATAGAGTATGTAAAATTTTAAAAATGCCTTGCCCTAAATCTTAATGTTGAGCAAATTTATTGAAGAGATGGATTGGTCAAGGTTTAGGACTCATAGTGCATCGAAGGCTCTAAACTCTAGAGAAGGAGAGTATGTTAGGCTATTAGGTTGGGTAGCATCGAAGAGAATCATAGGCAATATATTATTCTGTTTAATGAGAGATGGTAGTGGATTCATTCAAGTTGCAGGAAAGAAAGGAATAACTGATGACAATACTCTTGATATTATGAGAAGAGTTAGCTTAGAGTCTGCTGTGATGGTAGGAGGAGTGATAAGAGATGATGAGAGGGCTCCTGGAGGTAAGGAATTATCTGTGAAGGAGTTTCAGATAATAGCATTAGCAGAAAAATGGCCCATAACCAAGAGCGCCATAAAATCTCCATCCTTTCTTTACGATAATAGACATCTCTCAATAAGAGGAAGAAAAGCTATATCAATTCTCAAGATAAGGTCTGAATTAATCTACTCATCTATAGAATTCTTTACAAAGAATGGCTTCTTTTTGATAAATGCGCCTACATTGGTTCAATCAGCCTGTGAAGGAGGGGCAACTTTATTCAACCTAGATTACTTTGGTAAAATCGCTTTTCTTACTCAAAGTGCTCAACTCTATGAAGAGGCTGCCATATGCTCTTTTGAAAAGGTCTTTGTACTTCAACCTGCATTCAGAGCAGAGAAGTCAAAGACAGCCAAACATCTAACAGAGTTCTGGATGCTAGAAGCAGAGCAAGCCTTTGCTACTCATGATGATATAATGAGGCTTGAAGAAGATTTAGTATTTCATATAACAAATAGTGTAGTTGAAAAATGCTCTGAAGAGCTAAAGATTATAGGGAGAAAGTTCTCACCACCAAATCCTCCTTTTCCAAAGATAACTTATGATGAGGCTAGAGATATGGCTATTAGTAAAGGCATAGAGTTTGATTGGGGAGAAGATATACCAACAGAGGCTGAAAATATTTTATCTAAGAACTTTGAAAAACCATTCTTCATAACTGGTTATCCTTTGAGCGCTAGAAGCTTTTACCATATGGCAGACCCTAAAGATGAGAGAATAACTCTATCTTCAGATCTGATGGCTCCTGAAGGCTATGGCGAGATAGCAACTGGAGGGCAAAGAATACACGATTATAATGCTTTATTGGATAGAGTTAGAAGGCAAGATTTGCCTACAGAATCTTTTTCATGGTACCTTGATCTTAGGAAATATGGTTTACCTCCTCATTCAGGCTTTGGCATAGGTATAGAAAGGCTTGTAAGATGGATCTGTGATTTAAAGCATATAAGGGCATCAACTCTATTCCCAAGAACTATAACGAGGATAAACCCATAATTTCCTTTCTTACTTATTTCGTTTAAATAAACATTAACATTAATATCTATGTATTAGAATAATTAGATGAGCATGAGCGAGGAAGATCTTGAGCTAGAATCCCTTGATGGTGTAGGACCAGCAACGAAGCAGAAGCTTACAGCTGCTGGCATATACAGTATACTAGATTTAGTATCTAGAGGACCATCAGAGATAGCTGATGCAGTTAACATAGATTTAAGCAGAGCGATTGAGCTTATCAACAAGGCAAGGGCAAAGCTAGTTGAGTTAGGAAGACTTGAGAAAGAGTTCATATCTGCTACTGAACTTTACAAGAAGCGCCAAGCCATAGATAGGATAAGCACTGGATCGAAGAATCTTGATGATCTATTAGGAGGAGGAATTGAAACTCAAGCTGTAACAGAGCTCTATGGTGAATATGGTTCAGGAAAGACTCAGGTATGCCATACTTTATGTGTTAAAGTTCAAACACCAAAAGAGCAAGGCGGGTTAAGTTCTGGAGCTATTTATATTGATACTGAGAATACTTTTAGACCTGAGAGGATAGTAGAGATAGCAGAAGTCCATAATCTAGAGCCTGAGGATATTCTTAACAAAATAATAGTGGCAAAGGCATACAACAGCGCCCATCAAGAGCTAATAGTAAGAGAGGTTGGAAGGCTCGTAGAGAAGGAGAAGATGAGGCTACTCATCGTGGATTCTGCCGTTGCCCATTATAGGGCTGAGTTCTTGGGTAGAGGAACTTTAGCAGAGAGGCAGCAGAGGCTGAATAGGTTCATGCATAACTTATTAAGAATAGCTGAGGTTCATAATGTAGCAGTAGTAGTAACGAATCAAGTTCAAGCAGCTCCTGATGTATTCTTTGGCGATCCAACAAGACCTACAGGAGGACATGTAGTAGCCCATACAAGCACTTATAGAATATATCTAAGAAAGGCTGGCAAGAATAGGATAGCAAGGATGATGGATAGTCCTTACCATCCTGAGAGAGAAGCTGTATTCATTCTCAATGAAAAAGGAATCGATGATCCACCAGAGGATACTCCTAAAAGAAAGTGACATAATGGGCTATGTTAGAGTCAAAGCTCATAGATAGCAGTAAGGCTAATGTGAGAGAGGTAGAGCTATTGGTCGATACTGGTGCCTTTTATACAGTTCTACCTTCGAGTCTAGCTAAAGAATTTGGGATTGTAACACAACTAACTACAGAGTTAACCTTAGCAGATAAACGCATAGTTAAGGCAGGTATATCCCTTGTCTACATGAAATTACTGGATAGAGAGGGAGTGCTACCAGTTGTGATCCTTGATACTCCTGAGGTTCTCCTTGGAACTACAGCTTTAGAAGGCTTAGGGCTTAAAGTAGACTCATCAACAGGAAAATTGGAGCGCTCGAGATCCTTCGGGCTTGGAGCCTTAAGTAATCTTAAGCATGATATAGTTTAAAGTTCAAACCCTGCTTTGCCTTTTAAGTGTATTGAAGATACTTTTAGCATCATAATCTTTTATAGAATCTTCTGCTGAATCCCAGAATTCTGATAACTTTTTCTTATCATAACCTTCATCCTCATACTCTAAGGCTTGAAAGACCATCTCAAGCTTATCCATTTCTCTTACGAGCTTTGCTTCCATAGATTCTTTATCTTGAAAATCCTTCCAAATCTCAGAATAATTCTTTTTTATATCATCTGGCAATAAGGAGAGGATTTGTATCATAGCGTTATCCTCTAATTGCCTCTTTTGTAAATCTTCTCTCTCATCTTTATAATGCATCAAATCTCCAATTATAGATTCACAAGCATCATGAATTAAAGCCATTCTGAGCATCTTCAATGTATCAATTTTCTTCATATCCCCAATCATCATGCAAAGAATAGCTGTTCTAAAGGTATGATCGGCCACAGATTCTGGCTCTTTAACACCGACTTTTCTTATCCATCCAGACCTTTTTATCTTCTTCAATCTGCCCATTAACTTAATGAAATTGATTATGCCTTCTATTTCGTTTTGCAAGTCATTTAATCTAATTACTCTAAACTCTTAAGATTTATCTTTACAAAATACAGAGCTATCAAGGACAATGTTTATCTTATGCATATTTTAAAAATAAATTGCTTGAAGAGGGCAATTCTCGTAACATACCCTGATAAATTTGTAACACAGGAAGCCTTGGGCTTGGCTGAGGCAGCAGACTATGAAGTAGTTAAGCTCATAACTCAAAGATACCTCTTTAGAGCAAAATATGGTGTAGGCTCAGGAAAGGCTGAAGAGTTAAAAGAGCTATCAAAGGATCTTAATTCTGATGTCATCCTATTTGATGAGAGGCTAAGATCAGTTCAAATTTATAACCTTGCAAAGCTTACAGGAGTAGAAGTTATAGATAGAGAGAGATTGATCCTTGAGATATTTCATAAAAGGGCATCTAGTGCTGAGGCGAAGTTACAGGTTCAACTCGCTGAGTTAAGGTATGAAATACCTAGATCAAGAGAGAAGGTAAGATTGGCTAAGATAGGAGAGCAACCAGGATTCTTTGGCTTAGGTAGATACGATGTAGATGATTATTATAGGATGATAAAAAGGAGAATGGCAACTATAATGAAAAAATTGAGGCAAGTTAGCAAGAGGCGTGAGCTATATAGAATTCAAAGGCTTAGGACGAACTTACCTTTAATCTCTTTTGCAGGCTACACTGGAGCTGGTAAGACAAGCCTTTTCAACATATTAGCAAGAGAGAGGAAGGATACAGAGAGAGGTTTCTTTACCACTCTTACAACTACTACAAGAAGCTTAAAGCTATCAGAATCAAGAGTATTAATATCAGATACAGTTGGCTTTATCAGCAGACTCCCAACATATATGATAGAAGCCTTCAAGGCAACTTTAGAGGAATTGACCTATGCCAACTTAGTTCTTTTGGTGATAGATGCTAGCGAGCATCTTCAAAACATGATTAGAAAGTATCAAAGCTGTGTAAGCATTCTTGCCGAGCTTGGCGTCTCTCCTTTAAATGTTCTGCCCATCTTTAACAAATTCGATCTTACAAATATGGATGAAATTAGAGAGAAAGTAAAAGCCCTTGGCATGATGCCTGAAGATGTTGTAATAACTTCAGCAAGGACTGGCTTTGGAATAGATGCACTAAAGTCTAAGGCAGATGAGATGGTCTATGCCCATGCTCCAGCGTCTTTAACTAGAGCACAATCTTAACTTCGATTTTTCAAATTTTAAAAGGAAGGTTTAAGCGAATCAGTCTATCAACATACTTTAAATAAATAGTGAATAAAAATGGCAGAAGTTGTAGTCTTAAGGTGGGGGCATCGTTTAAGAGATGAGAGATTGACTACTCATGTGATACTGACTGCCCGCGCCCTTGGTGCATCTGGAGTAATACTATCTGACGTAGAGGACAAGGATATTAAAAGTACTGTTGAAGAAATTGTAGAGAGATTTGGTGGTCCCTTCTTTTTAAAGATGGGAATTCCATGGAGAAAAGAAATAAAAGAATGGAAAGAGAAAGGAGGCATTATCGTTCATTTAACAGCCTATGGTGAAAATTTAGAGAATAGCGATGTGTTGAAAAGGATAAAGTCATCAGGCAAGGATATCATGTTAATAGTAGGTAGCCAGAAAGTCCCATCAGAATTTTTCTCTGAAGATGTATCTGATTTTAACGTTGCCATTGGCAATGAGCCTCACTCTGAATGCTCAGCTTTGGCAATATTCTTAGACCGTTATTTCGAGGGTAAAGAGCTATCAAGAGAGTTCAAAGGAGCAAAGGTAAAGATAATACCTCAGAAAAGAGGTAAAAAACTGGAAAAGCTTGCTGAGAACTAAAAATTGTTTCTATGGAAAGTTTTAAAAGTAAATTTTACATAATTGATAACATGCCTCTCCATAAATTGTTAAACTCTGAACAAAGCCTCTTCAGGAGGGAAAGAAGATGATGACGAAGCATTCAAAGATCGAGTATGAGGATGCCTTTGTAAAGATATCTGGTCTATTGGGTGGCGAAGAGTACGTAAAAGTGGCAAGGGCTTTGCTTAACAATGAGAATGCAACTGATGAGGAGATAGCCAGCGCTACAGGATTGAAGATAAATGTTGTTAGGAAGGCTTTGTACGATCTATTCGAGCGGTCTCTCATCAGCGGGATAAGAGTTCGTGATATGAAGAGAGGCTGGTTTGTGTATAGATGGAGGGCTCAAAGAGACCAGACAGATAGCTTCATAGAAATTCAGAAGAAGAAAGCCTTGGAGAGGCTTAAAGATAGGTTAATTTATGAGAGTACTTATGAATTTTACCATTGTGGCATGCTTACTTGCCCAAAAAGAACCTTCGAAGAGTCCATAGATCTATTCTTTAAATGCCCTAACTGTGGAAAAATCCTTACTCTAATAGACAATAGTGAAATAAAGAAGGCTCTTGAGTGGAAGATAAAGGAGATAACAGAAGAGATGAAGAATGTTAATGAGAGAAGTGAATCTAAGGGCTAGATTTAAGATCTAGAACAACTTATTAAGAGGATATCTTTTTGTCAGAAACATAGATGAGAAGAAAGCAATGAATGAGCAAGAAGCCATAAATTTGCTAAAGAAAGAGAAGAGTCCTGAAGCCCTTGTTAAACACAGCATGACTGTGAGTGAAGTCTCAAATATATTGGCATTGGCATTGAAAGAAAAAGGCTATGACATCGACCTAGAGTTAGTAAGGGTAGGTGGATTGCTACACGATGTAGGCAGAGTTAAGGTTCATTCAGTTCACCATGGGTATCTGGGTGGAAAGCTTCTGAGAGAGATGGGCATCGATGAGAGGGTAGCTAGGATAGCGGAGAGGCATGTAGGAGGAGGAATATCGAGTGAAGAGGCTAAAAAGCTTGGCTTGCCAGAGAGAAGATACATGCCAGAATCTTTAGAGGAGAAGGTAGTTTGCTTTGCTGATAAGATAGTTGAGATTGATCATGTAATCCCTCTTGAGAAAACATTAGATAAACTAAGAGAAGAGCTTGGCTATGAAAGTAGTTCTGTGCAAAGGCTAATAGAATTGAAAGATGAGCTAACAAGATTGTTAAATCGTGACCCAGAGGAGATAGTTAAGGAGAGCATCATTAAAGAGCTAAGATAAACAATTTCGATTTATGTTAATTGGTAGCGAGGGATGGATTTGAACCATCGATCTGCGGGTCTCTTTGCCTCGACAAAGCTTATGAGCCCGCCGGGATAAACCTGGCTTCCCCACCTCGCTACTAATAAAATAAGTTATATTCTAACTTAAATTTTTTTAAATCTACTTATTATATCTTTTCAACATCTATGGCTACTTTCTTTATTGCTTAAGTTATGGTATAAGGGAATATTGTTATTTACACTAATTTTTATATAAAAATTAAGTTTATTAAGTAGAATCAATCAAGTTAAAGTAAGAAGGTATGGATTATGGGCAAAATTGATGAGATGGATATGAAAATACTGGCTGAGTTAGTAAAGAATGCTAATCTCTCAGTCCCAAAGCTGAGCAAAAAGATCAACGTAAACCCCTCTGTAGTTTATAGCAGAATTAAGAGACTTGTGAAGAGGAATATCATCAAAAATTTTACTATTATAGTGAACGAAGAATTGTTAGGCTATGTCGTAACAGCCGTGATAGGAATGGATATAGATGCAAAGTTAAGGGATAGCGTTCTAAACGAGCTTTTAACTCTAAGAGAAGTCAAAGATGTTTCTGAAGTTACAGGAAGATTCGATCTTATTGTTTCGATCAGGGCAAGGTCTTTAGATGAGTTGCATAATCTTGTATCAGATAAGATAGGTAAGATAAATGGCATCTTACATACTGAAACCTTCGTCGAGATGAAGAAGAGGGCAAAGGAACCTGTATACTATTTGCCAAAATGACATAAATTATTTTACCAGTTTATAGGGCTTTACTAGCATTTTAGGCTTAAAAACCAATCTGCACATTTATATTATTGGGAGTTTTAAAAAGACTGAGGACGATTTGAACCCTTTGCTTAAGTTAGAGGAAGCTGAGAGGTCTGGGAAATTACCATCATCCATTCTAAATAAGATTAGGAAGAAAATGAAGTATGTAGAGGATGGCATTGCCAAGATCGAGCTAGCTTCAGGATTAAAATATCCGCCCTATTATATCGAACCTACCCTTCCTTTATCGTCAAGCCAAGTCGAAACAGGTCAAATAGGAGTTCTCTATGCGAGGACTATTCCTGTAGAAGGAATCTTAGGGCTGGAGATATTGGTTCAGCTATCAGCACCACTTATTGCCTTTGGGTTAAAGACCACTATACGAGCAGTTTTAGCCCATGAGTTTCTGCATTATATAGAGCTCGTGAGGCACTTTAGTAAATTGGACATAGTTTCGGATTCTCTCTCAACTTCCTTGTTTGAGGCTCTTTACTCAGATTATGAAAGACTCTTTGAGCCTAAACTAATATTCAATAATAATAGGTTAGTAAATCTAGTTAATAAGAAATTCTCCAATGGTCTTAATGATAAGGGACTGCATGAGAGGACTTTGAAGGAGTGGATAGAGAAGGGCTTGCCCACAGTAACTTTATCTCCTAATAATAACGTTATAAGATTGCCAGTATCATCGATCTTAAAAATGAAGATCGATTCACTTCTAAAGCTGAAGCTTGAGGAGCTTGAACGAAAGGTTTATGAAAGAAAATAAGAAGAGCGGAGAAGTCCATAGGCTGAAAGAAAGAGAGAGAAATCTCATAATTGAGGCTTTAGAGGAGATAACTAAAGGTAAGGAAATCTCAGCTATATGTGCTTATGGTTCACGCATCGCTGGTTATGCAAGAGAGGATAGCGATTATGATGTTATAGTTGCCCTTAAAAATTATAAGCCGAAAGTAAGGTATAGTTATATTAGAAAAGGGATAGATTTAGCCTCTTTAATCGTCGATAGCAAATCTTTGATTAAGGATGCTGAGGTAGCTTCTTTAGGTGAATTTGTGGCTGGTAGGTTGTTAAATGTCTATGAAGCCTTACTAGGTGGTGAGTATGTTAAAGATGTTGAAAGTAAGTTAAAAAGAAGAGTTACCTTTGAGATTCTTGATGAAGTAGCATTAGCCTACAGTGATCTCTCCACAGAATTTATCATACCTATAAGGTACCTTTTATTTGAGAAGCTCAAGAAAAGGGCATCTCTTTACCCTGTAGCCCTATACAGTTATGTGAAGACTTACACTGGTGCACTAGGTAAAGAGAATTTAAGTGTAACTCTTAGAGGCTTCACCACACCTTTAAGAGAGATGGAAAGTCATGGCTGGATATCATTATTAGATGAAGAATCTTTAAGAATCAAGGATGAATACTTTAAGTTGAGAAAGACTGGAAAGATCAAAGCAGCACTCTCATATACTAAGAGAGGCGTATTATCTTATGCTGTTCATGGATACGCAGGGCGTGTAGGTCTGAGTGTTATAAAGAGAGAAGTATTATCAAAGATTGGTCGCTCAAAAGAGATTAGTGATGTACCAGAAGAGATGGAGCAACCGAAGAACCTTTGGAGAATAGATGAGGGATTATTAATAGTTAATGGTGATGACTGGCTTTGGCAAGTAGTAAGTTATCTTAATTTGAGTAAAAATACAAAGATAACACAAGTATCTCAAGAGGAGCTTTATGAGACATTAAAGGTATACATGCTGGAAGATGGGGATAAGAAGATTACTATTGCTGTGAAAAACTTCAAAAATATTAAATCTCTAAAGTGGGCTTTTTTGAACTTATGGGCATTACCTACTAAATGGTTTGAGATGTCACCTCTTACAAGGCTCGGAAGAGAGTGTGTTGCAATAAAGAAACTAAGGGAGATTGGCTTGAATACACCAAAAATAATTTCAATTATATTGAATAAAAGAGTACTAGTTACAAGTTTTATAGAAGGGATAAACTTAGGTAAAATTATTAAGGGTATATTAGATGGGCATGATGTAGATAAATCTCCAATTTCTATGTATGGGGAAAGCATAGGCTATGCTCATAAGCATGGCTACTCTCTAGGTGATACGAAGCCTAGCAACGCTGTAATTTCAGATGGGAAGGTTTTCCTTACAGATTTAGAGCAAGCTAGTGAGCATGGAGATAGAGCATGGGATATAGCATTATTCATCTATTACTCTAACAAGCTCACTTTGAACGTTTCTGGGGCTAGGACTATAACTCGAGAATTCTTAAAAGGTTATCTTAAAATGGGAAGTGTTGATATAGTTAAAGAGGCTTTAAATCCAGATTATCTAGCACCCTTTCAAGCCATTCTTGCCCCAAATGTAATGAAAGCTATAAGAGATGAAATGAGGAAAGCTATTGCTTCTTCTTAAAGAGTATGTTGAATTGCCCACCTTCATCTTTCTTCCCTCTGCATAGCTGGTTTTGCTTTTCATATCTCAATTTAATGAAGGGAAGAATCTGACTTACGATTAACTTATTAGTCTTATTCAGAGTCATAATCTTGAGGAAATTGTCGCATGAATTTGCAAAGGAAGAAATAGAACGAGCTTTTGCTGAATATGATAAACATGGTCAAGAAACACGCCGATTCACAAGATTGAACATTGATCTCCTTGTTAGACCCTCTGATACATGGCAACTTTGGTTGCTTGCTATTGCCTACCAAGGTAAGAAAGAAATTAAATGTGAAGAATCCTTCCTTTCTCTTAAGAAGAATAATCTTTGTCGAAATCCCTCCAAAATATTATTGCTTGCACAAGCGTGTGGTTGTCCGCTACTTAGTAACTACCAATCAGTTCATTTCTGTAACTACCTCAAGAAATATCCTGACAAATGTAAATACGAAAATTACATCTCTAAATGCCCTATAAGATCAATCGTAAAAGAAGAAATTAAGGATCGTTATGCCAAGATTGCGTTTCCCGTAGTCTCCTCAGCCATATTCTTGCGCGATTATGATTTTGATATTCGTAAATACTATCAAACTTTGGAAAAGTCGTCATGTGAGGATAGAACGCATGACATGCTTGCTACATTTACTATTCTTGCTCACAGTGATAAACTGGCCCACCTTTTCCTTGGTTGGTTATCAAATCCACGGTATCCATGGTCCCACGATTGGCAGTTAGACTATAGAAAATTCATAGCCGTCGATACTAACATAAAAAAGATTCTCAAAAGTCGATACTTGTGCCATTCAGATCGAAATGAAGTAGCTAGGGCATGCCTATATCAACTAGAAAGGAGGTTTAAACTAAATCCAAAAGTCATAGAACTTGGATTACTTCATATGGGTCAAAAAATTAAACACAAACACACATCTAAAAAATCACAGTATTAATATATTCAATTTGAAGTTGTTGGATTATGACAATGCTTTTGAACTAGATTATCTTTTTTTATAAACAGTATATCCACATTTTCCACATGTTAATCTGTCTGCATGCTCTGCAAGAAAGACTCCTCTTCCGCACCTTGGGCACTCTTTCTTTGGTCTGACTAAAGATAAGCCACTAACTTGATAAAACTTCCATACTTTTGTATTAGCCTTTTTCTTAACCTTCTTCTCTTCAGCCAATTTAACTCCCCTTAGCCTTCTTTGCCTTTACAGGCTCTTTCTTCTTAGCTTCCTTTATCAACTTCTCCTTCTCCTCCTTTGGTAGCATCCTTGAAGATAGATATTTAGGAAGTTGTTTTTTAGCATCTTCAGGTTTATCGTAAATATAAAAGAGACCTGAGATATCTCTAGTGCCTGTCTTCGTCCTTAAAGAGATGAGGTAGACATTTTTAACATCGACATTAAGACTTTTTGCTATCATGTTGACAGCGTCTTGCCTTTTTAAGAATCCAGCCACAGATTTGAAGATGCCATCAACTTCCCTTCTTCCAAGCAAGTCATTCCTACTATCCTTGATCATCTGAAAGCTCAAAGTTGCTCCTCTCAAGCCGAAGGTTATACGTTATATTAATATCTTTATCATGTCAAAATTTGTTTATTGATCAGCAAAATCCTTAACGATCATTCTATCCATGAGTGAGATAACCATTCTTTTTGATGCTCTATTCACCTTTATGATAACTATTCCCCTTTTAGGTTGCCCATAAAGGACAGATGTTCCATTTGGAGACAATGCTACAGAAGGCAGTGTAAGAAGATCCTCCTCACCATCTATAACTATTCTAATGGGCTTCTTTGCTTTCATGGCTGATGATAATGCCATCAAAGCCTCTCTTGATATATGCCCTGCTGGATTTGATGCTTTAATTTGATTCTCCATACTCGATAAAGGTGCCCTATTAACTCTCATCTCCCTTCCATCTACTATTTGGACTGATGGAATTATGCTTAGTTGAATCAATCTCTCAGTAGTAGCATCTCCTACTGTAATTATCATCTCACTTTTATCTATATGGCGTTTTATCTCCTCATAAGTTAACTTATCGTTAGGAATTAAGAGCCCTAAAGGCTCTTTTAATGCTTCTCTTAACTCTTCTGTTAAAATATAATCATGTTCTATGATTTCCTTGCTTCTATAGCGTTTGCTTTGATACATAAATTGCTTACCTTTGCTTCATCTCACCTTTAGAGCATATCTTCCAAGCTTTGTGATGTTCAAAGTCTTAGCTACTAGAGATGAATCTACATCATTTATTATGACAAGCCCTGACCAATTAGGGCTTAAATCCTTAGACTTGCAGTTAGGGCATATGCGGACTGTAGTCAAAGTCTTACATTTTCTGCAAGCTAATTCTTTAACCAATTTTTTCACTTTTCTTTCTCAGCTTTTTCTTTTTTCTCCACCTCGATGACCTTTGACGCCTTCTCTAAATCCTCTTCTATCCATTCTAGTGCTCCTAAGAAAGGCTGCCTACTCGTTACGCCTATCTTACCTATGGCTGTCCCTCTTCCTAAACTCACAGCTGTTATTCTAACTCTAACCTTTGAGCCTATTCTGAGGGTCCTTTTACTCTTGCTTGCCAATATTATGCCTTGCTTCGCATCACTTGTCAGGAAATCGTCAGTAATCTGAGATAAGTGAAGTAAAGCATCTACAGGCCCTACCCTGACAAAGGCTCCAAAATCTGTAATTTCAACTATTTCTCCCTCAACTACCTCTTGAATCTTTGGGTAAAAACTAAGGACTGAAAACTTCACTTTATGATAAGTGCCTCCATCTCCAGGGATTATCTTCCCTACAAGACCTACAGATACATCTTTTACTAATATTACATAACCCAACTCAGGGCTTATAGTGCTCTCATACCTCATCTTTAGGATCTCTAAAGCTATCTCATCAAGAGGCTGACCAAACTTACTTGGAGGTACTCTTATAACATCCTCAAGCTCAACAATTTGGAACATAATTTGACTTCCTTTAAAGGGGATGAATAGTTAAATCAATTGGTTTAAGAATTTTTTGGTATAAATATTTCATGCAGATCAATCAAAAATAATGGGCTTTTTGAGCTTAGATAATAATACTACACGGCTCTCCTCAGAACTTCCTATTATTTTATATCCAGTAAGCTCAGATACTTGACTGCTAAATCTTTCTATTTCTTTAAAGCTAGGCATATTGCTTCTATTTAAGCGGTGCATAGAGTAGCCAAGATGCATGTAAGCTTTTATCTCAACATAAGTGCAATCAGAGAGGTTTATCAATCCGCTGAAATTCTTTGGATCATCCATGTTTATTCCTTTTATTGCTGTTATCCTTATGGCTACTGGGCATTTGAAGGTCTTCGTAAGCTCTAAGCTCTTTATAAGAGAATACCATAGCCTTGGCGATACTGGGCGGTTGACCTTCTGATAAGTATCATAGTCTGGTGCAGTTAGAGATAAATAAAGTTGAGAAGGCTCAGAATCTAGCCTCTTCAGAGCTTCTGGTAGAACTCCACTCGTCACTAAGAATACAGTAAAACTTCTCTCTTTGAATAGATTTATCAGCTCTCCTAGTTTAGGGTATAGAGTAGGTTCTCCTGAAAGGCTTATTGCAACCATGTTTGGGTTAAGAGCCTCTTCATACTTCTCTTTGCTCACCCTCCCTTTGATGACTTGATCATTATAGCCTGTAAGTATCCTTCTTTGCTCTCTAAGGCAACCTTCTACTATTTCTTCAGGTTCATCCCAATAGCTACCAAAGGTTTCATTCCATTTTATGCCTATATCTTCAGGCATAACTCTCCAGCAATAGATACAATGAGTTAAACAACTTAAAACAGCAGGAGTCATCTGAAGGCAACGGTGTGATTTTATACCGTAGAACTTTTGCTTGTAGCATACTCTATTGTAAACAAGACTATCATGTAACCACTTGCACTTTTTTACGCTGGAGTGCCTACCTACTATATGATATTTCTGCCTTCTTAATACATCTAGTAGTAAAGGAGGGTATGCCAATTCTATTCAAATCTATTACTGGCTATCATAAATCTCTATTTGTCACTATTGAATAGGAGTTTTAGAGAAAGTCTTATATAGAGTTCTCTTTACAAAACCAAGAACTCAGATGCCTTATTGTAAGAAGTGTGGAACAGAGTATGTTGAGGGAGCGAAATATTGCACAAAATGTGGGGCTCCTATAGCAGAGGAATGGAGATTCCCTAGAGAAGAGTGTTTTGGTGAGAGAAAAGCCGAAAGAGACTACTTGGGTTTGGTCTCCTTTGGTATCTTCCTCTTGATAGTTGGTTATATATTTTTAGCAAACCAATGGATTCCATCGGAAATTCAAACCATGTTTGAGAAGCTAGGTAAAGGGGTCTTTGAACCACCATCATCACAGCTTCGCTACATCTTCGCCATCTTCCTTGGTTTGATAGGCGTGTCTAACTTCGCTATAGCTGGTATAAGGGTTGCCTTCAGGCAATCTTGGAGAAAAACTTTGCGCGATGCGCTGTCAGGGGTTGGCTTGATATCAATTGCTTATCTCGTTTATCTCAACAGTCAAAGAGTTATGACTTGGCAAATCGTTGTAGTGCTAGGGATTGTAATCATTGGTATACTCGTAATCTTATATGGAATTATTGTGTCTTACTTTAAAGAGAGCCTAGAGGTAAAGACTTCGAAATAGTTCTACGTGACAAAAGAGTTTATATATTCAACTCTGACAAGAAGGGCGTAAATGCCATACTGTAGAAAATGTGGAGCTCAGATAGCAGAAGGAGCAGAATTCTGTCCTAAGTGTGGAACTTCTGTGGCTGAGTATAAGAGGGAGGAGGGGAGGGGTCCCAGGCAAGAGTGTTTTGGCTGGGAACGTGGTGGAGAGTTTTGGGGAGCCATAGCGGGCGGAGTGTTTTTGTTAGGTCTCGCAGTCTTATTCTATTTAGATAGCATACATGTCATAAGTTGGTGG
>JACGUK010000057.1 GCA_024256265.1 archaeon
GTATTCTCTTCCATTTCTTTACCTCAACCCCAGATTCGCTCCTCTCTTTGTTCCACTCTGGCATCGAAATCCTTTTTGAAAGCAACTACTCTTTCTTTCATCGGCTCAATCTTCTTAGCCAGCTCATCTACCTCATTTAAGAATTTTCTGGCGTATGAATCATCTGACTTTATTCTTTCCTCAAGTTGGGCGCGCCAGACTTTTATAGAAAAATCATCCCATAATTGAGGACTGGCAAGGTAGAAGTGCTTAGGACTTGACAAGTAAATGTTCTTTGGGCTTGCAACGTAGAGGTACTTTGGACTAGCGAGGTATATCTGTGGGCTCCCTACCATGAACTTTCCTAGCTTGCCTCCTGAAAGATGTAATACTTTAGACATGGTCACACCTAAACAGGCTTACCGACCGTACTTCTTTTGCCATGCCTCCTTAGCTTCCTGCGTCCCCCATATACGAGCGCTTATTGCGTTAGCATTTGCACGCATTGCATTAGCGAAAGTTTTAAAAGAATTCTTCAGAGTGTTAACTCTCATACGGAATTGATTGGTATAGACATCAAGTGCATCTTTCATCACTGCTATCTCGCTTTCCATCTCTCCGATATCCCTTGACCACTTTTCAATTACAGTTTCCATTATTTCTTATCACCCTAATCTTTGAATTTAAATTTAACATTATTAAGTAATATTAAAAAAATAGATCGAAATTCAAAGCCCATCATTTCAAGTCTCAATTTATTAGCCCAAACTTCCTCATTTACTCTGCAGAAGCTCCAGCCCTCTTTCCCTCAAATATCTACGTGCTGCCTCACTACATGTCAAATACTCCACATCATAGTAGCTGATGTGGTTGAGGATGGCTTTCAGCACTCCGATATACTTGTATCTCCCAGAGACAGAGGGGTGAGCCAGCATGAGGAAGTAGGGCTTTACACTTTCATTCGCAGCTCTGCATGCACTTCTGAATTTGTCTATCCAGTCGTTTATCACGTACTGAGGCTTTTGCTTATAGCAAGAAGAGTCATGCTCCCCACAGTTTACTGGAAATACTACAATGCCGTTCTTAAGAAAGGGCTTGAATGCAAATTTATCTTGCTGAGAGCTATCGTAAAGGAAGTTAAGTATGTGGAGTGAAATGTACAGTTCTTCGTTCCATCTTAAGCCAGGGGCTCTGAAGCCCTTTGGATTAAATTTGGGAATCACCTCTCGTATCATGGCTATTGCTTTCATTAACCTTGTGACTTGAGTTTCATGGTTCTGGCGACTGAAGTCTAGATCTGGTGAAGACGAGTTATTCGTAGTGAAGTGGTAATCGCTATGCAGTGCAAGCTCAAACTGCCCATCTAAGAGCAGTCTAGCTGCATCGGGGTACTTTAAAACTGTTTCAGCATCCAGAAAGAAAGTTGCAGGCAACTCTCTCTCCATAAGTAAGTCCACTATTCGCTTTGTTTTTGTGTATAAGTCAGCATTAACCTCCCATTCCTCAAAATCAAATGTTAGAAGTACTTGCACATTTGGCATTTTATATAGGTATATTTAGCCTGTCTTAAAGGAATTTTCATGTACTAAATTACATCAAAAGGCATTTGAGGAAAGGGATAATAAAGAAGCCTGATAGAAATGGAGAGGAGTACCATCACTTGGACATGGTATAAGTTTATCCCAAAATATCGACCTACTTATAGACCAAGCTATAGACCAGTCTATCGAGCTGGGTTTCGATCGATCTTCCAACCGAAATGGGATGCTTTAATAAACAAGCGAAGGCAACAATTTCACAAATATACAAGAGAAGAATTAGAAGCCATTTTACCTGCGCTTATTGAAGCTAAAAGAAAGTGCCATGAAATTTGGACAAAAGAGGCAAAAGCCCATGAAGAAGCCAAGGTAAAGCCAATATTTATTAAATATGGTCTCGTACCAAAATATCATCCTGTTTATAGACCTAGGTATAAATCGGTCTATCGACCTATATTTGCCAAAACTAAGCCCTTAAAAGCTAGGTATAGATGTGCAGAAGATAAGGCTGCTTTCTTTTGGCTGAGCGATTTTCTTAGCCACGTTAAGAACGAACATCCAGGAATGCGGATTACACGGATACCTAAGATAAGTATGTAGATAAAAATTAACGAGTGAAGATGTTAAATATAACTACATCGAGGATCTTTCTTTATAAGAGTCATACAGCTTTTTGAAGATCTCTAAGGCTGATATTGCAAGTCGTATGCAAGTCCAGTGCATGGGCTTCTCTCCCTCCTTATAGGATTTGTAGTTCTCAAGTAGAATCTGAAGCTCATTTTCAAGCCTTAAAGATCGAGCTATTGTTGAGGCTGCCATGGTTAGCATAGGCAATAAATCTGGATGATGAATTGCTAACTCTACCAATCTGCTGACAGCGTTATGCTGTTCAAGAGCATCTTTAGCCTTAACATAGTCCATCAAGCATTGTGGTAGCAATTGCTGAATCTCCTCTTTAGGCTTCTCCAATTGATAATGAAAGATTATGTAGCCCTCGACTTTTCTATCTAACCTCGGGTTCAGCCTACCTGTCACAATATTCTGAAGAAAAGCGCTTATCATGGACAACGTCTCCCTGACATCTTCCTCCTTCATAGTTGGGTGCATATCAGTAGCCAGCGATGTTTCTAAAGATATGTGCAGAGGCTCGATGCCTAGCATTTTGTATATGCTTAAATCATCTTTGACCATCATCTGGGCAACACTCTCAAGCTCAGGAAATAGCTCTATCTTTTGATGGGCTGAAAACCATTTTTCCATGCTAAGTATCTTGTCTAAATCGAATAAGCGTCTGGCATGATCTGTGAATTTGTATGCTGTCCTTAACCTTCCATTCGATCTTTTATACTCCTCGATTATACCCTTCTTCTTTAAGCTGGCTATTTTCTTTATGAAGGTGGTGTTACTCCCGCCAACCTTCTTCCTCAGATCGATCCTAAACATATCTCCCTCTGCATCTTTCATTATATTCACAATCTTGCTCTCTTTCTCATCCAAGAAGGGTAGCGATACTTGCATAACTAACTCTTTAGTACAATATCTGTATTTAATACTATATTCGATATTCGATACTTTAGAAATTTTTAAACAAAGCTATAAGGTGGCCAAGGTCCAGTAAAACGCGCATCAAAACCCTTCATTTCCTTAATTTTCGCTAACTCTCTCCCAATCTCTTCAATTTTTCCTTTATCTACTAACAAGGATAAATTCATCAGCATTTGTTTATCCTTATCTTTCTTCAGCTTTTCTACACGAATATCTTCAGTAAACTTCCTAATTTTATCATAGAATTCTCTAAAAAGCACGTCTGCTTTCATCTCCATTTCTCTTTTTAATGCATTTTCTATCTTCATCTTATAGAAATAAGCCATGCCTTCTGGCTTTCTTTCCATCTCCTCTCTTAGCTTCTTAATCTCATCACTTGTATTTGTGATCTTTTCAGCCATAATCTTCATATCCAAAAATATTTGAACCCCAAATTCGACTTTTCCCTTAAATTTACTTAACTTGTCTTTGAATTTTTCATATTCTTTTTTCAACCATTTTTTAACGTTTTCTTCACCTTTAACTATTACATCAAAACTCATTGGAAGCACTGTGCCGAATTTCTCAAAGATAACATCAATAACCTCTTGATGTTTTAAAACGTAACTTTTCACTTTTTCCTCATCCCCTTTGTATGGCTCAAGAGGACAATCATGCACAACTGCGCTGATGTTCTTATATGGTATTGTATATACCTCATTATCATCGATACCTGTTTTGCCGAAGCTTATTTTATCTTCACATTCTACAATACAGTAAACGTATCTTCCCTTCTTGACCTCTTCCACTGTTCTAACTCTCTCAGTTTTTTTGGCAGGCATGCTTATACTCAATGGGACATTAAATAAGAAAATCTTATCGAAAGTTTCTTGCTAACATAATATCGTCTCTCCATCTCTCAGGATTATTAACAGCAAAGTATTGATACCCCTTTTCCATGACTATGCAAATCATTTTTCTCTTTAATCCAAGTATGAACTTCCTCTTCACAATCCAAATATCTTTCACTCTATCTAGAGCAACTTCAACTATTACTTTAAATGAGGGCTGACAGAAAAGTAGCCTCTTACTTGTAAGGATTAGATTGACCGGCCTCCATGAGTTAGAGTATAAGCCTATGGAGATGCATGCTGGTGCACGTTTAATGATCCTTTCTTCCTCCGTTAGATGAGGATTCATCTTAAATTCTCTGTTTTTTAGCTTCATCTGCCCATCTTTCCGAATTCAGAAATTTATCTAATACATCATCTACTATGCTATCTAAGCCATCTCTAATTTTTTGAACTGACTCCACTATTCCCTGCTCTTTCTTTATCTCCTCAATCGCTACATCTATATCCATAAGCGCTTGCCCTAGCCTTCCGCACTCCTCCTCTGTTAAATCTCCACTTTCCATTCTCTTAAAGGCTTGAAGTCTGAGTGCATCCCTTATTATCTCAACAAGAGCTACAACAAGCCCAAGTACACCATGCTTAAGGTTGTCTTCATCTACATCTAGCACCATGAATAACCCCTCATTTTATCGACTTGCAAGTTAACATTGCTTGCTTTCTCATCTTATTTTTTGGTATTGCATCTATGAACTCTTCTTCGGCATCTTTTTTCTTAACTTCTTTTCGTGCATAGGAGCGTATACGTTCATCCCAATCCTTTAGTACACCATACTTTAGCATAGTCTCCATGCCTGCAAGTGCAGCTCTCAGATTAACGCCAAGTAATGGAATGCCAGCAACAGACATGATGATATCTGCATTGATGACTAATCCTTTATCTAAGACTCTATCTAACAAGTCAACAAGCGTTGCGTGTTTTTCTCTTATTGGTTGCAGAATGCTTTCCATTCAAACAATCATCTCTTACATACCCTTTAATCTCAATAAGGCTACAATCTTACGTCTATGATTTGCCCTTGCCTATTCTTGGCATATGTAGCATAAGATACCTTCTTTATCTGCTCTATTAATTCGATCTCTAATTTCTTGTATTCCTCTCTGCTTATTCTCCCTGTCTCGTATAGCAATCGAACTTCACTTAGTTTATCCCGAAGAATATTAAGATATTCTCGGTCCGTGTATTGAGAGATCGAATCCAGAAGAGTTGTTGTCAAATCCCAAATAAGTTTTGTGAGAATTAACGATAATGCCAAGTTAATGCCCCTTATCTTTACATTTTTCCAATCTAACCTCTAAAATGCCGTTTCTATAACTTGTGTTAATCTTATCAGCCTTAATGGTGGTTGGTAAAGATATTTCCTTATAAGTTAAATTGTTGATAGATATTATGAGTTTACTGCCAATAGGCTTTAACTTAATATCCTCCTCCTTAAATCTGGACAAATCAATGATTAAAGTCAAATGGTCTTTACTATCAAAGATATCTATAAGGGGCTCTTTCCCTGATTCTTCTGGAAATTCTTGGATTAAAGATCTTTTGGAAGTTGGTCTCTCAATTTTATCATCTCTCAATGTTCTTAAAGAGTAACTGTATACCATGTGACTACCTTTAATTCCCAATAAATCTTTAACTTCTCCTGCTTTCTTAACTTCGCCATTTTTAAGCACTCCATCAAGTAAACGTAGAGCCCTCTCTAATCCTCTGAATATAGAGCTGAACTCTATATCATCGATATGTCTTCTCTTGGACATTTACTCACCTTATAGCAGGAGCACGCCATTCTAGATCGCTTCTTCTCCTCAAGCTCCTCCGATCGTAACTTATTACCTCCATCTTTTCGTTTAAAGTAATATCGTATAAGCCAAGGATAGGGTCGAAACCTGCTCCAGAATCGTCGATTACTTCGAGTGAAACCTTCCAGCCTTCCTCAACCTTCTCTACACCAATCACAGTAGCAGGCTTGCCCGCAATGTCTTTGAAAAACATCTTTGCAGCTTCGCTAACCTTTTTAATTTCCATTTTCTCACCTCTTGTGCTTATGCATACCTCTCAACTTCCATCTTTCTTGATTTACGGCGCACATTGGTTTGCACTGTTATAGGCTTCTGTAATTCACCCTTTGCTAAAGCGCTTCTCCATCCACACCACGGGCATCCTATATGAAGAAGCTCTTTTCTCTCCACCTTCTTATTACATTGAGGACAAGTCTCTTTGTCTATTTGTGCCTCCTTCCATGCCGCAGTTTCATAAGTGGTTCCTGAAGGGAAATCTAAGCCATACTTTGCTGCAGTCTCGAAAGATGCAAGAGTAGCCCTTATTTTGATGCCCAGCAACTCTACACCAGCAACCGAAACTGTGATATCTGCGTTGATTACAAGCCCTTTATCCAGAATTCTGTCGATTAAATCAACAAGAGTAGTGCCTCTCTCCCTTGTAGGTTCCAGAATATCCATCCATTCCACCATTAATTCTATAGAATATTTTTTAAAAAAGAATTTTTATG
>JACGUK010000141.1 GCA_024256265.1 archaeon
CCTCCCTCAGCAATATACCAGTCCTTGAAGCCCGCCCAGCAACCAGCATGAAATAGCAAATATCCTATTGATGTTACTATTGGTGGAATCCCTAAATTCAAGGCTAAAGATGTATTTTTATGCACCTTGCTCTCTCCCCAGAACATTCCATAGGATACCATCAAGCTACCGCCAGAAGGGATCAAACTACCTATTGCTTTAAAGAGCTTAACATCTAAACCAAATTCTGAAAGGTTTAGAGTTGCTTTATCAGAAGAAACCTTCTCGTAGTAATCTCCATCTATCCATCCTCTAATCCCCAAAGATTTGCGACCAGAGCTATAGATGCCTGTGAATACTGGTGGATGAAATCTATGCTCATCTTCATCCAAGAATAGCTCAAAATATTTCTGCTCGATATAGCGCCTTTGCCTTACATCTATATGGAGCTTATATTTCTCGTCTAAGCTTTGTCCCTCGAATACATAGAGAGGATGTTGCAATTTTTCTTGCTTGATTTCATCTATGCTGAAGTATTTAATACTTCTCAAATGAAGTTCTGTTAAAATGCTTAGGTTATAGCTAGTGTATTGTTATTCAATTGGTAAAAAATAAGAGGAGTTTTGTGAAATTAGACAAAAACTATAGAAATATATACTCTTTTTTATCAAGATTGGACTGGGCGTATTAAACTATTATGAGGCACTCATTTAAAACGGGATTTAGTTTCGGTTTAACCTCTGGGATAATCACAACACTTGGACTAATGGTAGGTTTACATTCTGGCACCCACTCAGAACTTGCAGTTCATATTTCTGAAGAATCAGAGTGTAAGCACACTAAGAAGGAGATATGGGAATCAACAGTCTCTACTTTTTTATCTAAATTTGTTTTTGCAATAACATTTGTTATTCCTGTCCTGTTTCTTTCACTCACAACAGCTATTGTCGCAGGTATTATTTGGGGATTATCTCTTTTGGGAATCTTTAGTTTCTACCTTGCAAAAGAGCAAAAAGTAAAATCTTGGGAGGTAATCATGGAACATTTGACTATTGCGCTAGCTGTTATAGTTATAGCACATTTTGTTGGTGATTTGATTAGGTCGATATTTGTTTAAGCACTCAGGTAACACTAAATGTATGACTTCGCTACTACTATCCTATAGCCTTGCTCCTGATTTTTGATAGAACTTTATCCTGCCAAAGAACCCATTTTCGAAGCTTTTTTGCCTTGAAATTAATCTTCTTATAGATGATATGTGAACCTTTTATCTATGAACGTGGCACCCTTCGTTGAATCTCCCATCGATGTGGTAAGAAAGATGCTACAATTAGTTGAGCCGAAGCCTGACGAAATTCTTTACGACTTAGGTTCAGGGAATGGTAGGATACTAATCACAGCAGCAAAAGAATTCCACCTGCACTGCGTAGGAATAGAGATTCGTCAAGACCTTTTCAAGAAGGCCATAGATGAAATAAAGTGGTTGAACTTGGAAAGTAGGATAAAGATGATCAACGAAGACTTCTTCAATGTGAACATATCCAATGCTGATATAGTCACTCTTTACCTTACGACTTTAGCGAATGAAAAGTTAAGACCTAAGCTTGAGAA
>JACGUK010000058.1 GCA_024256265.1 archaeon
GGACCCTTAGGAACAGGGAAGACTCATCTTGCCCTTCACATGAAGACTTTAAAAGATGAATTTGAATGCGTCTACATAGATTTAACAAGAATAGAGCCAAAAGATCTTCAGAGCATTTACTTAGCAATGGTGAAAGAATTGGACGATGTTTTCTTCCATGAATTGCGCAATAAGCTCATTCTAAATCTAGGAGAAAGAGCTGAAAAGGGAGACAAGAGCGCAAAAAAAGTGCTAAGAATTGGTATAATTGATAGGATAATTGGAAGAAGACCTATTAATATAGCCAAAGAGATCATAGAAAAGAAAAGGAGCATAAATATTGATGTTCTAAAAGAAGCCTTTCCAGAATATGATGATACATTTGAATCGGTTCTTAACATTATATCTGAAAATTCTGGCTGGTTCTTAGAGGCAAAAGATTTCAACGAGGCTTTGAAAAAACTAAAAGGTTTCACTAGAGTTTCATGCAACTTAGGCAGGGTTTTACTCATAGAGATAGACGAGATATCTACTAGTAAGCCTTTGATGGATGCGTTGAAGGCTATAATAAACGAGAAGCCTTCAGGGGTTGTTTTGGTGACCATTTTAAGGTCAGGGGTAGAGATGGAGATGGTTAATGCAGACCCTTCCCTTGCCGATCGCCTTAAAAAAGCACCTTTTACATACTTTTTATCACAGCCTGACGATCCTGAAGAAATCTGGGATATCATAAAAGAGTACTTGAAGTTTCATAACGCTATCATCAGCGAAGAAGATGGTGAGGCACTAAAGAACCTCATAAAGTATACTCATAGTGAATTTAGCATGAATGAGCTTCGAGAACTTCTTGCTTTGATGAGAGAAGCATTAGAGCTAGCAAAAGGGAGTGAGAGGATAAGCGAAGACCATCTAATAGGGGCTATAATTCGAATTCGACCTACCTCAGAGCTAAGGGGTAGCATGATGCACATACCAATTCCTGATTATCTTAGAATAATAAAGACGAGCACAAAGACCTATGAAGAGATTTCCGATAATATGACCAGAGCTATAAGAGACCTAGGGCGATACTTGTTCATGAGAGATGCCATATTCTATGCCCATGGAGCATCAAGAAGGATAGATACACCAGGGGGTTCGAGGAGCTTTCGCTTAGCAGATGTATATCTAGAAGAGAAAGATGGCAAGAAGATCGTTGTAAATGTTAAGATGACGGAAAAGGATTGCTTGACAAAGCAAGAGATAGAAGATACTTTGGATATAGTAGAGCATGGAAGAATAGACCAAGCCATAATCTTGACAAACGCAGCTTATAGCAAAGACCTTGAACATCCAAAGTTGATCTTTGCGAAGATAGGTGATAAGCGCAGCATTGCAGATTACATTTACTTTAGCGAGAAGTTTCAGACCAATAGATTGAATGAAGAAGACGAAAAGAATGTAGTAAGACTTGCAAAATGCTTAGGAGTTGGGTATTGGGCATAAATGAACGATAAGAAATTGATTTGAAGGATTAGAGGCTATATCCATCGTTTGCTTTACTATTCTTATCACTCTTTAATTGGTATAACTTGGAAAATTACCTAAAGGTTTAAGGCGCTCCGATTTTATAATTGACATATGCTCTTAGAACTCTCGGTCTTGTTCTTTTCTTCTCTCATCATAGGCTACTCTGGAGCATTGATGCCAGGACCAGTACTAATAGTTACCATAAATGAAGCTACGAAGAAAGGTTTCAAGTCCGGCTTTTATGTCCCTATAGGCCATGCTTTGCTTGAACTTATCTTGGTAATCCTTCTTACCCTTGGCTTGGCTGAAGTCTTATCTTTAAAGCCTATCGTTGCTCTTATAGGTATTTTTGGAGGAATATTCTTATCTTGGATGGCATACAGTATATTAAAGGACACTTTAAGGAGAAAGATTTCTTTAAGCTTTGATACTAAATCAAATAATCGTAGTATGGGCTCTATGGCATTAGGAATCTACACAAGCTTATTCAATCCCTTCTGGCTCGTATGGTGGGTATCCGTTGGCGCGATTCTTCTGCTTCAATCACTTGAATTTGGCATCATCGGTGTTATAGCATTCTACTTTGGTCATATTTTGTCTGATGTAAGCTGGTATGGCTCGGTTGCTTTTGCCATGGCTCGTGGCAAGAGGTTCATGAGTGAGAGAGTTTATAGAGCTCTTCTCATATTTTGTGGAGCTACGCTGATATTCTTCAGCATCTTCTTCATCGAATTTGGGTTAAATTCTCTCTTATAAGATTCAAAATCACACAAAGCGCAGTAAGAATTATATGGAACATTCTTCAATTTACTCGATAATTAAGGAAGAACTAGTTATGGGTATTATGGAGCGTATGATGAAATATTGGATGAATAGAATGTCTAAGGAAGAGAAGCAGAGGATTATGAGCTCTATGATGCAGGAGTTCCTTAAAGGCATGTCCAAGGAAGAGAAGCGTCAAATGATGAGTGACTGATGAACATGTTCATGAAGGAGATGTTCTCGGGCATGACAGAGGAGGAAAAGAGCGAGTATATGGGAGAGATGATGATGAATATGATGCAGCAGATGTTCGGAGGCGAGGGAAAGATGCCGTCGATGATGGATATGATGAGAAAGATGATGAGTGGAAAGTCTGAAGCTGAGGGAGAGAGAATGAGCATGCTACCACGCGCTCTAGACTTTAAGCCTTGGGAACTATGCCAGAAGATGGCAAAATTTGGCTTCGAAGATTTTCCAGAAGATCTTCCTATACCTGAGGGAATGTGCCCTTGGGGGCTGTATGGAGACTGGGTTAAGAAGATGGATGAGGAAATCCTTAAGCTCATCAAAGAATCTAAGATCACAAACCCAATAGAAGTTGCACAAAAGCTCAATCTCTCTGAGAAAGGCGCAATCTTCTTCATAACTAAACTTGCAAGGGAGGGAAAGCTCAAAATAATATCTGTCGAAACAACGAAGCCTACAGAGTTAAAGGCTTAGTGGTAAGAAAGAGAGTATCACTTTAACTTAAGCTAAAATTTTGAAAAATATAGTTATGGTAAGGAGAGTATTTAAATGAAAACTAATGAGATCTCCATAAAGAAGCAAGAAATTCGTGAGAGGATATGGTTAGAGATGGAGAGGAAAGGCATAGCAACCTTTCCTTTACCATGCTTTGGGCGTATACCAAACTTTAAGGGCGCCGAAGTTGCCGCAATAAAACTTCGAAGGATTGATGAGTATAAAGATGCTTCTTCTATAATGATAGGTCCAGACTCTCCTCAAGCGCCTGTTAGAAGACTAGCCCTATTAGATGGTAAATTATTGGTCATGCCTACTCCTGGTTTAAGATCTGGCTATTTGATCATTAGACCTGAGAGAGTTAAGGGTAAAGAGAAAGAAGCTAGCACTATAAGGGGAGCCTTCAAGTATGGAGAATTGACTAATGCTCCTCCAACTTTAGATTTGATCGCCGAGGGCTCCGTAGCTGTAGATCTAGATGGATATAGGCTAGGTAAAGGGAAAGGTTTTGGAGATAGAGAGATATCCTTGGCTGAATATATAGCAAAGAAAAGCATTATCATAATAACTACGGTTCATGATATACAAATAGTAGATTTCGTGCCAAGAGAGGAGCATGATAAGAGAGTTGATATAATAATCACACCAAATAAGATCATCAGAATTCATCCAAAGACCTAATAACCATTTAATTGATTAAGATGAGAGATATGAAGTTAAAGTCAGTTCTTTTTGATTTTGATGGCACTATAGTTGATCTTGATTTTAAATACGCAGAATCCCGCGTTGCCATCATCAAAGCTCTAAAAGAATTGGATTTTGACACATTAAATTTCTCCTTACAAGATACTGCTCAGACTATCTTGGAAAAGGTTGAGAAGCAAATAATGGAAAAATCAATGAATATAAAATTATCCGAGATCAAAGATAAGATTTGGTCTATTATAGATGAATTCGAGATGGAGGCTGTCAATGCCTCTGAATTGTTAAAGGAAACGAAATCTATTCTAAGGCTCTTATCAGAAAAAGGAATCAAAAAAGGTTTGGTTACCAATAGTGGGAGAAAAGCTGTTCAGCTTGCTTTGATAAAGCATGAGTTAGAGCATGGTTTTGATGTTATAGTAACAAGAGATGAAGTTGATAGGCTTAAGCCTTACGGTGATGGAATAAGGTTGGCTTTAAGAATGATTAATGTGCCTATTGAAAATGCCATATATGTAGGAGATAGCATTAATGATGTGCTCGCTGCTAAGGATGCAAATGTATACTCTATAGCAATAAACAGATGGCCCCACTATATTGAAAAATTAAGGAAATCATCGCCTGATTATATCGTCAACTCTTTAGGTGAAACCATGAATTTGTTAAAGCGATTAATAGATTAAATTTTGTTGGTATCTAAAGTAATTTTTGCTCTAGCCAATAGCCTTGCTAACCTTATGGGTTCTGGTACGGCACCTTGAATAGTGAACTTATCGAGTATTCTTTTAGAAATCTCTAAAGAAATTCCGTAAGGTCTAACGTAAACTATATGATCCGTATGAAGTTTTACAGCCTCTCTTGCACCAAGCTTATTATAAGCTGATAATTTCTTCTCCCAAGATTCTGGGAAATGATGCTTTATATGAGGCTCAAGCCCTTCAGACTCCTCAAATGTTACACTTATTACTGGCGTGTTTGTCCTAGCTCCTAAAGAGTCTATATCGATGATGTTATACATGCTTATTACACTGCCTCCTATCATGATTACATTAATGTCATTCCTATTTAGTCTTTGAAACATGCTCACAATCTCGTCTGTTGCATCATCACCTCCTATCTCTGCACTCCCAAAGATGAAGCCATCTATGATCATATCGCTTCTCATCACTATGCCTGCCAATACCGATCTTTTACTCTGAATCTTTTTAAAGCTCTCAGCTATCCCTAAAGCTCTAATACCCTTCTTCTCAATATGAATTCGCATGACTTTACAAATATCTTTGAAATCGGGATTTAATAAAACTGACGAAAGCTTATAAGAATAAAATTTCTTTTAATTAATTGAATGAGAATATGGCAACAGAAGAAGAAAGACCAACAGCAGCTTTCACTTTATCGATAGTAGGCGTTGCCTTTCAATTCATAGCTGGGCTCTTCTTAGTTTTTGCAATGTTCGCTTTTCCTTACTATTATAATATTAGTAATGGGCACATGGGTCCTTGGATGATGCCTGGTATTATGTTCGGTCCTATGTTTGGATATTGGGGTATCTTCTGGCTAATTCTCGCTATACCGATAATAGCTATTGGTTTGTATGGGGCTCTTTTGATGAATAGCTCTAATTTGAGTAGAGTTAGGACAGGCTCTACTCTAGTACTTATAGCATCCATTTTAGCCTTTCCAGTTATGTGGGGCTTTATAATAGGATCACTACTCATGTTCATAGGAAGCATTCTAGGGCTTACTTGGCAACCTGTAAGGAAAGGTTAGTTCTATTCTTCAATAAATTTTAGGTTGCTCATGAGTTTGTAGGAATGCGGCTCTTGATGTGATCTTCATGTATTCTAAAGAAAGAGATCGGCATAAAACTTCTCCTTTATTTGTTAGCTTGTAAAGCTTCTTTCTGCCTTGATCTATCCCTTCTATCAACCCCATATCCTCAAGATTGTCCAACATAGGGTATAAAGTGCCAGGGCTGAGTAAAACTTCAAAGGTTCTATAAACGTAACCGATAAGATCATAGCCACTCATCTCTCTTTCTTTTAAGATTGTCAAGATTAAAAGATCCAGCAAGCCTTTCACGTACTTTCCCCTGGCCTTCTTTATTACTCTCCATTCACTGTATGATGGATCCATAATATTTGCTATATACATATATCTATATTTAATATATAAGCATTATTAAGTTTTTCGATCGATATACGAGTATATACCCTTCTATATTTATTATTTAAAAAGAATCTGGCATGGAATCTATTTCGATCAAAGGATTGAATAAAGTATTTGTTGATTGTTAAAAATTATTAATACAATCATGCCTCTTATCGAAAAGAAAAGGCATAAAATATCATGTTCGATCTTCGATTCTGAAGAACGATTAGTAACTCAAATGTTTAAGAAGATCGATGAAGCACAGAGCTTTGATAGGAAAGCAGAGGACGCTAAAATATTGCTACAAAAGATGGAAAACCTTCTTTCTTGCCCATATTATGAAAGGAAGAACATAGACTGCAAATACTGTAAAAAATTATCTATTTTGCGCAAGAAGGCGGCTGAGCTTTTAATTATTCAGGCATAACTCTACGTGATACTTTAGACACAGGATGGCTCTTGACACATAATTCGAACTTGTCTCTCCAACCAAAAGGCGTTTTTAAAACATTATAATTCTTAGAATGAAGATGGAGCTTTATTTCTTCTATTATTCTCTTTGCCATGTGTGG
>JACGUK010000059.1 GCA_024256265.1 archaeon
TAAGAGTCCTTCAGGTACAGGTTGAGGAGGTTAAAGAGTTGGATGGGTATGAGAGCTTTATGCGCATAGTGAAGGTAGTTGAGCACGTAAGAAGTTTAGCAGAAAACCTTCCTTTAAGCAATGCCATCGCTAAGGCTCAAATCACATACAAGGATTATCCTAAAGTGGTCTCAGTTATAGCTGAAGCAGCCTCATCAAATAGACTCATAAGATTAGAGGAAAAAGCAGGCACAGAAGCCAAGTATACAAATGTCGAACTTGGATTTGAGCTTGGCATGATGTTTTATTGAGATAAAAGGAGAGCATAGCTAAGGTAAGCCAAATTTTGAATCAAAGTATATCTCCTAATTTATCCAGATACTTCTTATAAACTTCAATATAGCCTCTCTTATCCCCTATATCTATAAAGCTACCTTTAGCGTTATAACCATATATTCTCTCTTTTTCCTCTATAGCCTTATCAAAGGCAAAATTCATTCCAAACCTAGTATCCTTTGGTATATAGTTTAGAAACTTTGGCTCCATGACATAACAACCAATGTTAATGAGACCCTCTATGCTGGGCTTCTCTCTCCATCTCTTAACCAGTCCATTTTCATCAATATCTATGAAACCATACTTTAGAGTAGTTTTATATGGAACTAACGCTATAGTAGCCAGTGCCTTCTTCTCATTATGAAAGTCTATCATATCTTTAACATCAAAATCATAAATCGAATCTCCATAGACACATAGAAAAGTTCCATCTATGAATTTCTCTGCACTCTTCAGCTGACCTGCTGTTCCCATAGGAGTATTTGTCCTTGCATAGGTAATCTTAACGCCCAATTCTTTCCCGTCTTTGAAATAATCTTCTATTATCCTTCTCAGATAGCCCACACAGATAACTATCTCTGTTATGCCATTTTTACAAAGCCAAGATATCAAGTGCTCAAGAACGGGCTTATCGCCTAATGGCAACATAGGCTTGGGCATGAAGAGGGTGTATGGACGAAGCCTCGTTCCAAGACCACCAGCTAGAATTACAGCTTTCAGATTTTTTCTAGCCATAATTTTGGACTCACCTTATTTTGAAAGATCAAATCTGTCATCAAAAAATGCCAACGAGCTTGGCGACCTCTTTTCTAGAAGCGCTACCAAGCAATTCAGCCGCTCGCTCTGGTGAAAACTGACTTATGTATGTATTAGTGCCTCTCTCAAAACCGTTCCATCTCTTGATTTGAGGATAGACCTCTATGTGCCAATGAAGTTGCCTTGTAGTCTTTTTCTCAGAAGATATATGAAATATCATGCTGAATGACGGTTCATTTAGAGCGTTGAATAAGCCACCTAGGGTTGATCTAAGGATCAATGCCAAATCTTTGATCTCTTTTTGAGTAATTCTAAGGATGCTAGTTTGATGTTTCTTTGGGAAGATCCAATACTCAAAAGCGTGTGATGGAGCCCAAGGGCAGAAGGCAATAAAATGATCCGTGGTGAGAATCTGTCTCGGGCCACCTGATTCAACGCGCAATACATTACACATGGGGCAAATCCCCAATTCACGCATAGATTTTTGCACCTTGGATGCTTCTTGCTCTATAACAGGGGGCAAGCGAGGCAAGGTAATTATCTGAAGATGTGGATGTTCGATTAAAGCACCTGCTTCTTTTCCATGATTTGCAAAGATAGAGACGTAAGACACGTTTTTTTGACTGTATAGCCATCTAACTCTATCTTGGACTACTGAGAGTACGTTTACCCACTGGTCTAAGCTCATCTTTGAAAAAAATTCATCGTGTTTTGGTGTAGCTACAACAATGTAATGGTAACCATAAGCAGGTTCAAGATAAAGAGGCTCGTCACCGTAAGCAATAGCAACATCAGGAGCTACCACAGGGAATTTATCAGGAAAAACCCTTACACACCAATCTTTAACGATCTCTCCTTCTGTATCAGTGAGCTTAATAAGGGTTCCTTCTCTCTGAACAAGTACAAGTTCTGCCGGTAGAGTCATAGTCTCATGACCTGGACAGTAAGGGCATTCTTTACTGATCTCTTCTTCAATCCTAAGATCTATAGGGCGTTTAGTCACATCTTTCTTGATTATTGCAAGTCTATCTGTAAAGTAATCTTTTCTAAGCTCGCCCAAACCTTATCCTAGTTATTTTATGTATAAAGATTAATAGTCTTTATGGAAAAAAATCATTCAGACTGTAGAAAGTAAAAATGGATGTTTGGGAGTGTATTGATGAAGATTGTAAAAAGTTTGAGATTTTATGCTTATAAAGGCGTGGAAACATCCACTATCGGATGAAAAAATGATCAGTCCGGAGAAGCAAGTAAGAGATGCCCATGTGGACAGTAAGCATATCTGCCTTTCTTTAATTATTCATCAACCTATAAGACTTAACAGAACCTTTCCTTATGAGAGGGCAAAAAGGATGGCAGAAGGAGCATCTCTAATGGATAGGTACTTTGACGATAAGTTAAACTACGAAGTTTTTACTAAGTTCTTGAAGAAATGCTACAACCCAACTCTTAACGCTTTGCTGGAGATGATAGATTCTACCGGAGAATCTGAAAAGCCGTTTAAACTATCTCTTTGTTTAAGCGGGCTTTTTGTTGAACAGGCGATAAAGTACAATCCTGAATTGATAGAGCTTTTGAGGAAGCTGGTTGCTACAAAGCACGTTGAGATTCTTGGAGGGAATTACTACTATTCATTGGCTAGCGTTTACCCAGGCGATATGATAGAATTTATTGAACAAGTCAGACAGCATCGTGAACTCATGAAGAAATTGTTCGGAATGGAACCAAACGTTTTCGAGAATACCGAGCTTATTTACAACGACTCAGTGGCAAAAGCTGTAGAGAGAATTGGTTATGAAGGTATTTTGACAGAAGAAGTAGACTATGTTCTTGAGTGGAAATCTCCCAATTATGTATATTCCTCACCAGGGGATAAGGGACTCAAGCTGCTCTTTAGGCATCATAGACTGTCTGATGATATAAGGTTCAGATTCTCCAATAAGGCATGGGATAAATTCCCTTTGACGGCTGAAAAGTTTTGTAATTGGCTTGCTGCTACGCCTGGAGATGTTATATCAATTGCTTTAGAGATAGAGACCTTTGGCGAATATAATCATGAGGATACAGGGATATTTGAATTTCTAAAGGATTTGCCTATAGAGATAGCTAAAAGAGACGATCTAAGGTGGAGCATGCCAACAGAAATCATAAGAAATGTTCAATCAATTAGAACCATCATAGTTCCAGAGGTTAGGACTATGTCATGGGCAGATAATAAGGATATGAGTCTATGGTTAGAAAATTCCATGCAAAGGATAAGCTTCGATAGAATTTTGAATTTAGCGCCTTATATAAAAGAAATTAATGATGCGGGCATTACAAAGATATGGAGGTTCTTTCAACAGAGCGATCTTTTGCTTTATATGTCCACTAAAGAAGAAATAGAATTAGCACAACCATATTATAGCCATTATAGTTCTCCTGCTGAAGCCTTTGCCGTATTTAATTCAGCCTACACAGATTTTGAAGGAAAGGTAGCCACTATAGTTCAAAGAATAAGAAAGTCAAAGATTCAGCAAACCTCAACAGCGTCTTATGGCTAAGAATGATGATGAGTTATGAGTAAAATGATTTATGTTCTTCTCGATGGCGTAGGCGATAGACCTGACCCTAGGTTAAATTATGTTACACCCCTTGAAGCGGCTTATACACCATATCTAGACTCTTTAGCAAGAAAAGGTATCAGTGGTCTTGTCTACACTGTGGGTAAAGATATCTCGCCTGAATCAGACATAGCTGTCTTCCATATGCTTGGCTATGAATTCAAAGAAGGTTACGCTGGAAGGGGAGTCGTAGAGGTTATTGGTTCAGGAATTCATTTTAAAGATGGAGACCTTGCTCTAAGGGCTAATTTTGCCACCATTGATAAAGATATGATCATAGATAGAAGGGCTGGGAGAGACTTATCAAATGAAGAAGCAAAGGTACTTGCAGAATCTATCAATAAGCAAGTAAAACTATCTTACCCAAAGACTTCTTTTGAATTTTTATCAACTGTAGCCCATAGAGCAACTTTAGTGATCAGAGCAGAAGGTATAGCACTATCATCAAATATATCCAATTCAGATCCAGCATACTTAAGGTTAGAAGGTGTTGGAATTGCAAAGGCAGAGAAGGGAGTTTTGAAGTTACAGAGAGTTCAAGCCTTAGATGATAGATTTGAAACAAAGCTCTCTGCCGATCTAGTCAACGAATTCACTGAAAAATCGATAGAAATCTTAATGGATCGTCCTGTAAATTTGTCTAGGGAGAGATCTGGCAAGAAGCCTGCCAATGCTGTATTATTAAGAGATGCTGGCAATTCTTTACCCAAGCTTAAGAGACTTAATGAGAAGTATGGCTTAAAATTTGCATGCCTACTAGATATGCCTGTAGAAAGAGGCATAGCTAGACTAACAGGTATGGTAGAGATTGAAGCTGGCGGAATTAAAGATTATGAAATCAAGGCGAAAAAGATTGCTGAATCGCTAGAGAATTATGATTGCATCTATGTGCACATAAAGGGACCTGATGAGCCTGGACACGATGGAGATGCCATTCTGAAGAAGAAAGTAATAGAAGACATTGACTCAAAGTTTTTCGGAAATTTGTTAAAGCTTGTCAATCCAGATGAAGTCATAATTGCTGTATCTGCAGATCACTCAACACCCTGTCAGATAAAGAGCCATAGTGAAGACCCAGTACCATTGCTCATATCTGGAAGCAATATAGTCAAAGATGGTACATGCAGATTCACTGAGAAGGATGCATCGAAAGGTAGCTTAAAGACCTTAATGGGTGTGAAAGTTCTACCTTTAATAATCTCTTTAGCAAGAAAGTGACTTTGTTTATCTTTAATCTAAAAATATTTAACTTCCTAATATAATCTGCTTAAAATAGATATAATAAAAAAATTAATGTGATGAGCTAAGTCAAGCTTCAGTGTTAGTGTTGCCGCCTTCCTCTTCAAAAAGCTCCTCTATAGTTTCACTTTTTCTGACTAGCACGAATTCACCATTCATTCTCCTCAACAATATAGGAGGCTTTGTCTGACAATGAAAGGGCATGTTGAAGACTATAGAATATGCACCAACATTTCTAAACATTAGTAGCTTGCCTGGTTCAGCCCCTGAGAGCTTAGATGCAGGAGATAAAGGAAAGACGTCATAAGTATCACATAATCTGCCTGCCAGATTGATCTTAAAGTTATCTGTATTCTCCGTACAAGGCACGACTTCCTGAGGATACTCTTGGCGAAGCAGAGCAGCATCCAAAAGTAAGTGATAGCCAGCATCGATGAAGATGAACTTATGTCCTCCGTAGACTTTTGAGTTTACTACTTTTGAAACTAAAACACAAGCTTCAGCGGACAGAAACCTTCCACTCTCAACAATAAGCATGAACTGATCCCCAAGATTTTGAGCCATCGCATTGAGTTTTTTGGTCACAATACTACCGATTTCTGCTGGGCTAGGTACAGGGCTGCCGTATGATACAGGAGTGCCACCGCCAATGTCTACGATCTTCACATGCAGGTCAGGGCGCTCTTTGCGCATTTTTAGAATGAAAGCCTCTAACTTCTCTAAAGCGTTGACAAAGCATATAGGGTTCTCTATCTGAGAACCCAAATGAAAGTGAAACCCCTCGAAGGTTAAGTTCTTAGTATCAAAGATCTTTCTTAGCAAATTCACAGCGCTGTCTGAAGTAGAACCGTTAAAAGGAACTCCAAATTTGCCATATCTGTAAGACGCTCTCACTTCGGCTTTCACACTTACTTCAGGATTAATTCGAATCATCACCTTTGGCATAATTTCTTTCTTTGAGGCAGCGTCGATTAAATTTAAAAGACCGTTGAATGAGCCAACCACTATGAGCCTAACGCCTTTCTCTAGTACTTCACAAAACTCCTCTTCGGTCTCAGTGACACTCGTGTAAATAACATTTTCAGTTGCTCCTCCACACTTTAAGTAGAAGAATAATTCGCCTATCGATGTGACATCAAAGAGAGTATTTTCGGAGATGAAGGTCTTTATGACTGCAGGGTTAAAGTTAGCCTTCATAGAAAAGGCGATTCTGACTGTACTGGAGAAATCTTTAAACCCATCCTTCAATTCTTTTAATTTCAAGCGAAGTGTAGTCTCATCTATGAGAAAGTAAGGAGTGCCATATTTTTT
>JACGUK010000060.1 GCA_024256265.1 archaeon
CATTCTTATAATCTTTTTTAGAATGAGCTCATAACTCAATCTTAGTTAAAGTCTCTTTTGCCTTTCTTGATGCATTACCGATGATCTTGTAGGTGCAATAATTGCCACACATCGTGCAAGCTCCACTTTTACTTCTCATTCTATAATGTATCTCTTTTGCTCCATCAGGGTCTACGCTCAAATTTATCTGAGCCTTCCAATCGAGAAGAGAGCGAGCCTTTGAAATTTCTATATCATGCTCAATAGCCTTCTTGCCAAGCTTTACTATATCAGCTGCATGGGCAGCTATCTTCGATGCTATTACGCCTTGACGAACATCCTCTATGTTAGGAAGGCCGAGATGCTCTGCTGGAGTAACGTAGCAAAGGTAGTCTGCTCCAGCCATGGCTGCTATTGCCCCACCTATGGCTCCGGCTATATGATCATAGCCTGCAGCTATATCTGTCACAAGAGGACCAAGTAGATAAAAGGGTGCGCCTTTGCACAATAGCTTCTCCATCTTTACGTTAGCCTCTATCTGATCCAATGGTAGATGTCCTGGTCCTTCGACTATAACCTGAACACCTTTATCCCAAGCCCTTTTTACAAGATTACTTATGGTCATTAGCTCTTGAAGTTGAGCATAATCGCTAGCATCAGCAAGGCTTCCAGGTCTTAAAGCATCTCCTAAGCTCAAGACTACATCATACTTCTTTGCCAATTCGAGAAGATAGTCATAACTCGAGTAGAGCGGGTTCTCCTTTTCATTATGAAGCATCCAAGCAGCGAGAAAGGCTCCTCCTCTGCTCACTATGCCATTTAGCCTCGGATGATCTATTACATGATTTACAATATCTAAGGTTATGCCACAATGCACAGTCATGAAGGCAACACCATCCTTCATGTGCTTTTCAATGACATTAAAGAGATCATCTATACTCATGCTGACTGGATTTTTATTTCTCTTGACAGCTTCTATATACGCTTGGTATACTGGTACTGTACCAAAGGGGACTTGAACTTCTTTAAGGATTGTATTTCTGATAAGGTCTAAATCTCCTTCTGTACTTAAGTCCATGACGGTGTCTGCTCCATATTTAATTGCTACCTTTGCCTTCTCTAATTCAAGGCTTAAATTACATAAATCAGGGGATGTGCCTACGTTTGCGTTGATCTTTGTCCTAAGCCCTTCTCCTATACCAAGGGGCTCGTAAGAGCTTCTACCATTGTTACAGGTAATTACAACCGTACCACGGGCTATGCGGTCTCTTAGCCTTTCAAAAGATAACCCTTCCTTAAGGGCTACTTGTCTAACCTCTTCTGTAATTATACCCTGTCGGGCTGATATCATTTGAGTTGCCATATTATCTTAAAATTACTTTTGTCTTTTATTTATGAATATTGGCTCTGTTGATCAGTTACCACTTTAAGTTGGACCGTAATGTATTTAAAGTAAATCGTTAGTTTTGCTTGTTATAAGTTAGGTGTCAGTATGCCAGAGACAAACTCTGTATTCATAGGAAAAAAGCCAGTCATGAACTATGTCTTAGCATGTCTAACATTGTTCCAAAACGGTAGTGACTCAGTAATAATCAAAGCTAGGGGCAGAGCTATAAGTAAGGCTGTAGACGTAGCTCAGATAGCCATAAAAAGATTTGCGACAGGTATGAATGTGAAGAAGATAACCATAGACACAGAGCAGGTCAAGAGCAACGAGACCGGTAACATGAACAACGTCAGTTCCATCGAAATACATCTCAGCAAATAAGTGGGGTTAAGGACCCCGCCATTTTTTGTTTTTATTATAGTTAGAAATTTAGCCATCCTTAAAGACATTTATCTGCCTAATTTAAGGTAGAGCAATTAAAGATCAGCTAGAAGGTTTGCTATCTCTGGCTTGGCAAGGCTATAATAAGTCAAGAAGCCATCCTCTCTTTTCTTTACGATCTCTTCTTTCTCAAGCATGTTCAGATGTATAAGAGCCTTTGGCTGGCTCTTTATGATCTCACAGGCACACCTCTCTTTAAGTGAGAGCATCTTCATGATTCTTAACCTAGTTACATCTTCCAGTATTTCGGGAGAAACTAGTCCCTTTAACCTCGCCCTCGCCTTCGTTTCGTCCATTCCAGACTCTCCTCAACGGTTTCTGTCATGTTTTATTCATTTAAATACGTTTTCATGCACCAACTTAGCCTTTAATGGCATCAGATACTCTCTTGAGATACTCTAATGCACACTCGTAGGTTGGGAAGCTTTTCATTCCACACTCAGGACCAGCGTATGGAACTCTCTCAATGCCATAATTATCTACCATCTTTTTCAATCTTTTTCCCATAATTTTGACAGATTCAAGAAAATCCTTAGGGTCAATTCTTTCCTTCTTTATCCCAGTCCAAGCCTTCTCAACCCTTTGCATAAGAATCACTTCATCGATTTCCTTATGCGATTCTACCAAAATTCTCTCTCTGATAAGCCTATCAAAATCCGTTATGCATATACTCGCTTTCAGGAATTTATCTTTCTCCTCAAGAAGTTGCTTTACTCTTTTGGATTCATAGATAGGGTCTTCAGCATGTGATTCAACTATATTCAATGATTTTATCTCCCAAAACAACTCATCTGCTGTGTTATGAAGGTGAAGACATGAACTTGTCCCTCTCGTTGTTGCCTCATGAAAAATACTCTCCCAAGCCTTAAGTAATTCCTCTCTTCCTTCAGTACCATAATCGATCAAAGGATCGCTTAAAAAACCAAAAGCTGGCTCATCGACAGAAATCAATTCTACCTCTGAATATTTGTCCTTATAGATGTTACCTGAGATGAATTTTGAAAGGGCCCCACTTAGCTCTCTGAATATGCCAATTCTTCTATCTAAAAAAAGGGACGATAGAGTATATGGACCAGTAATGCATATCTTTATCTTGAAAGGATTGTCTAATTTCTCATAAATCACTCGTGAGTTTTTTTTAATTGCTTGAACTTCGGGTATTTTAGCCATCTCAGACCTTACTGATAAGCTTTCAACGATTAGGTAACCGTTTTCACTCTTTTTTATTCCATCAATAGAATCTAAGAACATGGTGTTCATATCTCTAAATTGTGGATAGTTTGGAACATTTATCCCGGCCTCAAGCTTGTCTAAGAATCCTTTGATAATTTTCTCCTCAAAATATTTTACAGGCTCATATGAAGGATGACCCATGCCATAAAGCAGGGAGAGCATCGAGTCAAAGATCATAGCGCCTCTTGAGAATTTATCAAATTCTCCAATGAAGGGCATGCTCCCAACATCGTAAGATTTAATCTTCAACAAATAATTCCAATCCTCCAATCATTAAAAGAAGGCTTTATAATATCTAAAATTTATTTCCATCTATAAGTCTTACTTGATTTCTTGAAGAGTCTTGATTATGGATGAACGAAAGCTACTTTTCTTTGCTTTATGATTGCGCTCCATCGTTGTTTCCCATTAGTTCTCTCCAGATTCAAGTTGTCAGACTCAGTTGCGCATGTAATAGTCATATGCGGCTGGCTTTGCGTAATCTATGCCACTGATGCAAGTAGTTTGAAGGCTTTCTCCTCTATTTTAGCACATTCCACTATTTTTGGTTGGGCCTTAGCCAAAATGTCTTTAACCTTATCCTTCTGTGCTTCACTTGCCACGAGGAGAATATTTGCTATCTCTGTCCAGATGCCAGCTGATTTCATCATCGAATCACTCGCTTCTTCCAGAATTTTTGCATGAAGCACGTTGCTAGCCTCTCTTAAGAACCGTGAGTACATTCTTCTGAAGAGTCCCCCTCCAGTGCCAGCTTCTTCGATAAAAGCGTAGGCGAGAAACAGAGTCAGTTTGAGCATTGGGATTTGGGCCTTAAATTGAATAGGATCGTAGACAGTCCCATGTATGATGTCAGGCCATTTGATAACCTGCTTCGCGAAATGTCTTATTCCATTTATGCCCAGTTTTTTGATCGGAGGGTTTAGAAAACTCTCTGCATTGCTCTTGATGGCAGTTTTGATGGCTTCTTCCAACGGCACCGATTCCTTCGGAAAGGAAAAGGTGAACCAAGCGTTCTTAGGCGGAAACGGTTTGAATGTGGAGCTTCTTGCTTCAGCCAAGCTCTCAAAAGAGGTAACGAAAAGTCCATCTTCTCTCCTCTTTGCTTCAATCTTTTTGTTGCGGATGTCTGTAACGTAGGCTTCTCCCCTCTCTTCGTCATATTCAGCGAGCACGATTGCGTGACCAAAGTGACCAGTCTCGCCTCTCCAGTAGTCAAGGTAGAACATGTCAGCCTGAAGCATCACAGGGATGTCGTTATCAATTAGCTCCCTAACAGTTTGCCACGCCTTTTTCGCACTTTTCGTGGTCTTCTTCTCCCATCTGATTCCAAGTATCCTGCATACATCCTCGATTCCTCTACTCCCTCGCCCACCGATAAAAATCGGAGGTACAGCACTTTTCATAGGCCAATAAGCAAAGCCTAAGCTACAATCTAGCCCGAAAACCATGTCCTCACTAAACTTGTGACCATGAAACTCAAACATATCCCTTAGCGATGACGATATACAATGAAAACCCGGTCTGTGGACGAACCCCCTAACCATTTTTCTCATATCCTCACTTTGGTGATCATTTATCGCTTTTTAGTGCGCCGTAAATCTACCATTTCTTTGAATATCTCCAACCCATTTCAAAAGTTTCCATTAGGCATTTAACACATTTGCTGTATTCCATAGATGAGACATCAAATATTTTGTCATCCAGCCACACGACGTTGAAAACCACATCTGAAAAAACAATGGAACCGGTGTTTGCTTCGGTACCCCTAAAATCGACATAGATTCTTGCCTTTGTTGTCGCAATCTTACCCAATCTTCTCAGTTCCTCAGTGGGTTTCTCGCCAAAAGGCAAGATTACCTTTAAGTCCTTGTCTCTTAAGAGTGGTTTCAGCTCGTCCAGCAATTTCATTGGAATGTTATTGATCCTCATTCTCCTCGATTTCTGAATCTTCCTCTTGATCTCTTCTATTCCCTCATCCACCGTGCTAAAAGTTGTTGAGATTTTGGCTTCATATCTCCCTTCTACGATTGGCATTTTGTCTTCCCTCACACCTCTTTTGCTACGTTCCATCCAAGACTGTTCCATTCCAAGAAGCATTTAGCACACTCATCGTACAACATTTCGTCTACAACATACTGATGATTCATCGGATCTTCAAACACGGTAAATGTCCTGCTTTCATCGAGAGTAATTGACATCGATGGCACCTCTTTGTTATGGACCATACAAACAATCTTCACTCCAGCCTCTCTAAATTTCACTTTTTTATCATCAATTTTCTTTTCGCCAGGAAAGAGAAGGACCCTAACCTCTGCGTCTTTACTAAACGTATCATTCACCTTTTTTAGGAAATCTGTTGTTGCATTGTTTATCCATATGGTCTTAGCCTTCCTCATTTCTTCTTTCAAGCTCCTAAGCCCAACATCGAATTTCAGTATCACAAATTTCTCCTTCATTTCCATCACCTCCCTATCGAGCGTCGCCTGAATCGACTTCAGAAACTCACTATAATCTTTCTTGAACTTTTCGAAGATGTCACGGGGGTCAACGGCCTTGAACAAAAGCGGTATTCCAGAATAGATTCTTATCCAACCCTTATGCTCTAGTGACTCCAAAACCTGATAAATCTTCGTCCTTGGAACACCAGACTTTTCAGAAAGCTTTGTTGCACTATTCAAATGATCTCTCAGTAAACTGAGATACACCTTGGCTTCATACTCTGTAAGTCCGATTTTCTGCAGTTTCTTGGCGACGCTTTCCATTAATAATCTAAAAGAAATACAAAAATAAATAATTACTGTAACTCGATGGAGTTAACCCAAGGTCAAAAGTCATGGTTTGTCCAAAAGTGTGGGGGATGGGATTTCGACCTTAATTTACCGGTAGAAAATACTTGTAAAGCACCTACTTTATTTGGAATTGGATAATAGCTCTCGTAATGCTTCTTGCTATGGTTCTTATCTACTTGTTATTATCTCTCTAAAAATGCGGGTTTGTTTTGGAAAATGTCAGACATAATATTTAAGGAATCTTAAGTAATCTGGTTTGCGCCAATTTAATCTCTAAAAGCCGAGGATCTGTTGTAACTAAGGTTCCTCCTAGCATTTTTGCGACTGCCACGATATAGGCAT
>JACGUK010000001.1 GCA_024256265.1 archaeon
CCATGGCTCTACTGATCGTAACGGCGACTGAAGCAGCCTCTCGAAACGATTCTTCTCCCCAGTAAGAGACGATGGTGTCGTTCCCGACTATCCCAAGTAGAGGCTTTCTCGTCTTCTCCTTCAGCTCGTTTCCAACCCTTCCTATTGTCATAAGATTCTCCATCAGACTTTGCTGTGGGTCAAGCATCACCATGTATGGTTTGTCTTGATCTTCTCCTACCATCTTTCTCTCAAAGACTCTAAGGAGTTGTATCTTTGATTCGCTCAACCCAAGCATCTTCGAATATTCTAAGATTGTATCCACATCAAATCCGACAGTGGGCAATACAAGAACTCCTCTACCCTCTTCGACGAAATTCATGGCCGTTAATGCTATGAAGGGAGCGTAGTCTGTTTGTAGAATATTCTCATCTAGCTCTAACTGAACTACTCCTCCTTTAGGGTACCCTCCTCCTAAGATTTTGTCCAAATTTTCGATGCCTGTGGAAAAGTTTGTCTCAGTATCAGGCAATGGTTCAGTTTTCTTGACTTCGGTGATTCGAGGCTTTATTTCTGTAAAAGACCTGAACCTTCCATCAAGCAGAGTGAAGAAGTATTTTGGGCGATCTATCTCAACTCCTCTGAGCTTCATCAGTTCGATTTCTCTTGCTCTTCTACCATCTATTGTCTTCATACTCAACATAACTATCCCATCTACAAGATAGTCAAGAGTAGTGCGGTCTGGCGTCTCGCTCACTAGAATGATGTTCACATTCTTGCTACTGATCAAGGTCTCCAGTAGTCTTATGGCGCCCATTTGTTCATTAGGATCTAAGTCTTCTGTGACAGCCTCCCAACTGTCTACTACTATCATAGGATTCTCTGTGCTCATGGCAAGATCATAGATATGCTCGAATGATGTTGGATACTTTTTCATCTTTGCATCGGAGATTGTGAAACTCTTCTTAAGCGCTTCCAATACATACTCTGGCTTGACTACATCCTCTAACCAAGGAAACTGAGCAAACAACCTCTCTGATGTTACTCTTGTGCTCACATATATTCCGTTTCTATCTTCTTGAAAGTGCTTCAATAACTCAAGGCTTAAGATAGTCTTACCAGTGCCTGGGTTGCCCTTGATTAGAAGAGCGTTATTACCTTGAGATAAGAAATCTATAAGCTCCTTTGGAAGATTATTTGTCGACAAGATTCTCACTCTCGAAAGTTAGATTCAAGTCTCCCAACTTTTCTGTAAAAATTTTCAAAGCTTCTCTCCCCCTCTCTGTGATATAGTAGCTCTTTTTCTTACTCTCTATCAACTCATCGTCCATCATGTCATTAAGCAACCTGTAGATGGTATTTGGGCTTATTAAGATCATATACCTATTATGAATCTCCATGGTTATGGTGAAGCCCTGTTGAGCATTTTCGTTCAGAAGATCTAAAATGATGAACTTCAAGAAATCTTTAATGCATCTCACATCAAGACCATCTAAATGTGGCATATCATATAGCCATCCTTATCAATCGCCACTCATCAAGAGAGGGTTCCATGTATTTTTCGGTCAAATATGACAATATTGCAATAAAAACATTATTACGATTTATGAATAAAAGATGTTTTCACCCACATTTAACCAAGTAGGAAATGATGTCTATTAGAAGGTTGGTTGATTGAGAGTATCGTAGTTGAAGGAGAAATGTCAAAATAAAGAGTGGTGGTATAAATTCGGTCTTAAAGCAACTTAACGGATAAGCATATGTTTTTCCAATACATTTAAATTTCATAAAAGAAACTTTCTCAGTGCGTGATAAGCATGAAGCAACTCGACCAACTTTTCTGGACTCGTGCCTCTTTAGGGATCGCTACAGGCTTGCTCTCAGGCATAACGGGCTTTTTTGATTATGGGGCTTATAGAGGACTTTTGCTTGCCCTTATAGCGTATATTATATCTTACTTCATGGCTAAGTATATCATAAGATTAAATCTGCCCCCACAAGAATCTCACAAGATATTTACTACTGGCTTAGGTAGCTTCATAGCTCTTTGGCTCTTTACATGGATTATCTATTACACTATTCACATCACCCTTTGATTTTAATTGCTTCAGTAAAAATTTGATAAAATCTATCCAAGTCTCAAAATATTCTCTGTCAAAATCGTCACTACGTATAAATGAGAGTCTGCTCTTAAAATATTGGCGCAACTTCTTTAGATGATCAACGTCTTTAAGGTACTCCTCTTTAGACTTATCGTTTAAGAAATCTATTATGCCTTCAATGGCAAACTTGATGCCTGGGTTTATATCAAAGCCTTGATAAGTATCTGATGGCTTAAGAAGGTTTCTAGCATCAGAATATCTCTTTTCAAGGATGAGCCGAAAGCATCTTCTTATTTTATCTCTTTTCATGTCGACCATTATCTATTATCCCTCTTGAATCTATCGTAAAGTAGGCAGTTGGTTTAACTATGGGTGGCTGAACCAACTTAGCATTCAAACCATATGGGTCTCTAGATAGATGAACTCTCACATGAACTCCTTGAGATGTGACATTTCCTCCTGTCTCTACCTCATAGTAACTTTGCTCAGCATCAACTCTAACTCTAACAGTGTTGGTAACTACAACAGCCATATCGTCCCTAATAGCTAATGAGCACAAATCATGCAGATGCCTAGCCAATTTGGCTTGCCTCTCAATTATTCTCTCTCCGCCTTGATATTCGAAGACGAAATTGTCTGTCAATGTATCTATGATGAGCAGTTTAACATTGAATGGAGAATCTCTTTTTAGCCTTCTTGGTACCTCTATCTGCTCACTCACGCTTCTTGCCCTTAAAACCATTATCCTCTTAAATACATCTTCTTTTAGTTTAATACTTTTTGCAATCTCCATTATTCTCTCAGGTCTAAAGGTTCCTGAAGAATCCACAAAGACAACCCCACTCTCTTCATCTAAATGCTGTAGATTAACACAAAGTTGAAAGCATATCTGAGTCTTTCCTGTGTTGCTGGCTCCAAAAAAGTCTGTTACTAACCCTGTACTTACCCCACCATTCAATAGCTTGTTCATTGATTTTGATCCTAAATCTATCTTTTTACGATTAATTGCCCTATGGAATGCCTCATAGCCTTTACTAGCATTGCTTAAGAACATAGTTGCTTTTCCTATAATTCCCATTACATCTTGCCTATTTAGCTCTAATTCTTCTAAGGCATTTATAGGAAGTGCCATAACATCTAACAATGTATTTAATCCTAAACCTTTCAGTTTAAGGGCTATCTCCTTAGGAATCCATTCTACCTCATTAACATCTTGGTTCATGAGCATATTCTAGCCTTTTAAATTCATAGATTAAAACTTAAAGTAAAGTGTTACTTTGATATATTGGCTTCAAGGATACTCTTAAGCGTATTGAACCTAAGGTTCAATATGGGAGGTGTATAATTTTGTGTACTCATGTGAATATTCATGCTATCCATTATCTTTTGTTTATTTTTAGAAAATGGATTAACCCTTCCCTACAAGAGTTAAGAGTTTAAATTTGTATCTAGGACACGATAGATTTTTATTTTAGAACTCATAGAATGGAAAGACTAGAGCAAGGGGAATCATCTATTGTCTCAAGCTATGAAGAAACCTTTAGCGGCACTTCAAAGGGCTATCAATAAGCGTGTTGTAGTGCGATTGAAGAGTGATATAGAATATAAGGGCAAGATGTGTAACATCGATCCCTACATGAACGTAATTCTAGTGGACGCAGAAGAATACAATAAGAATACTCTCTTAGCCAACTATGGAAAAGTTGTTATAAGGGGCAACAACGTGCTCTTCGTCAGAATAGAAGAAGATCTTTAAGCGGGATATACAATGAAAGAAAGTTCCATTCATGTTGAGCAACTTAGGAACATAGCAATAGAGGATCTTGAGGTAGAGATTGTAGAGCGTAAAGGACAAGGCCATCCTGACAGCCTCATAGATGGAGCATCTGAATCTGTCTCTAGAGCCTTATGTGAATACTATCTTCAGAATTACTGTACTATCCTTCATCATAACGTCGATAAAGGCCTTCTAGTAGGTGGTAGGTCTAACCCTGTATTCGGCGGGGGAGAAGTTATTGAGCCTATATATGTAATCGTAGCAGGAAGGGCTACGAGCTTTGTGGTAAAGGATGGTAAGATGGAGCCTATACCTGTGGGAAGACTTACTGTATCCTCGATAAAGAAATTCTTCAAGTCGAATATGAGGTTTCTTGACCCAGAGAAGCACATTATAGTTGATTACAAAATAAAGCAAGGATCAGCAGACCTTATCCATATATTCGAAAAATCTCATGGTATGCCTCTATCTAACGATACATCTATAGGTGTGGGCTTCGCACCGCTAAGTCCTACAGAGAGGCTTGTTCTAGAAACTGAAAGATTCCTGAATTCTGAGAAGCTAAAGAAGGAGATTCCAGAGTTAGGAGAGGATATAAAGGTCATGGGCTTAAGAAAAGGTAAGGGAATCAACCTTACAATTGCTGTAGCGATGATAAGCAACTTAATACCTGATAGGAGCCACTACATTAATGCCATAGAGAATGCCAAGAGGAGAGTCGAAGATTTCTCCTCTAAGATTACAGATATGAACGTAAAGGTAAGGATCAATCCTGCAGATGATTACGAGAAAGGTATATTCTATCTTACTGTGACAGGAACATCGGCTGAAGCTGGAGACGATGGCAACACAGGAAGGGGCAATAGGTTAAATGGCTTGATCACACCTATGAGGCAATTTTCCATGGAAGCATCTGCTGGCAAGAACCCAGTTAATCACACTGGTAAGCTCTTTAACATCCTAGCCCAAAGGACTGCAGATAAGATATATGATAAAGTAAAAGGCATAAAAGAGGTCTATGTGCGTTTGCTCAGTTGCATAGGCAATCCTATAGACCAGCCACAAATAGCCAGTGTTGCCATAGTATTAGAGAAAGATGTGTCTTTATCATCTATAAGAACAGATATAGAATCAATAACAGAAGAGCAGATATCAAAGATTACTGATCTTACACCATTGATCTTAAGCGGTTCTATTCGATTGTTTTGATCCTTTATACTTTAAAATAATTTATCACTCCATCCTCTAACATAAAAAGATACTGACTCTAGTTTACATTCAACTTTGAACCTCTTTTTAAAGAACCTCAATATATTCAACAGATCTCTATCTAAGAGTATAGATGAGTTAGGATGGTTTTTATCAAGGTATTGAGGCCAGTCTATTATCCACACCTTTTCTCCATCATAAAGCACATTGTATTCACTAAGATCGCTATTCACTATTCCTCCTGAAGTGTAAGCTAACTTAACATTGTCTATTATATCATGTAATACCTTTACAGGAGAATCTAAGATTGTAATATCAGAAAGCATGGGCCCCTCAACCTTTCTCATTAGGACAGCATGCCTCTCTCTCGCTATAGCCTCTGGTACTGAGACGCCTATTGGATATAATTTTCTTAAAGCATTATACTCCTTCTTTGCAGCCTCCATATTTACTATTAGCCAACGATGCCCAGTGAGAGTTGAAGTGTATCTGCGTTTCTTTCTTATAGCTCTAAAGCTTATTCTTCCTATCCTATAGAACTTTATTGCATACTCTTCTCCAAGATCGTTTATAGCTTCAATAACATCAGATTCTTTACCCATGCCTATGGGCTTCCCAAGAGCACTTATCAAATTTCTTTTAACGAATGCATTAAGAGCTATAGCATCAAGTCCAGCTGAAACTAATGAGTAACCTTTCCCACTACTCACCATAAACTTCATACCATTAAGCCTATCAAGCCTAAATTCAACCTCTTCTTTAGTAAGACCACTTACCCTAACTATCTGATCAATAGGGATAAATTCATAAGATGAAAGCAATTTTTCTAGTGCATGAAGGACAGCCCATTCTTTTGGCTCAATCTTAATCAAAGACTTGGCAACTTGCTCTAAAGAAGACAATCAAACCCACTTTATCCATCAATTCTAACAATTACCGAATTAAAATATCACCATTTTATAAATTGTTTTTATTAAATCTAAAAATTGAGTTCTTACACTGCTTCAGATACTACCTCCTTTTCTATTCTTTTCAATTGGCTCTTGTACATCTCTAATATCTCCTTAACAGTTGTTGCATCTTCAGGAGCTTTATCATCTCTAATCTTGCCTGTATACTTAGGAAACCTTAATGCAAGGCCGCTATCTTTACGAATTGCATCCATACAGCATGTATGAGTTGGACTAACGGTTATTTCAGCAGCTATAGTCTCAATAACTGTCTGAGGAACAACCCAGACATCAGCCTCTAACTTTGAATCTACACGACCATGCCTATGAAGAATCTTGTATGGAGCAAGTATCTTTGGAAATTTTTCTAAATCTTCATCAGTGAAACCAGTCCCAATCTTACAAACAGTTCTGAAAGTATCTGCCTCTTTATCATAGGCAGCAAGTAGGAATGCGCCATATTTGCCAGCCCTACGACCCCTACCATGGAATGCACCTACTATAACTAAATCTAAAGTATCCTTTAGCTCACTTCTATATTCTCTTTTAAGCTTGATCCAGCTGAATTCTCTTGCACCTGCTCTATATATACTATCAGCATCTTTCATCACTAAACCTTCACAACCATCAGATATAGCTTCTTCCATAAAATTCTCTATCTCTTTTGGATCATTCGATTTTATGCTTTGAACAACTCTAACTCTGTCATCCTTTATTATGATCTTTTCCAATATATCTCTCCTCTCAGAATAGGGCTTTTGAGTTAAATCCTCACCATTTAAATATAAAACATCGAAGAAGAACAATGAAACAGGATAAGCTTTCATAGCCTCCTCTATTCCATACTTTCGCCTTCTGTGCATGAGCTCCTGAAAAGGTAAAAGCTCTCCTGTTTCGAGGTTCATGGCTACACACTCTGCTTCTGCTATAGCTTTATCAGCTTTAAGATTGCTTCTCACAAGGTTTATGACATCAGGGTAATGATGAGTTATATTCTCTAATCTACGTGAAAATAGAGTTACTGAATTTCCATCTTTATGGATTTGAACACGTTCTCCATCTAGCTTATACTCTGCAACACTTCTTCCTTCAAGCTTTTCTACTATTTCTTGTGCTGTTTCAAGTCTTTCAGCCAGCATAGGTCTTATAGGCTTGCCCAAAGTTATCCTGAACCTTTTTATACCATCTAGCCCCTTAGTAGCTACAGTCTTTGCAATAGCGCCTAGATCACTGGATAAATTGTAAGCTCTCTCAAGTGTAGGTCTATTGCCCTTATCATTTGTATAGGCAATAGCTAATGCATCTAAGACTGTATAATCTGCTACACCAAGCCTAAGTTCGCCTGTTATAGTTCTGATGATATACTTAGCTTCTTTTTGTGTTGCATCGTTGAACAAGCTAGAAATATGCTTGAGCTTTGCATCTATTGACCCTGGTCCTGATGTCTTTGCTATCTTATCTAAAGTATCGTATACTCTCTCTACTGTAAGAGGTTCTTTGAAGAGTGTAGCCTGTGTACGATCCTTCAGAACTTCCTGAGCAACTAGACCTATGTCTCCCATCTTCTTGTAGATCTTCTCAATGCTTTCTAGATCTCTGCCTGTTGCAAATCCTATGGCTTTGATTGCAAGCTTCTCTGCAACTCCTATCTCTATTCCCATGTAGTCAGGGTAAAGCTTGCCCTGAGTTAGATACACGACTTTATCTATCAAATTTACATCAGTCTTTTTGAACAAGTCTACAAGGTAGTCTGTAATCTCTAGCCTCTTCGTTGTCTCTTCTATCTTTTCATAAGTGTCTGCTATTATCGAGTACAGCATACAAACCAATAGATTTAAGGGCTTATTTTTATTTAAATTATAGTGTTCAAATCTTTAATCTTTATCAAAGTTTATTCGTTTCTTATATCGACAGGTAGCTTGCCCAACTCTATCAAGCCCTTTTGCTTCAGGGTTTCAAGAACCATCTCTAAATCTTTTTCACTTATATTAAGCTCCTCTGAGAGGGCATCTATATCAAGAGCTTTACCAGATTCTAGAATTGAAAAAAGAATCTTTCGCTCTAGTGGATTACTTGTAACAATTTTTATCGTCCTCTTAGCCTTTTCTGATACTCTTTGCTTCAAACGCATCAAATAGACCTCCATCTCTCCTAATTCCTCAAACTTTGCATCTATCTCTCTCAGAATTTCTTCAGAAATTTTAAGAGCTTCATCTGGTTTACGTAGCTTCTCAAATGCTCTTACCTTATCCTCAAGCCCTTTGACGTCACTTATCTTTATCTTCAATTCTCTTTTCTTGTAAGGGACTTTATCGATAGAAAATCTAACCGTATTCCTCGTTATCCCAACTCTTAGGTAAAGTGATCTCGCCAACTCGTAATACTTCCTTTGTGGTGCTGCGAATTCACTCTCAGCCGAAAACATTGAGATCAAACCATGCTGTTGTAATAGATCAAGATGCTTTAAGATAGCTTGCTGACTAACCTCCAATTCTCTAGCCATTTGCAAAAGGTAACGAGGCTCTTCAGCGATAAGTTTTATTATTCTCCTACGAGTTTCATTGCCTAAAATGTCTAAGAGTAAATCTATATCTCTTGATGGCATATCTTTATTTTAACGAAATATCACAATAGATTTAAATATTTCTAACTTCGAATTAATGATGCAATTTAACATTCGCTTATCAATATGATTGGTGAAGAATATGTCACTAATTACGGCCTCAATTCTAAAAGAAGGTACAGTTAGGGCAAGAGAAACTCAGATGAATAATATCGATGCAGCTAGAATAATATCAGGATTTGTTCGTACAACATTAGGTCCATGTGGCATGGATAAGATGCTTATAACCACATCAGGCGATGAGACTCTCACTAAAATCCCAATTACAATTGTAACTAATGATGGTGCTGAAATATTGAAGAATATAGATGTTCAACACCCTGTAGCTAAGATACTTGTCGAGGTTGCAAAAGCTCAAGATAGTGAAGTTGGAGACGGGACTACGAGCGCTGTAGTTTTAGCAGGAGAGCTCTTAAATATGGCACAGAAGCTCATGAAGAGAAAGATTCATCCCAATATTATAATCGAGGGTTATAAGAAAGCATTTGAAAAGGCTAAAGAGATATTGAACGATATAGCTATAGAAGTTGATAAGAATGATGATGAGATGCTAAAAAAGGTAGCCATTACTTCTATGGGTGGCAAAAATGTAGCCATGGCAAAGGAGCATCTGGCAGATATAGCAGTTAAAGCTGTAAAGCAGATAGCTGAGGAAAGAGATGGAAAGATAAAGGCTGACATAGATAATATCAAAATCTTAAAGAAGCATGGTCAGGGTTTGAAAGAAAGCGAGCTGGTCAAAGGAATGGTGGTAGAACGTGAGTACTATCAAGAGATAGAGTCACAATCTTCTCGCATGCCTGAGAGGGTTGAAAACGCCAAGATAATCTTGGTAAGGAGTGCTTTTGATCTTGATAGAGGTGCTGTCATATTTGCTCGTGAAATGAGGGTTGAAAAGCCGGAGCAATTGACACTTTTTATAGATGGAGAGAAGAAAATCCTTAAAGATATGGTAGAAAAAATAGCCAGCGCAGGCGCCAATGTTCTCTTTTGTGAAAAAGCCCTAGATGATGTAGCTATCCATTATCTTATAAGAAAGGGCATAATGGCTATGAAACGCGTAAAAGAGAAGGATATGGAAAGAATTGCTAAGGCTATAGATGCTCGTATAGTATCCCATATGGAGGATATTGGACCTGATGCCATAGGTGAAGCAGGAATGGTCGAAGAGGTGAAGGTAGGGGAGAGTAAGCTGATCTACATTCGTGATTGCAAAGATCCTCACGCTCTTACCATATTATTAAGAGGTGGTGCAGAGCATGTTGTTGACGAAGCCAAAAGGTCTATACATGATGCTCTTTGTGTTGTGAGGAATGTATTAGAGGATGGTAAGATAGTGGCTGGAGGAGGTTCGCCTGAAGCTGAATTATCAAGGCAAATTAGAAGTTTTGCAACAAATATATTAGGAAGAGAGCAATTGGCTGTAGAGGCTTTTGCAGATGCCCTTGAAGTTATACCTACAGCTTTGGCTGAAAACGCTGGACTCGATCCCATAGATATCTTGGTCGAGCTTAGGGCTAAGCATGAGAAAAGCGATAACTCATGGTATGGAGTAGATGTCTTCTCAGGCAAGATAGAGGATATGAGAAAGCTTAACGTTTTAGAACCCCTTAGAGTTAAGCAACAGATGATAAAATCTGCTGTTGAAGCAACTTGCATGATCTTAAGGATAGATGAAGCTGTGTGCGCTAAAACTATGGAGGAGAAAGAAGAAGGATTAGAAGAGAGGCTTAAAGAGAGAGAGAAGAGGATAAGTGGCAAGAAGCGTAGATGGAAGCAGTCGCCTGTTTGGGTTCCTAGGTAAATTAAGCACTATAAACTCTTCTGACTTTACCAAGCTTGGCAGGTTCCAGATTAAAAACTATAGTCTTAAGATGAGTCATCTCATCTATGCTGTAACCTATTCCCTCCCGACCTATTCCAGATTCCTTTGATCCACCGAAGGGGAAGTAACCAACACCATGCCTAGGAAGGTCGTTGATTGTAACTTCTCCTGTCTCAAGCCTCTTTGATATCTTCCACATCTTGTAGAAATCGTTTGTAAATATACATGAATCTAAACCATATCTTGACTTCTTTCCTATCTCTATCGCTTCATTCTCATTCTTTATCCTTATTATTGTAATTACTGGTCCAAAGGTCTCTTCCCATGCAATCCTAGCATTTAATGGTACATCATATAGTACTGTAGGCTCAAAGTAACAATCTTTATGGCTTCCACCTATGAGTAACTTCGCTCCCTTTACTTTTGCATCATCGACTAATCCTTGAATTCTTTGAGCTGCTCTAAGGTTTATGACTGGTCCAACTTTTACAGAAGGGTCTCTAGGGTCTCCATGCTTCCAATTGATTACCTCATTCATTACTTTCTTTAAAAACTCATCAGCTATGCTCTCAACTACCAACACTGCACTTATAGCATCACACCTCTGCCCAGCATTCTTTAAAGAGCCTTCAACACATTTCTTTGCTGCAAGTTCCAAATCAGCATCGTCAAGGACTATGGCCATACCTTTGCCTCCAAGCTCAAGATGCAATTTCTTAAGACCTGCCATCTTGGCGATTTGCTTGCCAACCTCTGTACTACCAGTGAAGTTTATCATAGCAACTTTTTCATTTGGTACGAGATAATCCCCTATCTCACCACTCCCTGTGACCATGTTTAAAGCCCCAGAAGGTATTCCAGCCTCATCTAATACTCTTGCAAATAGGAGTAAAGATAACGGATTCTCGCTCGATTGCTTTGATACAACTGTGTTGCCTGCTAGAAGGGCAGGTACTATCTTTGCTGATGCTATATAAAGAGGGTAGTTGAAAGGAGATATGGCAACCACAACTCCTACAGGCTCACGAATAACTAAGGCTATCTTCCCTGTTGTATCATCAGACCAGTCTCCTGGAATATATTCACCAAATATCTTTCTGGCTTCTTCCATCGTCAGCTTAAGCCTATCTATTGTGGCTCTTACTTCGCCTTCAGCATCCCTTTTTGGCTTCCCACCCTCTAGCATTAAAGTTCTTACAAAATCATCCTTATATTTTGAAAGAAGCTGGCTAGTCTTCTCAAAGATTTCTATACGCTCTATGCCTGGTATATCTCTTATCCTCTGCCTACTCTCATAAGCAACATCTATTGCTTTATCAACATCTTCCTTACCAGCATTTGATACCTTTGCTATTATGCTACCATCTACAGGTGTATCTACATCTATTACCTTCTTTGAATTAGAATCAGCCCATTCCCCGTTTATGAACATCTTGAAGAATGGTATTCCATCAGGTCCTTTAGTGTAAATAGGATTGAAGAAATCACTTAGTTTAAGCATAGGCTTCTCATGCATAGAAACCACTTGTATAATTAGTAATTAATCAAGTATAAAAATTGTATTAGCACGATTAAACAATATACAGATAAATACACATTTATTATAAAATTAATTTATTGACCTTATCATACAACCTTACATTCGATTATGATCCTGTAGAGAATTCTGACTGGGGCTTTGCAAGAACGAATCGTTTTATTTTGCGTAATAGCATAGCAGAGTTTGGTCTCTCAGCATATTCAGTGCCCATTGATATATCCTTTCAATCTAAAAAGTTACATCTGACAGCGCCTAACAGAGATTATCCATGTGAAGGTCTATTGGCTTTGACAGATGGAGAGAATTGGAAGTTTCTCGATTGCTTTGCATTTGGGATCATTAAGAAAGGAGTTGCACTAAAACTTCATCCTAAAAAGGTATCTGCATCTACATGGCTTCTAGAATATTTGTATGATATACATGATAAAGATGGGCATCAAGGCTTGTTAAAGACTTCATACTGGCTCAGTGAAGATGAACATGCATGCCTCAACCTTGACTTTAAGATAGATTCTCTTGAGAACGATCTTGAATTGATTGTAGCACCTTTTCTTGATATTCGTCACATATACTCTGAGAGTAAGCCAGAAAAACACACCATAAAAATCATGAAGAATGAAAATAAGTATCCAATGATTCATGCTGAAAAGGATGGACGCTTACTAATCATCTTTACCCCCCATAATGATGTTGAAATCGAGGAAGGCAAGGCTTACCTAAATTGGTTTTATAAGCTTGGAGACGGTTTTAGGACTCAAGCTCATCAAGGCATAATCTTTCTTGGTCAGAGCAGGGGGCTTTTCATCCCAGCCCTATTTCATGTTAAATTTCCTAAAGACACCATGAAAATCAAATTCCATGCTATTCCTATGATGAGAGATGATCCTATAAGGATAGATTCTATAAAAGAATTGAAGGATAAGATAGAGCTTGAATCTAACAAGTTATCATTTTTAAAGAATGTAATCAGAAAAGGAGGGGCTGATCCTCAAATTTATAACTCTATTCTTGCAAGAATCGATGCTTTTACAAGATTTGGGATGAAGATAACTCTTCCTGATGGAAGAAAGTTTACAATGCTAGAGGCTGGAGGATGGTGGTTTAGGACTCCTTGGATGAGAGATATTTACACTAATTTTCATCAAAATTTAAAAACACTAAAAATCTTGGATAAAAGGCTAGAAATCGTAAGAGATTCTATCTTATTGGGAATAGAGTTCTTTGATGATAATACTGGTAGAGTTCATAACTATCTCCCTATGTTTACTTCTGATTACGAGGTTAGGAACGGTCATTTACTACCATTAGAAAAATACTACTTTGCTGCAGACCCGACATTGCTATTCTTCATCATATCTTGGGAATACGTCAAATTAACAGGAGAGAAGGACTTGCTAAAAATAATAATGAGATTGTTTGCAAGAACCTTTCAAATCTACCAAAAGGCTTCTCTTAATGCCCTAAATGGGCCTCCAGTCATTTCAGATTTAGGGTTATTGGCATGTGTGCCATGGCACTCTTGGACAGACTCAAGAAGAATGATAGTACATAGAGGTTTAGGGTTCGATGCTTTACCAACAAGAGTACCGAAAGAATGGCAAATCGAAGAGATTGAGAATTCTAAGGATTCAGAGGAAGTTAAAAGAATTTTTAACACGCCAAGGTTCTACTTGCCTGAGATAAACGCCCTTTGGATAAAGGCATTAGAGGCAGTTATCATAATGAATAAAATAGAAAAATGTATCGAAGATTCAGAACTTCTCGAATCCATCAAGAATACTCTATCAATGGCAAGAGTAAATTACTTACCTATATTCTGGAATAGTAAAGAAGGGTATTTTTACGATGTTTTATCTTGTGATCTATCAAAAAAGGATGAGACTTTAGGATCGCCTTCTGTAGTTGCAGCATCTATTCTTCAAGATTTGATGCCTAAAGAGAAACTTGAGTCTATGTGGGAAGCAGTACAAAAAAGATTATTGGTATATAGGAGGATAAAATGGCTCAAGAAATACTACGATGAATTATACCCTTTTGGAATAATAGTAAAAGATAGTGAAGAAAGAGTATACTTTGATAATGAACAGTATCATGGAGCTGTTATATGGCCTAGAGATACACCATACATAATCAAGCTTCTAGAAAGGATTGAGAGATACGATGTGATAAAAGGCTTTTTGATAAGCAATTTGGACCACCAGATGAGTGAGGGTACCATATTTTATAATCATGAGCTCTTCAGCCTTCCTCTTGGGAAGAACCCTTCACCTGTCGATGGATTTAAAGAGAATCCTATACCTGTGAAGAATCCTACTCAATTCTGGTCACAATGGGTCGATCCTTACTTAAAATATGAAATTTAAGTAAGATTTATAAATATCTTTGGTAATGGTCACAAGATTTTCTCAGAATAGCATAATTGATTTCATAAAGTGCTTTTAATAATTGATCATTTTCAGATATTGAATAACGAATATAGACAGTTTTATCTACTAGGCAGTTAAAGGCTGTGGGTCATGAGAATAGGATTCTTCGTCTGGGAATACCCTCCAGTTTTGGTAGGGGGGCTTGGCACCTATGCTACATATATCACTCGAAAATTCGTCGAGATTGGTCATGATGTAGCTGTCTTTACCCTTAACCCAGGAAACCTTCCCACAAGAGAAGTCATAAAAGGCGTCGAGGTGCATAGACCACTAATCGCTGATGCTACAAATATCTTCCCCTTACTCGTTGCAGACGATCTTAGAAGATGGGGAACGAGCATCAAGTTCTTTAACGATGTCTTCATATACAACATTTTATCAGCGACAAAGTTCACTAATGAGCTAGTTAGAAAGGAGAATTATAATTACGATTTGATTTGTATACATGATTGGCTCAGTAGCATCTCAGGCCTCATTATTAAGAATGAGTTGAAGATACCTATGGTCTTTCATGTTCATTCAACAGAGTGGGGCAGAAGTGGGAACATGGGGTCTGAGGTAGTTAGCCACTTAGAGAATATAACTGCTCAAATGTCTGATAAGATAATAACAGTCAGCAATGTAATGATGGATGATCTAATACGTCATGGTTGGCAAGGGACAAAGATTAATGTAGTTTGGAATGGTGTCGACCCAGAGATATATGATCCAAAAAAGGTTCATCATGAAGAAGTCTTGGCGATAAGAGAGAAGTATGGAATTAAAGAGGATGAGCAGATGATTCTTCATGTAGGAAGGTTAACATGGATAAAAGGAGTAAGGAATTTAGTCCAATCTATGCCTATGATCATTAAAGATTTCCCTAAGACAAAACTTGTAATACTAGGTAGGGGTGAAGAACAAAGGAATCTCATCGACTTGGTAGATCGTTTGCAAATAAAAGACAATATCATCTTCAGGTTTGAATTCATCTCAGAAGAGGAGCGTATCTTACATTACGCAGCCTCAGATTTATGCGTCTTCCCATCCCTTTATGAGCCGTTTGGGATCGTTAGCCTTGAAGCTATGGCGATGGGGAAGCCTGTAGTTGTTGGTGCTAAGGGTGTAGTAGGCTTTGCTGAGCAAATTATACCATCAGGTCCAGATCAGAACGGGGTTCACGTGAATGGCTGTGATGCTACTGATATTGCTTGGGGCTTAAGATCAATCCTAAAAGACGAAGAATTGGCTAAGCAATGGGGCGAGAATGGAAGAAAGAGAGTCCTAAAATATTTCACATGGGATAGAGCGGCTGAGCAGACTTTAGAGATATACCAGAGCTTATTAGCAGGCTGATAAACTTCTAATATAGATTTTCTATGCATCGTTCATTAGAAGTGGAATAGTTTTCTTTATTACTTCAGCACTTTTCAAGAATAGTTCCCTCTCATCCTTATCGAGTTCTAACTCTATTACTCTCTCGACGCCATTTTTTCCTATGATCACTGGTACACCTATGCAAACATCATAAAATCCATACTCGCCATTTAAATAAAAGGAAACAAGATGGGCTTTTTTCTTATCTTTAATTATAGACTCAATTATGGATGATGTTGAAGCTGCTACGCCAAAGGTTGTAGCTCCTTTAAGAGATATTACATCAGCTCCTGACTTCTTTGTCTTCTCAATTATGCTAGCTATCTGGGATTCATTCAATATTTTTTCAATAGGCACCCCATTGACCTTTGATTGGCTTTTCAAGATGACCATAGAGTCCCCATGCTCTCCTATAACAAATGCACTAATGGATGAATTGGAAACTTTTAGAGTTGATGATAAATAGTACTTAAGCCTAGCAGCATCTAACTCGCTACCAACTCCAAATACAATATTGCGATTAAAACCTGTTGTCTTGAGAGTAAGATAAGTCATCAAATCTAATGGATTTGTCACTGTAATTATTTTTGATTTTGGTGCATACTCTAAAATCTTCTTCGATATCTGTTTTATTATTTCCTTATTCTTTTGAAGTAGGTCGAGCCTACTCATATCAGGAGTTCTTGGAAAACCAGCCGATACTATCACTATATCAGAGCCCTCCAAATCCTTATAATCGTTAGAGCCCTTGATCTTAACGTCTATGTTAAGCTCAGAAGCCATGTGACTAAGGTCTAAAGCATTTCCTTGAGGCAATCCTTCAATTATATCTATTAAGGTCAAGTCATCCAATCCTTTAAGAAGGATATGCTCAGCTATAGTGCTTCCAACCTTACCAAGACCTACTATGCTTATCAACACTTTCACCCAAGTTATGCTTTAATATAGGCTATATTTGAATAATGCTTAGTAAGAAGTTTTAGCATAATAAGGTTAGTGGCTAATTTTGGCTGATGTCGGATTAGAGATTTCTAAATCTCATCGATTCTCTAATAAAGTAGCCATAGTGAAAGGGGAGAGGTCTATAGAGACTGTCATGAAGGCTTTAGATTTGATAGGAGGGGTTAATGAATTCTTTGATAAGCCTATTTTGATAAAGGTGAACTTGATAGCCAGTAAGACGTGGGATAGAGGGGTTACAACTGATCCTATAGTTGTAGAAGCTTTGATCAAAGCCTTCAAAGAAGTTAACGATGATGTATTTGTAATAGAGTCGGATGCAACTATGACCAATGCTGATAAAGCAGCCAAAATTTGTGGAATACTTGATGTTTGTGAAAAATATAGTGTACCTTTTGTAAATTTAAAACGGTTAAATGAAAGATTGACTATCAAACTTGAAGAGCCCGAGACTCTCTCAAGAATTAATTTACCAAAATTTATTCTCGGTGGTTATATAATTAGTGCAGCAAAGATGAAGACTCATGTCGATACTCAAGTCACTTTGGGCATGAAGAACATGTTTGGGCTTATCCCTGAAAAATTCAAGTCCAAGTACCATTTAATGCATAGCATAGATAAAGTCATAGTAGATGTAAACACTGTAATTAAACCAGTTCTTACGATAATAGATGGTTTCATTGCTATGGAAGGACAGGGTCCTATAGATGGCAATCCTGTCAAGATGAATTTGATAATAGCTGGTAAAGATGTGGTAGCAACTGACGCTGTAGCCTCAAGGGTTATGGGCTTTGATCCTAGGCTCATCTATCATATAAGAAGGTCTTCAGAGAAAGGTCTTGGTGCAATAGAAGGTTATGAAATAGTAGGCGAGAATGTAGAAAGTGTTTCTAGGAGATTTAAAAGACCATAATCATGATAATCCCCAGCTTATGATTTTAATGGGCTTAACTCTTATTAAAGCTGTCTTACCTTCTTCTATTGGAAAGTCCTTGTATTGAGGATACTTTTTATATAACAAATCACGTCCTAAATTGTAGTCTTCATCACTCTTTAGAATCTCTGCCTCTCCATAGATCAAAAGTCCTTTAAGCCTTGACCAATCTTCAAAGTACTCATCTATAATTATAGATACCTTCTTATTTAATGCTATATTCCTGATCTTCTTGCTTTCAAGGTCTGTAGCAAAATAGATATCTTGACTGTCGAAGGCATAGCAGATAGGCACTAAATGAGCAATTCCTCTTCCTGTAATAGTTGCCATTCTTGCTACTTTTTGTGAAATTAAAAATTCGCCTTCGAGTTTAGATAAAGGCATAAAATTTTCTTATGGTTAGAAATAATAAAGGTTTACTAAGAATAAATCTAATATATTCTATAAAAGGTTATCTTTGCTATGTCATATAGATCAGATTGATCAGGAGTTGTCATCAGAGATAAAGATCATAGGAATAAAAGGAATCCCTGAAGTCGAGCCTGGCGATGATCTAGCCAATTTGATCATCGATTCGATCCAAAGACAAGGCATTAAGATCATGAATAAGGACGTAATAGTTGTGACTCATAAGATAGTCTCTAAAGCTGAGGGAAGGCTTGTTGACTTAAAAAATGTAAGCCCTTCAGATTTCGCCTTGAAGATAAGTAAACGTAGAAAAAAGGACCCTAGAATGGTTGAAGTTATTCTTCGTGAGGCAAAGAGGATAGTCAGGATGGAGAGAGGAGTAATAATAGCTGAGACTAGACATGGCTTTATATGTGCCAATGCTGGCGTGGATAAATCTAACGTGAAAGGCGAGGATGTAGTCTCTTTATTGCCCATTGATCCTGATAAATCTGCTAGACAAATTAAAGATGAGATAAAAAGAAGACTGAACTCTGATGTGGCTGTGATAATATCAGATACCTTTGGTAGACCTTGGAGAGATGGGCAGACAAACATGGCTATAGGAGTTGCTGGTTTAGAGCCAATATTAGATTACAGAGGAAAAAAGGATAGTTATGGCTATATTCTTAAAGTGACAGCCATAGCTATAGCTGATGAACTAGCATCAGCAGCAGAGCTTGTTATGGGAAAAGTAGGAATGGTACCTATAGCAGTAATAAGAGGCTATCGATATATCGAAGGAGAAGGCTCTATCAAATCTTTTATTAGACCTCGTTCAAGAGACCTCTTCAGATGAATGTCTCCTATCTTATTACAAGGGGTTTATGAGTTCCCTTCAAGTATTCATTAGCTCTATTTACAAGATCGATCTTCATCATATAATCATAGGTTTCTGTACCCTTTCCAAGCTTTGAGAATGTAACCAAGTCCTTTGGAGCATCTATATCTAATGCAACCCTTGGTAATTTACAGATTTCATATTGGATTCTATTGGCAATGGTTTCATTTATATGGGTTTTAAAGCTATTTACTCCAAACCTTGGCTTTATCACTGTAGGAGGGTTCATAAGAAGAGCGTTAGTACCTTTCTCATCCATGGATGGTGAGATCACTATTGATCTTGGATGGCTCTTTTGTATTATATTATCTATATCATCACTCTCTATAAGGGGTATGTCTATTGGTAAGACAAGAATGGATTTTGCTCCTTCATCTTCACAGAATCTTGCTATTCTTTCTACAGCTGAGTTCAATCCTCTCGATTCGCCCTCATCAAAAGCTATCGCTCTCATCTTCCTTGCCAATTTTAATATGGTTTTATCACAGCTTATGATTATAACTCTCCCAACATATTTTGATATGCTCACTGCCTTCAAAACATCTCTTAGCATGGCAATACAGAGTAAACGCCTCTCTTCAGGTCTTAATATTACTTCAAGCCTTCTCTTTGCATCTTTTAAGCCTTTTACAGGAATTGCCACGAAACTCATTTTTAGACTCCTATCGCCTCTAATGCAACCTTAGCTAATTCCATCTTCTCCTTTAAGCCTCTCATTACAGTATCTGTAACAACAACCTTTATTCCAAAAGACTCTATCTTTTCTTTAAGGTTTGCATCCAGATTGTCTATAATAAATGCATCCAAAAAGTCCTTGTAAAGCTTTGCCACACCATAAGCAGAAACTTCCTCCTTATCAATACAAAGTTGCACTGCCATGCTACTCATCAATTTATCTGCAGGACCTTTAACTGGTGCACCTGCTATTAATGGGCTTATCCCTACTATCTTAGCTTTTGTAGCCCTTAAGCTCTCTCTAACCTCTGGAACAGAAAGAATCGTGCCTATGCTGACTACTGGATTGCTTGGACAAATTATTATCCCTCTAGCATCTCTAATAGAATCTATCACTCCAGGGGCTGGTCTTGCTTCTTCAATCCCTTTAAACATTGTCTGTAAGACTTCATCTTGAGCCTTTCTTTTGACCAGATACTCTTGAAAGTGCATATCACCTTCATCTGTGATCATTATGGTCTCAACTCTATAGTTAGTCATAGGTATAATCTTGGCTTTTACACCTAAAGCAATACGCTCTTTTTCTATTACTTCTGACAATTTCAGCCCTTTCTTTAAGAGTGAAGTACGGTGAATATGGGTAGCAAGATCACGATCACCAAGCATGAACCATGTATCATAACCATATCTTTTTAGGGCATCTAAGCAGTGAAAAGTGTCTCCCTTTATTCCCCAACCCTTTTCATCATCTACTATGCCTGCCAATGTGTAAATCACTATATCTATATCAGGAGATATGTGCAAACCATAAAGCTCTATATCATCTCCAGTATTCACTATGACTGATACTTCTTCATCTTCAACTACTCTAATGAGTCCTTCAAGAAATCTTGCTGCCCCTACTCCTCCTGCTAAAGCTGTTATCAATTTCAAACCCATTTGTTATAACAAATTACACTCTTTAAGAGTTTTCTTGGAGGCATTTGTGGTTGCTCTAAAGGGTAGCCAATCTCTATAAGTGCCTGTGGATCAAAGTCATTAGGAATCTTCAAAACCTCTCTTACAGCTTCCATGCAGAATAAAGGTGCACATCTCCAACAAGCTCCCAATCCTTTTGCATGAGTTGCTAGCAAAAGGTTCTGTATAGCTGCTGAAACTGATTGAACTGCCATTAGATACTCAGCATTCTTTCTCTTATCATCTTTATACTTATCCATATCCTTCATTGTAAGGCATGTAATAATTAGGATTGAAGCATTTATAGTTCTCTTCTTCGATACTTCTATGAGTCTTTCTATTTCAATTCTTGATAAACCATCTTTCAATAAATCCTCCTGCCAAGCCTGAGCCATAGCCTCAGCAAGTTTAATCTTAACCTTTTGATCATCTATTATAATGAAGCGCCAAGGCTGAGCATTATGGGCTGATGGAGCACTTATTGCTACATCGAGGATCTCTTCTATAACTTTTCTTGAAATAGAGTCTGGCTTTAGCCTCTTTATGCTCCTTCTAGACTTTATGAACTTTAGAAAATCATGAGATTCAATCATAGTTTATAACCATGATTAATATTTAGCAAGAATATAAAATATAAAAGGATGCTTACCATTGGGCAATAAGACTTTGGTAGCGATAAAAAAGCTCGATGAGCTGGATGATTGGAGAAGGACTCACTACTCTATAGATATTACTCAGAAATTAGAGAGTAAAAGGGTTACAGTCTTTGGTTGGTTAGCCAGTATACGTGAGCAAGGTGGCATAGTCTTTCTAATCCTTAACGATAAAGAAGGTGTAGTTCAAATTACAATACATAGCGATAAAGCTCCCAGCTCAATTCTAGAGAAGTTAAAGAATCTTCATGAGCATTCTAGCATAGGTGTTAGAGGTATTGTCAAGAGCATTAATAAAGCCCCTCATGGAGCAGAGATAATTCCTGAAGAGATTCGAATTCTAAGCATGGCTCAGCGCCAGCCTCCCTTTAGCCTATTCGGAGGAAAGATGCCTAGCATCGATAAACGCCTTGATATTCGTGTTATAGATATGAGAAGACCGAAAGCTCAAGCTATATTCAAGATAAGGCATACAGTATTGAAAGCTATAAGAGATTTTCTTATAAGCAAAGGTTACATGGAGGTAAGTACCCCAAAGATAATTGCTACAGCTACTGAAGGAGGGGCAGCTTTATTTCCTTTATTATATTATGATAAGGAGGCTTTTCTAGCCCAAAGTCCTCAGCTTTACAAAGAACAATTGATCATGCCTTTTGAGAAGATATTTGAGATAGGACCAATTTTCAGGGCTGAAGAATCTCGCACACTAAGGCACTTAAGTGAAGTTATCTCTATAGATGTTGAGGAGGCATTCGTTTCTTATGAAGATATAATGAGACTTATCGAGCAAATGATATGCCATGTTGCTAAAACAATAAGTGATAAATGTAGTGAAGAAATGAAGTTGCTAAAGCGTAGATTGACGATCCCTAAAGCTCCCTTTAAACGCTTCACTTATGATGATACTCTTAAAATGCTAGAGAAAGAGGATATAGTGCTAAACTGGGGAGAGGATTTATCGACACAAGCCCTCAAGATTTTAGGAGAAATTTTGCCTGAATTCTACTTCATAACAGACTGGCCTACATCTATAAAGCCATTCTACATAAAGCCAAGGGATGATAAGCAAGATTTATGTGAGTCCTTCGATTTTATGCATGGCTCTATTGAATTATCATCAGGAGGCTCAAGGGTAAGCTCAAAGAGACTTTTAGTGAAGAGGTTAAAGGAGCAAGGTTTGAAGCCAAAGCTCTTTGAATACCATTTAAGAGTCTTTGATTATGGAATGCCTCCTCATGCAGGATTTGGGTTAGGATTAGAGAGATTGATGATGATATTGGCAGGGCAAGAGAACATTAGAGAGGTTACAATGTTCCCAAGAGATCAATTCAGGTTAGCGCCTTAATTTATTAGCAAAAATTTCATATGGCTAATTTTCTAAAGAAGTTATTCATTCACATATTTTTTGTAAACTTTCAAGAGTTTATCTATACATTCGTCTACCGAATATTCAAGAGCAGTTTGGCGGGCATTCTTGCTCATTATAGATCTCTCCTTTATCGTCTTTATTATCTTCTCGGCGCAATCATCAGGATCGTCAGGGTTGAACAAATAGCCATTGTAACCATTTTTCACTATCTCTTTTATAGCCAAAAAATCTGCACCAACAACTGGCTTACCACAAGCCATTGCTTCCAAAGCTGTTAAACCTTGAGTCTCAAACTTAGAGGGAAAGACAAATACGTCTGAGGCTGCGTAATATCGCTCTAAAATTCCATCCTCAATATAGCCTTGAAATATGATACTTTCTTTTAGATTACTTTTGAGTACCATATTCTTATAATAGTCTGCAGCTGGTCCTATGCCAGCCACTATAAACTTACAATGGGGCAACTCTTTGAGTACTTTAGGAGCTGCTTTTATCAAGACTTCAAGGTTCTTCTCCTTTACAAGCCTACCAATGTAAAGCACTAAATGTCCATCTTTAATGCCAAGCAACTCTCTTATGGGCTCGCCATTTGTGTCAGGATTGAATCTCTTCACATCGACGCTACTTGGGATTAAATATATGTCCTTCTCTATACCATGCTCGATCAATATATCCTTGATCACATTACTAGGCACTATAATTGCGTCTGAACGTTTCAGATAAAACTTCACATAACTCCAAGCTATTCTCTTGACGAACTTCCCCATCCTATCACCCTTGGCTACGTAATGAATAGCCTCTGGAATTAGAGTGTGAAAAGTAGTTATAATAGGCAACCTTAGAGAACGTGCAGCCCGAACAGCAGCCCAACCTGTAGTAGCTAGACCATGAGAATGCACTAATTGAATGCCAAGTTTCTCAACTTCTCTTTCTGAAAGAAAAGGGAAGAATGCTATCTTGTAGTCAGGGTACGGCTTAAAAGGGATTGATGTATAGTAAAATACATGATCATCAATGTTTTTTTCTTTTGCCTGTCTTGAGCCAGAGCAGAAGATGAATACCTCATGACCTCTCTCCTCAAGCGCCTTACGTAGTGTAAGAATGGATGTTACGACACCATCCCTGTTTGGTAAGTAGGTGTCTGAGAAGAATGCAATCTTCATCCATCAACCTAAAGCAGAGAGGCTTAATAAAACTATAGTCAGATCTTCATTGCTCATAAGAAAGCTTTTACGAATGTGTTATTTAAAATTAAACTACTGACTAATTCATAATTTGGTGATAATTTTGGTCGAAAGGAAGAAAGGCATTTCAAAGAAAGAGATAGAGCATGTAGCATGGTTGGCAAGAATTGAAATTTCAAAGAATGAGTTAGAACTCTTCTCTAAGCAATTGAATGATATCTTGGCTTACTTTGCAAAAATAGACAAGGTAGATACTGAAAACATTCCCCCTTCTTACCATGTTTTAGACTTGGTCAATGTGTTTAGGAAAGATGATGTAAAACCATCGTTGCCTGAAGAAATCTTTCAAATTGCACCCCAAACCAAAGAAAAGTTTGTTAAAGCGCCAAGGATGGCTTGAGGTAAATGTCTCGTTATATAGAATTGCCAGCGTATGAGATTGTTGATAGAATAAAAGCCCATGAATTGATGGCAGAGGATTACATAGCATCTTTATATGAGAGGATAAAAAGAATCGAAAAAGATGTTCATGCTTACATAACTCTTACAGAAGATTTGGCTATTAAGAAGGCTCGAGAGATAGACAAAAAGATAGAGAAAGGGGAGAAGACTGGAAGGTTATGTGGAGTTGGTATAGCGATAAAGGATAACATCTGCACTAAAGGGGTTAGAACTACATGTGCATCTCACATGTTAGAGAAATTCATTCCTCCTTACAATGCTACAGTGGTCAAGAGCATAGAGGATGAAGACGGAATAATCTTAGGTAAGGCGAACATGGATGAGTTTGCTATGGGATCATCTACAGAGCATAGCTACTTTGGTCCTACTCATAATCCTTGGGATTTAAAAAGGGTGCCAGGAGGCTCTTCTGGGGGTAGTGCAGCAACAATAGCATCTTCCATGGCTACTTTAGCCTTAGGCTCTGATACGGGAGGCTCTATAAGATGTCCAGCAAGCTTTTGCTCAGTTGTAGGTCTTAAGCCTACCTATGGCTTGGTGAGCAGATTTGGTTTGATAGCTTATGCGAATAGCTTAGAGCAGATAGGCCCTATCACGAAGGATGTTAGAGATTGTGCATTATTACTAAGCTGTATAGCAAGCCATGATCCATTGGATAGCACATCAGTGAATAAGCCTCAAGAGGATTATACTAATTATCTTATAGATGATATCAATGGTATAAAAATAGGCGTTATAAGGGAGTTCTTTGGTGAAGGTACTCAAGATTCTGTAGAAAAAGGAGTTTGGGATGCTATATTAAAATTAGAGGGGCTTGGGGCTAATTATCAAGAAATTTCTCTTAAAAATCTCCATTATGCTCTTCCATCATACTATATAATTGCTATGTCTGAAGCAAGCTCGAATCTTGCTAGATATGATGGTCTTAGATATGGTTATAGAATCCCTGACAAATCCTATGATTGGAGTACTGTTTATTCGAAGGATAGACGCTTTGGATTCGGTTTTGAAGTTAAAAGGCGCATAATACTTGGAACATTTGCTTTATCAGCAGGGTACTATAATGAATATTATTTGAAGGCGCAGAAGATAAGGACTTTGATAAAGAAAGATTTTGAGATGGCATTTAAAAGGTTCGATGTTCTAATAGGACCTACTATGCCCATACTGCCATTTAGAATAGGTGAGAAGGTTCAAGACCCTTTAGAAATGTATATGTGTGATGTTGATACAGTCCCAGCCAATCTAGTAGGCATGCCTAGCATATCCATACCATGTGGCTTCTCTATGGGTCTTCCTATAGGTCTTCAGATGATGGCACCTCCCTTCAAAGAGGATTTATTACTAAGGGTTGCATTCTCTTTTCAAAGAAACTATCCAACATTAGCAAGGTTGAGGAATTATGAGTAAAATCAAATCAGCTGAGATAAAGATTGGGTTAGAGGTCCATTGTCAATTGACGAACTTAAAGACGAAGCTATTCTGTAGTTGCTCATCAGATTATAGAGGAGAAGAACCTAACACTCATATCTGCCCTATATGCATGGGCATGCCTGGAACTTTGCCTGTATTGAATGAGAAAGCTTTAGAAGATGCCATAATGGTAGCCATAGCCCTAAATTCAGAAATATCTGATAGGATGCTCTTCTTTCGAAAGAACTACTTCTACCCAGATATGCCAAAGAATTTTCAGATATCACAGTATGATAAGGCTGGAGGAGTTCCATTAGCCTTAGGAGGATATATTCATATAAATGACAAAAGGATTCAAATAAGACGCATACAATTAGAGGAAGATCCTGGCAAGCTGAGCTACGATGGTACCATAGAGTCCTCCACCCATACTTTAGTTGATTATAACAGAGCAGGAATAGCTTTGATAGAGACGGTTACAGAGCCTGATATGGAGACACCAAAAGAGGCTAGGCAATTTCTTGAAAAGTTAAGATCCATTCTTGAGCACTTGGGCATTTCAGATGGTAGCCTCGAGGGTTCTATGAGATGTGATGCCAACATATCATTAAAGGGTGGGAAGAGAGTTGAGATAAAGAACATATCATCCTTTAAAGAGGTTGAAAGAGGTTTAAACTTCGAAATCACAAGACAGAGGAGCCTTATTGAAAGGGGGATTACTATAGGGCAGGAGACTAGGCACTGGGATGAAGTTAGAAGGATTACCATCTCTTTGCGTACAAAAGAGGAGGAGCAAGATTATAGATACTTTCCTGAACCCGATCTAATCCCTTTTATAATCTTAAAAGATCAAATAAAAGAAATAGAGCGAAAGATGCCAGAGCTTCCTGATGAAAGAAGGAGGCGCTTTATTGAGCAATACAATTTACCTCATCAAAATGCTGAAATTTTGACTCGTAGCAAAGCTATGGCTGACTTTTTTGAAGAGTGCACTAAGCTTTATGAGAAGCCTAAAGAGATTAGTAATTGGTTGATAGGAGAATTCTTATCATATTTACATGACAAGGGTATAGAGATAGATGAATTAAGGCTAACCCCAAGGCATCTTGTTGATATGCTAAGATTCATAGATGAAGGTACTATAAGCAGGAAGATGGCTAGATCTTTGCTTCAAGAGATGCTACTAACAGGCAAGATGCCAGATGCCATCATAAAAGAGAAGAGATTAGAGAAGATCCTTGATAGAGAATATGTAAGGAATATTGTTGAGAAGATATTAAAAGAAAATCCTCAAGCAGTAAAAGATGCCATTACTGATGAAAAAGCGATAAACTACCTTATGGGAAAATTGATGAAGGCAACTGAAGGGAAGATAGACCCTAAAATAGCTGGTGAAATTATAAGAGAAAGACTCTCAGAGCTTGCCAAATTTGCTATTTCTTAGCCAAAGATATATAATCTAATTCATAGTAATCAACATCAAATAGGAATATTAAAATTACATTGGAAAAAATTATTTACAAGATATGATAGAGTTTAACTTCATGGAAATAGATGAAATTTGCGCTAAACTTCGTTCTTTGCTTGAAGAAACAGTCTCAAGAAATCTATCCGAAGGTATACTTCTATCAGGGGGCTTGGATACAAGTATCCTTGCCCATATAGCTTCCAATTATACTCGATTGAAGGCTTTCACAGTAGCCTTTGATGCCGCCTCTGCTCCAGATGTAGAGTATGCAAAGCTAATAGCAAAAAGCCTGAAACTTGATCATACTATCCATCTATTTAATGAGTATGAACTCCTTGACTCTATTCCAATTGTCATAAAGACATTGAAATCTTTTGACCCTATGGAGATCAGAAATAGTGCCTCTATATTTATTGCATTAAAATTGGCAAAAGAAAAGGGAATGGAATCAGTGATGACTGGCGATGGTAGCGATGAACTCTTTGCAGGTTATAGCTTTCTTTTTGACCTTAACAAGGAGCAATTAGATGATGAGCTAAGCAAAATATGGGCTAGTATGTTCTTCTCATCAGTCCCTTTAGGCAAGGCTTTAGGTATTGATGTAAAAATCCCTTTCCTAGACTCAGAGCTAAAATCTTATGCTATGAGCCTTGATTCAGGATACAAAATAAAGAGAGAGGGGCACCATACTTGGGGCAAATGGATACTGAGAAAAGCTTTCGATGGTCTCTTGCCAGAAGCAATAGTTTGGAGGGTAAAAATGCCTATAGAGTACGGTTCTGGGACAAATCTTCTTACAAGCTTATTAGAAAAAAGAATAGATGATTTTGAATTTGAAGAGAAAATGAGAAGATACATGGAAGAAGATAAGGTGATAATTCGTAATAAAGAGCAGTTATGGTATTATGAGATCTATAGATCGATCATAGGCATACCTCAAAAGATAAGACATGGTGGCAAAAATTGTCCTTTATGTAACTCAGATGTTCTTGAGAATGCTAGGTACTGCAGGGTTTGTGGAGCTTATCCTATCTGATTTTGCAATATGTATAGTTTTTATCCTTGAAAAGTCTTTTAAAAGGTGTGTACCGCTGTGCTTCTTGTGGTAAAAAAGCCGATCTAAAGAGGCTCTTCGATGGTAGATACACGGTAAGCTGTAAGGATTGTAGAATCCTCTATATATCTCGACATATGTTAAAAAGTGATGAGGCTTATCTAGAATTTCTTGAGAAGTATGATGAAGGCTTAATCGAGCGTAATGTTGACATAGAGAAGATTATGGAGAAAGAGGGCATCATAAGATCAAAAGATCAGATCATAAAAATGGTTGAAAATTATGGCATAAAATATGAAGACTTGCCAAAAGTTATGAAAGATATTTTAAGTTCAAGATATGATTATGTAGTCTATTATAAGCTCTTTGATGAGAATATTCCAGAGATAGGTTGTAGCCCTTATGAGATAGGTATGGATTCTTCTTTAGCTGAAGCAATCGAGAAAAGCGGCATAACTAAGCTCTATAAATTTCAAGAAGAGGCTATAAAGAGAATTTTGAATGGAGAAAACTTAGTCATAGTAGCTCCTACAGGTAGCGGTAAGACAGAAGCCTTTGCAATTCCTATAATCCATTTAATTGGAAAGAAGATAGAGCATTTTGGCTCTCTTAGGACTGGTGAGAGATTCGTTAGAGCTCTATTCATCTATCCAACAAAGGCTTTGGCAAGGGATCAAATCCCAAAGCTATCAAGGCTTGCCAGTTCTGTAGGAGCGAGAATAGAGATATTTGATGGAGATACTCCAAGCAGTGAGAGGCAAAGGATAATTTCTAACCCTCCTGATATAATCATAACAAACTTCGATACTCTTCATTACCATATGATGCATAGAACGAAATTTTCAGGATTGCTCCATAATATAGAGCATATCGTAGTCGATGAAGTTCACGTATACACAGGAACCTTTGGTTCTAATGTTCATTTCATAATAAAACGTCTAAAGAGGATTTGTAATGATTTTCAAATTGTAGCAGCATCAGCAACTATAAGTAATCCATCAGAATTTTGCAAATCTCTATTTGGGATAGATTTTTCTTTAATCATGGAAGAAGAAGGGAAGCGTGGGAAGATGCACTTTGCCATCATCTTCCCAAGCCTAAGAACTCATAGATCATTAGTCATAGACGTCTTAAAGAGTTTAGCCTCACATGATTATAGAACATTAGTCTTTTCAAGCTCACACTTAGGGGCTGAACTTACAGCTTTTTACGCTAAGAGAAATGGAATAAATGTATCTGTGCATAGAGCAGGGCTTTTGCCGAGCTATAGAAAGAAAATCGAGAAAGAGTTCAAGCTAGGCTTATTGAAAGCTGTATCTTCAACACCAACCCTTGAACTAGGCATAGACATTGGTAGCGTAGACTCTGTCATATCAGATTTGGTTACTATTACAAGGATGATTCATAGGATAGGTAGAGCAGGTAGAAGGGGACAAGAGAGCATAACAATACTTGCTTTAAGAGAGAATGACCCTATAAGTCAGTATTATAAGAACAATCCTAAGGATTATTTTGATGATATAGATCAAGGCTATGTTGATCCTAGCAATCCTGTAATAGCTGAATTGCAAATTTTAGCTACTTCTATGGACAAGCCTATTAGAAAAGGCGAGTTCATAAATTTCAATGAGACACTGATCGAATTAAAGTCTAAAAAAATCCTATTTGAAAAAGGGGATAAGTTAATACCAGATTACTCAATAACCAGAAGAATTCTTGAGAAACATGATATTAGGGGCTGTGGAGAAACAGTCTCAATAACTCTTAATGGCAAAAAGATAGGGGAGAGAAGCATGCCTCAAGCTCTTTCAGAGCTTCATCCAGAGGCTGTATACTTTCTTGCAGGCTCTCGCTATAAATCTATGAGCTTCAAATTCGAAAAAGGAGCAGGAGAGGCTAAGGTTAAACTTCTCCCAATAAACTACCCTTACTATACGAGACCTCTGATGGAGGATAGACCTGCAATTATTAAAATCTTAGACAAAAAGCTCATCATGAACATAGAGATTGCATACTGTGAGTTGCTCATAGAAAAGAAGGTTATAGGATACGTGAATTTTGAGATAGGATCAGAAGGTGTTAAGGGACAAAAGGCTTTTCTTGAAGAGCCTATTGAATACAAATTTAAAACAAAAGGCATAGTCTTCAGAGCTCCTATTCCAAATAAGAAATTGAGTAAAGCATCCATAGAAAGGATAGAAGATATAGCTTGTAGTAGCTACCATGCAGCAGAGCATGTAACTATAGAGGGTACGAACATGATAACAGGGGGAGCAGCTCAAGATATGGGAGGTATTGCTCTAGGCTCATCAGGACTGATCTTCATTTATGATGGTTCTGTTGGTGGTAATGGTGCAACAAGGCTTCTATATGATAAAATGGATTCAGCCTTCAAGAGAGCCCTAAAGATATTAGAAGAGTGTCCATGTAAATCAGAGAGTGGTTGTCCAAGGTGCACATACTCTTACAGATGTGGTAACAACAACGAATATCTAAACAAGCTTGGTGCACTAGAAATATTTCAAAGAATATTATCTGGAGAGCCTACAGAGATAGGCTTGCCAATAGAAGGGGAGAGGACATTCGTATGAAGATTAGTAAAACTTTACATAAGACAATAATACTATTCAGGTCGTTAGTAGAAGGAGTTTAGTTATTATATAAGATGAAGCAAAAAGACCTTTCATAGCTATCTTAAAAAATAAAGTGGGCCATCCAGCAGAATTGTGGTTTATGTTGCTTTTGCTTTGGCTGCATACACATTGATTATCGATATCAGAAATCCAAGTATGGCAATTGCTACGAAGATTTCAATCGGCAAGGCGTATATGAATATTCTCTCATGAATTTCGGGTATAGAAACTCCATCTAGAAGGCCGCTGCCTCCAATATATCCTGACAAGCCGAGAAGCCAAGTTGCACCTACAAGCCCTATTTCCCATATGATCAAGCCCAGCCAAGTTACCTTACTGTTAGGTATCCTGTTCTTGATAGTTGAAAGTATGTGATGCACTGTTCCACAACCCATTATTCCTGCGCATCCAACCACTAGGAAAGTAATATAGCCTACAAAGAACCATGTGCCAGCTGATCCCCCAGCTATGATCTTCGACATTCTAAGGTCTGGAATTAGTATGAGTGCCGTCCATATAGCAGTAGTCACAGCGTTGAATGAAGCGAAGTAGAAGAACCTCATAAATTGATTGTTGGACATGAATTAAATTTAATTTCACATATAATATAAATATTTTGAAGCTAATAATTTCTCTAGGATTTAACAACTACTTTAGGAAGAGAGAATCAAATACGTTTAGGTGGATGATAGCAACAATAGCCGTAATAATATTGAGCGTTCTAACCCTCATAGGTTTCTTTGTTCTTGAATACTACCACTTAATCTAGAAACCACCTCAATTTTTTCTTGTGAGCAATAAAGATGATAAAATCATTAATGCCCAAATATTTATTTCTTATTAATCTCAAATCTTTAATTTAAATGGACTGGATAGTATGGTGAGCCGTTGTCCAAAGAAATGGGTCTCCTCGATCATATAGATGAGCTTAGAGCAAGAGTAGTAAGGATTCTTATATCAGTAGTAGCTATAACTCTATTCACTTTCCTCTTTGGGATAAAAGAGTTTATGTATGGCGATCTCAAAATTTATCTTCCTTTTCCAGATGTTTATAATAATATTTCTGCTCAATTTATAGAGAGGATTAAAGAGGATTTGCTCCCCAGTTATGTGCAACTAATAGTGACATCTCCAGGGCAAGCTTTATTAGCTCAATTCAGCGCTTCTATATTTCTTGGCGTTATCTTCAGCATGCCCATCATAGTTTATCAGATAGGAAAATTTGTGAACCCTGCTTTATACCCAAGTGAGAGAAGGACGATTCTAAAGATAATAGTCCCTGCTACTATACTCTTCTCTCTCGGTTGTATATTCTCCTACATCCTTGTAACGCCTTTTACCTTAGACTTCTTATACAGATATGGTATAGCTCTAGGTGCACAGACTTTTGTAACTATAGATGATTTCATCTCATTCGTGCTATTATTCACCCTTGCTTTTGGTCTTTCCTTCCAATTGCCAATAATAATGGTTATGGTGACATCTCTAGGCGTAGTAGATGTAGAATTCTGGAAGAAGAATTTCTCGTATGCTTTAGTAGCCATAGTCATCTTTGGAGCCATTATTACGCCTGATACAAGTGGTATAACCATGTGGTTTGTAGCTATTCCTATGATAATATTGTATGTTATTGGTTATCTATTTATTCGTCGAAAAGTTAAAGTAAAACCCTAACTAAATTAAATTTATGCTATTTGGGATTGAGGTTCTTCAGATCATTGGAGGAACAGAATGGATCTGGATAATACTTTTTGTAGTCGTCCTTCTATTCGGAGCTAAGAAGATACCTGAAATAGCTAAGGCTTTAGGAAGAGCTAGAGGGGAGTTTGAGAAGGGAAAGCAGGAGATAGAGAAGGAGATAAAAGAGGCAGAGAAGGAGGCTACACAACCTGTGAGCAAAAAAGAAGATACTGAGAGGGAAAAGCTCATCAAGGCAGCCAATGCATTAGGAATAAGCACTTATGGAAAGACTGATGAACAATTACGTGAAGAAATTCAAGTAGCTTTATTGAAGAAATAGTATAATCAAAGCAAAATTTTTCCAGATAGCATAAATACCTACTCAAAATTATCTTTGATATAGGTTAGGATTATGTCTATGATTAAAGCTATTAAAAACTACTTCGAACTTACAAAGCCTAGGACTGTTTTTCTGCTAACTTTTACAGCCTTCGGGGCTATGATTGTAGCTGGAGGGAGAAGCGTTCCTATTGATATTGCACTAATTGCAGTATTTGCTGTAGCTTTAGGCTCATCAGGAGCAAATGTTCTCACTTGCTACATAGATAGGGATATAGATGCAATAATGGTCAGAACAAGGCTAAGACCTTTGCCATCTGGGAGGATATCTGCAAAAAAGGCTCTTTACTATGGTCTGTTTTTGGTAGCTTTATCATTGATATTTGCCTTGATAATAAACCCCATCAGCTCCTTTCTTATGCTATTAGGAATATCAATCAATGTTATAATCTATAGCAAGATACTGAAAAGAAGAAATCCTATCAACATAATAATAGGCGGTTTCTCAGGAGGTTTGCCAGTTCTTGTAGGCTTTGCAGCTGTAAAAGGAACAGTTTTAGAAATACTGCCATTTTTGATGGCAGGTTTAGTTGTGCTCTGGATACCTACTCACATATGGAGCTTAGCTCTAAAGTATAGAGACGATTATGCCAAAGCAAGTGTACCCATGCTTCCAGTAGTAGTTGAAAAAGGCGTTGCTATAAGATGCATAGCAAGTACTACTATTATCCTTGTCATCTTCACCTTAGCTCTTTACTTTATGGGCTTTTTCGGTTCGATCTATCTGATATTGGCAGGGGCTCTTAGTGTTGCTATGCTCTTGCTGAACATAAGATTATTCTTTAAACCATCGGAGAGAAATGCATGGATGGTCTTCAAGTTCTCAAGCCCTTATCTAGCCTTGATCTTCATAGCCATGATGGTAGATAGATTGATTCAACTGTAGTATGAAAATGCTCTGATTATACCTGCTACAGTAAGGTAGACTTTCTCTCCTTCTTCCATCAAGTAACCCTTATTCTGAAGTTCTCTTATGATAGGCTTTATAGCTTCGTTATCTGCTTTAAGATTTTCTTTTAAAGCTCTCGTCTCCAAAGCCTTCTCAGGCTTTATAGCATTAAGATTAGCCAATAGTTGAATTATCCTTTCTTCTAAGTCCAACTCCTCTAGGATTGTCCTTTTGCCTTTTTATACACATCGATTGTTACTGAAGCTATGAAATCCCAATTATACTTTTCGTGTATATCTGATTTCGCATTTTTAACGATCCATTGAGCATAGTTGGCATCAGAGAGGATTTTATTTATCCCCCAAGCAATAGAAGAAGGATCACGAGGGTAAACATGAACTCCGTTGTAATCATGCTTGATAACCTCAGAAAGCCCATCTACGTTGCTAACTACTACTGGCACTCCAGCAGCCATCCCTTCTAAAGCTACTATACCGAAGGGCTCATAGACAGATGGTACAACCAATACATCTGCACTCTTTAAAAGCTGAATCACTTCACTATCTGGCAGAAATCCTGTGAACCTAACCTTCCATCCAAGACCACTGCTAAATACTTCACGTTCTAGATCGCTTCTCATCCATCCATCCCCAACTATTATCAGCTTTGCATTCAAATGAGAAGGGAGGAGATGCATAGCCCTTATAAGATAATCACAGCCTTTCTGTGAGGTCAATCTTCCAAGAAAGAGCACAAGCCTCTCATTGTCATAGACTCCATACCTTGACCTTACAGCAACCTTATCCACATATATATCAAATTTTGAATTATCTATCGAATTCGGGATTACCTTTATCTTTTCTTCAGGAATGTTAAACTTATACATTAAATCTCCTTTCATCGAACCGCTACAAACTATGATCAATTTTGACTCGTAAGTGCTCCACCATTCTATGCTATCGACCATTCTAGAGAAGGGAGAACTGATGAAGCCTACCCTCTTGAACTCTAAGCTATGCAGAGTTGTTATCAATTCAGCATTAAGAAAGTGCTTCGCTTCTATACCAGCCAATTCTACAAGCCAATCATGAGCATGAATTAAGTCAAAGCCATTTATGCTATTCGCTATATCTGCTGCTCTTTTGGCAAGATAATGATTCATCAACATCACCCAAGTTGGGAAGTCTGGTGCTGGAGTTTCTACTGAAACTCTATGAACATATACTCCCTTAACATTCTCCTCATAAGGTGCTCCTGGGAAGTCTGGAGTAACTATATGCACTTCTAATCCTTTTCTTACTAATGCTTCAGACAATCCTTCCACGTGCCTAGATATTCCTCCTATAATCCTAGGAGGATATTCCCAAGTTAACATCAAGACTTTCATTTTTACTTTCTCTCATCAGGCTTAAATCATCTTACTTATGGATAATTTATTCCAGCCTAATTAAACTATGAAAGAAGGCATATTTAACCCTAATTTGCTTCTTTGAGTATATGCTTATCAATATAATTGAGCCTTAACTTCAATCTCTTCTTCATTTTTTCTATGCTCACAGTTGGCGTAGGATCAAGGCCTCTTAATACAGCCAAGTAAAGAGATGCAAAATCCAAAATATAGAGCAAAGATATAATCTTACTTAACTGATCATCGCCCCATGACCATGCTTCCAATATTTCAAAGCCAGCATCTCTTATCAATTCTTTAAATATTTCAAATCTTATTTTTACTTCAATAGGTTCTCCTATATACCTTAAGAATAAAGGCTTCAAAGGCTTATCCTTAATTCCTTCCCATGCAACTATTTCATTATGGCATAGCTCAGGCATAACATCCACAATAGCATGCATCTTTGCATTTTCATTTAAAACATTCTTGAACCTGATGGCAACGGCTCTATTCAAATTCGATCCATAAATCATTGGTAGAGAATCATAAAGCCAGATGGCTATCTTCTTCGATAAATTCTCTTCAATCAATGCTTCGATCGATATATGCTTTGAGACATCCTCTACAACTCTAATTGAGCTAGGAATTTGATCTTCTAGACCTTTTATAAAACCACAATATGCCAAGATCTTTGCTGATACGTAAAATATGTATGGAAAGGAGGCACGAGATAGTAAAGTAAAGACTACCCTATTATGAGGAATATTATTCTTTAAGCTCATCTTTTCTAGCAATCCTCCTGAAGAGATCGTGACAACTTTACATCCAGCCTTTAAAGATTCATGAACTATACTCAACGTCTCTTCTGTATTGCCAGAGCAACTCACAGCAAGGACAAAAGTATCCTTTCCAGCAAACTTTGGAAGATGGTAATCCTTGATAACATAAAAAGGAATATCAATGCTATCTTTTAGCCAGTCTTGAAGAATATCCCCAGGAGTAGCAGAGCCACCCATGCCAGCATAGACTATCTTTTTAACATTAGAAGCATCTGGAGCATTTACTTCAATTTTATATGCATTTTTACAATGTATAGGCCAATCCTCATAGACCTTATAAAGCCCTGATTTATCTATCTCTTTCACTTCTTTTGATGATAGCATTTTATAGATTATCTTTAGAGAGGATAATAAACAAAACGTTTGATATCCGAGACCATAAGGAGTAGCCCTCCTTTAATAGTTTAAAATGTTATATTTGGAGCAAATCAGCCTTTGGTTTACCGTTTATGGAGATGACAGCATAGAAGCCATTCATGGCTGGTCCAGGATTCACTATCAAAGTTTCTCCTAAAACATCCATGCTTCTTGCTTCATGGACATGCCCGCTTATTACAACTTTAGGCTTTACCTTCTCTATGAAACTTCTGACAGGCTTTGATCCTATATGATTCCCTCTATATGAGCGGTCACATTTTGTGCCATAGGGCGAAGCATGAGAAATAAGAACATCAATTCGATCAGGCAATCTAGAGAACAGTTCATATGCTTTATCATCATCAAGCTCGAAGGGAGTGTTGAAAGGCGTTGGATTTGAGCCACCTATACCACAGAATATCAAGCCATTGAAATTTATTGATTCACCATGAAGATTTGATATTTTAGGGAAGTTCAATTCAAAAGCTGGGTCATGATTCCCTGGGACAAAGATGGCCCTAATGTTGTTATCAGAAATCAATTTGTAGAAATTTCTGAAGAATTTTTCCTCCCTCCATTCAGTGACATCACCAGCAATAACGAGAAGGTCAAAATCCTTACTTAACTCTATAAGCCATTTTAAGACTTGAGTTCTTCCATGAACATCTGCTATCGCTAGCAGCTTCATTTTTAATACCTCATTAAAACGAGAACTCTCCCTTTATAACTCCTGCTTTATACCTTTCCTCTTTACTCATTATGAATACTTTCCTCAGCAAATCAACATCCTCCTTTGTCTGCTCTATTCTCCTTCTCTCCATCATCCTCTTCTGAGCCTCTATGGCAGATTCAACATTAACTTCAAACAATCTATAGCCCATGCTCTTTGCATATATTGTGAAGCTTGGAACATCCTCTGGAACATAACCATGAATCTGAGAGGCTATGCCTATCTTCTTCCCAGTGTATATGTAAGTTCCAATTGAAGTCTTAACGTTATCAGCAATAAAGCTACCAACTTTGATTCTTCCTGAATCTAATCTCTCTCCTTTAATCATCATCTTTACAGTACCATATGTATCCTTTAAGTCAGAGTTAGTCGTCATAGCACCAAGGTTCACCCATTCTCCAATGTATGAATGACCTATGAATCCTTCATGAGCTTTGTTAGAGTAATCAGCAAATATGCTCTTATCAACTTCTCCACCAATTTTTACAAAATCTCCTATAGTCGTTTCTTCGATTATGGCTGATAATATGGTTGAATTTTTGCCTATATGAGTAGGTCCTTTTATCCTTGAGAAGGGTAGAATCTTAGCTTTTGAGCCTATATGAATAGGTCCATCTCTTGTATCAAAGAAAACAGGTCCTTCTATCTCAACCCCTTCCTCCATGATTAATCTTGAATTGGGACCTGATATGATGCTATTCTTTCCTATATCTGAAATGCCTTTGAGACCTGAAGATTGTCTTATAATTGCCTCAGAGTTTAGTTCTATCAACTGCCAAGGATATCTTATCAAAGAAGAATCATTTAATTTAAACTCCTCAGCATATCCTTTGAACTTATTAGAAAAGGTTCTTGCCATTGAACTAGGGGGTATCAAAGCTTCTCTTGCTAATTTAGAGCTAACTTTCGCTATGGCTAAATTATTATTAGAGAAGGCAACAAAATGGCTATCCCTTATTAATAATTTGTTCAATTCTGGCAAATCTAGCCTTAAAAGAGAATTTATGAAGATTACATCTCCCTCTACTTTTTGAGGATTTACATCAGCATTAGGGTGCCTTTTTGCAGTAATAGGCGATAGATACTCTGATACTAATAAAGAATGATGATCAGGCTTTATTTCATATAAAATAGCATCGAGCAAAGTTTTTGTGCCTAGCATCAAATCAAAGGCAGGTCGAGTAAGAGTTATTGGATGAAAGTTTAAGGTCAGATCATCCTCAAAGATCAATAGATGCAATTCGATACCATCATCAAAGTGTAACAAAGTGACTATAAAATCTTAATTTTTATTAGTAATATAATCAATTAGAATTCAAAGGCTTGTTCAGAATTTTTAGAGATGGATAGAACTAGACTATAGCATTTTTAATTTCTGGTGCTCTTCTCATGATGATATCGAGTATTTCTTTGCCATACTCATCATTGCTCATATCAGGCTCTAAGGAAGTTTTAAGGCTTGCAAAGAGACCGAGGATGTAACCAAATAGAAAGGTAAGAATTTTATCACGCTTTGAGTTTTTTTCTATGAAACCTTTCTCTATCAAAATATCATTTATCTTCCCAATTTCAAAAAGGCTTTCTTTTTGTAACATTCCACTAATGAATTGCTCTATCAACTCTCCAGTACTGGGCTTAATTGGCATAAAAACTGATAATCATCCTTGCTTAAAAAGGATTAAGATGGTGCATTTAAGGATAATCTCACAATTCACTTTTAGCCTTCCAAGCTTCTATCCTTTTAAGAATTCCTTTCATTATGTCTGAATAGGCTGAACTTGGCGCTACTTTATCTACTAATGCATCATAATACTTGACGAGCTTTATCAATTCCTCAGCTCTTTCTTTTTCATCTTTAGAAAGAAATACATTAATCCTTGTAGCATGTATTATGCTCTCTATCAAAGCAAAATTTGCTCTACAATAAGCCTTTGGAACGATATTTATAGGGGCTATATTTACAACTTCACATAAAACTTTAGCTCTATCTCCTTTTTTATTTTCTATTTTTATTGCTTTCACTTCTATGCATGCATCTGCATTTTTTAACTTTGGTGCATTGACTAGATCGGCTTTTTCGAACCAATCGACTGGAACTCTTTTATCAGGATTAGCATCCTTAAAGGCAGTCTTATAGTAAACGATAGGGTCAGAGGTGATGTTTATTACAGCACATTTTTGCAAAAGGATGTTACTATAGGTTTGGGATGCAGTGTAAGGTTTTATGATAAATCTATCCATGTCATCGATCATAACTCCCATAGGAGCTGCATTTGGCATATGATTGGTTCCATAAGTCGAGACTATTACCTCAAATATACAATTTTTAGTAAAGCCTAGATCAGATAGACTATTTTTAGGCAACTTTTCTCGATTTTAATAATCAAAGAGGCATTATTTACTTTGCTCAAAGTAAGGTAAGATTTTTCTCTTCATTAACCCTATAGTTTCTATTATGTTAGATTCTATTGGAAGAACAGCTATGAAGGAATTAGCCCCTAGCTCAAATAGCCTATCCATTATCTCAACACATTCATCAGAAGTGCCATAAATTGAGAAGGCTTCTAGCATCTCATCAGTGACAAAAGAGTAAGCTAAATCACGATTTCCTTTCATTATAGCCTCTTTAATCTTTGCTGCATCTTCTGTCCTTATCTCATGCTTTTGTAAAAGTGAGTCAAGACTACCAGCTACTATGCGGGCTACAATTGGTTTAGCCAATTTTATAGCTTCATCCTTATTCTCAGAAATGGAAAAAGGCGCAGTTATAGCTATCTCTAGATCTTTGATCTCTCTTTCAGAATTACTAATCCCTTCCTTAATTTGCCTTAATATTGTTTCAAAGTCTTTTGGATTGGCAGTGTTGACAAGTGTCCCATCTCCTATCTCGCCAGCCAATTTTGCCATATTAGGTCCTTGGGCGCCTATGAAAATAGGGATGTTTGCCTTTACTTTAAAGCTGAAGCCTGCTCCATAGATTCTGAATACATCTCCTCTAAACTTTAAGCTATCCTCATTCGTTATTCTTCTGATAATCTCAACAGCTTCTTTAATGGCTTTTAAAGGCTTTTCCCGATCAACATCAAGCATACTAAGAGCAGTCTTATCGCCTGCACCTATGCCACAAACTATTCTTCTTGGTGCTATCTCACTTAATGAGAGCAAGGCTTGTGCTGTGACTACTGGGTGAATAAGATAAGGGTTCGTGACACCAGGTCCTATCTTTATCTTTTTTGTATTTATGGCTATTGAAGTGAGGCATACATACACATTTCTATGCCTAATATGATCTGATACCAAAAAATATTCTAATTTAGATTTTTCTGCAAGTATGGCATATCTATTGACCTCTGAGTAATTGTAGGCAGGTATGAGCTCTATTCCAAACTTAAACATATTCTCTTTACCTTTTAATGAATTATTATGTAAAGGTTTGACTGAAAAGTGGTATATCTTGAAGGTAGCTCTTCCCAGTATTAAGTGCTATTTGAGCCTTCTGTAGCTCGCTGCCTAGGTAAGCTGCATGGTCATAAAGGGAGACTAGCCCTAAATCTATTATCGTTCTGTAAATTTCTTCAGCCTCCTTTCCTTTTATGATCAAGGTACATTTATCAAATTTGTAGCTTGGATAGTATAATGCTATAATCTCATTTTCATCTCTATCCAATAGTATCTTAAAGCATCCTTTTTGATCAAATTTTTTCAATCCAGCTTTCTTCGATTCTATGATTTTCACACCTTCTTCAATTCTTCTGTCATAAGGTTCTTCCTTTGACTTCTTATCCTTCATAATTATCATATCAAGGCCCATATCTTTTGGTACTGACGATCTTTTTTTGGCTAAGAACATCATGCGTGAAGCTAAGGATAATTCTCTAACACTACCTCTCGCCTTATCGCTCACTTCTGTAGTTAAAAGTATTCCAGCTCCAAGCTCAGATGCAATACCAGCAAGCAAAGCATTTGCACCTACTGTATCAGCATCTGTTAGCTCTGTAATGTTGCCGATGCCCATTAGAAGGGGCATATTTGGTTCCTTCTTTCTGAACTCATAAAAAGCTACTATCGAGTCTAAAAAGCCTGGGGAGATTATAGGATCGAGGATCAAGTCTGCAATAATATTCTTCATTCCCAAATTCTTAGCCTTTCTTATATTCTCCTCGATAAGATTAACTCTTTCTAAAGGCTCCTTAGGGAAAAGTTGTCTAATATGATCAGTGGGGATTATTACCACAGCTACATCTGAAGCAAAGGATGCCATCTCCTCTACATTACTACCATCTACACTCAAGATCAAATCAGCACCTGCTGACACAGCAGCTTCAGCCTCTTCAGGGTCTAGAGTATCTACACTGATCAAAGAATCTACAGCAGATCGAATAGCTTTAACTGCTCTCTTAGCATCATTAGGTCTAGACTCCCCAGCCATCATGCCTACATCTATTATGTCAGCTCCTGATGAAGAGTAATACTTTGCCTTTTTCATTATTTCCTCATCAGTCAATATAGGAGCATCTACTATCTCAGCCATTATCCTTGAAGGAAAGTCTCTTCCTATTGCCAGATTCTTAATGAGCATGTTCCAAGGATTCTTTAAGAGCTCTTCTTTGCGCCTATCTACAGCCTTTATCTCTTCAATAGCTCTTCGCCTTAGCTCCTCTTTTAGAAGATCGTCAGCAGGTAAAGTCTTCGATAGCTTAACTTTTTCTATCATATCAAGCACTAATGGTATATCAGCAGCGTACCTAGGACCTTTGAAAGTTGGAATGCCAATCTCATCTATTATAGATGCATCCCCAGAGATGAGCCCAGGGATTATGATCATATCAAAGCCCTTAACCTCTCTTGCCTTTAACTCACGAAGTATGTATCTAGGTGTTAATAGAGAAGCTACAGACATAGGCAGGTCTTCTATTTTAAACTCTACATTGCTTTCACTAGCATATTTCTTTACTAGATTTTTTGCTAGCTGCCCTGTTACGAGAAGGACTTTCATTAAATCCCCTCTATAATATACCCTAAATAATGAGTTCTATCCTTAAAAATATGCTAATCTTACTTACTAGTTCTAATTATGAATTTATGCTTGATTGAGATTTTGTTATTCTCCAGGTTTTCTTGGTTTCTCGATCAGTCTTCTCTTTTGCAGTATTGTCCCATCATCATAATGAGGCATGCGAAGGATAGAATCACTATTCTTCTCGATCTCTCTCGCTTCATCAGCAAGAATTGAAGCAGTGCGCATCATCTCATGGGCAGCAGCAACTAAAGCTGTGTAACGCTCCCATTCTTTTACTACAAAGCATCCTTCAACGCTCAAGTCAGCAACTCTTCTTGCTATCTCATAAGCAGCCATGGCTTTTACTCTTGCATATGAGTTTTGAAAACCTGCAGCGTTGACTGCCTTCTCTTTATCGATAACTATTCTTGGCAGAGCAGGCATCTCACCTTTCTTAAAGGCATCTATAACTTTGTCCATTTCAGTGCATATTATGTTAAAGGCTCCTGTTACAGATAGGACTTTTATGAGATCAGCGTTAAATAGAGCCATCTCTATAGGATCTAGGAACTCTCTTCTAGCCCCTATCATAGAATCTGCTTCAACTATTATATACCCTTGACCTAAATCTTCTATCTGCTTTGTTGCCTTTTTAGCAGGGCTATCTGAAATAACGATTAAGGGAATTCCTGCCTCTTTTAGAACTTCTCGAATTTTACTTGGTCCAGGGAGAGCTGCATTTGGGCTTGCTGTTACCACGAAGTCTGGCTTATAATCAACCATTTTCTTAGTAACTTCTACTGCTTGATCAACTCCCATCTTTGCACCAGCTGTTATAACTCTAACATCTATGTCTTCTCTTTCAGCCCTCTCATCAAGTAATAGTTCGAGCAAAGGAGCAGAGCCTATGTTTCCTATCTTTACAAAACCAATCTTTACCATTATTTTTCACTCCATTACCTACCCTATAAAAGAGAATATAATGATATCGGTAAGGCTTATTTAATTAAAATCATAAAGATGATTTGTTCGATTTTTATACCTATATGTTTAATTCTCAGCAATATAAATATATAAGTTGGGATAAGCTTAAAGGAAGTGTCTCCCGTGGAGTTAGAATTACCCGATATACATGAAAAATATCCTGAAGTCAACTTGTCTCTTAATAAGGTCGGGGTTGTTGGGGTAAAGATGCCCATAGGCTATGTTTCTCTCAATAATAAGCCTGTAATAATAGTCCCAGTCTTTGATGCCTTCATAGACTTGCCCTCTAATCAGAAGGGCATTCACACATCCAGAAATTATGAGGTCATCAACGATGTATTGAGTCAATATGTTGGAAAGACATACAAGCTAGAAGATGTCTGTATTGCTATATCGAAAGAGTTGCTCGAAAAGCATGAGTATGCAACTCGTTCTGAAGTGAGAGCACGTGGGGAGGCTATCTTCAAGCAGAAAACGCCAAAGACGAAGAGCTTGAGCTATGAATCTTTTAAGATCGTTGCAAAAGCTATAGCAGAAAGAAGGCATGATGGCTCTATCAATGCTAGGAGAATGATAGGCATAAGCTTGATAGGCATAACTGCTTGCCCCTGTGCAAGAGAGGTCGTGAAAAAGATGGCAGAGGGAGAGATGGAAAAGTTCGATCTCAAAAAGGATGAAATAAGGAAGATTTTGGATAAAATCCCTATAGCTACTCACATGCAACGTGCCTATGGCTCAATACTCATTGAGATACCTGAAGGCATAGAAGTAGAGGCTACACGTTTAGTCAAGATAATCGCAGACTCGATGAGTTCATCAACTTTTGAGCTTCTAAAAAGACCTGATGAGGCTGAATTAGTTATACATGCAACATCTAACCCAAGGTTCGTTGAAGATTGTGTTCGCTACATGATGTGCTACTTTGTAAAAGAGTTTCCTAACTTTCCTGATAATACTCATTTAATCTTCAAGGCAAGGAGCATGGAGAGCATACACCAGCATGATTTAATCGCTGAAAGGGTTACAACCTTAGGCGAAATAAGAAAAGAATTAAGTTTAGTGTAAAGGAATGTAATAAATTATGGAAGGCATAGAAGAATCTGTTAGAAGATATTTTGATAAAAGTGTTACAAATAGGGAGAGAGCCATCTTCGAAGGGGCAATAGCTTTAGGTGCAATATATCATCAATTTACAGGCATACCTATATGCAAAGATGAAGATATCATAAGAGCTTTAGAAGAAACCATAAGCAAGACTATGAAATTACAACCCTATAGAGAGAGTGTGGAAGTAAGGATAGATGCTGATATGATAAAAGGAGAGAAGAGCCATGCTTATGATTATGAAACTCTAAAAGGAAAGCATTTGGATGTGAGGGTAAAGACAAGGTATGGCAATGCTAAGGCAACTTTAAGGATGAGATATATTCCTGAGATAGATTTCACGCTCATGTATATCGAGAAGTTAGAAGAAATTTAAATTAAAATTGCTAAATCCTTATTCAATCTAAATCGTAATAGAATTCATTTAGGGTTCTTGTGCATTAAAGGGACATTCCAAAAATCGCCAACAGAATCTTCTCTGTGTTGCGTTATAGGGGCATTGACTATTTTAGGTGATAAGTTTATATGCACGTAAGTGTTAAGGAGGTGATATGAAAGTGGTAAAAGAGGGGTATCAGCCATTAGCTCTCCCAAAGAAGATCGTGGAAAGAATTAAACTAATAGTGGAGAGTGAAGATTCTCTTTACACTAACATGACAGACTTTGTGAAAGAAGCCATTAGGGAGAAGATAGATAGGATAGAACAAAGTAAGAACAAACAAAGAACTTAAATATATGCATATTACTATTAGCAACATGCAGTTTGATGCAGGAGGCTAATATATTGGTAAGAACAGCAGGCATCTATATGGATGACGAAACTGAACTGAGATTGATCAGACTAAGGAGTAGCTTACAAAATTTGGGCACTCCGCTTTCGGATAGTGGGATTGTTTCCTATGCATTGAACATTTACGAGTGGTATCTCGTTGTTAGTGCGCAAAGACAACCTACTTGCTCGAATTGTGGTCAAACAATCACGGTAGGAGACGTAACTTGTCCAAACTGTAACAGCGTTATTCGGTGGATAGCGTTAGCCTTAGAGCCACCCAGACAACTTTGAAGGGACGCAAAATGGAGTTGAGTGTGGGGGTGAGTCGGTGTCATGCTAGGCGAGACCGTGTCAGAGCGATGTCCATACCGACTCTAGCATTCAACTCCTTGCTAAGCCCCTTTCTCTATCCAGAGCTTAATGGCTTCTTCTACCGCTCTTTGAATATCTCCTTTATGCAATCCGTATCTTTTAAACACTTCCTCTCTAAAGCGTTTCTCCAAATCCTTTGAGATGGTTAGGTTGATCCTTACAGTTTTACGATCTTTCTTAGACATACCATCTTGTCTATGCACCTATAACTATATATGCTTTTACCCGTATGCACAAAGTTTATTAACCATCAGGTGTATAGGGTTATACGTGCATAAGCATGAACCAAGATATACGCCCACAAAGAGCAATCCAGATACTAGCGAAAGAGAATCAAATCAAGAGGATAGATGCTTCAACATACAAGGTAAAGAGCCAAAGCGGTCACGGTTCATACCTCGTTATAAAAGTAGGTGATGAGTGGAAATGCGAGTGCCCAGACTACATGAATCGAGGAGTTACATGCAAACACATTTACTCGATTTTATTCAGCCTGAGCCTGAGAAACCATGTGTCGTCTGAGGGCTTAGGCTTCACTATACCAGAAAAGCCTGAGAACTGTATCTATTGTGGCTCTACCGCTGTTGTGAGAAGGGGATTAAGAAAGAATCAGAGAGGAAAGACTCAACGCTTCTGGTGTAAAGATTGTGGCAAAAGATTCGTGCTGAATGATGGATTCTCCAAGATGAGAAACGATCCTAAAATTATCACAATTGCTCTAGACGCTTACTTCAAAGGTTGAGTCTAAGAGATGTATCAGACCATCTAAAGCAGTTCTATGGAGTAAGTATTCATTATGCAACAGTATTGAGATGGATAGGCAAATACACCAAAATAATTCAAGAATACGTAGATAGTCTAACCCCCCAAGTAGGCGATACGTGGCATGTAGATGAAATGACAGTAAATGTTGATGGCAAAAAGGAATGGCTATGGAATGTTATGGATGATGATACAAGATTCCTATTAGCATGTAAAATATCAAAGAGAAGGGATGTCGTTGATGCAAGGAAGCCACTCAAAGAGGCAAAGGAGAGAGCAAAGATTCGACCTAGATTTGTGGTTACGGATGGTCTACAATCTTACAAGGAAGCGATAATAAAAGAATTTCATACTCTGGCTAACCCTAAGACTAAGCATGTAAGATTACCTAGCATAAGAGAGCATCCAAATAACAATATAGTAGAAAGACTACATGGCACAATTCGAGAAAGAGAGAAGGTTATGAGAGGATTATATGATGATTCAAGTAAGATAATATCTGATGGTAATAGAATCTTCTATAACTTCATAAGACCACATTTAGCATTAGGAGAAAAGACGCCATCAGAAAAGGCAGACATTAAATTGAATCTAAGAGGAAATAAATGGTTAGAATTGATTAAGAAAGCTTCTGGAGGGGTTAAGTAGACGACTTTTCCTTAGCTTTCTCTTTTTCCTCTATTTCAGAGAGAGCCTTAGCTATTGGCGCATACATCTCCTCATACTTCTTTAGGACTCCAGACAATCCTTTAGCTAGTGTCTTCATACCAGAAGGAGTGAGGAAGATTCTTGCAACTACATACTCCTCTCCACTTATGGGATCTAAAGACAAAAAGTCAATATGAAAAAGATCACTCATAAAGCCTATAGAAAAGCCATGATTTGAGAGGACTCCTTTAGTTACATCTTTATCAATGGGAATAGGTTTAGTTTTCTCTTCTTCGCTCATATTACAAAGTTAAAACAATACATATATAAAACTATACTTTCAATATAGAATAGGAGGCTGGAGGATATGAGCGCTCAATATGAACTTAAGTCAATAAGTTCATATAAACATGTTGTGAGTATTGTTCCTAATAAGATACAGAATGGAACCTTATATTTAAAAAAGGATAGTACTAGAGAGGTCTTTCTAGGAAAAGGAGAATGGAATAAAACCATGAATCTTTCTCCAGCGCATTATTTTGAACGAAGAATACTAACTACTGCACCGAGCATTACACTTAAAACACGGTTTCCATGGGAAATCCTAGCTACATGCATGATAATGGCAACTAGCGTCTTCGCTATGATTTGGGGCTTTCTGACTTTTCCTGACTTAGGCATCGGTGCTTCAGGACTTTTCGGCTCTAGTTTAATTGTAATTTATTATATGCTTAAGGAAAGGAGAAAAGCTTGGAAGGTTTCTGGGCTCTCCTGAAAAAAATACCTTGGAAATACCTTACTGTTTTTATTCCTCAAATTACTACAGAGTCTTACTTCTTAACAAAATTACCACAAAATCTTGCTCTAGGCGAATTTTATTCGCTCGGCATTTACTTAATAGCTTGGACTTCAATTCTTATTCTAGGTTCTATTGGCTTAGGAGTGTTGCTGAAGAGAGTCTGGTAAACTCATATGCCCCGATAACGCAACACTGACAATTTTATCTAACCATGTCCCCATAATGCACAAGAACCTCATTTAGAAAAACATAATAATGTAATACGTTCTTTTGCCTTTAGTTATAAGGCTATGGATGTAGCACAAGTATTCATTCTTGTAGGCATTATAGTGATAATAGGCTTTCTAGGTAGCTATCTCTTCAGGAAGACAGGCATACCTGATGTTATAATATTGATTTTACTTGGTGCTTTAGTTGGACCAGTTTTAAACTTAGTTGAAAGATCTGTCCTTATTAGTGTAGCACCTATATTTGCAGCCTTAGCTATTACTGTTATCCTCTTCGATGGCGGTCTCAACCTCAATCTTTATTTAGTCTTAAAAGAGAGCCCAAGGGCTGTTTTTATTTAGTCTTAAATAGCTACATCTGTCTTTACTTATTTTGTTTTAGGATGGGATATCCTTCAAGGCTTGCTCTTGGGCTCCATAATAGGCGGCTCAAGTTCAGCCATAGTAATCCCGCTTATGAATAGGGTTAACGCTAGCCAGAAGGCTTCAACCCTTCTCAGCCTTGAATCAACTTTTACAGATGCTATATGCATAGTCTTTACCATAGCTTTCTTGCAATTCTTTACAACAAGCCCTGTAGGAGATGGATTCAACATAATTATTAGAGGAATTGTATCAGGCTTTTCAATTGGAATAGTTATCGGTTTTATTAGCGGCATAATATGGTTGAAGGTTTTAAATAGCTTTATCGATGAACCATATGAGGATATTCTTACTCTCTGCATAGCTCTTTTACTCTTTGGGTTATCTGAAGGAGCAGGTGGTAATGGAGCCATAACTGCTTTGATCTTTGGACTTATCCTTGGTAATGGGGTTAAAATCTCAGAGGCATTATATATCAGTCGCCCAAAAGAGGCAAGTAGAATTATGAAAAGATTTCACTCAGAGATCTCATTCATCATTAGAACTTTCTTCTTTACCTATATGGGTGCGATTCTTTTATTTTATGATTTACGTCTTATCTTAATTGGTATAGCTCTCTCATTCATCTTTCTTTTAGTCAGATATGGGGCTGTTTGGCTCAGTACCATCAAAGAGCCCATCTTGGAGACAGATAGAAGTTTGATGACAATCATGCTCCCTCGTGGTCTGGCGGCGGCAGTGCTATCTCAGCTAATTATCGGATCTGGGGTAAGTAATGCCGGACTTTTTCAAGATATCATACTTACAATCATAATTTCAACAGTTTTAATCTGCACTTTTGGGATTTATCTAATCAAAGTACGTTCAAGAAAAATCCAAGAGATTAAACAGAGTGCTTAAGGCAATCAAGCATAGAAGTAATAATATATGCCTAAATTTTTGTATCATAAAGAAGGATGGAGAGGATAATATGAAAAATACTTTAAAACTCTTGGTCAGCATAAGTGAAATCGATGAAGCTTTAGATGCATTCAAAGGAGGGGCGGATATAATCGATATAAAAAACCCTAAAGAGGGAGCGCTAGGTGCAAACTTTCCTTGGGTAATTGCTAAGGTTAGAAATATTCTAGGGGATAAAGCTCAGATAAGCGCAACTATAGGAGATATGCCAAACCTTCCAGGTACAGCCTCTCTTGCTGCTTTAGGTGCTGCATATTCAGGTGCAAACTATGTAAAAGTTGGCTTGTTCGGAACATATTCCTTTTATGAAGCTCTTTACATGATGAAAAGTGTGGTAAGGTCTGTCAAGGATTATAGCTCTAAAGTGAAAGTCATAGCTTCAGGCTATGCTGATCATGCTGAATTCGGAGGTCTAAGTCCTTTACTGCTACCAAATATTGCATACAAATCTGGGGCAGATGGAGTATTGATAGATGTAAAAAATAAAGGAGGATTAAATTTATTCGACTTTCTTGGCTTTTCTCAACTTCAAGTCTTTGTTAATGAATCACATAAGTTCGATCTTATGGTAGCATTGGCTGGTGGATTAGGCAAAGAGGATATAGCTCAAATTCAAGATTTAGGTGCAGATATCATAGGCGTAAGAAGGGCTGTTTGTGAAAAATTTGATAACAGTTTTGGCAGAGTTCGAGAGAACTTTGTTTCAGATTTTGTAAAAATAATAAGATATAGTTAAAATCATATGAGCTAATCGCTCATCTTCAATGAGCGGATTATTACTATTGGATAATGGTCTACTTCATCTAACATCTCCCAAGTGACTTCAGTTAAACCTGTGCCAAACCTTTCAGCCATATCCCATGCTGTTCTTCCTGCACCAGAACCTCGAGCTTTATGGGCTAGTTGCGCTATATCAAGTGCTTCATTAATATCAATTTTTGAGGTAATAGCTAAAGGTGTTGCTCTACACTTAAGCTTAAGGGCTCTTCCTATTACATATGCTATAAAGCCCCCTATTGATAATATTCCTTTCATTGGCTTTGGTCGTGGAGTGATATGTAAGTTATGCCAAGAATAAGTCATATCTGTATCAGCGATCATTACACATACCTTTTTAGCATTATTTTGAATTTCAGCCTGAATTTTTATTGCTTCTCTATAAGGATCTTCAAGAGGCAAGCATGCATAAGTAAGAGGTATATTGCTCACATCTATTCCTCCTTCTGACCAGTTTCTTAAGGCTTGTAAAAATCCAGCATGTATTAATGCTAATTGCTTATGATTTGAACCTTCTTTTAAAGGGTAATTTCTTAAGTGATAAACATTCTTAATCCTTAAATGGCATAATTTGGCTATTATATATCCCCATACATATCTCATCCAAAAATTAGCTATGAATTTAGCAAGTAAACTAGGTCGAATTTTGCTCTCATCGATCAACCTTCCTTTTGCTACTGATATGGCTTTCTCAGATAGTACTATTATATCCCTATCTTCAACTACATTCATGATAGAGCTTTTTATTATGCTTATGTAATCATCATTGGGTCTCCAATATTTTGTTTTAATTGGTATTGCTATGCGCTTCATAATACAATACTCTCAATTAGCAAGGGTTTATCTTTGTGTAAATATCTCTCTTACCCTCTACTATGCTCTTTACCCTATCTGGACTCTTCCCATTTACTACATAACATATAAGTTTCTTCTCGATAAGGATTCTTGGTAGAAATTCGTCTACACAACCAAATTTTTCCTTCAATAGCTTACTTGCAGATATCTTTTCGAACATCTTTACATCGTATCTCTTAGGGTCTGCTGTGAAGATTCCGTCAACATCCTTTGCTAAAATCAATTTTTCAGCCTTTAATGATGAGGCTATGAAGGCTGATATGGAGTCAGAAGTGACTCTCCATGAATGCTCTAAAGAATCTAAGGAGAGCATGATCTTTGATGGTAGAATTATAGACAAAATTCCTCTTTTAGAGACTTTTAAAGCATCCTTAAGGCTATATGTTAAAATTGCTTCTTTCATCATGTCCTTTAAAAGCAATCCATACTGATCCATTGCTAGTATAGCCATTCTATGAGCAATTTCATCAGACAGCTTGAATTTATCATATAAATATCTCACAGTATCTGCAAATTTTCCTCCTCCAGGCACGATTATTATCCCATATTTTTTAGAAACAATGATTAGTTCTTTACATAAATTAATTAAACTGTTTGGGTCTTCAGCCAAGCTACCTCCTATCTTTATTACAGTGACCATTCTGTCTCTCTTACTCCTCTCTCATATGCTAACATCAATGCTACTGCTAAAGAAGGGGTTGCAATGGATGCATCCTTACCTATGATCTGTGCTAAGTCGATAATGCTCTCAAATCTTAATTTTTCTGAAGATTTTCTCCCTAAAAAGTTTCTTCCTATCCCAGTCAAAACGAGAGACAATTTATCCTTGACAGATGCTCTAATTGAACTATATACTTGTATTACCCCATCTGATATTTTGTCTAATTGTTTCCTATATACATAATTAGCTATAGAGACTATCTCATCCTCCTTTAGCATATCTGTATCTGCACAAACTACTCTTACAAGCCTAGACAGAGCTTCTTTCCTTGTCTTTCCCCTCTTATCTGCAGTCTCACTTGTATACTCATCTTGGCTTATGTTGCCAAGGATTAGATGCACATCACCAGATAGAGCGAAGAGCTCTGATGATACCCTTGTCATAATCCCCTTTACTGGAACTGCTTCAACAATAGTTGCTACATTCGTCCTTAAAACGCCAGTATAGATAAGCTCACCATTAGCCAGTCTCTCTAAATCTGTTTTCCCCCTTGCCATAATTCTTCCTTTGATTATAGGAATTATATCAGTAGTAGTGCTACCAACATCTAAGAGAATGCAGTCTTTTACCCATTTAGAGACCATCCAAGCTGTACCAACCCAGTTAGCACCAGCTACTTTTAGATATTCTTCTCTTGCTTCTTCAACATTTTTTAAGCGAGCATCAACATCGAGCACAAATATCTGCTCTTTAGGAAAGACTTCCTTAATACAATCTAATACATTTTTTACTCCTTCTTTCTTTGTTTCATAAACATCAGAAAGCTCAGCAGTCATGGTCAAGCCTATAGCATCGATAAAAGAATCTTCAGCTATCTCTTTTTTTAACTCATTCAAAATAATAGGGAGTCTTTCCTTCCCTTTAACCCATATTGGATAATAATGTGTAATCGTCTTAATTCTAAACGCTTTTTCATCCTTAATCTCTATTGAAGTTGCCTTGATGTTGGCTCCACCTATATCCCAGCCTATGATCTTCATTTACCTCACCTTAGCTATGCTTCGAAGTTTTTGCCTTGCCTTTTTAAACAGGGCTTTAGCTTCTTCAAGACTTTTTCCTTTTGTGGCTAATAATGCATAGTTTTTATTATTAAAGGGGAAAGGAGGTGTTACAACTTCCTGCATCGAATAAGTCTCTTTAAGCAAATCATTACTTAAGACTGGTAAAGCCTCTTTTAAGAAGATAGAATAGCAAGAGGGATTGAAGTCTTCTGGCAATTCATCCTCAAGAGAAGCTTTGATCATAGCTTTGGCTAAGTTCAAATTCGATACTCTCTTTAAACCAATATAAGATACAGTTAATCGAGGATTGATCTCAATCAATACAGGTCCACTCTTTGATAGGACTAAATCTACCCCAACATAGCCTCTTAATCCCTTGAAAAGTTCTACAGCCCTTTTAGCTATGTGAAAGGCTTTCTCTTTTAATTCATGATCAAAAGGCACTATACCTCCAATGTAGCTTGATGTCTTGTTAGGTGGGTTAAGGGCAATCATCTGCAAGTTCAGAGTAAGAGGAATTGCTTTTTTACCATTTGAAATCAGGCTTACGCTTGCATGTATGCCTTTTACAAACTCCTGTATTAGATATGTATTAGTCCTTGCCTCTTCTTTTATCTTGCTTATTGCGAGTGGCAATTGTGAAAAAGTTTTTACAAAACTTAATCCATAACATCCTATGCCCTCTATAGGCTTGATGATTATAGGGAAACCTATATTTTCAACTATCTTCTGAGCCTTTTCAATATTTTCCTCGATTATAACCTTATTAGTTTTTGGAACAGATAATCCATTTTCCTTTAATTTTTCATATAGCCTAAGTTTGTTACATACAGCACTTATCGAACTAATGGTGCAATTTAAAGAATCAATATCCAATTCCTCACTCAAGCTTAAAAATTTAGCGAGTATTCCTTCAGATTCTGGTGCTATCAACAAAGAAATATCGGCATCTCTTAATAAATCCATAAATTTGATTTTAAGCTCTTCTTGAGATTTTGCTAAATGAATTCTATCTGCTCTTAATGGTGGTTGAAATAAAGCAAGTCTTGAGTCTAAAAGAGTATAGGTTTGATAGCCAGCTTCTTTAAAATCGCTTAAAGCTGAGCAGAGCATACCATATCCTTCGCTCAAGATACTTGATGGTAAATTCCTATCTAAGAATCCACCTCCAGATACGTATTCAAAGATAGAAACCCTCAAATCATATCATATCTAGATTGCTCTAGTAAATGAGGGTTATCCTCCTATTCTGAAGCAAACTAAGTCGTATTAGTTTTCTCCTTTTTCGCGTAGGGATGGACATCGTTGCTCCTTTACTCTATTTTAGGTTTTGTCAAGAAATTAGTGAAACTTCATTTATTCATTTCTAATAAATCTTCAAAGTATTCATTTAATAGATTTCTGACATAGTTTTATGCTTCATAAAATTCATATTACTTTTTTTTCGAACAAGCTTGTTGTTAAGAGGTTTAACTTTCAGTGCACTATCGAGAGTCGTTCCTACCTTAGCGCCTAGCACTGCTACTGCCCTTATAGGTCCACCAGGTTCTGGCAAGTCTACTTTATGTATGGAAATCATCTTGGAAAACATTGATAGAATTCCCATCATATACTTTGTGCTTGATAGACCTGTTCAAGTTGTTTTGAAGAAAATTCTAAACAGAAATGAAAAAGCAAGGCGTAGGCTGAAAATAATAGATGGTTATTCTTGGCTGAGCGGGGAAAAGGGGTTAGAATCTGATGAAGTAATTTTCATCGAAAATCTTAACAGCCCACCAGATATAAGCGTGACGGTCAGTAGCACCATTTGTCAAATGGGTGAGAAGGCATTATTTGTTCTAGATTCATTCTCAAATATCTTAAATTATGTTAACGAGAATCTTGCTATCAGGCTTTTGAACACGATAGTTGCTAGATTAAGGGAAAATAATTGTTGGGGTTTTATAGTTTTTGAGGAAGGTATCCACTCTGAGCAGTTCTATAACAAAGTGAGACACCTCATGGATTGTATTGTAGAGTTTAAGATTAAAACTGATGAGATGGATATCAACCAACCATTAAAGAGATCCTTCAGGGTATTTGCTTACAGATATGGCGAGTATGAGGCAAGATGGTATCCTTTAACTCAATCAAAGATGATTATTGTTTGAGTTTGAATCCCATAAAACTCCCAAGTCAGAAAAAGGTTGTCATAGTTGGGACATTCATTTTTGCTATTCTCGTATCAATATTGTACTTCGTTTTACAACCAACAAATTCGTATTTAGTATTATCTAACATTGTAGTGGTAGCAATATCAGGGTGTGCTACCCTTGCCGCTTATCTAATTATTAGAAAGTACAGATGGAATATACACAACAGCTTCTCTAAATGTTGGTTATTCTTCTTTTTAGGTGCACTTTTTTGGTCTTTAGGAGAACTGAGTTGGGCAATTTATGTACTAGGTTTTGGCATAGAAGTACCCTATCCATCTATAGGTGATGTCTTCTGGCTAATCGGTTATGCCCCTTTTTTCATGGCTTTCTTAGGATACTTCAGAATGTTTGGATTGCCTTTTGCTTCCAAGAAAAAGCTAGTTGTAATAGGTGGTATAATGTTTCTCTCATCAATAATGATGAAGCAGTTTTTGCTGTATCCCATATTAGCCTTAGAAGATGAACCTCTAGTCATGCTGTTTAATCTCGCTTATCCAATTGGAGACTTTTTGCTTATTGCAGTAGCTATTGGGAGTCTTGTCGTATTCTTTGGACAAAAGATTGGAAAACCATTCATTTATCTTGCATCATCCGTTTTTATTATTAATGCAATAGCTGATACTCTTTTCAGTTTTCTGACAACGACAGGCGAGTATATTTATGGTAGCTATCTGACAACTTTGAATGATCTTCTTTTTGTCTGGGGGTATTTTGCTTTATTTCTCGGTTTTTACATCCATTTAAAGGAATTTTAGATTGATTCATAAAAATTCTAGGTTCCTTGAAAAAGGTTTTAGTCCATAATAACAAAACCACGTTGAAGATCATCAGAAGTCTTATCTTCACCTTATTGTAGAAATTCATCATAAATGAGGGTCATCCCTGTCATAGATATAATGGGAGGAGTTGCCGTCCATGCTAGAGGTGGTGAGAGGGATGAATATAAACCCATAAAGAGCCAATTATGTGAAACTTCTAATCCAATAGATTTAGCTTTAACCTTTGAATCAAATTTTGGGTTCAGAGAGTTATACATCGCTGACTTGGATAGCATAATGGGGCGTGGTGATAACATGAATATGCTGAGGAGAATCTACGAATCAAGCAGTATGAGAATCATGATGGATTCAGGGATCAACGATGTGAAAAAAGCAAGAGATATTCTTCAAGCTGGTGTTGAGAAGGTTATTGTTGGGACTGAAACATTAACAAGCTTTGAGGTGCTAAAGAGCATTCTAAAATTTGCTGGATATGAACATGTTATCGTTTCTATAGACATAAAGAATGGTAAGATTCTCTCAAAATGTGAAGAGATATTTAGATTGAGTCTAGAAACTCTGGCAAAAAGACTGAAGTTAATGGGCATTAAAGAGCTTATTGTGTTAGATTTATCGAGGGTGGGTAGTGAATCAGGGGTTAACATTGACTTAATAAGAAGAGTTTTGGATTTAGTGGACATTCCCATTATTACGGGAGGAGGCATCAGAAATATTGATGATGTTCTTCTACTTCGTGATCTTGGCATCTCTGGAATATTAATGTCTACAGCTCTTCATAATTTAAAGATAAAAAGGGAGGATCTCTTAAAGTTGTAGCATTTATCTATAATATGTGGGAATAGGTGCAGATCTTGTTATGAATCTATCATGTATCTTGAAGTTCTCCATTTCTACTGTATAGTAATCACGGAACTTCTTAACCAGATCACTCGTCATTGCATCCATCAAATCTTTTGGTAAATTAGGCTTGACCCAATGAGTCCTTCCTTCAATAGATTTGACTATATCTCCATCCTTCACTATGATCTCCCCTTCTTTTATGGTGAAAGCTGCCTTGCTTAAGGCTTTGCGAACCTTCTTATAATCACGTGATGGATTTACCTCTCTTGGATTTATATCATATATTGCAACATCGGCATCTGCACCTGCTCCTAAATGTCCCTTATCTTTTAAGCCAAGAATCTTGGCATGTGCAGCTCTCGTTGTAATTGCTATTTCATAGAAAGAATATTCACGATCCATATTATCTAAATCACTTCTCGATCTTGCCCGCTTCGAAATCTTATCAAGAGTTCTCTTCCTAGCTTCCTTGCTCATGAGCCATGCTATAACTCTAGGATAGTGAGTAAAAGGTCCACCATTTGGATGATCTGTGGTCATGAAGATCCTCCAAGGGTCTTTTGCAAGTAAAGCCAACTCTAAACCAATAGTCCACATAGTTGCATGGACGAAGTTGCTCTTCTTATAGTGTATTGGTACAAGACCAGCCCCTTCCTCAGATTCCACATCCGAATTTGTCCACTTATTCTTAGTTAGCAGGTGCAACTTGTACTCGAAGGGTCCATCGCCTGTCATTGTAGTAGTGTCTGTGAATATGACCTGACCCAAATCTAAGCTTACATGCTTATTAGCATTAACATACTTCATTATTTCATGAGCGCCAGATCTAATAGTAATCCAGTCTGAACCAGCGTACCCATTGAATTGAACATGAGTTAAATGTATTATTGGCCTATCTTCTTCGGCAAGGTCTTTAACGCTATCCATGGTATCGATGGTAGTTCGATAATTGCCTGGCGTTCCTAGACCGTTTGCATGGACGTGTATTGGATGAGGTAAATTGAGAAGTTTGTTGACCTTACATAGACCCCTTACTATTTCCCTTGATGTTACCCTAAAGCGAGGTACTGGCTCATCTATTTCTTCAGGTCTTCCCCACAATATATCCAAGAACTCTACATCTCCCCATTTCCAAGCTTCAACACATCCTGGGTCCACTAGCTTTATAGCATAGCCCTTTGTTGCGTCTAAAGTCCAGGCTACATAGGCTGCACATTCATCAATTTTGTTATCCATCAAATACTCCATTACGAACCAGTTATTACCGAACATGACAAAGCAACCCTTATCGAGTATAGGTATATCTTTGAACTCATGATGGCAGTGTAACATCTTCAAAGGCGGGTTTGCAGGCTCAAATACAGTTGTGTAACCAAGTATGGCATACCTATAGCCAATAGTGAAGCTAGATGGAACAGAGTATCCTACGCCTGAACGCTTTACTTGAGTCTTAGGTTCAACATCCTTATAGTGATCTTCAGGGCGAAGAATCCTTCCTGTGTTACATTTTGGTCCTGCTATATGTGAGTGAAGATCGACCCCGCCAGGCATGACAAGCTTATTTGATGCATCTATCACGTAAGCCTTAGATTCATCTACTTTTTTCACGATCTTGTTGTCTTTTATGGCTATATCCATGACTTCTCCATCTATGCCATTTGTAGGGTCATAAACAACTCCATTCTTTATCAGCAAATCCATTCTCTATTCACCTCCTTTTTGACTTTATCCTTTCTAATATCATTCTAACTATCTCCTCATCTGAGTATATTCCTGGAGGAGGATCAACGACTTTCGTGAGAGGTAGGGGAACTGTATCCATTCTATAGGCAGACCCTTCAGCCTCTATACCAGTAAATGCGCAGGGTATCACAGCGTCTGCAGCAAGAGCAGTCATGGAGAGATGGGGATCTATAACAGTGAAGGGAATCTTGCATAAGTTTTGGGCTACATTTCTAGGGAAATGAGCCAAAGGGTCTGAGGCTACTATAAGTGCAGCATCACATTCTCCTCTTCTCAATAAATCGACAAATGTTGTTTCTCCAGGGTTGTACCATGGATAGCCATGACTAAAGTCCACTGCATAAGGAAAGCCTGTCTGCCAAGCTGTTACCTCGTTCATGCCAGTTACATTATAATGTCCTCTCATGGGCATTATGACAAATTTTGCCCATCTATTTAGATCACGAACAAGAGAGATAGCTGCATCTATGTTTCTTTCTTTTCCTTTGCTCATGGTTAGACCTAGTCCATAAAAAAGAATTCCAAATTCACAACTTCTCATCATTTCTGCCAATTCCTCAATCTGCTCAACTGGCAATCCAGCAACATTTTCTTCCTCTATCTCATCAAATTGCAGAGCCGTTCTCAATGCAGACATGAGCTCATAATCTTGACCTGGCGCTATAGGAATGAAAAGATCAGCAAGTCTAGCACTTGCAGTCTTTCTCACGTCTATAACTACGAGCTTTCTTTCCTTTCTACCTTTTCTAAATCTTCCTTCTGATAGAGCAGAATATCTTGCCAAATGTCTTGGATGAGATTCCTGAAAGTTGCTTCCCCAATAAATAATAAGGTCAGCTCTATGCCTAACCTCTCCAAGAGTGCATGTAGGCATCCCTATATCATGCATTCCTAGTGCACTAGGACCATGGCAAGTTACTGTCTGATTATCTATGACTCCACCTACTTCCTCAGCAAGTTCTACACCTAAAGCTTGGGCTTCACAGCCTGATAAAGCAAAACCATAAATGACAGGGAAATCTGCATTCATTAAGATTTCAGCAGTCTTCTCTACAGCCTCTTGTAGACTTGAAGGTTTTAGCTCGCCATTCTCTCTTATTAGTGTAGAGAGATTTCTATCCTTATAATAGTTTAAGAATTTGGTAGCTGACATTGAGCATGAATTTTTGACCTTCGTTATCTTATTGTCTTCAACAGTAGCTTCTATATCATCACATAAACAACCACATATCGGACAGCAAATGTTCTTAATTATAGCCAAGCCAAATCTACCTCCCTAGGTATTTGCTCAACAACTCCCTTACATTCAAAACTTTCTCCTCTGGAGCTGGTTCGACCTCGGCTGATACGCCTTTAAACCTAGGCATGCCAGTGCTATCTGTATCTGGGCCTATGATCATGCTGGCATAGGGACCGTAAGGGATGAAGATAATCCCAGGTGTAGGTATATTCTGTGAAGGATTGCACTTAACTATAATGCTACCGAACTGTGTTGTAACACGCATGGCATCTCCATCCTTGAGTCCTAACTCATCAGCATCCTTTGAATGAATTTCACAGATAGATACACTCTCTCTGTATTTGTCTGAAACCTTGCTCAACTCTTTTCCTATGCCTTGCTTCAAGCTCCTGCCTGTTAACAATATTACCTTAAGTCCCATGATCTTTCAAGAAATCTGAAATCTACTCCTTTAATTATTTTTCTTTATTATAAACTTCATATCTATACATTTATAAAACTTAATGGAAATACGGCTTTATACAATCCATGCCTTTCCCTTCAAGAGAACCTACCAAAACTTGATGATAAACCTCTCCAGCTTTCTTATCAAAAACCTTTTCTAACCTCCCCTTAGCGATTATCTCATCATCAATTTTGAAGATTCCACCATACAAGCCTTCATATGTAGTGACTTTTCTAATATCTTGCACTTTTTTACCCTCTTCTACTATAACTCTTTGCAAGGAATAATTGTGTGGAAGGAAGATGGATTCTGACGTATCAGAGACTATTGCCCTTATCTTCACCATGCCCGTAGGAGAAAAGACTTTGTCGCCATAAAGCTCGGTAATCTCTGAATCTAACCTTACTGAATGTATAGAAAAATTTGTGCCCTTAAATGAGCCATAGTTCCACTTTCTATTGTAGATCTTTTTGGCTTCATCAAAGGTTAGAGGATAATCCTTTGTCTTCTCTTCACACCATTTATATAAAGCATCTCCATAAAGCTTTTGAACATTGCTCTCTTTTTCATCATATAAAGATAAGAGCATATCTTTAACCTTCAGAGAATTATCCCTTCCATAAACAACAAGGTCTATATCTGAGAACTCTGGTTTGTGAATGTTTATGAGGATAGATCCTGTCACACCTATGTAGCTTATAGGTATGCCACTTTTTTTTGAGATTAGAGTGGATAATTCTATGACTTTCTCTTGTAATTTATCAGGTTTCTTGATCTTTAATATCTCATTGAGTCTATGCTCTGGTCGATAATGCTCCTTTATTTTGTCATGAGGTACAGCCGACATCTGCGTGTTAAAAACATCTGAGTAAAAGATGTATTCTGAAAAATCCCTTCTCAATGCTTCTATGTTCTTGAGCAAGTAAGTTATAGTGTAAGAAGGCATTGCTCGGGCATACCTTGCTGAACCATAGCCCCACTTCCCAGTTAGGCTAGGAAGATACCTGAGGTAAGATATCACTTTATCTTTAGGGTGCATGTACCCAACGACGCAGAAGAAGAGGTCTTCAGGAGTTCTTATAAAATCTCTATCTTTAAAACCTCTTTCATTCATAAAAGAAATGATCAAGATTGCCTATTTATTCAGATCGCTTATCAAATACTAGGTTGTAGTATCATGAAGTCCGTCGGCCTGCTTCCTAAAAGAATTCTATGATAATCTTCATCATGAGTAACTACTCTCTCAACCTTACCTTGAGCAATGACTGTCTCATCATTCTTTGCTTGCTCACAGAACCTTCCCCTAAATGATGCTATCTCTTTTAATCCATGTAATTCTTGCCCTTCTATGAATTCGACATCTGCCACTTTATAGACACATGGTGTGAATATAGATTCAGAATCATCGATGATCTTGGCTCTTATCTTTGCATATCCTTCAGGCTTGTAAATTACTTCACCATACTTCTCTTTAACTTCATCCCAATCTTTAACATATCTTATGAAGAAATCTCTATCATTGAATATTCCTTGAAAGCTCTTTCTAATTTCATGCCTCACAAAATCTTTAAAAGGCATTATCGTGTCTTTTACGCGAAAATCATATAACCTTTTTAAATCTTCCATCTCATAACTAGACATATATCGCTTCGATGATAGAAGGTTTTGCATTGTATCACGCACTTGAAAGCAATTTTTTGTACCATAAACTATGACATCTATGTCAGATTTATCAGTATAAAGACCCAATAATAAAGAACCAGTAATACCAATACTGCCCCATGGTATCTTTGCCTCTCTCTTCAATATATCTGTGAAGAGAACTGCTTGCCTCTCAATCTTATCCAATTGAGTCTTTTTTCTCAGCCTATTCAACTTCCTTTCTGGCAAATAGCTATAGATTATGCTTGAGTGATCGATCTCAGGCAAGTGTTCGTTAAAAACATCATCATAAATCAAGAATTGTGGATATCTTTCCTTTAAAATCTTGTACCTTTCTTCTATAGAGTAAATTTTTCGATAAGGTTTACCATCAAGCTTTCTATCTCCTTCAGGATCTGGTATATATCTAATGAAGGCAATAACTCTTTCTGGAGGATGTAATAACCCCTTGACTTCTAATATTGTCCCATCTTTGATCTGAAGAAAATCTCCTTCACGGAATTTCAGATTTTTTGCCAATGTAATCTAATTTGCATTAATCCTCTTGTTATATTAATATAAAGAATTCTCTTCAAGCATCAAGCTGGTGATGGTGTTACAGCTGGCATTTCGACTGGGGAAGGCTTTTTTCTCCTTCTGATGAAGAAGATGAAAGCAATACTTGCTATAACGATTATAGCTATTGCTAACCAGACCCACCATTCTAATCCACTGGATATTACGTAATTAGACTCTAATAGCTCCATCCTCATTATTTCCTTCCCATCTCTATTGTAGTACGATTCCCTTACGTTACCACTAGCTATTGGAGAGTAGTATTCCTCGTACTTCCCATCCAAATATGAATGCTCGATAACGAAAGTGTCAAACCCTCCTGCAGGCACATTTACTCTCTCCGTTCTAACAACACTGAAGTTTTGAGAGAATGGCACGATTTTTGGTGGAAAAGGTGGGAAAGGAGGGATCGTAGTCGTAACATGCTTCATCCCTTCAGTGATCCAGCTCTTTCCTTCAGTTATAGGGAAATCTAGTTCATTAAGTGGGGGACTGTAAGTTGTATTCATAATTAGGCTGGGCTCCCCGTTAAATGATATCTGATAATCTTCCTTGACAATGGTGAGATTAGTGGGATTAGTCTTTTCGATATAAATCTTCCATGCGTAAGTCCAATTCTCCATCATCTGGACTTTTTCTATTACAAAACAATCATACAATCTATTATCTAGGGTTATATTGGATTCTCCGACGATCTTTTTAGTAGTCGTTCCATTCATCCCTGAATCAAAGTATTTGATATTATACTTCCAATAATCCCCTATAGAATAAGATGGTTTTTGTGCTTCACTCACTGCACTCGTGTAACTTGCCAATACTGCAGGTAGGATCATCGAAAGAATCAAAGAAATAGCAAAGATTTTTCTAATTCTTTTTCGCATTATCATAACTTGTCAACTAACATAATATAAATATTTAAAGAATAAGTTGCTCAAATGAGTTGAATAATCTAGTCAAAAGTAAGTATAAAATATATCTTTGAAGATTCCTTTTAATGAATAGCATGAAAAATGATTTCATAAGCATAGCCAATGATATAATGATGGCAGCTCAGCTTGCATCAGCTTTAGAGGTAAGCGGCACACCAAAGCCTGGGAATGTCCATAGAAATGCAGACTTCATAGATACAAGATTCGAGCATTATTTAGCTGGCTCTATAGCCATTGGGCCTCATATAAGAGATGTTGCATTAAAAGGGATTAGAGCAGGTCTTGATCGAATTAAACTCAATGAAATAAGGATTGGTAAGCATATAAAAGAAGCCATTCATGAAGTAAAGCTATGGCATAAAGGAGGAAATACTCACTTAGGCATAATATTGCTCTTCATTCCTTTGGCAGCATCCGCAGGATTTATGATGGCAAAGTTTGGAAAGATAGAGCCTGATGGATTACGTTCAACTTTATCTAAGATTATTAAGGCAACTACCTTTCAAGATGCAATAGATGTTTGTGATGCTATTCTTGAATCTAGCGCTTCAGCCTTAGGTCGATTAGAAGCAAAAGCTACACTAGACCTTATGAATATTGATATAAAGAGAAAGATAGTAGAGCAAAAACTCAGCTTATATGAATTGATGAAGGTTTCTTCTGAATGGGATAATGTAGCTAAAGAGCTAACTACAGGCATGAAAATTTCTTTTAATCTAGGTTATAAAACCCTTTTAGATGTTTATGAAAAGACAGGCGACATTAATATAGCAACTGTGCACACTTTTTTAACGATATTAGCAAAATATCCTGATACACTTATAGCAAGAAAAGCTGGGCTAAAGCATACACAAGATATAAGAGAAGCAGTGAAGATAGGATTGATAGAAGCTAAAAAATTTTCTAGAAAAGCTGAGAGGATATTAAGATTAGGAGGGTTGATTTCTATGAATGGAAAAAGAGCATTAAATCGATTTGACAAGAAGTTAAGAGATCCAAAGAACAAATTTAATCCTGGTACAACTGCTGATATTGTGGCTTCATCCTTGATGATTGCCATTTTATGTGGGATGAGAATATAAGGTTCTTTGTTCTTTAATGAACTTGTAAAGGAATATGATCATCCATTATTCTACGACTACCAAGGTTAGTGTGGTGCGCACATCTTTTATCTTTCTAATCTTCATGACTATCTCCCTTAGCCCCTCTACGCTCTCTGCCCTGATCTTGGCTATGATGTCATAAGTGCCATAGATTTCGTAGGCCTCTTTAACCTTTATATCTCTTAGCTTCTCCATAACAGCCCTATCAGAGCCAGACACTACACCCATCAACACGTATGCTATAGGCATAAATATTAGGATTAGGAACATGTATTTAAGATTCACAAAAAGAGCTAGTGTTTCGCCAAAGTAATTGGTATAAAATATTAGTATAAATCTAATATGCATTTCCAGATGTAAGATTAAGAATAAAAGCTCCTCTTATGTAACTATTGCTTAAGCGGGGTTGGTCTAGCCTGGTTAGGATGTCAGCCCCCCAAGCTGAAGGTCGCGGGTTCAAATCCCGCACCCCGCATTTTTCCACTGGTTATTCTTAAATGCTAGAGTATCCTCGACTTGAATAGTGGCTTGCCCCCTTAAGTCCTAAATCCATTTGTTTTCACCTAGCCTAACCTTTAGCTAGAATTTTATTGATTTCCTCAGCGAATTTTTGATTCTCAGCACCTAAATGCACGAGTTCTATACCCTTGGCTCACCTCTCTGGTGGTTCCGAAGTGGCGCAGTATGGCTACACCTACAGCGTCACCAATACGAACCTTCAGCTGTTAGAAAAGGAAATTATCATAGTTGATTTCACTTTTTGGGTGTTAAATTTGTGTTAATATATTGATAAATCAATAGTAATTTCATATTAAATTCGATCGATTTCTTAAATTAAAATTAAATGCTGTTCTTGCGATTAATTTTATATTCACTTTTAGGGTGGAGTTGTTGCCAAAAGTTAAAGCCACTATAAGCCTCGATATCGAGCATATTGTGTGGTTAGATAAAGAGATCGAGAAAGGGACCTTCGTGAATAGGCGCGAAGGTATCCAGTGTTGCATAGACCAGAAGATGAGAAAGTCAAGTGCTCCTGAACCCCTAGAGTACGGGAGGATTTGCGATGAATAGTGTGAGATTCTTCAAAGAGATAATGAGGAGGCATTCAAGAGGGCTCTTTAGCTCCGAGGAAGCAGTAACATACCGGGTGTTTCGGAGGTTCCTAAAGATAAGGCAAAGGAAGGATGCTGTAGATGATGGGTTAAATGAGGCTTCTGAGCCTACTCTGGAGCTTAGTTCTGAGTTCTTTAGGTGGGTGGTCAAGAGGCTCAAAAAAGCTAGAATGTATCACAAAGCTTTCACCTTATTCGAGAAGCAATTCCTCAATCTCTGCATCTTCTGCAAGCCTAAGCTCAAGAGCGTAAAGTTCCTAAGAGCGATTGGCAAGATACTGGGCAAAGTTGAATTCTACCTTAAGGGCTTTAACGAGAGGATGATCGAAAAGGGAAAGCTCATAGCAGAGAGGATCAGCATAGTTGTATGCTCGTGGGGTAATAGGGATGCTGTGAAGTGGAAGTATGACAAATCCTTCATGTTCTATCTTGGGCTCATCAAGCATAGCTCTGAAGGTTCATGGAGAGCATTATAATCCAAATGAGAAGATTGCTTTATACGTTATTAAAGATTAAGGAGGTGAGAGATGCTGAATAAGGATCAAGCCATAGGGGTGCTGATATTGATTGCTAGCATTGCAGGCATAATGATCTATGGATGGCTCCTATTCTTCATAGCTTCTCAGCTCGTGCTACAAATCTCAGCATTCATTGCAGTAGTAGCTATATTAGGGATATTAGCATGGATTGGTTACACTATGGCTACTACGCCACCACTAGCACCTATAGAGGAGTTAACACCAACACAGCCCGAGGCTCCCACTACATCTGCAACTGAAACACAAGAGAAAGCTTCGACATAGTAAATATATCGTTGGTTGTTTAGGATTGCCAAGAACTTGGAGAGGAATATGAAATCAAAGTGAAGCAGGTGAGTTAAGAAAATATGGATGATAAATATGCTGATGATACAAGAGTGTCTTGAATTTATTCATAGGGAGTGCCAAGGCGAGCTACCTTGAAAGCTATCATTTTAGCCGGTGGCTTCGGTCTTCGTCTGCGCCCTCTAACTGACGATAAACCAAAGGCTATGGTGCCAGTAAATGGCAAGCCTATCGCAGAGTTTCAGCTGAGCTGGTTGAAGCAGAATATAAGGCTCGAGCAAGTCACCTTTGCATGTGGTCATAAGTGGGAGAGGTTGAAGGAATACTTTGGAAGTGAATATGATAATATTCCCATTGATTATATGGTTGAAGACCAGCCTCTTGGGACAGGGGGAGCAGTTAAGAACGTAATCCATAGCATAAATATAGGTGATGAAGATGTATTGGTCATGAACGGCGATGTCATCACTAATATGCTCCTATCAAGGATAGTCGATTGGCACATCTCCTCTCAGACAATAGTAACAATGCTCTTAGTACCATATAGATCGCCTTTTGGTGTGGTGCACATCGATAAGCTGAGAACAGTGAGAAAGTTCGAGGAGAAGCCTGAGTTCCCCAATATTTGGATCAATGGAGGAATATACATCATACAAGCAAAGAGGTTGATGCCCTTTCTGCCTGAGAAGGGCGATATAGAGCGAGAAACTTTTCCTAAGCTCGTTCAATATGGGGAGATAAGTGCCTATCCTTTCTATGGGATGTGGAGGGCAATTGATAGCATCAAGGATCTTAAAGAAATAGAAGCTGAACTGGCAAGCATCGAACTTAAACCCTCTCAGCCTTAATATAATTCGAAAATTTTGCCATTAAAGAAAGATGGTATTGTAAAGATAATCCGGAGCAGAAATAGTGTATGTCCTATTCTAGGTTTAGTTTGGATTATATCAAATCCGTAAGTAGGCTTATATATGAAAAATGTTCGTATAATAAGGGCTAAATTGAGCCATAAAAAGAACCTATTGCTCCTCCTTTTTACCTACGTTAGTTTATCCCTCTTCACAAGCTTGCTAACAGTCAACCCAACCTTCTATGGGCTCTCAACCATACTTGGAACAACAATACTCGGCACTACTGTTCTTGGAACGACGGTTTTGGGCACAACAGTCCTTGGCACTACTGTCATGGGCACCACGAGCTTGGTAGGGACATATGGTGAAGCTTTATTCTCAGGCCAACTGGTTATAAGCCTTATTACAATAGGGATGCTCACATACCTTGAGCTCTCCGACCCTTCTTATGGCAAGACTAAAAGGTTAATAGAGGAGTTGAGGAGGAGTTGGCTCTCACTCTCAGCATTACTTATAATTCTATTCATGCTCATCATAGCCTTCAGAATCTGGGCAATTATCGCCTAACTTAACAAACCTTAAAGGCAATCTTATACATTGAATTTCGATACTCTTCACAGTTTTCCAAAAGACCTAGCCTTTATTTCATCACTTCTTATTATAGCTTCGACAGCTTCTAACTTTATATTACTTGTTCTCTTCAATTACACTTACGAGCTTCTTTTGTCCTCCAACATCATATTTGTAATTCTAGGCTTATCGATGCTGTCTTTGAAGGGGTTTGGGGGCGATGTGATCTTTCGCCTCCTCTACATAGTCGTAATCCTCTCTTTAGCTGAGGAAGTCCTGCTGAATAGTGCTTTTGCATGGTATGGCTTAGCATTGGCCTTTCTTGGTTTTGTATTATTGCCACTATCTGGAGCTATCCTTGAAAGCAAAGGCGAAGAGGCAAGAGTGGTGCTCGAGGTCTGTGGATTATTATTTGCTACAAGAATAGTCTTCTCTCCCTTTCCTATACACTTGCTTATGTCAGCATCAATCTTGCCGGCCATATACACCTTGGTAATGATAGGAATAATATTCTATCTATGGTTCAGGAGGATACCTTTAGCTAGAGTAGGCTTTAAACATAGTGTGATCAGGCTACCCTTTCAGATATTGGCAGGAATCTCTATAGGAGCAATTTTAGGCTTGATAGAATACCCTATCTTAAGACCTCAGCCTGTTGATATAGGACCAAACATGCTTCATAATGCTCTATATCTTGTGATAACTATGATGGTCTTTGTCGGCTTGACTGAGGAGCTCTTGTTCAGGGGTTTACTTCAGAATCACATGCAAGGTTTTATGTCAAGGTGGCAGGCTGTGCATCTAGCTTCACTAATCTTCGCATTGTTCCACATTGGATGGCTCAACCCTCTTGAAATTATCTTCGCCTATGGAGCTGGGGTGGTATTCGGATATCTGCTCATAAAGACTGATAGCTTGATGGTCCCCACGCTTACACATGGATTCGGAAACATCATGCTTTATACACTCGCCCAAAGCCTCTAGCACCATAAGCACCTTACTCGCTGAAAAATCTTGATCAGCCCAGATCAAGTCACTGTAGTCTTGCCAACATTGAATGAAGAGGAGGCCATAGGAATGGTTATCAAAGAGGTCAAACGTGCTGGTTTTGAGAACATACTAGTTGTAGATGGCTACTCATCAGATAGGACTGTTGATATTGCAAAGCAAAATGGCATCGGAGTGATCTTGCAACATGGCCGAGGCAAGGCTATGGCAATGGAGGTTGCTGTGAATCACGTTGAGACGCCATACATGCTCGTGATGGACTGTGATTGTACCTATGACCCTAAGGAAATTATACTCCTGATGAACCATGGTGAGCAATTCGATATGGTAATAGGTGCTAGAAGGAATGGTAGGGAGAACATTCCTCTCATGAATAGGTTTGGGAACCGAGTTATAACTAAAGCATTCAACATTCTTTTAGGAAAGAGATTATCAGATGTATGCTCAGGCATTTACCTTCTTCGCACAGATGTGGCAAAGAAGTTAGAGTTTAGTGCTGGAGGCTTTTCAGTGGAAGTTGAGATGGCTAGCCAATTGGCTATGGATGGAAGCATAACAGAGGTGCCAGTATCATATAGGGCAAGAGTGGGAAAGCAGAAGCTATCGAGATGGAGGGATGGCTTCAAGATCCTCTTCAGCGTAGTGAACCTTGCAAGAAAGCATAATCCAGTCCTTCTCTTCTCATCTATAGCGTCCTTGACCAGCATCCCAGCCATCATAATACTGCTCTGGGTTCTTTACGAAAATATTGTAAATCACATTTGGCATAGCGGATATGCACTCTTTGGTGTGATGCTTCTTTTATTAGCCTCTCAAGGGCTAACCGTTGCTACCATCTCTATCCTTATCAAGAGGATAGAGAGACACTTGATGAGTGAAATAAAAAGTCGCAAGCAATGAGCCCTATTACTGAAACAAGAGCGGTCAGCTCGAAAGGCTTCATGAGGTTAGCTTTCAGGTTGGGTCTCTTAATCGCTCTTGCCTTAGCCCTAATTATTCAACCTTGTTTGCCTATTATCCATGCCCAAGCATCATCGAGCGATGCCCATGAGAAGATCATTGAAGCCTTTGCCTCTATGCAAGAAGCTGATAATGCTGGCGGAGATGTGAGCCATTTGGCAAACAAGCTCAACGAAGCTCTCGATTTGATTTCTCAAGGTGATTCAATAGCATCCTCTAATTCTTCCAGAGCTCAAGAGCTCTATCAGCAAGCTGAAGATATAGCGAATAAGGTAATCCTAGAAGCACCTTTGGTGCAAGAGGAAGGAATTCTGGCTCAACAAAATAGCAACATAATGCTAAGAGTTGAACTCGCTGTTCTAGCTGTATTAGGCTTTATTGTCTATAGGTTTGGTCCTAAGTTGCTATGGAGGCTATGGCTTCGTGCACATAGTGATTGGAAGGTTAGAATTAAATAAATGATAGATGAAGAAGTCTCAGCCGTTGCATTATCAATAATATTTTTAATTGGTGCCTTCTCAGTATCACAAGCATTTCTAGCAGGTAGAGTAATAGAGCCTTTCTCTGAACTTGCCATTCTAGGGCCAAATCAGAAGATTGGCGATTATCCAAAGAGCTTGATGGTAAGAGAGAACTTTACATTATACTTGTACGTTGGAAATCATGAGGGGAAGAATATGTACTATCGTGTATATGTCAAACTTGGAAATCAATCAAGCATTATAAACGAGAGCGTTCCTCTTAACGCTCCTCCTATGGCTCAATATGAGACAATTCTCTCAAAAGATCAGATTTGGCTCAAATCTATAACATTGCATATGGATGAGCCTGGAATCAACTATAGGCTTGTCTTCGAGCTTTGGGTCTACAAGCCTGATGAAGGTATCTTTACTTATCATGGGAGATGGAACCAAATCTGGCTCAACGTGACGAGTTCAAGTTAAGCTGGATGAGGATTTGAAGGAAGAAGATATTCAGAAGAATATAATTCAAATTGTGCACAAGGAGCCAGGCTTAAGGCTTCAAGATTTAGTGTCAAGAGCCTCCAAGATATCTGAAGCACCATATTACCTAGTAATGAGAGCTATCTACAAGCTTAAGATGGATGGCAAGATCATACTCGAGGACCCTAATCCTCCGTCTTCTCTATTCACATATATCAAATCTCACTATAGCCTTTGGCTCTGGGCAGTCATAATTTCCATTTTTACCACCATGATTACAATCTACTTTCTACCACAAAATCCACCCTTTGTTTACCTGCGCTATGCTTTAGGCTCTATCTTTGTCCTCTACCTGCCAGGCTACTCTTTGATAGAGGCTCTTTACCCGAAGAAGGAGGATTTAGAGGGATTGGAACGTTTAGCCATATCAATAGGTTTAAGCTTAGCTCTTGTATCGCTAGTAGGCTTAATGCTTAACTATACTCCATGGGGCATAAGGCTAGAACCTATCCTAATCCCCTTGGCCATTCTCACCTTCATGCTTGCTTTGGTAGCTGCCTTGCGTAAGGTAGGATACGCTCAAGAAAATCAAAGCCTTCATTCACGAATAGAATAATGTGATCCTTAGGGAGAAAATAGTGCTTCTTCTTGAAATGTTAGCTATAGCCCTTGGAGTTACTCACTTTTCGGTACCACTAATATATTATACATATTTAAGAAGACAAGTTGATAGACCTTGGCATATAAAGTTTGATGCTAGTTACGAGCCAATTCTGACAGTAGTGATTCCCACATATAACGAGGCTGCACTGATAGAGAACAGACTTGAGAACATAAAGAACCAATCTTATCCAAAGGAGAAAATGGAAGTAGTAGTTGTGGATTCAGCAAGCACAGATGAAACAGTGAATATCGTTAGGAAATGGTCTTCGAGGAATCCGGATATTAATGTTAAGGTTTTGGAGGAGCCAGTTAGAAAAGGGAAATCTTACGCACTTAACATGGCTTTAAAGAGCATTACAAGCGGGATCATAATCTTAACGGATGCTGACAGCTTATGGGCTAGAAATGCGTTGAAAGAAGCTATCAAATACTTTTCTGATGAACTTGTTGGAGCTGTAACTGCTGTTAAGGAGCCTAAAGTAACAAATCAAAATAGAAGTCAAGCCATAGAGTCAACTTACAGATCGTTCTACAATATCGTTAGGGTAGCCGAATCGAAGATCCATAGTACGCCTATATTTCATGGGGAGCTAGCTGCATTTAAAAAGAATGTAATCGAGGAGATAGGTGGTTTTCCTACGAATGTAGGGGCTGACGATAGCCATATGGCGACGCTAATCGCCTTGAAGGGTTATAGGGCCATAGCAGCTCTTGAAGTCGTAACGTATGAGCTCGTTCCAAGCTCATGGCGGGGCTATGCTAAGTGGAAGAGAAGGAGAGCCAAGCACCTAGTTCAACACTTCTCTCTTTTACTGAGGAGATTAACCAATGCGCCAAGAGAATTTAGAAAGGTGCTAAGAGTAGAGTCCTTTCTACACATCTTAAACCCATGGCTTCTATTGATGGCATTTATAGTCTTTCTTGTATCATTAACAACCGAAGGGCTTTCGCTACTAAAGATGGTAGTTGTATTTGTGGTTCTGACCACGCTATTGATAAGACAAGCACGAAGGATATTGCTCATGTGGATTTTGGACCAATGTATACTAGTCTATTCATCTATAGCAGGGATTCGATCAAGAGAACTGATTTGGAGGAAGATAGATGAACTAAGGATGAAGACCACAATGCACACTAACTTTCAAATGAATTCGTTTTGAACATGAAGAACGAAGATATTTCTTACTATAAGGATTTTTTCTTATGAGGATAGTACAAGTAGCCCCTTTCTATCATCCAATTCAAGGTGGTGTAGAGACTGTAGTTAAGAATATCTCTGAATACTTGTCCCGAAAGGGATTCGATGTTTACATCGTAACGTACAATCGTGATAGACTGGGCAATAAGAACATTCTTAGACCTAGAGAGGAAATCAATGGCGTTAAAGTGATAAGACTAAAGCCGACGATCCTTTACAGTCATGGTAGCTTTAGTGAGAAGTTACATGAAGTCTTATCCACCTTAAGACCCAGCACTGTTCATGCTCATGTTTGGAGACATCCCCACTCCCTAATCATACCAAGGCTTAAGCGCAAACTTGGTTTTAGAGCCATCTTACATGGTCACTCTCCTTTCTTTCCTAACTCATCTTTGATTGAAAAGCTCTACTATAAAATCGTTGACCACTTAGGCATGAGCTCTCTCTCCTCTTACGATCAAATCATTTGTCTAACTCCTCATGAAAAAGCTGTGTATATGGAATGGTTTAGAGCTCCTGACGAAAGGACTATAGTTATCCCTAATGGTATTTCTGATTTGCTTCTTTATGATTCAAGTGATGCTGAGAGCATTGGCAGCCTTAAAAAGATGATCGGATGTGAAAGTAAGGACATAATTCTATATTTGGGAAGGATTTCAAAGATCAAAAATCTATGCTTACTTATTGAGGCCATAGGATACATAATAAAAGAGCTTAAGGATACGATGCTAGTCTTAGCAGGCCCTGATGAAGGCTTTGTCCGAGAAGCCCTTAAGCTCGCTGAGAGTAACGATACTTCCAGATACATAAAATATTTAGGGTCGATAGGTGAGAATTGGAAAGAGTTACTGTATGCTGCATCAAATGTGTTTGCTTTACCATCACTTTATGAGCCTTTTGGAATAAGCTTGCTGGAGGCTCAGGCATTCGGTAAGCCGGCAGTAATCACAGGCTATGGAGGTCAGGAATACACCTGTCAAGTAGGCAGGACAGGCCTTTGGTCTCCTCCTAGGCCCAAGCCTTACAGTGAGGCTATCTTAAGACTGCTTACTGACAGGTCGCTTTACAGGAAGATGAGCTACAATGCAAGACTGTGGGCTGATGCCCATGCTTGGAGCAGAATCCTCCCGCTGTATGAAAAGATCTATGGTAGCAATTAGAATCTGTAGAGTTGTAAGTGAAATTAGAGGGTGACTTTGCTTGAATATTCTTGAGGTCTTGGCATCAACCCCTTCAGAAGTAGGAGGGATAGAGAATGTTGTCTTTAACCTTTCGACTCAGATGATAAAGCTTGGTCACAGGGTTACTGTGATGGTACCATATAAGAGGAGTAGCATGTGGAGTGCTCCGAGAGGTACCCGTATCAAGCACATACCCACGTTTGGCATAAATTCAAGGTTCGAGGCCCCACTCTCATTCAAATCTATTAGGAAGGAGTTAGAGGTGCAAGATGTATGTCATATACACAGCATTCACAGCCTTTTCTCTCTCCTAACTCTTCAGATGGGCCGCATCAGCTCTTGCGCAATGGTAGCGAGTATCTTATCCCTCTTCGGCCTGATGAAGCATCCGAATCGCTTGATGCGCATATGCCTGATGCCTATCGAGGCTGGTGCGGTATTGAGCCTTAAGGCTCTTAGATGTGTGCATGTGAAGAACCGTGAAGACCTCTTCTACCTTACAAGACTGCACTGCAATGTCTACTATATACCAGATGGGATACCTGATGCCTACTTCACTACCCCAGCTAAACCTAATGCCTTACATGATCTTGTGGATAGAAGGGGCGAAATGCTTCTCTATGTTGGTAGACTTCACCCTATGAAGGGCGTGCATATACTCTTAAGGGCTTTGAAGCTCGTTTTAAAAGCCAACCCTGATGTTTATCTAGTTATAATAGGCGAAGGTGAAATACGTTATAAGGCTATGATTACTGATCTGATTAACCAGCTTGACCTCAGAAGGGATGTAGTGATGTTGGGGTGGCAACCTGAAGAAGTCAAGATCATGGCGTACGATGCTGCAAGAGTTGTGGTCATACCAAGCATCGCTGACATTGTTGAGGCTTTTTCCCTAGTTGCAAGCGAGGCATGGGCAAGAGGTAAGCCCGTGGCAGCATCGGCTGTAGGAGCGTTAAAGGTTAGAGTGAAGCCCGGGCTTAACGGGTATTTAGCGTATCCATCAGACCCGTTATCTCTTGCACAGTCCATAGGTGACTGTATGAGGTTAAAAGAGGTCGTTTCACCAGAAGATGTTGTTAAGTGGAGTCAGGTAGCTTTAGAGTTTGAGAAGATGTATGAGGAAGCGCTCGACGAGTAACCTTAATTTTTCTATTATTTTGAGGGTTTAGATCACGCTGGTAGAAATAGCTAGCTATGCCGGACTCTCACTCATAGTTGGAAGGGAGATCAAGAAATTTGTGTGATAGATATTGGTGGCATTTTCCCTATGGGTCATATGATCGTAACGCAGAAATGTAATTTATGATAAAGCCCGAACTTCCCTCCGTGTCTATCATAATTCCTACACTCAATTCCGAAAGGGTTATTGAAGGATGCTTAGAATCAATTGGTAACCTCACTTACCCAAAAGAGAAACTCGAAGTCATCGTGGCAGATGGTCATTCAAAAGATCGTACCGTAAAGATAGCAAAGGATCATGGCGCAAAAGTAGTGTATGAAAATGTTGGGACTAGGGGAGGAGCATGCAATTTCGGCGTGACAGAATCTAATGGGGAGATTCTGGTATTTACTGATGACGACTGCATAGTGGAGCCTGATTGGATAAATAAGATCGTAGAAAGATTTGTTAAGGTATCGATCGATGGGCTAGGTGGGATAGACCTCACGCCACCTAACTCATCACCTTTTGAAAGGGTTGCAGGCTTGATTGAGGAATATTGGAGGAAAGATGAAGTCAGAAGTTTTTCAGCCCTGTTTAGAATAAAGGGATGTAACTCTGCCTATAGAAAAAGCACCCTAATAAAAGTCGGCTTGTTTGATCCATATCTTCCATATAACGAGGAGACGGAGTTGAACTTGAAATTGGTCAACTCAGGTTACACCATACTATACGACCCCACAATATATGTTTGGCATAGGAGGCGAGGTGGCATAAGGCAATATCTACGGTATAACTATCGAGCTGGGCGGAAGAGCCTTCAAAGTTTGTTAAGGAGCTCACTTCTGCGTAAGTATATGCTGAGGAGTACAGTTATCAAATCCTTCCTCGGCGCTCTCTTAGCCATTCTACTTCTTTCTTCCATCACATTACACTTGATGCTCTTTGTCTCCTTAGGCTTCATGGTCTTCTTCTATCTCTTGGTGAGGGGCTTGAAGATAGCTGGGATAAGGGGAGTTCACCTAGCAATTGTTGCCCTCTTCCTGAATCACATCAGCTATCTACTGGGAGTGGCGGTGGAGGCCCTCGGAATCTTAGATGCCAGATTAAAAAACATGATGAGATTAAAGCGCTAAAGATTATGTCGTACATCCAAAGTCTATGTGGAGGAATAGCCTAGTTTTCCACAGGACAATCGACGTAGTGTTTATGTTAAAGCAAGTCTGTTTTGTCGCTCCTGGTGTGATGTGGCCAGAGAGAGGAGGAACATCCGAATTACTTTACAATCTCCTGAGGGAATTTGGGAATCTCGGCATTACGAGCTACCTAATCACATATTATTCAAAGATTTATGATGGGTATCTTGCAGGGATCAGGCACTATTCTTATATAAAATGTGAAATAGTACAACGTCACAGCTTGATGCGACAAAGGAAACGTTTGCCGATCTCATTCAACTACGAGGCAGTGAAGATGAGCTTGAGCTCAGGATTTCGGCATTTTATAGATGCTTTGCTAAGATGTTTTGATTCTGATGTGGTAGTGGTAACAACATGCTGGCCATCCTTACCTGCAACTGTAACAGCAAAATCCTACGGTACTCCCTCTGTTCTATATATCAGCGCTATCGAATCGCATCCATGCCACGGTCTGAACATCTTTGATAGAACCTTTGCTAGAACTCTTGAAGATATAGGAATCGCCAGGACGAGCAGGGTGATCACGGTGTCAGAATATGATAGAGACTTAATCGTAAGGAGAGGTGCTCCTCCAGAAAAGGTCAAGCTAGTTCCAAACTTTGTTGACTGTAGCAGATACGCAAAAGTCAAGGAAGATAAGATAGCGGAGATCAAGGGTAGATACGACCTTAACGGTGGTGCAGTTGTATTCATAGGAGGCTTGGACTATCCGCCTAACAGGCTAGCAGTCAAAAGAATATGTGAAGAGATCGCGCCTAGAGTCATCGCTGATGTTCCAAATGCTAAGTTTTTAGTGATAGGCAGGTCCCCACCCAGAGAGTTTAACCACCCATCGGTAATGTTCATGGGGCATGTATATGGTGATGAGCTTGCACCATACCTATTAGCATCAGACGTGGCTATTGCACCAATAGAGTTCGGCACTGGCACAAGGCTCAAGATTCTCGAGTACTTTGCAGCGGGCAAGCCAGTAGTATCGACAAGCACAGGCGCCCTCGGTCTAGATGTGAGCAATGGTATTAACATACTGATTGAGGATGATTATCGCCGATTTTCTGATCAGATTGTAAGGTTGCTTACAAATTATGGACTTTCGAAGTCTTTAGGAGACGAGGCATTAAAGTTATGTAGGGCCAAGCATGATAGTAAAATTGTTGTTCAACAATTTCTCAAAGTCCTTGAGGAAGCCTGAAACGCTAGTAGCTGCAGAAGCAACTATCAGGTTTATCGAGTAGAGGGGTGTCGTAGTCTGACGGTCAGGGAGCTTTATGAAATCAAAAAAGTTGTTGAGAAGGTTGAAGGAAATCTAACCATTCCAGAAGCTTTTCTCTTATATCTCCTTGCGAAAGATATCTCTACTAAAGGTGCTATCGTCGAGATAGGGAGCTGGAAAGGAAAATCGACAATTTGCTTAGCTAAAGGCTCTAAATCTGCTACAAGAGAGAAAGTATTTGCCATCGATCCACATATGGGTACCAATGAGCACACAACTACAGGTATTCTAAGCACGTTGGAAGTCTTCAAAGCCAACATAAAAATGAGTAGCATTGACGATTGGGTTGTCCCTATTGTTATGAAGTCAGAGGAAGCCATTTGTTGCTGGAGGGATGGTATCAGACTCCTATTCATCGATGGTTCCCATGAATATTCCCAAGTCAAGAAAGATCTACTCTCTTGGTTGCCGAAGCTAGCCCCGAAAGGGATAGTTGCCCTACACGATTCCTTCCTTGGTCTGCCTGGGCCAACTAATGTTGTTCTAGAAATCGTCCTTCAGAATCATGAATTTTATCACGTAGGCTTCATTGGATCGATCACCTTCGCTGGAAAGAACCCCAGAGCTTCAAGTTTTGAACAGATTCGAAAAAGACTACTTCGGATGGTTCTTGCAATCTTATGGCGAATCGAATCAAGAAACTATGATACACACAACAAACTTGTCCGGACTCATTTTAACTTCATTCTCTCTTTGTTGCTAAACTTTACCAGCCCAAGAGTTCTCCATCTGACTCTTGCGTCGTACAGCGCTGTCTTGAAAGCCTTTCTTCAGAACGGCTGACAGTTTGGCACCGAAGAGCTTTTCACACCTCTGTATAGTGAATGATAAGTTTACAAGGAGTGGTTCAGGTGGGCAGTATAGGATCCAAGGCTTAAGCAAATACCTTGCAAAGCTGGGGGTTAAAATTTCTCTCTGTTGCCCTTACTACACTGTGCAATCAGTGGATGAAATACGTGATCCACCTTTAAATCCCGTTTTCCCATACAACTACTATCTGAATACGATAGGGACTTTTACAAAACTTCGGGCTATTCATGATGCAGATGTCTATCTGATAGAACTTCCATGTCCAATGGTGAAAGGGTTAGTCGGCCTTCATGCAGAAATTCAAAGGCGAAGACTATTCATAGACTATGGTGATTACTGGTCTTCTGATGAAGACCCAATTACATATAAGATATTTAGCGATAATTTGGCTCGATTATATGCACGTATAGCCAATAAGATAACAGTTGCGACACACGCACTAATGCACCAAATAGCTTGGCTGGCTCCTGAAGCACGAGATAAGATGGCTTACATGCCATGTGGTGTAGATCTAGAGTTGTTTAACCCTGACACAGTCAAGCCTTATGGTGGCAGTGAGATTCCAAATGATGCATTAGTGGTGCTTTATCAAGGTAAGGTAAGTACGTTCACAGGATGTCAATATCTACCGAGTATAGCTGAAAATATAGTAGGGGGTGGTAAGAAGGATGTTATTTTTCTTGTTGTTGGTGAAGGACCATACCTGCCTACTTTGAAATGCCAAGTCTCCTCAGAGGGACTTGAGGGCAACTTCATCTTCACTGGACATATCTCACACAGTATAATGCCAAGTTTTGTGGCAAGGGCTGACATATGCTTGGTTCTAACGCCTAGAAGAAAGGATGTAGACCTAGGTGTATTTCCAATTAAGATCGTTGAATATATGGCGATGGGCAAGCCTGTTATATCAACGGATCTGCCTGAAGTACCATGGATATTGACCAAGGATCGAGATGGGATTTACGGAAGTATTGACTCTATTCCCAGCATGGTAAACCTACTGCTCGAAGATGCCTCCCTTAGGAAAAAGTTGGGACAGAACGCCTTGATTACAGCCAAGAAATATGACTGGTCCTTGTTGGCGAAGAATTTATTGGCTTTCTGGCTTTCTTAAATGACCTATGCTCCAACAGTTTCCATCATCATACCTGCGCATAACGAGGCTAAGACTATAGGAATAGTGCTTCAAGGATGTCTGCACCAAGACTATCCTAGCGATCTTATGGAGATAATAGTTGTTGATGACTGCTCTAACGATGATACGCCTAAAGTGGTTCAACAGTATTCTCGTATAATTTATGTTAGGAATGAAAGGAACCTAGGCTTAGCGGCAAGTCTAAACAAAGGGATAATGGCGTCTAGGGGAGAAATAGTCGTGACTCTACATGCAGACTGTCTCCCTCTCTCCGAAGATTGGCTGAAAAGCTTGATTTCACACTTTTCATGTGGGGGTGTAGGTGCAGTATCCTCCTTCTTATTACTTGAGCGAAATAGGCTGAACTATATTGACAGAAGCTTCTGCCATATCTACGTTTCTGGCTGGCCCCTAGAAAAGTTTGGCGACCATGATGGTTCCTGCGAAATTTCATTCGTAAGCAATAAATGTGATGCGTATAGGAAGGAAATTCTTGAGCAAGTTGGTTTTTTCGATACACAATTTAAAGTTGCGAATGAAGATATCGATCTCTCAGAGAAAATTAAGCGTCGTGGTTACAAGATAATCCTAGATAGAAGGGCTAAAGTACTTCACTTGCTTTCATACCATCAAAGAGGGTTGAAAAAGCACTTCGCCAAGGCAATTCAGTATGGAAGACCTCAAATGATCATACGAAGGCGGTATGGATATGTTGTCAACCCTTGTCCAATGATATCTGTCGCCTTGATTCCTTTAGTGGCAATAGCCTTTCTTGGCTCACTCTTCTTGCAAAGTTACCTTCTTTTGGTATCTGAATACTCGATATTTGCATTCTTGAGCATCATTCTTCTCAGGAAGCGTATGCCTGACTTCTACGTAAGCAGTAAGAGATATATGAAGCTCAGATCCCCTTTAATGGCAACTCTCTTAGCCTTACCTCTAATGGTCTACACTTATCTCACATGGGGATCAAGTCTTACCACCATCGTAGCACCTTTGTTATTCCCGCTCGGGTTTTTACTGGGCAGGGCATGCCAACGTAGCTTAAACTCCTTGAGGGATTATAGAGACTTTTTGGTTGCCATGTTAGTGGTACCATTCTCATTGATCTGGGATGCCCTCTACGGTCTATCCTCTCTAGCTGGATTCGCTAGATTGAAGAAAGCGTATGCACAGTAAATACCTAGAAGCCACAACTCTATCCATTCCATTGGTAGCTTTAGCCATCTTCATATGGACTGTAGTTACCGTGCAGATTCATAGCTACGGCAGATACGATATCCTTGGGCTAGCCAGTAAACTTCCCATCCCCTATTGGGTGGGGCTCTTGCTTGCCGTAGCCTTCACTCTGTATGTAGCAGGTAAGGTTGTGGATGGAAAGCTTTACCATCTGCTGTGGTTGTTAGGTAGCTTCTTAATCATCCTTTACCTATTCGGAGTACCTACTCTTGTGCAGGACTATTCAGGACCACTAACGGTTGACTCTTGGGCTTTCATTTCTGCGCCCATAAGCATCATGTCCACAGGAGGGCTTCAGATCGGTTCAGCACCCTATACCGATTTTCCCAGTACTTTTATCTTAGGTGCTATCTTCATGTCGGTTACAGATCTACCTTTTCTTACAGTCCTAAAGTACCATGCCCTGATCTACTCTCTTGTAGTTTTATTACTGAACTACATAGTCCTTCGCCCTTTATTAAGATCTCCAAATCTTGAGTATGCTATCATATTCTTAACTGTGGGTCAGGTCTGGGTCTTGCAGAAGTGGTTCTCGCCTGCAGCAATGGGATACATTCTATACCTCACCATCTTTGCGCTTCTACTCAGGAAGCAAGGGAAGAGTAGATTCTTAGCGATGTTACCTTTAGTAGGGTTAGCCATTACACACCCCCTATCCTTCTTCACCCTGCTGGTTTCTCTATTCCTCTTCATGATATTTTCGTGTCTTGTAAAAAAAGAAGTTAAGTTTAGTATGACCTTTTTCTTGTTCAGCCTCGTAGTCTGGTTTACGTGGCTCATGTTCACTGCTTCACAGACCTTCAATGTCAATATAGGCATATTCGTTGGCAATCTAATAAGGAACATTTTGTATGGAAATCCACAAGGAATACTCACAGAACGCGTCTCAACATCGATAGTAACTGAGGCACACAGCATATCATCTTTCCTTAAGATAGCTTACACTTTAATTCATTTTAGTATTGGAGCACTAGGCTTAGTATTGGCTGTATTGAAAAGGGCAAGGCATCTATCCTTTTCTCTCATATGGTTGCTACCGGCAGTCATTCTATTTGTTATGACAAGCTTTGCACTAGGGCAGTTCGCTGTGTATGAGAGAGTTATACTTTATGGTTCTTTGCCCATAGCCTTGCTTGCAGTGTATGGTTTTCAAGGTAGACTTAAACCTCTCTGTATTATGATCTTGATTGTCTCCTCAATGCTGGCTGTTCATGCTACTTATGTAAATGAGTACCCAGAGCAGGTTTCACAGCTCGAGGTTAGAGGCACTGAGTTTATGATTCTTCATGGCGCTACATACAGATCTGACACATACCCTTTGCCTTACCTATCTTTATCTAATCTGTACAGGGAAAATGTGGAAAAACCAATGGAAGTCTTTGTTTACAACAGCCGTATTAGAAACGCTCTCTTTTACTGGACAGGTGGAGACAAGTATGCTTCATCCTTTGATAAAATGAATTTTGTCTACACTAACGGAGACTTTAGTTTATCTTTTTCATAAAGAAAAACTTCTCATGTTTGAAGAATGCTAAATATAATGGTTTTCGAATTATATAGTAGCCCTCCGTCTCAGTATAGGAATCCCGAAGCGGGTTATATCGGTATCCCTATCCATTTTCTATACTGGAAGCTCATGTCAAGGCTTTCAACGCTGGTTGTTATCCAGAGAGCTATCGTCAAATATATTTCCATGGTCCCGCCGATGCAAAATTGATAGTCGCTCTGAGAAATCAATTTGGCTTTGAAATTCCCGGTGAGAGGAAGTCTGGGACGTTGTATCATCAAATTTTCGGGATACCAGATATAGGGAACAGATTAATAGCGCCGGCTGCACTGAGAATGGTACAGGAAGTTATGCCAGCGTCACGGTTGCTTGATTTAGGTTGTGGCTATGGGAGGCACTCGCTCATAGTTGCTAAGAGGTTAGGTCCACATGTTGTTGGTCTTGACATATCAAAAGAAAAAATTATGGAGGCTGTAAAATTGAAGAGAAGGATGAAGCTGAAGAATGTTGATTTCATTTTGGCAGACGCGTTGCACTTACCGTTCAGGGAACATTCGTTCCACGTGGCAATAATATTAGAAGTATTGGAGCATATAACACGCGATTCCGAACTCGTCAAGGAGTTATCAAAAGTACTGGAAGGAGCGAGTGCCTATGTAATACTTTCTACCCCGAAGATAGGCTCGACCTCAAAGATGAAATTGCTAAGAGGCTTGGATTATAGGAGAGAATTCGGCCACGTGCGAGAGGGATATATCTTAGATTCATTAGCAACTTTATTTCTAGAAAATTCTTTTGAGATAGATGACAACATCGAAGTAGTGGGACCAATGGCGGCATTGGCTTGGCAAATAGGTTGGTTCTTTAGCGTGCGAAAGCGTCTCCGTAAGGTCTCTCATATAGTCTTTCCACTGCTACTCTTGATATCGAAGCTTGATTTCATATACAAATATGCAGAACGTTTGTGGATCGTTGCGCGATTCAAGAAGATATTATCATAGTAGAAAATGATGAAGGTTATCCTTTTCTCTTCTGCTAGACCTCCTTAAAGAGGATGTAAAGATCGAACAAATGCGAATCTGCTACATTACGTCATACCCCCCATCCAGGCTCGGAGAAGCCCAGCAAACATATTATATGATTAGAGCAGTATTTGAAGCTGCAAGGCAACTATCCTTAGGTTGCTTAGAGAAGTATGTACTTGCGCCCAAAGAAGCTAAGTCAGAAGATAATGTCTTTCGCTGTTGGAATTATAGAAACTTTCTTTCTTTATTAAGGACATTAAGATATATATTTAGGATAAGGCCTCATATTGTTCACATATTCGATCAATACGGTGTCCTCGGATTTGCTTGGGTCTCCTTCATCCTACCTATCTATTTGGTCCTCAGGATGCTTAGAATACCCGTAGTGACAACCATATACTATATCCTCGGTTTTTCACAGCATATCAAGGCGAAGAGGAACGGGCCATTGGCAGGGTTGCTACACTACATATATTGGAAAATAGCCTTGGCCTGCTCTACCGTTGCAGTCGCATACCATCAGCGCCATATTCTCTTAGCCCAGTACTATATGAAAAGAGCTGGAGTCATATACATCCCACTGATTCCTCCGGCTGACGTTTCTCATAGTGAATTGAGGCACGAAGTTAGAGCCAGACTTGGTTTAGAAGATAAGGTCACGTTCATCGTCTTTGGTTTCTTAAGGAGGGACAAAGGAATGGAGTACATCGTGGAGGCTCTGTCTCTACTACCTCGCGACAAGCAAGAGCTCGTAAGGCTTCTAATAGTCGGAGAGGCGCTCGACAAGATGTACCTCAAAGAGCTCCAAGGGTTGATATCTGCCATAAAGCTGGGCTGTGATGTCCAATTCGTTACTGATTTTATAAACGGCCGAGAGATCACAGAATACTTCTTAGCTTCAGATGTGTGCTTGGTAACAGGGGTTAACAGATGGGATAACCCCATTTCGGGACCTTTGAGAATCGCTTTCGCTTTTGCAAAACCCATCATAGTAACAAGGGACCTGGCGGATGCCTACACGATAGATGATTTTACCGCCATCATTGTCCCACCCCGAAATGTGGACCGGCTAGCAATCGCTATAGAACGTCTTCTTAACAAGGACGAGAGAGATCGTTTATCATTGAACATTAAAGATCTAAAAGGAGTCAACGTGGAAGACATCACGAAACGATGGATTGACATATACCGTTCAATCATGATTAATCGGATATAGACTTCTGGAGTAGAGGCCTTGGCCAAAGAGTGGGGCAATTAGGTTGAGGGTCGCTATAGCAGCAAGCGGTGTGGGAAATGTGAGGAGAGGCGTTGAAGCTTGGGCTCAACAGTTGACATATCTTCTGAGAAGAAAGAGAATCGATGCTACCCTCTTCAAAGGGGGAGGTAAGAGAGGCGAAGGGGAGGTTGTTGTTCCATGCATAGGTCAGAATTCGGTTTTATGGGGCGGTTCTCACAGTCCATTCTTTTGGGGCAAGCGTTCTTACATTCAAGAGCTTACCTTCTCCTTCTTCCTTTCTTTCTTCCTCAAGCCAAGCTATGATTTAGTTCACACGTCGAGCCAAGTTGTAGCTCGTAAGCTGATTACTAATTCTGTGAGTAAAGGCAGGGTTATCTACTATGAACAGGGGTACTTTGCACCTAAAGCACTACAGGACTTCTCATACGTTCAGGTCATGGCTCCGTACTATCTTGATGTTGCAAGAAAGAAGGGTCTCGATACAAGAAATTGGTTTGCCATACCGAGCTTTGTAGATGCGTCGCGCTTTAAGCCCCAGGGAAACTCGATTAGGGGGCAGCTGCGCATTCCTAGTGATGCGTTTGTGATCCTCTCTGTGGGAGCTATGGAGGATAGGTACAAGAGGATGGGTTATGTGATAAGGGAGGTGGCTGCTTTGCAGCAAAGATGCAGAGAGAAGTTGTGGCTGATAATAGCAGGGCAAAGGGTGGAGGAGACTTATAAGCTGGTGCGTCTAGGAAGACGACTGCTGAAGGATAAGGTAGTATTTTTGTGCGATTTAAGACATGAAGATATGCCATGGGTCTACAACTCTTGTAACATCTTCGTTCTAGCAACTCTGAATGAAATACTTGGCGTAGCTTTCCTAGAAGCAATGGCGTGTGGTCTACCTGCAATCGGCCATAGATTTCCGGTAACGGAGTGGGTGATAGGGGAAGGAGGGGATAAAGTGAATATGAGTGGGCATGGCGCTCTATCTACAATGATTGAAAGATACTTTGATGACCAGTATCGAGTAGAGAAGGGAAAGAGGGCTAGAAGAAGAGTGGAAGAACTGTTTTCAGCCGAGGTAGTGACCAAGAAAGTAATAGGTATGTATCAACGGGTGTTGAGCAATTAGCTACTCAACTATTTCGGGGCAAAGGTCTATTTGAAGCTAGTCTATCTATTCAGAACCGAATATAAGAGGGGTTCATCGCCAAGGCATGAGATGATCTTCAATGCATTATCCGAGTTGAGTGTCGATGTCTGGATCCTAGCAAAGAGTCCGGATAGGACTTGGTTTAGCAGATCGTATGTAAGTTCTAGGATCATCTCATTCAACCCACCATTTTGGCTAAGATTTCTCGACACAATAACGAGGGCAGTTGAAAGTGATACGAGCCATAGTCTAACGACGATCGGCTTTTTGTATAATCTACATCCTGATTACATAGTCGTAGATAACTCCGTGAGAAGAACGTTAATAGTTTGGTTCTTCAAGCATCTCTTCTACCGCAGGTCGAAGATCGTATATGATATGTACGACTTGTGCGAACGTTTAAGTTCTTTTGGTCGAAAGAAGAGAATCTTTACAAAACTGATGATATTCCTCAATGAAGTATTTCTCCCAAAAGTGGTTGACAAGGTGGTAGTGGTAACTAAATATGGTAGAAGATATCTAATTTCTAAGGGTATACCTAGGGAAAAGGTCTTCATTCTAGGTTACCTAACCTCTCTAGAGATCTTCAAGAAATTAACTGATGATGAGGTGACTAGAGTAAGAGAGAAATTAGGGATAAAAGATGACACTAGGGTCTTGCTGTGGCAAGGCTCACTCAGAAGTTATCAGATTGAAGGCTTGAAGACCGTGATTAAGGCTTTGTCTCTCGTTCAACGCAAGATGCCGAATTTGACCTTGCTTGTTGTAGGTGATGGAAAAGGGTTAGATGAATTAAAGGGGCTAGCAAAAGCCCTTAATACAAACGTTGTCTTCACAGGATGGTTAACGGGGACAGATTATTGGGCTTGCCCTAAGATTGCTGATGTAGGCATCCAAGCCCTCCCTGAGGCTCCATTTACTCACTTTATCCATGGTACAAAGTTAACAGAGTACATAGCTGCAGGTTTACCTGTGCTTTGCTCAGCTTTAGAAGGCCCATCTGAACTCGTACAGGGAAACGGTTTAACCTTCACACCAAGAGAATCAGAGGATCTTGCCAAAAAGATAGAGCAAATATTCAGAATGAATCTTAATCAACTTTCCTTGAAGTCCATAGAGTTAGCTGAGCAAGAGTTTTCATGGCAGTCGGTAGTCAAGAAGATCACTGAACTTACAGAGTTCCTTAAAAGGTAACTATGCAATAACTAGTAAACCCAGATTTTTGACTTTTGTGAGAAATAATTCTATGAAGGATGGGCCAGAAGCTTTTAGTTACGATAGGACTAAGAGAGTGGCTAGCAATGCAGTGTACAATTTTTCGGGATACGTTATGCTGACCACTCTTGGCATAGTGGTTACACCCTATATTGTTAACGGGTTAGGGGTTGATCAGTATGGCATCTATGCAACGGCATTTTCAATATTGGGTTACTTTATGTTAATCGAAATGGGGGTTGGGACTGCTCTTACTAAATACATCTCGGAGCTGAAAGCAAAGAACGACATCCAAGACATTAATCGTATGATAGGAACTGCCATCCTATTCTTACTGCTAACAGGAGCTATTGGGTCGACGTCTATGTTCATAATAGCAGAAGGTCTAACCCAGACCCTAAGTGTTCCTAAACATCTCTTCGAAACTGCGTTATTTGTCTTTTACTTGGGAACTATACATATCTTGGCGTCCCTGTTCTTAGGACTGTTCAGTAATATATTTGCTGGTCTTCAGCGATTCGACCTGATAGCAAAGCTGAACGTAGTGTTAAATGCTATTCAGAAGTTACTCATGGCGTTAGTAGTTATCTTAGGTTATTCCTTAAAAGAATTTGTGATAATCTACGTTCTGACCACACTTGTAAACACTCTAGTTTACGTAGCTGTGTGTAGAAAGATTCTCCCCTTCTTGTCCCCGCCAAGGTTTGATCGCTCCTCTTTTCACAAGATGATCATCTTCGGAGCAAAGGACATAGCTGGCAAAATATCTCACATATTTCTCTTTCAGCTGGACACCTTTTTAATCGCGATATTCTTACCTATAGGGTATGTTACCTTCTATGCAGTCCCCATGATAATGGGTAGACATCTTCTAACCTTCGCAATAACGATGGCTCCTATAGCTTTCCCTATGGCTAGCGAGTTAAACTCTCTAGGAGAACAATCCTCTATAAAGGAGCTTTATCTTAGGGGTAGCAAGTTGATCTTTATCTTAACACTCCCTCTTGCCTTGGCTTTATTAGCTTTACCTGACAAAATCCTTGGACTATGGATGGGTACAGAGTTTGCCGAAAAGAGCATGCAGGTGCTCGTCTTCCTCACTCTTGCTCATCTCATATTATCTATCACGACGGTGTATAGTAACATCATGTATGGATTGGGAAGAGTTGGGCTGACGTCTTTGTTTACAGGGATAAATTCAGCATTAACTGCTGGGCTTTGGCTGATCCTTATACCGATTTATGGGATAGAGGGGGCGGCTTTAGCTTTCCTTCTTGCGCAGATATTAATCAACACCCCAGGAGCATACATAGTAAATAAATACATCATAAAGGTCTCTGTAAGAAAGTGGGCTTCGGTTTTTGTAAAACCGCTTTTATCAGGCCTGATATTGGTGGCAGTATTGCTTTATTTCAAGCCATTTATAACAAGCCTGATCAATGCAGCAATGTTTTCTAGTATCGGACTAGCTTTATACTCTCTACTTATCTATTTTGCAGGTTCGCTGGACGTGAAGGAGAAGAGACTCGTTAAGGATTATCTTAGGGACATAACAGTACGTTTGGGTTTGTCAAGACCGAAACCTTTCTGAACCTGTGAATTCTTTGGAGTCAAATCAAGTTCCTACAACAGTGCGAGCCTTGTTGGCGTCCTTTCTAAGGCACTATTACACCATGCCGGCACACGCTTTAGCAAGGTCTTACGAATCTTATCTCCTACGGTCAGTTCGCACCTCAGGTAAAATCTTGGACTTAGGCTGCGGAGATGGCATATTTGGAAAACTAACCTACGGGTATATTGACGTCGGAGTAGACCTCGATACGCACGAAGTTCAAAGAGCAAAATCGGTTCAGGGCTATGAAGATCTGATCGTTGCGGATGCTCGTTGCATGCCGTTTCGTAGTGAGACATTCAATGTAATAATCGGTAATTCCGTTATGGAACACATACCTAACTTTAAAAAAGTGTTGAAAGAGGCGGGCAGAGTTATGACTTCAGAAGGAAGGATTATCTTAACAGTTCCCACATCAAAATTTAACACTAATTCTATTTTATCTACGGTATTTAGACGAGTAGGGGCAATAAACTCCAAGAGAATGTACGAAGCCAAAAGGAACGATTACTTTAAGCATATCAACTTATTTGAGCCATATACGCTTAAAAAGATACTGGAGTATGTAGGTTTTCAATTAACTTGTCGCCACTACGCCCCTAGAAGATTTTTGTATGCTTTTGATTTATTACATCCATTCAATTATCATTTGCTTCGGCGATTCTTGCATACGAATTTGCTTACAACAAGTATTAAGATCATCTTAAGCTTAATAGGGAAAGAAAGACTGATTCGAATAATGTCCGTACTCCTCACACCTTTCATCTTCAACTCCCATGATGCAGAAGGAAGCAACCTGTTCATCATAGCTAAAAAGTCAGCTGATGCTTAGTAGTAGCTGGGTTACTATATACCTTCTATCTTGTAGTTGACGCAGAGAAAGTCTCCAGCAAAAATTGACTGACTCCATTAACTCCTTTTCAATAGCCGTCTGTGCTTATAACGAGGAAGGTAACATGGGGAATCTACTACAAAGCCTTTTGGAACAGTGCAACGGGTTTTCAGAACTAATGAGCATCATTGTTGTGACGAGTGGTTCGACCGATAGAACACCCCACATAGTCAAAAAGTATGCTTCTCTTAACCATAAGATTCGATATGTCTGGGAAGACGAGCGAAAGGGGAAAGCAGAAGCAGTGAACAGAATTCTTTCGCTGTGTGAAGGAGAAGTTACACTATTTATTTCAGCCGATACGTTACCAGCTAGTGGGAGCATCGAGAATCTATTGAAAGGCTTCGTCCATCCGGTGGTGGGAGCAATAAGTGGACATCCGGTCCCTGTAAATAATCCAAAATCACTCTTCGGTCGGATAGCTCGACTTATCTGGAACACACATCATGAGATCGCGGCTTTCGAAACGAGGCTGAAAACCTTCTTCCACATATCTGGCGAGATGTGTGCTATCAGAAATGGCATAGTTGAGAAAGTTCCTGAGGATATAATAAATGAGGACACTTTCATAGGATGGGAGATAAAAAAGAAGGGCTACGAGGTCGTTTATGTTCCGGAAGCAGTGGTTTACATGAAGGCCCCCGAAAGCGTAGGTGATTTATATAGGCAACGTAAAAGGGTGGTTCAAGGTCATCTACAAGTCCACAAAAGAGCTAAAGCGAAAGTCACTACGGTTAATCCTCTGCAAGTGATATTCTTTCTTACAAAGAGTCTTCAAATTAACGCAAGAGACTTACTTGCACTAACCCTTGCAACCTTCGTAGAAACATTAGCCCATATTAAGGCAAGAATCGATTTAAGACGAGATATATTGCCCTATAAGTGGACAACAGTAAATACAACTAAGGTTGCTATAAGACTAACGTAATAAGCAGATTATAATAGCAAAGAATCCTAGCCATGAGAAGGGCCTGAATTGTATTTTGTTCTACTAATCGCCTTGATTGTATGGATGCTCTGCACCCCATTCATTGCTAAATACAAAATTCTTGTAAATCCAGATGAAGGTAGCTTTTTGTATTGTGGACGTGAGATGTTGACCGGTAAAAAACTTTACCGTGATCTTAGAGATAATAAGCCCCTTGGAATCTACTTGATAACTATGGCCATATTTAAACTGGGATTCAATGGCGAAAAGTCGGTCCAAGTAGGTAGATTAATCAATGCCACAATACTATCTTTTAATTCAGTCCTATTGTACATTTTGACTACTACTATGTTTGGTGACGAAAGAATGGGATTGGTTGCCGCCCTTGTGTTCGGACTTACAATTGCAAACCCTATATGGGAGGCTGTTTGTATGATGACGGAGAATTTTGGTACTTTCTTTCTGCTGACCTCTCTTGTCATAGCTCTTAAAGGTGATGTTGCAAGTTTTGGACTAGCTGGTATCCTAGTAGGCACAGCCATACTTATAAAACAGTCTTTTCTATTAACAGCCCCAACAGTCTTGTTTCTGATTTTTCAGGAAACTGGTTTTGGGCTATACTTCTTATCTAATTCAATCTTATTTTTAGGAGGTCTCGTCTTGCCAGTCATAGCAAGTTGCGTTTACATTAGACATAGAGGACTGACCCGAGATATGATCTATATGATGAAGAATAATGCAAAGGCAACAGATTTCTATTCTCCATCACAACTACTATATCACGCCTACTTCGTCTCACTTATGAATCCTCTGTTATCACTCCTCGGATTGCTGGGGATGATAGGGGTTGTTAGCTCGATGACTACACATGACTTTAACCTAAATAGCTTCTTTCTTATTATTTGGTTACTTCTCTGCCTCCCACAGTTGTTCCTTGCCCCACCATGGATGCATTCCTTGACCATTTTTCTACCCCCTTTAGCTATTCTATCAGGCTTTTTCCTCGGATTTCTACTTGATATCCCATGTTTTGAGGCATCAGTTTACTTTTGGGCCCTCATTGGATTAGGACTCATGGCAAATATTAGATCACATGTCAAATGGACCCTTCAGTATTTCCACAATTCTAAGAGATTTCAAGAACTGGTCGATCATATAAGACTTAATACTAATCCTTCTGAGCTAGTTTATATGTTTCCAACCCAGCCTCATATATTTCTCTTTTGTGATAGAGTTTCAGGCTCTCGTTGGCATATTTATAACAATCAAAGCATCGTGGCTTATAAGGAATCGTTAAATGAAGTAACGGAAGACCTGAGTAAAAATCGTCCGCTAATCATAATGGATGAAGTTGGGCTGTCATCATTCATGGGGATTCGAAGGAAAGGTGTTAAGGACAAGTTATGCGAATTTCTCTCCAGAACATCAGAAGATTTTAAAGTTATACACAGAATAGGAAACTATGTGATATTGGTGCCGCGAAGTATTAGCAAGGTCGGTGTGAATCCGTAATGTTAGAATCTCAGCCTGTCGAATACTGGAAGTTAGACGATGGCCTAGGTGGCACATATGAGCGAATAGCTTATGGCGCAGTCATAGAGAGGCTAGCAGAGCAATACGATGCCAAGAAGCTCCTCGAACTGAATGCAACCTATATCGCTGGGGTACCGGGCTTCAACAGTGCCATGTTCACCCAAGACGGTTACGAAGTCACCATCACCATTCACCCAAGGGATTATGAGGATGCGGTGCATGCTTGGAAGCTTGCTGGGCTTTATGATCATGTTAGAATTATAAAATGGAAAGACAGCTTTAGAACCCCATTTGATGAGGGAGAGTTTGACTTAGTATGGAATCATTTGGCTTTTGAACATTATAAGGATCCTATCCCTCTTGTGAGAGAGATGGTGCGGGTCTCCCGAAAACTCGTGATAAATTTCACATTAAGCCCTTTTAATATGGGATTTCTCCTGCACTGGCTTGCCCATAAGATCAACCGGAAAAAATGGGATCATGGTCACTTCAGGAATTGCTTAATCTCCGCCATGGAAAAGGTTCATAGATCCTTGGGTCTGCAGCCAATCGAGTGGGGAGGTTGTGACGATCCTCCATGGATGGATACTGTGGATGCTCAGATTGCCGGAAGCATGCGTTACGTTGGGAACACTGTTGGAAAGAAAAGATGGGTGTGGGGTGCAACGAACCCCAAAGCTAGAGACCATTTTCTTATCAAGAATCTTTGGAAGATGGAATACCTTATGCCTGATTGGTTTAGAAAGATAACTGCTCACCACCTATATGTAGTGGGTCTAAAGAAGATATGACCGAAGACAAGAAGAATCTTGGACACATTAAGGAATTCTACATGGTAGACCCTTATAGGAAAAGTTTAGCCAAGAAAATCCTAGGGTATTTTGTTATACCTGTCTGGCTACTTGGCTTTGTCATTACCACCTTGGTATTCATAGCACTACTGATAGTAGCACCGATCAAGAAGAGGCTTTCTAAGCGGAAGGCAGAGCCCTACTTTCGAGTCAGGTCGATCTTTCCCGAGGAATAGTAGTTTTATGAATGAGAGAATCCTTATAACAGGAGCATCTGGCTTTATCGGAACAAGTCTTACTCGCCACTTGGTTAAAAGAGGTTATCAAGTGTATAGCATGATCAGACCCTTCACCAATAGCCTTAAGGTTGAACAGCTACGTCGATCAGGCGCCACATGCGTCTATGCTGATATAACAGACATAGGAGAACTTTTAAGGGCTACTCGTTTGATAGATGTTGATATTGTCGTTCATCTAGCTGGCCTAGTCCGGAGATTCCCTATGAGCCCTTGTTACCACGATTTCTTCCGAGCGAATGTGGTAGGGACTAGAAATGTATGTAAATTAGCTTTTATAAAGCGTGTTAGACGGTTCATTCATGTTAGTTCAATCGATGTACATGGCCCTATACCGCGCCATCTTATTCCTATAAGTGAGGATCATCCTCTGAACCCTACCGAGTCATACGAGAAAACCAAAGCACAGGCAGAGAAAATAGTAAGATGGTATGCGGATCAAGGCTTGCCAATTATCATTCTTCGACCAGCATACGTTTACGGTCCAGGCGACAGAGGCTACTTCCATCCATTGATTCAAATGATTCATCAACTCCCCTTCATTCCCCTTTTGGCGGCTGGTCGGGCGCTAAAACACCTTATTTGCATAGATGACCTGATAAGGGCGCTTGAACTTTCGCTAAGCAAGGGGAAGTTAGGTGGAATTTACTTTGTAGGAGAACATTACCCCATTACTATTAGGGAGATTTTAGCGCTACTTTGTAGAGCTTTTAGTATACGAAAACCATTCATAAATCTACCCCTCACGGCAAAGCAAGCATCAATTATGAGCTACTTTTTGCCTTCCTACATGCAATATTTTTTAGCTTGGTTCTATAAAAATTACGGGTGTCGAATCGACGCGATTAAAAGAGATATGGATTTTAACCCTAGTATTACCTTAGAGCAAGTTCTCTTCAGAAGTCCACCAAACACAATATATCTAGGGGGCAATAACTGATAATACTTCGCCGTCACGAAGGACGGAGGGTGGTTGAAAATGTTCATGGAGGGAGAGGTAAGATAGTCCTAGCGAGGCTTTTTGACGGGATTCTCAAATCCGGAATATACTTCTACGAGGCTACGATGGAGCCTGGCGCCATAGTAGGAAATCATCTTCACTTTGGTTCGGAAGAAGTGCTTTATGTTGTCGAGGGGAAAGTCCTGGTGACAATAGATGATAATAGTTATTATTTAGAGGAAGGGGATGCTACACTAACACCATCAGGGAGTTCACATAGTTGGAAGAATGTAGGTGGAATGCCATTGAAAGTCTTAGTCGTCTCGGGGACTACAAGTATTGCACAAAGACTCTGGAATTTACTCCTTTTCCCCGTGTTAGATCGGTTGCAGGATCGTGGTAGCAACCCTCCAAAGAATGATAAAGCAACGAGTATTACTAGCTCCTCAGGTAAGGATAACATTTGAATAGCATCGTTGAACTTCTACCTCAAATCCTTAGATACCAACTCTTTCGTCAGTTTGGAAAACCGAGGATGTTCCCACTAAACTTTACTTTAAGCCTGCTTTACACCTGCAATTCGAGATGTATAACCTGTAACATATGGATGAAGAATGTTAAGAACTTCTCGGTAGAGGAGTACGACGCAACATTCAAGACAGTAGGCAAAGCACCATATTGGTTTACGCTGAGCGGGGGCGAGCCTTTTCTGAGGGCAGATATAGTAGATATCTGTAAGGTCATTTACAAGGACTGTAAGCCAGGAATAATAAACATACCCACCAATGCTAGCCTAGTCGATTTCGTGCCTCAAGCTATAGAGGAGATTTGTAAGAGTTGTCCCGAGACTCAAATAGCGATAAACATATCATTAGATGCTGTAGGTCCTAGGCACGACCAAGTCCGAGGCTTCCCTGGAAATTTCGAGAAAGCTATCAGGACCTACAGATCTCTTCGTGAACTTGATTGCAAAAACCTCACAGTTGGTATTCATACAGTGATATCAAAATTTAACTTAGAGGACTTGCCAGAGCTAGCAGATTTTTCTAGAGAAGTAAGACCTGATTCATATATTACAGAAATTGCAGAGGAAAGGATGGAGTTGGACACGATTGGTAGCCCGATTACCCCATCAATAAGCGAGTATTCACAAGCATTAGACTATCTGATCGGTAAGATGAATGAAATGAACTTTCAAAAAGTTGGAGAGTTTGCCCGCGCCTTTAGGTTGAAATATTATGATCTTGTAAAGCAGACCCTCATCTCCAAAGCTCAGGTGACACCATGCTATGCTGGATGGGCATCTTGTCAAATATCTCCTGATGGGGATGTTTGGCCTTGTTGCATCCGTAGCGATCCTCTAGGGAACTTAAGAAAGGAAGAATACGATTTCCCAAAGATTTGGTTCAATAAAGAGATTAAAAAAGTGAGGAGAAGCATTAGAAACAAGGAGTGCTATTGCACCCTCGCCAACGTATCATATACAAATATGCTCCTAAGTCCAAGAGCCCTCCTAAAGGTTGCAAGAAAGCTATCTTCAAGCGCCACAGGAAGAAGATCTGAAATTATACCGAATCCAAAAGAAACTCTAAATCCATCATTAAATATATCAAGAACAGTTGAATTTTTGACAATATGTCGTAAAGAGTTACTGAAAGGTAAAAAGTTCATGTCTGGTGAAATCATAAAAGTAGACAGTAGAATCAAATGCCTTTGCGGGAAAAGGATATGTGTTCAAAAAGGTTACCCTCTGCCCACATGTGAACAATGTGGAGGAAAAGATGGATGGTTACTAGAACTCGTTTTGGACTAGGGCGGATATAGATTTAGAATGAAATTTAAAGCCAAATTCATCTTTCAAGGGACGACTAGCAGTTTTCCCATATACGAGGAAATCTACGCAGATTCCTATCGAGAAGCCCAAAGAATCGCTCAGAAGCTAGCCACGAGAATGGGATGGCGGCTGATTGAAACAGTAAAGATTAGTGAAAAGGATGAAAATTCACTTAAACATTGAAGGCTCTCTTTACACCTGAAGTGCTATACATAACATCATGTTTAGTACTTAATGTAAAGATCAAGCCTAAACTCATCTGAAGGTAGCTAGTTCTACCCTTAAAAATAAAATGAGTAAAAACCATGAATGCACCAAAGGTTTCTGTAATCATCGTAAATCATAACGATGGAGCGTATCTGCAAGGTTGTCTTCAATCTGTCTTCAACAATGATTATCCTCTTTTTGAAGTGATCTTAGTGGACAATGGCTCCACAGACAACAGTCTAGAACTCGTCAAACAGTTTCTCCCTCAAGAGGCAAGGCTAAAGATCGTACCGCTCAAGAAGAACTATGGATTCGCGATGGGAAACAATATAGGAGTAGCTAACTGTAGCAACGAGTCAGAGCTCCTTGTCTTTCTGAATGCAGATACCATAGTCGATAAAAGATGGCTCATTGAACTCATTAGAGCTATGGAAGATGAGGCTGTTGGCGTAGCAGCACCAAAGATTCTATCTATGAGCCGTCCGAATATCCTTGACTGTGCAGGTTGCCTTATCGACGAGTTGGGCTATCCTATCGAGAGAAGGAGAGGGCTTCCTGATTCAGGGCTATTTGATAATAGTAAAGAAATACTCTACGCCAAGGGAGCCTCACTCATGGTAAGAAAGAAACTCTTCAAACTATTAAGAGGCTTTGATGACTCATTTTTCATCTATTACGAGGAGACAGACCTCTGCTGGAAGATATGGTTAATGGGCTTAAAAGTGGTCTACACGCCCAAATCGGTTATATATCATGATTATGAGAGAGCCTTCAAGAGAAAGGCGGATAATCCGAAGAAAGATGGAAAGGTAGCCTACCTGATGGAGCGTAACAGGCTTATGACGATGACTCAAAACATGGAGGCCTCAACCCTTCTAAAGTGCCTACCCCTTGCCTTTGCCGTGCTGATGGGAAGCATGGTCATTGATATCTTCAGAAAGAAACCATCTTGTTTTAAGGCCAAGTTCTATGCATCATGCTCTATAGTTCAGAATCTGCCACAGATAATACGAAAGAGAAGATTCGTCCAAAGGGTTCTTCGCAGAATCGATGATAAGGATCTGTTCTCAAGGTCTATTATTAGAAGACATAGATTTTTATGTTACACTCATCAGAGTGTAGTGGCTTAGGTTTAAGCGAGTTAAATCTTGATGTAGGTGCAGGAAATAGACGAAAAGTAGGATATATCGCCATTGACATTGATAATTCTATCAAGCCAGATATAGTATGTGACAACAATATTTTACCTCTAAAAGATGAATCGATCGACAACGTCTATTGGTCTCATAATATAGAGCATTTAGCAAACCCTCACAAGGCCATGCATGAAATCCATAGAATCCTTCGTATAGGCGGAAAGCTCACGATCATCTGCCCTAATGCTTCCTTCCCTTGGACCCTCTATTTAGCCTGGAAGTACGGGGATTGCCTTTTTACCAATAGTCCATTCGAAAGGCATTTATGGGTAGTAAAGCCTGAAGCATTAAAACGCCTTTTGAAGGAAGAGGGCTTCGAGGTGGAGGCTTTTCAAGAGGTGGAAAGATCCGAGAGGCACTGGAGTTTACAATGGTGTTTAGCTTGTAATCCACTACACAAGTTTCTCTTTGGTCTCATAGAGCAAGTTAAACTCCTCAAAACAATATGCTCTCGATTCGATGATTTCTTATATGCATATATCAATCCAAAACATCACCTCGAAATCAAACTTGCTGCAGTTAAAGTGGCAACATCATCAACTCCGCCTGTTCATCTGAGTAGCCCCGTTAGAAGTTCCCACCACAAGGTTTCCCTTTGGGAATAAATGATTTATCACGCTCACAGGAACAGAACAGGTTGCTGATTATGCTTTGCTGTCCTAACTGTAAAGGAGAACTATCCCCATCTCTTGCTTGTCTTCGGTGTGGTCACGAGTGGAGTTGGATGGATAACATCCCTTCGTTCGCAACCAAGGGTCTTAGCTGGCTTCAGATCTCGAAAGAATCTGCAATAGCACTACTGAAATCTGCAATCCGCAACGGATGGAGGGAAGCTGTAGATGAATTCTTTTCGGGTTATCTTCACGATTATGTGCTAGACGAGAGCCGAGCTCAGTTTTCTTATATGTTGCCATTAGAGCGGGAAAGCAGAGTGTTAGATCTAGGTAGTAATTGGGGTGCTGTTACCCTTGGACTGGCTCGAATCTATAAGCATGTCATAGCCGCCGATATCACCCTTGAAAGTTTACTCTTCATTCGTGAAAGGGCTTTTCAGGAGGGAATCACAAACATAGATTTTGTCCACATAGATCCCCTGGAATGGTCTCCTTTACCGTTCCATGACTTAGAATTTGACTTGGTGGTCATGAATGGACTTCTTGAGTGGATAGGCACCTCACGCACGGACGCATCCCCAAGCTGGTATCAAAGAGGCGCCCTTAAGGAGGTTAAAAGGGTGTTAAAGCGAGGAGGGGGTGTATACATAGGCGTTGAGAATAGGTTTGCCTATTCGTACTTTTTAGGCGCCCTTGGACATACAGGAATCCCTTATATCGATCTCCTTCCCCGCAATATCGCGAATCTTTTATGTAGGTCCCGTGGCTTTTCTTATGGATACCGTAACTATATCTATGGATACTTTGAGTACAAGAAGCTACTAAGACTTTGTGGATTTAGAAGATTAGTCTTCTATATCCCATGGCCAACATATCGAGAGCCGAAGCTAGTCATCCCGGCAGACCAATCAAAAACCTTAGAATATATGATGGTAAACCATGTAGCACAAAAACCTACCTCTAAGGCCTTGGTAACTGTCCTTACAAAAATAGGACTCGCGAAGTATTTTGTATATAGCTATGGTGTCTATGGCGAAGCGTAATGATGAAGACAATCATACATAACCTCAAACCTTTTTTGAGGGATTTCTTAGAAGGTATTGGAGCAGAAGATTTTGTCCTTATCTCCACCAATTATCCTCATACCGGCATGACTAAATTATTGCTTTTCCAAGACAAGAAGCCGAAATTGCTAATAAAGCTCTGCACAATTAGAGAATTTGCTACAGTGCTTAAGAAGGAATATGACGCTCTCGTCAGCATCCATTGGAAGATGAAATCCACCGTACCTTGTCCCATTGGGTTCTATGACTTTTGTGACTTTTCAGCATTAGTAGAGACAGCACTCACAGGAGTGCAACTAGAAACTCTGCTCAAGAAGGCCAACTACGAGGAATACTTGAGGCTATTTGTGAATTGGCTGATAAATTTTCACTACTTAACCCATCAGGGAGAGCTTCCACTTTCTCAATACCCATGGAGACCAGAATTTCAAAATGTGCTTTGCAAATTTAAAGAAGAAATGCAAGAGTGCTGGAGTATTAAAATACCATATAGTTCTCTACATGGAGATCTTACACCTCAAAACATTTTGGTGAATAATAGCGGTTTTACGGTGATAGATTGGGAAAAATTTATGGAAAGTGGTCCTTCCTTGATTGACTTATACTCCTTCATAACCTACTCTGCCATTTTCATATTTGGCGACATTGATTTATTGTTACGGGATACATGGTTCAGTAGGATAACAAAAAGGCACTTGGATAAGTACTATAGGTGCTTCTCAATTAAGCGGGACTTAACGGAGCTTATGCTTCCACTAACAATACTACATACGATGGAATCCCAACTTGCTCCACATCTTGCGGCTGGAAATCGACCAGACATGTGGATGGCTGCATTACAGCAGTGTTTGAAATAGGGATGCCAAATCACAGGTTTGATAGAGGAGTATCTAAGGCAAAAACACTATCTTTATGAGGAGATTGGATTCCTGAGAGTGACGCGATTACTTTGACTGAGATATGTATACTGGTCAAACGAGTCTCTGAAAACCTTGGCCTATTTAGTGAATGCTAGAGTCAAAGAGCCATACGCATTCACAAGAACGATCTTCACAGTGAGAAAGCCTGACCAAAGGCATTGATTAGAAAGGCCGTTATCCCTGTCGCTGGTTTAGGCACTAGGCTCTTATCAGCCACAAAGGAGCAACCAAAGGAGATGCTTCCAGTCTTTTCGAAGAGTGCTAATGGTAAAATATGCCTTAAACCTCTTGTTCAGCTAGTCTTTGAACAACTATTTGAAGTAGGGATAAGAGAGTTCTGTTTCATAGTAGGTAGAGGGAAGAGGGCGATGGAGGATCACTTCACGCCAGATTATGGGTATGTTGAAAGATTGAATAATGTAGGGAAGAATAATCAAGCATACGATCTTACATGCTTTTACAAGAAGCTTGAAGAGTCCACGATTATCTGGATAAATCAACCCGAGCCCAAGGGCTTCGGTCATGCTGTGCTATTGTCACAATCTCTCATCGGTTATGAAGAATTCTTAGTTCATGCTGGGGATACTTACATCATCTCGAAAGGCAACGACCACTTGACACGCCTTATAGGATACAGTAAAAAGATCAAAGACGATGCTACGTTAGTTGCTAAAGAAGTCCCAAACCCTCAGCAGTATGGAATCATTGAAGGTCAGCAAGAAGGAAAAGATTTTAGAGTTTCTAGAGTCGTTGAGAAACCGGAAAAGCCCACGACCAACTTGGCTATAATGCCAATCTACATATTTACACATATCCTGTTTAGAGCTTTGGAAACCACATCGTTGGGCAAAGGTGGCGAACTTCAGCTTACAGATGGTATACAGAAGCTGATAGATTGGGGGCTTAATGTTCATGCCATTGAACTCAACAGCGATGAAATTTGGCTAGACATAGGAACGCCTGAGACATATTGGGAAGCCCAAAGCTTATCCTATAAGAAAGCAATAGAGTAATTCCTTATAGAATATAAAATAGGACATAAGACTCTAAATTTTAGATCGTAATGCCTCGATTCAATCTACGAACCTTGATACTACACTTCTCCTTGATTATATTGGCTACTTCGGTTAACATACTGTTCGGCTTAGTGAAGATGATAAACCTTTTTAGCATTAGATTCTATTACTTTTATTCTTTAAACGTAATCAACATCACGATCTTCTCTCCTTCCATAGACTGGTGGATCTGGTGCATCTCACTCCTTCTCATAATTGTAGAAATGTTCATAATGAGGTTTTTATATGGTCTCAGCCTACCTCACTGGACAATTTTCCCATACTCGTTGCTAATTGCTTCATTTGCTATCTTCTTAGTTGATAATCAAGTAGCTACCTTCCTCACGATTCTTTTAGGCTTTATAGTGACAGGTCTATCGATCTTTTATAGTAAAGGTTTTCTTTTTGCTAGGAGAGAGGAAGTAGTTTTACTTGTATCCATAGGCATTATAGGTTTGCTGATACCTCTTGAGCTAGCCTCTCTTTCATCGTGGGTGATGAATGCCTTTGACTACGAAGTTCCTTTTGGACCTAGTCCACGCTGGAGATTTCCTTTGATAGATCTTAACCTGTTCAATGTGCTCTACCCATTGACTTCATGGCTGTTTTTAATCCTCCTTTATTGCTGGATATGGATTCCAATTTCAAGATATCTATTCTTGCGCATGAGGAGAAATGATTTTTCAAGTATTCATCTCTCAGGCATTCTAGAAAGACAACCACTGACTTTAGTTTTGTTCATTACTTTGGTAGTTGCAGTCTTTGTAGCATACTATCCCTATATCCATCTTCCCCCTCCGGCTCTTGTGGGAGTAGACACTCTCTCTGGAGCAAATTATTATGGTTTCTTGACTCGCATGGTAGAAGATGGGGCACATGTATCATTAATGTCAGATAGACCTATCTTCTTTCTACTAATCTACTTCATCAAAATTGTTACGATGCAACCATCCTATTTTGTTATCAGGATAATGCCAGCCATTTGTGCAACAGGTCTTGCTTTAGCTACCTTCTGGTTTGTCAAGACAGGAACCAACGATGATCATCTAGCCTTGCTCTCTTCCATTTTTTCAGTCTTCTCATTTCAGACTACAGCAGGCATGTATGGATATCTTCTCGCGAATTGGTTCATCATTATAGAGATGATGCTGTTCTTCACCTTCCTATTGAAATCCTTAGAGAAGCACTCGATAATCTATTCACTGATAGCTGGCTTGATCTCTATTGCTGCTCTTCTCACTCACCCATACACCTGGCTCATAATGATCAGCATATTGTTTTCATATATCACATTGACATTTTTAATTAGATCCGGAATTAGGAAAGATATTCTTTTTCTGTTGATACCATTAGTGATTATTATTATGGTATTTGTCCCATACTTCATCTATTTTTCGGGCTCAATGTATGGTACCTCGAGTTTCTGGGGATTTGTAGAGTATATGCTTATGGTTATGAAGAACATTAACATTTCAAACTTCGTTGATCTTCAACCTGCGCTCTCTCTTATGGTGCAACGTTGGGTAGGAGGTGCATTTGGTAATCCGTTAATCATTGCCCTCGCTATCTTGGGCATGGCATCTATGGCAGATCTGAGTAAAAGTTTTCATAGGTTGGTTTTATGTTGGATATTGGTTCCTTCTTTAGCTTTCTTCCTTATCGTTTCTAGTCAAGAATGGCTTTATTGGCGTATTGTCTACGTCATTCCTTTTCAGATCCCTGCTGCAATAGGGCTTTATTGGTTACTTAACAAGCTAAGAAGTATGCTGCACTCAAGTTCAACTACAACCAAGACGTATTTCAGATTGTTTCAAATATTGATTGTTGCCTTTATACTGCTCTTCTTATTCAACTACTCTCTTCGCTCCGTTGATATGGCTATGATTCAAATCCCTGAATCATAATTTATTAGAGTTGTGAACAGCTAGCGTAGGTGATGAATTTGAGGGTTCTTGTGACTGGTGGGGCTGGCTTCATCGGTTCTCATATAGTGGATCAGCTGAGGGCGAAAGGGTATAACGTTGTTGCTTTAGACGACCTCTCGGCTGGAAGGAGGGATAATCTTTTATTTGACGTACCGTTAAAGGTGAAGTCCGTTGCCGACATCGATAAGGGAGATGTAGAAGGGTTCGATGACATTATTCACTGTGCTGCACAAGTCTCCACATTTTGGTCTGTAGACTACCCTGAGGAGGATTTCAGAAGGAACGCTCTCTCCACCTTTCACCTCTTCGAGACCTGCAGAAAATACAATGATAATGCCTTAATAATCTATACAAGCAGTAGAAGCGTCCATGGAGATATACCTGAACCAAGCCTTGCGAATGAATCTTTTCCCTTCAACCCTAGCACCTTCTACAATGTTCACAAGATCTACGGCGAACTGCTCTGCAAAATCTATTCACACTTGTATGGAATGAAGTTCATCATATTGAGGCCTAGTAACGTATATGGTCCTAGGCAACCTTATTGGATGAAGGGCTGGTATAACTTCATCAGCTTCTGGATTAAGCTAGCACTAGAAAATGAGCCTATACCTATCTACGGTAGCGGCGAACAGGTTAGAGATTATACATATGTGGAGGATACTACTAGAGCCTATGTTCTAGCTTTGGAGAACTTAAGGGCTATAGGTGAAGTCTTCCTTTTGCCAACAGGTAGGGGTGTAAGTCTGAACGAGCTTGCGAACATGATCATCAGGTTAACTGACAGCAAATCTCAGAAGAAGTACCTTCCACCTCGTAAAGGGGATATCATGCGCTTTGTAGGTAGCTATAAGAAGGCTAAGGATATTCTTAATTGGGAGCCTCTGATCTCCTTGGAAGAAGGGTTAAAGAAGGAGATAGAGTGGATGAGGCAAGAGCTAGCCCAAAAGCGCTAGGGGCTTTAACCATAGATATAATCTCGATGTTATATGTTAAGGGATCGGACAAAAGGTATTTAAGTACATATGTCCTAAAATCAAAAAGATGATCAAGGGTTCTCTTCCTAAAGAACTAGAAGAAATGTTTAGACGGAAAGCCATGGAGAAGTATGGCTACTCCAAGGGGGCTGTTTCAAAGGCCCTCGAAGCAGCTATCAAACTCTGGCTTAGGTATGATTATGAATCAACAGATGAGGAGGAATCTAACAATAGGGCTTTCGAATCGATGGTCAATGAATTGGAGGCCAATTATCAAGGCATGTATGTAGTAATAGCTGGTGGCAAGTTGATCTCTGCTCACAGATCCCTTGATGAAGCACTTAAGGTCAAGGAAGGCAGATACACACATCGCATTATTTTCAAAATAGGTGAAAAGCCGGTTCAAAGGGTGAGACTTGGTTGGAGAGTAGTGGCAAAGCCTGTTGGTCATACTTAAAGTCGAATGGCTTCAAATTTCCTGTTTTAGGCCTAGTAGTTAAGGGTCCACTCGAGACACTACCATTAGAGGAGGCTTTGATCCGTATCGACACAGGCTATGATGGTTTTCTCCTCCTTAATGAAGAAAAATACAGAAGCCTAGGCCTCCATCTATCTGAACTCCCCCGAAGATACTGGCCTGAAGGAGAGACGGTGACAGGCGAAATTTTTAAGCTTCGAAGAGCCTTAACTACTATCCACATTCTAAAGCTGAACATAAGGCTTGAAGGATATGCTGATACGTTCCGTGGAAATGCTGAGAATCTTGCAGGTCTAAAATTCATTGAAAGTCTAAAGCTACTCCTAGATGGCCCAGCACAGCTAGCCTGCATATCCATTAAAGATAGTTCAACCAACTAATAGATCCGACGATAGCAAGATTAACGACCTAAGAGTCCATAAATTGGGAAGTTTCCCCGTTAAAGGTAGAGTGGAGTATGGGTCGCTATTAAACTGCACTGTGGTAGTGTGAGGGTTTGCGCTTTTAATCTTGCAAAATAATACTATTTTTCATCATCCACACTCAATAAGTGTTACCGTGTTTATGTTCACATTTAACAATGTTTAGAATACCCTCGGCGATCTCCTTGACATGAACCTCGATGTTCAACTGAGGATACTATTAGAGCAGGGGATATGCATCTATGTTTAATAAGATCGTAGAGATAGCTGAAGACTCTGCCAGAGGAGGCATCCAACAAAGCCCTGCCACTCTTCAAGTCGCCCAGCAATTCTTCGAATCTACAAGAGACCTACACCATCTGCCATAACGAGAGATAGGTTAAATCGATTTGCGAGTTCTGGTCACTGGTGGTGCAGGATTCATAGGCTCCCATCTTTCAGAAGCTTTATCCAGAATGGGTCACGATTTAGTCATCATCGACAATTTATCCTCAGGCTCGAAGCAGAACATTAGCCACCTTCTTGTTAGTAAGCATAAAGAGGTTAAGGCATTCATAGGTGACTGCACGAAGACTAATGATGTCAAAAATGCTCTGAGAGATGTAGATATAGTCTTCCACTTTGCAGCAAATCCAGAGGTTAGATTGGAGTTAAATGATCCTAAGACCTGCTTCCAGCAGAATATATATGCCACGTATATTCTCCTCGAAGAGTTTAGGAAGAGCCATGCTCAAACTATTGTATTTGCATCTACCTCCACTGTTTACGGTGATGCAAAAGTAATACCTACACCTGAAGACTATACAAAATTAGAGCCCATATCTATCTATGGTGCATCAAAGCTTGCAAGCGAAGCACTGATCACTTCTTATGCCCACATGTATAAAAAGAAGGCAGTAATACTAAGGCTTGCCAATATAATAGGACCAAGAAGTAAGCATGGCGTGATCGTTGATTTTATAGATAAGCTCAAGAAGAATTCAAATGAGCTTGAGATTCTTGGTGATGGAAAGCAGAAGAAGTCCTATCTATACATCGACGACTGTATAGACGCTATTCTTAAGGCTTATAATGCCAAGCAAAGAGTTGAAGTCTTTAACATAGGCTCTGAGGACCAGATAGAAGTGAGCAGAATAGCTGAGATCGTATGTGAAGAGATGAATTTGAGCAATGTGAAATTCAAGTTCACTGGAGGAATAAATGGAGGGAGAGGATGGGCGGGGGATGTAAAGAATATGCTCCTTGATATAAGCAAGCTCAAATCCAAAGAATGGATGCCTAAATACAATAGCGAAGAAGCGGTAAGACTTACAGTAAAATCGATATTAGATCAACTGGATGTGCAAAAAAGTATAACATATGGTTAGAAAAATAGGTAACAGATAGCCTCAAAAACTTCCAATGGTGGGCAGAATAATCGTCATCATCTTAGCAGGGGGATATGCGAAGAGGCTTTGGCCTTTAACTAGAGAGAAGCCTAAACCTCTTTTGCCAGTATCTGAAAAACCCATTATCGAATACATCATAGAGAAGCTAAGTACATTGTATGGAATAGAGCGCATCATCATTTCTACCAATCTTCGATTTGAAAGTTGCTTTAGAGAATGGCTAGCTACTACGGGTTATCAGCATATAGAGATCGCCACAGATAATTCACGCTCTGAAGAAGAGAAGCCTGGTGCTGTAAAAGCCTTAGCAGAGCTCACCTCGAAGATTCATAGCGATTGCTTGATCATGGCTGGAGACAACTTGTTCACTGCCGACCTTAAAGGGATGATAAACCTCTATAAGAAGAAATCCTCGCCTGTAATAGCTCTCTACAATATAAATAATCTTAATTTAGCAAAGCACTACGCAACAGTGCTACTTGACCAAGACAATAAGATAGCAGATTTCGAAGAGAAGCCATCACAACCAAAGACGACTCTTATAGGGACTTGTATCTATATATTGCCTGAGAGAACTCTACCAAGGCTAAGAGAATACGTTGGAAAGGATCTGGGGAAAGACCAACCTGGAAGATTTATAGAATGGCTTCATAAAAATGAGCCTGTTTATGGATATATTTTAGAGGGTTACTGGTGGGATATAGGAACACTGGAATCATACATTGAGGCTGATAAGTTCTTTTTAAGCCTTGGCATCCAAAAATCTGAGTATCAGACTTAGCAGAAAGGCATTTGCTGTAGAATTTTCTACAAAACTTCATGAGTACGGGCAAGCTCCTGAATTTATTCAGGAGAAGCTGACTAAAGTATGGAGCCTTTTATTCACTTCGCCATACTTTTTGCATCAGCCTTTCTGCTGATTGCTTTAAGCATAGTGATTAGTTGGAGAGGTCTTAAGATATTTTTTAAAAGAAATAAGTTTTCACTTTTTGAGAATCGTTCTTTGAAAGCCTTCATCTGGGGCATAATCGATTCCATTAGCTATCAATTCATATCCAGACCATTTTTCGAACGTAGTTAGAATAGACCATAGAATCTCTCTTGAACTTTGCAACTCATCCAATGGGGCGAATATAATCAACGAGTTTCCATTGCGCTCCACTACGCAGGGTTCTGCCTCCTGCTCTCCAATTTCTCTAAAATAGCCTACCAGCTCGCCTTGATTAAGTGTTGAGTTCATCTCCATGTATACTTCGTATGCTCTGAACAGTCCATCTTGTAAAATTATTATTGCCATCCATTGAGCATACTCTCCATTGTTAAGATATTCGGGAATAGAGTCCATCACAGTTATCGTGAACTTTAATACCCCTTCATTCACTTCCAATTCCGCATAAGTTACATCGATTATACTAGGATAGTCTTCTCCTATAAATTCTACATCATCCTCAGAATCTTCGAGCCAAGCTTGGGTAGGATTTTCTGTAACATATGGGTGATATAATAATGCGACAGCACCAATAAGGATGGCTACAATAGCTATAGCAAACCCGATGATCAGAGGCTTTGGATGCTTCTTCTCAGATAAAGAGATTAACTTAACAGTCATAAGTACTACACGTTATCTCATTTTGATGCTTCTCAAGATAATGTTATTTCTCCTGTTAACCTTAAGTTGTACAATATAGTATAGCGAGGATATGTTGGAAGTATAATATAGCGTGAGGAGAGGGTTAGGGGTATCTCATTAGCGTAATATACCCCGCTTGTCCCACGCATACAACATCCTGTAATAGGACCTCCATACGGAGGAGTTATCCGAATACCTAGGTTGATGTAATGGTAGCGTTGAATCAACATGCCACACCCTCCTATAATACGAAATGTGGAACCATCCACCTTCACGGTTCCACTCGCTACACGAAGTGACATATACCATGTTGGGCTTCCGTACCCTGTACCACTTAACGATAGATCTACACTATGAGGATTGCCATAACGATCATATGCTTGACCAGAAGCCTCTAGCACAAAACTATACCCTGCGTATTGAGCTGAAATAACAGGACCAGTAGTCACAACAGCAATACTTGCCAAGATCATAGTAAATGTGATTATGGTAAACGCTACTTGTGGCTTCAAACTACGTTAGTTAATATGCTTAGTTAGTTAAGCTTTATTCTGAAATCGTAATGCTTCGATTCAACTTACGAACCTTGATACTACATTTCTCTTTGATTATATTGGGTATGGCATCTATGGCAGATCTGACCAGAAGGTTCCATAGGCTAATTCTATGCTGGTTCATTCTCTGGCGATCAGTTTCAGGACTGTAAGGCCATGGAGCTGCCCTACCATTAAACTGTAGTTAGAAAGAAGGCGTAGCACCGAAGGGGAAGTTGTGTCTAAGGTGACTAACCCGCTGATTTTCCACTTATTCAAATCCTGTACCATAGCCTCTAATTTTTTCTTGATACTATCTATCAGAATTAGATTCCTTCTTTAAAGAGCTTTAAGGAGATGGCACCATCTTTCAATATGATCTCATAAGTGTCATTGACCTCAAACCTTATTCCTAATCTCTCATATTCATCTTCTGTAAGGAACATGGTTAGCTTAGGCAAGATCATCTCTCTTATAGGTGGGAATATGCCAAGAGTTTGAAATTGTGAAAGTATTCCTTTTATCAGTTTAGCCTCTTCTCCAACTCCTGAAAAGACATCACTCGTTCTAGGTCTAACCTCCACTAACTCTATCTGCTTGCCAGGCAGTCCTGTCTCAGGATCGTTTATACTTGTTATTCTATGCACTTTAACATACTTTTTAGTGTAACTTTCGCTAGCCATATTCTCTAAGATGATCAAGACTTATTATTAATTGTTATTGAATGATAGCGCAAATTTTTTATATTATTACAATAAGTTCATGCAAGGTGAGTTTTGACCGAATTTATGAGAGTTGCTTCAGTTAAGGATATCTCTGAAGGAAAGATGATTGGAGTTAAGATTGATAAAAAAGATATCATGATAGCGAATTTGGGAGGAAGATTCTATGCTATAGGTAATCGTTGCACCCATATGGGATGCCTTTTGTCCAAAGGCACTCTTGAAGGGGAGAAGGTTACCTGTCCTTGCCACTTCGCTGTATTTGGCGTGAAAACTGGAAAAGTGATAAGACCTCCTGCCTTAAAGCCTGAGCCGACTTATGAAGTCAATGTTCAAGAAGACGATATTTTGATAAAATCTGATTAAGCGAGCTATTTCCTGAAAATTGGAAAGCTAGAGCGATAAAAAACTTTATTAGTAGATATTTCTGGTTCTTAGAAGGTGTAGCCGTAGAGTTTGTTTGAATACGGAGCAAGCATCAGGGTCCTTCCTGCTAAGGATGGTGAGCCCTTTCTCTTCTACAAAGGATGGCCTCTTTCAGGTTTAGCCCCCTTTAACTTTAGTTACAAAAATTTCATAGTAGGTGTGGACTTTGGTTAAAGCCATATTAGCTCTAGAAGATGGGATGATATTAGAAGGCAATGGTTTTGGCTATCCTTGTGAAGTTTCAGGAGAAGTTGTTTTTAACACAGGCATGACTGGTTACACTGAATCGTTAACAGATCCATCTTACTTTGGCCAGATATTGATTCAGACTTATCCCTTGATTGGAAATTATGGTGTACCGCCCTATTCAATTACTGATGAATTTGGAATTCCTTTGCACTTTGAATCCAGTAGAATTCAAGTCAAAGGCTATGTGGTATATTCACTTACCCAAAATCCTAGTCATTGGTCTTACAAAAAGACATTAAACGAATGGTTATATGAGCAAAAGATTCCTGGCATAGAAGGCATAGATACAAGAGAACTCACTAAGAAGATAAGAGTTAAGGGTACCATGCTAGGGATTCTGAAGGTAGCAAAAGAAATAAATCTTAAAGAAATTAGAGCAAAATTGAAAGAGATCGAAGATCCTAATAAGAGAGATTTGGTAAAAGAAGTAACCATAAATAAGCTTGTTGAGTATAATTCTGAAAAATCGCCAAAAGTCGTCTTGATAGATTGTGGCACAAAATTTGGTATAATAAGAAGTCTGCTACAGAGAAATATAAATGTTGTAAGAGTACCTTACGATTACCCTGCTGAAAAGATTCTGAGATTAAACCCATCTGGGATAGTTATCTCTAATGGTCCAGGAGATCCTAAAAAATGTGAAAAGACTATTAGAACTGTTAGAGAAATTTTAGAGACTGATCTGCCCATAATGGGAATTTGTCTTGGTAATCAAATTCTCGCCCTTGCAACAGGTGCAGATACCTATAAATTGAAGTTTGGGCACAGAGGTCAGAACCATCCTTGTATAGATTTGTTCACTGGGAAATGCTACATAACAAGCCAAAATCATGGGTACGCTATCGATACTGAAAGTTTAAAAGAAACTGGGTTTGATATATGGTTCAAGAACGTGAACGATAAAACTGTAGAAGGCATGAGGCATAGAAAGAAGCCTGTGTTTGGGACTCAATTTCATCCAGAAGCCTCTCCCGGACCTTATGAAACTGGATTTCTATTTGATTATTTTATCAAAGAAGTGAGGAAGTTTGCCAAAGTTTGAGTGGATAAAAAAGGTCTTGATCTTAGGGAGTGGAGCAATAAAGATAGGAGAGGCTGGAGAGTTTGACTATTCAGGTGCACAGGCTATAAAAGCTTTGAAAGAAGAGGGAATAAAAGTAATACTTGTCAATCCCAACATAGCAACTATTCAAACTGATAAGAAATTTGTTGATAAGATTTATTTTCTTCCAATAAATCCAGAATTTGTTGAGAAGATCATAGAAAAAGAGAGACCTGATGGAATACTTTTAGGGTTTGGAGGGCAGACTGCATTAAATTGTGGTGTAGAATTAGCAGAAAAAGGAATTTTAGAGAAATATAGTGTAAAAGTTATAGGGACTGGCATAGAAGCGATAAAGATCGCTGATGACAGAAATTTCTTCAGAAAGACTATGTTAGAAAATGGTATACCAATCCCAAGAAGCAAAAAAGCAAATTCCATTGATGAGGCAATACAAGTTGCTAATGAGATAGACTATCCAGTAATGGTAAGAGTTGCTTACACATTAGGTGGGCAAGGGTCTGGGGTAGCGCACAATAGAGAAGAATTGGCAGAGATAGCAGCAAGAGGCTTAGTTCACAGTAGAATTAAACAAGTCTTAATTGAAGAATACCTTGGGAAATGGAAAGAATTGGAATATGAAGTGATGAGAGATTGTGAGGATAATTGTATAATAGTCTGTAATATGGAAAACTTTGATCCTATGGGAGTCCATACTGGAGACAGTATTGTTATTGCACCTTCTCAGACTTTGACCAATAGAGAATATCATATTTTAAGAATGGCTAGTTTTAAAGTTATAAGATCTTTAGGGATAATAGGAGAATGTAATATACAATTCGCCGTAGATCCTAACTCTGAACAATTTAGAGTAATAGAAGTGAATTCTCGACTATCGAGAAGTTCTGCCCTTGCATCAAAAGCTACTGGTTATCCTATAGCATATATAGCTGCAAAGCTTGCAATTGGTTATACCTTACCTGAATTGATGAACAAAGTTACAGGGGTAACTACTGCCTGCTTTGAGCCTGCATTAGATTATGTTGTAGTTAAAATTCCTAGATGGGATTTTCAGAAGTTCAAGCATGTTAGTAGAAGAATAGGAACTCAGATGAAATCTGTAGGAGAAGTTATGGCTATTGGTAGAAACTTTGAGGAGGCTTTACAGAAAGCAGTAAGGATGCTCGATATAGATAAAGAATTGACAGACATTGATGATTTAGAAGTTAGCAGAGAAGATGTCTTTGCTATAGAGATGGTAGAGCATGAATTGGAGAACCCTACAGATAGAAGAATATTTTACATCATTAAGGCACTACAATCTGGCATAGATGTAAAAAGAATCTTTGAATTGACTGGCATCGATCCTTGGTTCTTAAACAAAATCAAAGGTATATTAGACTTTCAAGAATTACTGAAGAAAAATTTAACCCCTGAGAATATAAAGAAAGCTAAACAGCTTGGTTTTTCAGATAAAAAGATTGGTAGCATAGTTGGAAAGAATGAAGCAGAGATTAGGAAGATAAGAAAATCTTTAGGCATATTGCCAGTGATAAAGCAGATAGATACTCTTGCAGCAGAATGGCCCGCTACCACTAACTACCTTTATCTTACTTACAATGGCTATACAGACGATATAGAAATCTTAAGAAGAAGCAAAGTTGTTGTTCTTGGTTCTGGTTGTTATAGAATAGGTTCAAGTGTCGAGTTTGATTGGTGTTGTGTGAACATGGCTTGGGCTTTAAAGAAAAAAGGAATAGAAGAGGTCATAATGATAAATTATAATCCAGAAACTGTCTCAACTGATTATGATGTTTTGGATAAGCTATATTTTGAAGAATTAACTTTGGAGAGAGTTTTGGATATAGTTGAGAAAGAGAAACCTGACGGAATAGTTGTAAGTGTAGGTGGGCAGATACCCAACAATTTGGCTATTAAACTCGTTAACAATGATGTAAAGATACTAGGAACTTCTGCTGAAGACATAGATAGGGCTGAAGATAGATCAAAGTTCAGCACGATACTTGATGAATTAGGAATAAAGCAGCCTATTTGGAGCAAGCTAGGAACGATCGAAAAGGCAAAGGAATTTGCAGATAAGATAAATTACCCTGTATTGGTAAGACCATCTTACGTTCTTTCTGGTTCTGCAATGAACGTAGCTTTTGATGAAAAACAATTAGAAGATTATCTAAAAAAAGCAACTAGAGTATCAAAAGAGTATCCTGTGGTTATCTCAAAATTCATCACCTATGCCAAAGAAGTTGAGGTGGATGGAGTCTGTGATGGAGAAAATGTCTTCATAGGCGCAATAATAGAGCATGTGGAGAATGCAGGTGTTCATTCAGGAGATGCTACCATGTGCATACCATCCATCAATATTCCAAATGATGTTAAAGATAAAATGAGAGATTACACAAGAAGAATAGCTAGAAGATTGAATATTCAAGGACCTTTTAACATTCAGTATATAGTAAAAGATGGGGAAGTTTATGTTATAGAATGTAACTTAAGAGCATCAAGAAGCATGCCCTTCGTTTCAAAGACCACTGGCATAAATCTGATGGATGTTGCTGCAAATGCTATACTAGGAAGAAAGATCAAAGACGGCGAGGCTTCAGCGAATAAATTTAGTGTAAAAGTACCTCAATTCTCTTTTATGAGGTTAGAAGGCGCAGACCCTATAACTGGTGTTGAAATGGTTTCTACAGGGGAGGTGGCTTGTTTTGGAGAGAGTTTTGAGGAGGCTTTTCTAAAGGCTCTTATGGCTGGAGGTTTAAGCTTGCCTAAGAAGGGAGATTCAATCCTCATTACAGTTGGCGGGTATAAAGAAAGCATAATTTCTATAGCAAAGAAATTTTTAGAGAAAGAATTCAAAATATATGCTACAGAGCACACAGCAGAAGCATTAATTAAAAATGATATAAAATGTGAGGTCTTGCATAAAGTGAGTGAGGGAAAACAGCCAAATATCCTCGATTATTTGATAAATCAAAAGATAAAATTAGTTATCAATGTTCTAAAGTTAGAAGGAGCGAGTTCTCTGAAAGCATTAGATGATGATTATACAATAAGAAGGAAGGCTGTGGAGTTCGGGATTCCTGTTATAACAAATCTTGAGCTTACAGATGCTTTAGCAAACGCTATTAAATGAGATTAAATCAAAAAATCTTAACTCAAAAAATACACCATTTGATCCAAAAACTATAAATAGAATTTTTAGTATAAAGTATATGCTACCCAGCCGGAAAAGGTGTGGGTTTGTCGATCGAACTCGCATGTCAGGGGAAGCCTTGGCGTGTCGCGCGGGTCGACGGTCGTCTGATTGCCTGATGTGAAGCTTATGGGAAACCATAAGGCTCCCTATAGCGACCAGATGAGGGCCAACCAGTAAGGCAATGTGGGGGTAAAGACCACATGCGTTGCAAGACTGGAAAGCCGCATCCACTCCGAAAGCTGGGTAGTTTTGTCTCATTTTTTATTTAGGAATTAAATTATACTCAAGCCATAAAAATCGTAAATGCTTTCCCATTTATCTTCATGGTCATTAAAGGCATCAAAAGCTAAAGTGATCTAATTTTTCATCATTCTTATCATGGAACCCTTTATATCACTCTTTATGTTTGCAGAATTGGGATTCTAAGTGAGGATCACAAAGGTTCAATGTACCAAGGTTTCAATCCCCCTAAATAAACCAGCCAACTTCGCAACAAGGACAGTAAAAAAGAGGGATTACACTATTGTGGAGATATACACTGATGAGGGCATAGTGGGCATCTCGACTATTTGGTGGCATCATCCTGCTATGATCATTGAGAACCATCTGAAGGATTTGATCATAGGTGAAGACCCGTTTTTAATCCAAGATATCTGGAGAAAGATGTATCTTGAATTATACAGAGAGAGAAAGGGAGCAGCCATCTGTGCAATAAGTGGAGTAGATATAGCATTATGGGATATAATAGGAAAGGCTATGAAAATCCCTCTTTACAAACTTCTTGGAGGGTCTAAGAGCAAGGTTCATTGCTACGCCAGTGGTGGCTATTATCGTGAAGGAAAAGGACTTAAGGAATTGGCTGAGGAAATGATAAGTTATGTAAATCAAGGCTTTAAGGCTGTGAAGATGAAAGTTGGGGCTTTGAGCATAGAAAAGGATGTCGAGAGGGTCAAAGCTGTTAGAGATTCTATTGGTCCGGATACAGATTTGGCAATAGATGCAAATAACGCTTACAAAGTCAAAGAAGCCATAAAGGCAGGGAGGCTGTATGAGAAGTATAATGTTTTGTGGTTTGAAGAACCTGTTTGGCCTGATGATATTAAAGGGAGTGCTAAAGTAGCTAATTTTTTAGATATACCTGTTGCCTCAGGTGAGCTTGAGTATACGAAGTATGGATTCAAAGAATTGATAGAGAGCAGAGCAGCTGATATATTACAACCTGATGTGACTTTTTGTGGAGGTATTACAGAGTTTCTTAAGATAGCCAAGATGGCTGAAGCTTGGAATATTCCAATTGCACCTCACGCTGCCCATGACATACATGTGCATCTAGTCGCAGCTCTTCCTAATGCTTTAACAGTAGAATACTTTCTTAAAGATGCTGATATAATGAAGGAGATGGAACTTTATGAAAGGACAATTGAGCCAAAGGACGGTTACCTTGAAGCCCCAAATACGCCTGGCTTAGGAATTGAGCTTAATGAGAGAGCGGTAAAAAGGTATCGTGTAAGATAATATTTATTGGTGGTATCTTAAGAGCTATGAGGGACAAAAAATTGCATGCCAACCTTCTTTTACTTTATTTCATCATAGGAGGAATTGTGGTCAGCTCTACTGTATTCATCGGTAGTGAGGGAAAGGGTTTATTAGCAGCATTCTTAGCCCTCTTCCCCTCAGTAACCTTCACCACTTTTTTAATAATATACTTGGAATCAGGTTTGAATGCCACTCTCTCTTATGCAAAGGGTTTAGCCCTTCTAACTCCAGCATGGATACTTTATCTACTTGTCTTCATCTTCTTCTTGCCAAAGATAGAATTTTATAAAGCTATAGCATTGGGCATATCACTTTACATCTTATCCTCCTTTATTATAATGCGTCTAGTAGATTGAAAATATTACTTCGAGTTAGGATTTTACTTCATATTGAATACTATTTTTTCATAACCAGAGTATCTATCTCCTCTTCTCGCCCTCATAATAAGAATATTCTTTGCAATGATCTCATATTCTATCAAGGATTCGACCTCTAGAATTTTTGTTCTTTGTGGAAAGACCCAGTAGGCTTCGTAGTCATACTCAACTATGCCTTTCTCATAAAAATTTTCATATTTATTTGATCCAATTTTTGTTTGACCTTTAAAAGTTATTAGGAAGGTAATACAAGGAAGATTTTCTAAGCCTCTATGGTCAAGGCTCACAGTAAGCACTTTAGGTTTACATTTGATATTGTTCATCAATATCTTCTCTTGATCAAGAAGGTTCTGCATAGAGTAAAAGAGCTTTATCATTTCTTGCTCATATTCATCAGGCTTGTGTAAAAGAGAAGCATAGTATCCCTTATCATCATAGTAATCAAATATGATAGTCTGGTTCACGATGCCTTCTCGAGAGACCCAAAAGAATCCATGAGCATGAATAGGCTCAACTCCATTTTCTATATCAGATACCATACTTTTAGATATCTTAAAGGGATATTTGAAGTCTTTAGTTAGTATTCACAATTAGGGTCTGAAATTCAAGACAATTAAATAAAGTATTAAGTATGTACGCTACTATGTTGCGAGCTCAGAACTCAAGATCTAGCTCATCGATCGCTAGGGCTAGTCTCTTCATTGCCCGCCTACAACTATAAAGTTAAAAGGGCATATAAGCTTAATTGAAGGCAATATTTTTGATAGTTTTTATTCAAAATTTTTGCAGGATGAATTGGGTAAGGAGAAAACCCGGGGAGGCATCTCTCGTCCAAAAATTAAGGACAAGTTATTATTACCCAATTCATCTTTCTGCAAATGTATAGGGATTGTTATCTTCTTTACTTTGCCTATCATCCAGATATGGACTGATATAATAACAATTGTTATAAGAGCTATTTAAACTTTTGAAAAAAGTAACTGTTCAGAATTTTATGAACATCATCGAACCCACCCTTAAGATCAATCGAGATATCTTTACTTAACGCTTCTTCAACAATTCGATCTATTTCTAACTTGCTCTCTGCCTCTATTATAGCTCTCCTATTTGGTTTAGTTGAAAGTCTTTTTAATTCTCCCTCCTCTTTTGCGAACTTAAAGATCCCAATCCTTTTTGAGTAATCTATTATTTCTTTGTTGCTTAGCCCGATCAATGGAAATAGAATTTCCTTATTATGTTTTGAAGATATTTCGAATGAATCTTTAAGAGTCTGAAAGCTACTTTTGTCTAAGCTCTCCCCAATAACGATAGTGCTCATACCAATTTTATCTGCATAAGCGCATGCAATGCGCATAACCATTCTATTAAGTAAAAAGGGTAGGACTTTAGAAGAGCAGATTTGTTTTAAACTGTCTATGATGAAACCTATCTTTAAAGCAATAAGATTGTATCTTTTAACAGGCAAGAACTCCCTAAGGAGAGTTGCTATAGTGATTGCTCTTTTTACATAAGAATGATCAACATAGGGTCTAATGTCAAAAAAGAGAAGGTAAGGAAAGATGCCTTGCCTAGCTATCATCCAGCTTGCAACAGCGCTATTACTGTCTCCTAATAACAGGCATAGTGCTTTTCCTTGTGATCCAACAGGCATGCCCCCAGGTCCATCATATTTATAATAAAATATGCAGGCTACATCATCTTCTATCTTTACATAAATTACTTTTGAAGGGTTCTTCTTGTCTTGCCTCACATTTTTTTCACCTAGCTCTCCCATAATCCTTGCACAAGTTGCGAATTCTATATCTCTACTGAGATAGGGTAAAGACCCTTTTATATCGACTCTTATGGCGAAGGTCTCATCAGGGTAGATCAGCTTCATCCCAGCCCTTACTATAGATTCAACAACATCTTCATAATTCGATGATGTAGTCTCCACAACTGCAGTATAATCCACCCCTGGTATATTTGATAAGACTTCAGCCACCTTGATAGGGTCTTCTGCATCTATCAAAATAATATTTTTCTTCATTTCCTTATTAGAGAAATTTAACCCTGAAAATCTCAATAATGTAGATATCTGCCGGGCAAGAAGTTTTTGAGAAGAAGTATTAATGTTGCTTTCAGAAAAAGATACAAGGACTTTATGCTCCCCCAATTTTATTCACTTCTCCTTTTCTTTACTCCATAAACATCTTCATAAAGGTTCAGTTAACCATATATTTGATGCTATCTTTTAGATTTGTGATGAAACTTCTGAAGAATACGATAAGAATGCTATGTATATTTTTAATCCTTTTTACTATGATGCCTAACCTAGAGGCTTATGGTTGGGGAAATGGTTCTTCCTCAAGCATAAATTATCCCTATTATGGTATTCATGATGCTATTGCAGATATCGCTTATCAAAAACTAAAGAATCATAACGAAACTATGGCTCAGTGGATTACAGACTTTTACCTCAACTCAAATGATCAAAAATGGGGAGATTATGAATATTCCTTCAATAATGGCTCAGACAACTGGCTTAGTTATACAGATGACCCTGATTCATATTTTAAGGATTGGCGTAACCATATGCATTATGTTCATCCTTATGGAACTCATGATGAGAAAGGAGCACCTGATAGAGTACAACAACTCTATAATTGGGTTGTAGGAAACTTAACAAATTGGATAAAAAATGGTAGACCTACAAAGTCTGAAGATGAGCATAAGGCTACATATGCAGCAGGATTGCTAACTCATTACTTTTCTGATATAACTCAATTTGGGCATACAGACTACACAAAACAAGACCATACAAATGTTCTTATAGGCTCTGGCACTTATCATAACAATTATGAATCAAGGCAAATAGGTACAGCCTTTCTTGACCAACTCTTGCCTGACTTAGAATCTTATGATTTTGGGGTTGATATTATTATAATGAATCCAAAAGATATTTCTACTCAGCTTGCAACATGGGTAAATAGTTATGATGGTAAAAATGTATCATATTACGATACTCCAATTGGAGAGAGTGTTATAGTAGGCTCAACTTATGCTCAAATGCTCACAGATTATGTTAAAAATTATGATTCTGAATCAAGCTATTTAGGGGCTAGGGGTTATACGCAACAACTCTACCAACAGACTCTTTCTCATATCAGGGCTACTGTTGGTAACTTGACACAAATACTCTATACAGCCTATAAAGTCGCTGAGTCAGCTCAGACAAAATCTGAAATTACTATAAACTTATCTACATCATCTTTAACTGTAGGTTCTACACTTGAAGTTAGTGGTTCGATAATACCTCCTCCCTCTAATACAGTACAAGTGACGCTAACATATTTTCAACCTGGTGGAAAGATTCATTCAACCTATATTATTAATTCAACATCTGCAGGATTATATAATCATACTTTCAGCCCAAATATCACTGGTTACTGGTCAGTCAAAGCAAGCTGGGAAGGCGATGAGATTTATGAAGGAGCTACAAGTGCAGAAAACTTCAAAGTAAATCCTTCAACATCAAACTTAATGATTTTCTTTCTAGTAGTAGGTGTTATTTACATAATTATTACTTTTTCATTGGCTTATCGAATCAGTAAAAGGCGGTTCATATTAAGATTTAGACCTAAAGAGGAATAATTTTAATTTGATTAAGACTTTTCTTTTATGCGCATCTTCATTTCCTTAAGGAGAGGTTCATATACATCGAGCAACTTTTCTACATATTGCATCCATATATGAATGATAGGTTGAATGCGATATATTTTGTAAGAGTATTCCTTAAGAACGTCCTCCATATAATCTATCCATTCCTTCAACTTACCATCACTCGGTATGCGAACCATGATGTCACTTGTAATGCTCTTGAAACCAAACTTTTGATAGAATTTATCCAATATTTTTTCATAGCCAGGTTCAGGTAAGAGGGTTAATGCAATAAGGGTATCCCATTCCTCTATCAATCTTTGCATAATCATGGAGCCTACGCCCTTTTCTCTATAGGGCCTAGCGACTTCCATTGCGTCGAGAGATTTAGCATTCGGCAGAGCTCTCCAATCATTAATAATAGCAAAGCCTATTATCTTATTCTCATCTAATGCTATTAAAACATCAGCCCCATCTAAGAGCTTTTGCCTTAGAAATTCTTTAAGCTCAACCTTTCCTTTCTCACCAGAAGATTTTACGCTCCATGTAAAGCCTTCTGTTACATCAAGGCTCTCTATATCAGATATTGTCAGCTTCTTAATAATCAATAGGTTTCAATTTGTAACTAAAGTATTATAAGTAAATCGGTTTTTTAACTTTATGAGGCGGGGATTTTGAGCCAAACTACTGTAAGCATGGAAGAGATAGAGTGGAAAGGAGTTCCAATAAAACATTGTGAGTTTATAAGGGCTCAGAGGAAGTTTTCTAATATGAGCAGATCAGATATCGAGGATACAATAAACAATGTTACCTTAAGCAATTTATCTGAAGAGGATAGAGATTTTATAGTCAAAAACATTTCTCCTACTCTTGAAGAGTGCATTGGAGGATCAAGAGAGACAAGAACTACTTACCTTTACAATTTAATGAAACTTATTACATACAGGTATAAGCAATATAAAATGAAAGAAATCGATGCAGTAAAGAGCTCTGATTTACAAAAGCATGAAGAATATACACAGAGGGTTTTTCATCATTATGAAGCTCTTAGAAGGCTTAAGATGCATTTAATAGGCGGAAAAGAGCTAATGTTCAGAGATATGCCAGAAGTTGAAGTATCATAAAGAAGTTAGGATTTTGGATAAACTTTAATCTCAATATTTAGTAAGGAGGAAATATAATGGCAAATTTTACTCCAAAAAGAAGAGTTTTGACTGCTTTATTGGGAGGAAAGGTAGATAGAGTCCCTGTATCTTGCATAGGAGCCTGTGGAGGAAGCGTCTCGATTGAAATCCAGAAGGCTGTTGGGATATATTGGCCTGAAGCTTTTAGAGATTCTGAGAAGATGGCTAGGCTTGCCATCGAGAGTCAAAAGATAACAGGATTTGAATGTGTGAACATTGGTTATGAATTCAGCATATTGCCTGAAGCCTTAGGGTGTGAAATCAAGTATTACGATGATCATGGACTCAAGCCTGCAATTATAAGCCATGCATTCCATAGACCTGATGATCTCAAGATGCCTGATGATCTTCTAGAAAGGGGGAGAATACCAGCAATAATGGAAGCTATTAATCTTGTAAGGAGAGAGGTAGGAGACTTTCTCCCGATCTCAAGTTTCATCTTTGGTCCCTTCTCCCTTGCAGGTGAACTCGCGGAACCATTGAGTTTTATAAAGTGGTCTTCAACAAATCCAAATCTAGCCAAAAAGTTCGTCGATTTCGCTGTAGAGGCTATAATAGGTTACGCTAATGCACAATATCGTGCAGGCTCTGACATAGTATCCTTGGGAGAGCCTTTAGGGACGCCTGATAAAGCAGGCCCTGAAGCTTTTAAAAGACTTGTCAAACCAGCTTTAATGAAAATAGCCGACGATTTGGGAGGGATAAGGGTCATGCATCTATGTGGAGATGTAGAGAAATTCATACCAGAGATGGTCGATATTGGTTTTGATGGTATAAGCGTAAAGCAGAGCGTCAACATAGCTAAGATCAAGCCTATTGTAGGCAATGTTAAAATTCTAGGTAATGTTGAGTCAAGAGGAATATTGACTCACGGCACTCCAGATGAGGTGAAGGCTGTTGCAAGAAAGGCACTTGAAGATGGCATCGACATACTTGAACCTTCTTGTGGCATTGAGCCCTTAATACCTATTGATAACATAAGGGCTCTTGTCGAGGAAGCTAAAAGGTTCAAACCTGAAGAATGATTTGAAACTTATAATCCTATAATGTGAATAAATCACTCTACAAACAATATTTTTACGTCCTTTTTAACCGCTAAACCAAACTCTGCTTCTATGGCTTTGAGTATGGCGCAAGGTACAGGGCATGTTGAGTGAAGATATGCTTCAGAAGAGGCTTTGTATACGATGTTGTCACTTATCCTTCTGGAGAATTCACGCCTATCCAATTCTTTTATCCTTTCAGAAAGATTCATTACTCTAGGACAATCAGATTCAATGCTTACACTAACTTTTGAACCTGATCTATTCACTTTAATTAGCACCTTCTTTTGGCATGCACCTGGATTTATCTCTACTTTCGTTGTCAATGTTGCTCTGTTCTCTAAAATTATATTTCAAACATTAATCAATTAAACTTTTTCAATATCTTTGTCAAGCTCTTAATCATTGATACTATCTGCTTCTTTAGATCAGCTTAAATAATCGTTATAACTATTGTTATAGATGATGACCATAAAATCAATTAGCGGAGGATATAAAAGAAGGCAAGAAAGGAGGTTCAGCTATAAAGAAGGTTGGCTATATGTTAGATAAAGAAATAATAATTGATAGATTAAAGAGAGTGATAGACCCAGAGATAGGCATTAATATAGTAGATTTGAACATGGTAAGAAATATAGAGATAGATGAGAATAAAGTCAATGTTACTATTGCACTTACAGTGCCTAACTGTCCCCTTGCCCATACTATAAAGAACGATGTAGAGAAAGCTTTGATGAGCATAAAAGGCGTTCAAGCTGTTGATGTAAAATTAACTTCGATGACAAAAGAAGAGCTGGATGCCCTTGCAAAGAGTGTTCAGCAAAAAAGAGGAGTAAAAAGAGTAAGACCAATTATAGAGAAGCTCGAAAAGGGTGACATAAGAAATATAATTGCAATATTATCTGGAAAAGGAGGAGTAGGAAAATCCTTTGTGACTGGAATGCTTGCTATAGAGCTGAGAAGGCAGGGGCATGAAGTTGGTATATTAGATGCAGATATAACTGGTTCAAGCATAGCGAAGATATTTGGTTTGAATGAGAGACCTACAAAGGGAGAGCTTGGAATAAACCCTGTATCGACAAGATTAGGAATAAAAGTGATGTCTATGAACCTTATACTTGAAGATCCTACAACCCCAATAATATGGAGAGGGCCTATTATTAACACTGCTATAAGGCAGCTTTATCAAGATGTTGCTTGGGGGGAGCTTCACTATCTATTGGTAGACCTTCCTCCTGGTACGAGTGATGCGCCTCTAACTGTCTTTCAGTCTATTCCTCTCGATGGAGTAATATTGGTATCTTCTCCTCAAGACCTTGCTGTGATGGTTGTAAAAAAAGCGATGAACATGGCTAGGCATATGAACATTCCTATTCTTGGTCTTATAGAAAACATGAGCTATATAGAATGCCCTAAATGTGGAGAGAAAATAGAGCTCTATGGACCTTCAAAAGGATTTGAAGTTGCAAAAGATGTCGGGATACAATTTCTTGGTAAAATTCCTGTGGACCCTAAGATTTCTACACTATCGGATCAAGGAAGGCTTGAAGATTATTCAAACTCAGCATTCACAGAAATTACTAGAGCTTTGAGATTGAGCATAGAAAATGTAGTCAAGAAAACAAGCGCAAGGCTGCCTATAGCTTGGTCAAAACAATGAATTATTTTACAATTCATAAATTAGGTTAAGATTTAAGTCTAAATTCTTTTATTAGTGCTAGAGTTGGTAGTAAGATTATGGAAACGAGAGTAATTCTTATTTCATATACTCCTGATCTTGAGAGAGTATGCGCTTCAGCCATGAGGTCTTGCTACTCTCAATATTCTGCATTTGAGCTTTATCTTAGAAAAGATCTATTGAGCGATGCTGATGTAAAAAGGATGCTTGAGAAGGCTCTTCAGTTAGGGCATAATGATGTAATGGAGCATGGTTCTTTGACTTATAGCTTAGAAAATGTTTCTAGAGTTTTTACTCACCAGCTTGTCAGACATAGAATTGCCTCTTTCTCTCAGCAGAGCCAAAGACATGTGAGAATAGGAAAGGATGAATGGTATTTGAAGCCTCCATCTATAAAAAATGAAAAGGTTCAAGTTGAAGTGAATGGTGCTAAAATCGAACTTAGCTATAATGACTTCATGGCTCTTAGTGAGCAAATTTATAAAGCATATTCAGAGAAAGGTCTTCATAAAGAAGATGCTAGGTTCATAGTACCATCTGCATGTAAAACGAATATAACCATAACAGCGAATCCAAGAGAGTTTAGGCACATCTTCAGTCAGAGATGTGATAGTGTAGCTCAGTGGGAGATTAGAGATGTATGCTGGGCAATGCTTGCATCAGCTAAGCTTATAGCACCAACTATATTCAAAACCTTTGACTTCCCTGCAAGCAAAGATAAATATGCATTAGAAAGATGCACAAAGTTGGATGAGTTAATATTGGACTATAAATTAGCCTTTGAGAAAGCAGAGAAAGGAACTTTGTTGGAGATAGATTTGAGCAAGCTAGATCTATCTCATAAGGTTCTTTCTTACATTCTAAAAGGCTAAGATTAATTTTCTACTCAGGAAACATGCATCAACTGATACTGGAAACTTATATGTATCTTCCCATCCCTCCTCCTACATCTATTGATGCACCAGTTATGTAGCTACTTTTTTCAGATGCCAAGAATACTACAATATTGGCAACTTCTTCAGGCTCTCCCCATCGCCCTAATGGTATGTAATCTATGAATTTTTGAATAAATTGCTCAAAGGTCAATTCTCCACCTCTTTTCTTATGAATGTTTATCCATTGAGGAGTCTTCACGAATCCAATATTAACGCTATTCACAAGTATATTGTATTTGGCTAATTCATCAGACAATGCTTTTGTAAATGCTAGACATGCACCTCTATTCGTAGTAGTTGCGATGAACCCTGGCAAAGATTGCCTACCAATTATAGCGTTTATGTTTATTATCCTTCCCCATCTCTGCTTCCTCATATATGGTATAGCCTCTCTGGAGCATCTAATCATGCTGAAGAGCTTGACTTTGATATCATTCATCCAATCCTCATCACTCAACTCATCAAAAGTGCCAGGCTGAGCCCTTCCAGCATTGTTCACAAGTATATCTATCTTACCAAACCTATCTATAACGGATTTAAAGAACTCTTTTACATCTTCAGGCTTTGTAGTATCTGCAACCTTCCAAAATACTTCTACTCCTTTCTTTGATTCTATTTCATCGGCAGTTGCCCTTAATTCATCCTCTCCTCTTGCAAATATAGCAAGCTTTACACCCTCTTCTGCTAGTCCTATGGCTATTGCTCTCCCAATGCCTTTGCTTGCTCCAGTTACTACAGCAATCTTCCCATGAAGGCCTAGTTCCATGGCTTTAACTAATCTACAAAGGTTTAAATGAATTTTCACAGATTTATCTCAATAAGAATAAATATGAATAAAGAGAGCATAGAAAAGAGACTTATAAAGAAATTGAAAAAGAGGGAGAAGGCTAAAAAGAGGAAGAGAGGACCTTATAGAAAGTCAGCACCTATCCCTAAGCCAAAAAAAGAAGCATCTTAAATTTTCAACTTCGCTTTAACTTTCTTTTACCTGGCTCAGTCATAGCATAAGGATCAAGTATCTTATCAACAATATCTTTAGGAAGCAATTTTCTCTCTAATACAACTTCTCTTATAGTCTTTCCAGTGGCTATGGCTTCTTGAACGACTTTTGCAGTAGCATCAAAGCCAATGTATGGGTTTAGCGCTAAAGCTAATCCTGGGCTACGCTCTACCATCTCTCTGCACCTCTTTTCATTGGCAGTGATCCCCAATACAAGCCTTTCAGTAAATACATGAATAGAATTCTTCAATATATGCAAAGATTGTATCAAATTGAAGGCAATTACAGGCATCATTACATTGAGCTCAAGTTGCCCTGCTTGTGAAGCAAGAGTTATGGTCAAATCATTCCCTATTACTTGAAAGGCTACCATGTTCATAGCCTCTGCAATTACAGGATTAACTTTGCCAGGCATTATGGATGATCCAGGCTGGACTGCAGGCAGATTTATTTCACCCAATCCAGTAACAGGGCCAGAACTCATGAGCCTAATATCATTAGCAATTTTGATCATATCTACTGCTAAAGTCTTAAGAGAGTTTGAAAGTTCTACAAAATCACCCATAGATTGAGTTACTGCTATCAAGTTCTTAGCGCTTCTAAGGTTGAAACCAGTGTAAGACCTTAACTTCTCTATAGCTATTCTAACATATTCAGGACTTGCGTTCAAGCCTGTACCTACTGCAGTTGCTCCTATGTTCAAATCTTCCAAAGCAACGAATGCTTTTTCTATCCTTTCAATATTTTCAGCAATTATAGAAGCATATGAATTGAAGACTTGACCTAAACGAATGGGTGCAGCATCCTCAAGATGAGTCCTTCCAGGCTTTATAACTTTATCGAACTCTATGGCTTTTTTGTTAAAAGCTTCCTCAAGATTTTTCATCTCTGGTATTAGTTTTTGAACCAAAGAGAGGCAAGAAATTCGCATGATAGTTGGGAATACATCGTTAGTAGATTGAGCCATATTCACATGATCGTTAGGATGAACTATGCTATAATCTCCTTTCTTACCACCTAATAGCTCTATGGCTCTATTGGCAAGAACTTCATTTACATTCATATTATGAGATGTTCCAGCTCCTGCTTGAAATACATCTACCAAGAATTGATCATGCCATTTATCATCTATGATCTCATCAGCAGCATTGATAATGGCTTTTGCAATCCTAGGCTCTAAATCTCCTATCATCATATTAGCTTCAGCGCAAGCCTTCTTTACAATGGCAGTAGCTTTTATGAACTCTGGATGAGCTTTTATCCCGCTTATAGGAAAATTCTCAATTGCTCTTAAAGTCTGAATACCATAGTAGGCATCCTCTGGTATCTCTTTTTGACCAAGATAATCCTTCTCTGTCCTTTTCTTATGAACCATACATAAAGATCGAAACTATGTTACGTTTAACTTTTTATTTTACTACATCTAATTCGTCACGCAAATGTTTATTTGGCTTAAAGATCTGAAAATTGTAGTATTCTTGGCATCTGAAAAAAGTAGCTACATAACTGATGCTTCGATAGATGTAAAAATACTTAATAAGAATTGAGACAGAACAGTGAATAGTCAAGTAATGAAAATAAAGCTCTCCAAGAAGGTTCTTGATCATATTATTGCAAGACATCCAGAAGTCGCAACTTACGTTAATGAAATAGTTGAGACTGTCCAAAACCCTGATTTGGTTGTTAAGGGATTGAGAGGTGAGCTTAAAGCCTTAAAATTCTATACTGAACTCCATATAGGGTTAAAATATCTTGTAGTTGTTTACCGTAAGCTTCATGAAGAAAAGGTTATTATAACCGCTTACTTTACTTCTAATGTCGCCAAGGTTAAGGGCGAAGTGATATGGAGAAAGTCTCAGTAAGCCTAGAAAAGATCGATCTGGACTATGATGAGGAAGCTGACGTGTTATACATAAGCTTTGGAAAGCCTAGAGAAGCTAAAGACAGCGTTGAAGTTGAAGACGGGGTCATATACAGAATCGCAGACAACGAAATAGTAGGTATAACAATAACAAACTTCAAGGTCAGAACGCTTAGTTCGAAATAGAGATTCATAAAATGAGATCGAAAGCTCAAAAATCAATCTTGCCTCAAAATGGCTTGGTTAGGTTATCCAATGTAGGTTGTTTCTTCCAAATTTAAGAAATGTTCATCGCCAGTTAGCACTTTTGCTCTTTTCTTTCTAGCTGTGCCTAGAACTATTGAGTCAGCTAGTCCCCATCATGCAACTTTCTTTTTCATCTCAACATCGATCTTGGCGGCTTCAACGGCTACTTCTTCGGTCAAAGATACTACGGCACTCCGTGATTTGATGAAAGCTCTTTGAAGCTCCGCTTTTTCTAGCCCTCCTACTCGAAGAACCTTGGCGTATATTTCGGCTACACATATCGTCGGCGTTAATTTTTCGTCTGCACTGGAATCTATTATTTTCTTGGCTTTTTCGCCAGCAACGGTACCCATGAAGTATTCGAGCCAAGCGTAAGAATCAACTACGTATCTCATACTCTATCCCTATGATTCCTTAAATCTTTGAGCGATGTCTTTTCCATTGTTCCGAACATACTTTCTCCTTTGAGAAGTGCTTCAACTAATATCTCATTTATTGCCTTTGACATGCCTCTTGCTCCATACTTCTTTTTCAACACCTCGTACACATCTTCTCTGATCATGATCGTTGTTTTAGTCATCTACATCACCGTAAAATTAAACGTAAACATACAACTTAAATGTTACTGATTTTTAGAAATGAGTTTAAACTTGATGTTTCCCGTATAAAGTTTCAATAGAAGGACTCATAAAATGGGGATTGAAAGTTCTCTATTTGATTATAGCATTTAGCCTTATGCCTCTAGTATTACTTTAATCTAAGTTAGGTAATGATATGTTTAGAGGCGCAATAGATGAAAGTAGGAGTTGCCATTCTATCTGGTGGAGAGAGTAGGCGTTTTCAAAAACCTGGCTATAAAAAAAGGGATAAGGCTTTAGAAATTTTAGATGGCAAAAGAATGATAGAATGGGTTATTGATACAGCTTATCAAGTCTCTGATAAAGTTGCTGTAGTAGTGAGAGATGAAGAACAAGTAAAATCATACTCAGAAATCTTCTCTAAGAATTATCCTAATCTTGGCATAATATCAGATATGGAAGGCTTTGGGCATAGCCCTCTTGTAGGTCTTGCAACTAGTGCAAGAATAATTGAAGATGATTTGATATTAGTCTTGCCATGTGATACTCCTTATGTAAAGAAAGATGTACCCAAACTGTTGATAGATAAAGCCAAGGATTTTGATGCCGTCTCACCTTTATGGCCAGACGGAAAGATCGAGCCCCTCATAACAGTCTATAGAAGAGAGCATGTATTACTCTGCTATCCAGCCCTTCTAAGCCTTAAGAGATGGAGGCCTGATGATATAATAAGAGGAAGCAGAAAATCGTATCTGATCAATGTGGAGAATATAAGAGAAATTGATAAAGAATTGAATTCTTTTTTCAACATAAACTATCCTGAGGATATAAAGATCAAAAAGAGGATAAAATTGAGCAATGGAATAAAAGAGGATAAGATGATTTACCCTAATAAAGTTGCCATAGAAAAAATAAAAGAGGTTGCAAAAGCTATCTCAAACAAGGATTTAAATCCTAAGCTCATAGATGATCTTAAAAATTCTTATTTTTGGCTATCTATGCTTGCAATATCTCTTTATGATAAGTTTGGGAAAAAATGGCTAGATTTAGCTGGAAGAAGCTTCGAGGATGAAGCAAATTACTACATAAAAGAAGAGGTGAGAATGCTAGCCCTTCATGCCATGTTAGATTCTTTATCTTGCTGGAAAGGATTAAGTTCTATGAATGATGTGAATAGATTATCAAAAGAAGTTATGAATCTAAAAAGGCATGTTGGAATAGATTTTGAAGGAAGATACTTAAAATGAAAGAATTTCATACATGAATTTTAAATTTTTATCCTTCACTTCATCTATGATTTCTAATATGAAAAATTTTTTCTCGATGCTATCTAATAATTATGTATGATCATTAAATTATTAAACCAGTTAATGATATTAAAAACTATTGAATGGATACGAATGGATTAAGGATGAATTGCTAAAGGACTTAAGATTTCTATCAGATGATATAAAATTAGCTGGAGAAGCATCACCATTATGCTTGATCTGTAAAGGAGGGAGAATGTTATGTGGAAAGCTAAGGTGCCCTATTATAGCTAAAGCTAGATCATTGATAAAAAGCTCTTCTTTCATATCATCAGATAGAGTTGAAGGCTCGACTCCACCAGGAGCTTTTGTAGGACAGATAGGCTATCCTAAAGTCTATATTGGCCCCATGATACCTCCATACTTTGGCGATACTGAGATACTCGATACTCCTGAGCTTTGGGTAGGTAAATCTATTGATGAAATCATAGAATATCGCTTCAGTTTAATTAGAGGTAAGATCAGAATGCACATATCTGATGCCTCAAGAGGTAGTCATTTACTCGATTTAATTCAGGAATTATCTATGAGTGCATCTCCTGTAGATTCAGAGGCATCATTCACCAAAAGACCCATAGGTATGCTATCTTTAAGTGATGATGCTCAACCTTTTGGTCCTTCAGCACCATTAAAGTCCTTTAAAGCCTCTAACATAAGTGTTGATAGAAAGATCGAGAAAGCTTACTATGATAGAGATATGAGGGCTTTCGAATCTGTCAATAAGTTGTATAATGAGGGAGTTCTTGTTAGTAGAATTCAGCGTGCCTTCAGTGTTGGTATGCTAGGGATTTGGGATAGAAGGAGATTAGTGCCTACAAAATGGAGCATTACAGCTATTGATAACATAATCTCACTAGGGTTAATCAAGGAGATAAAGCAATATAATAGTTTGGATGAGTATGAGGTATATTCTTTTAAGAATTTGGATAACATCTTCTTGGCTATATTTATGCCAGAGAGATGGAGCTTTGAATGGATAGAAGCATGGTTCCCAGGAACTGTATGGAATGTAGGGGGTAAAACCCTAGCCATAATGGGAGACTATGAGAGTTATATGGGAAGGTCTACCTACGCTGAAGTAGGTGGATGCTATTATTCTGCAAGGCTAGCAGTGGCTGAGAAATTAAAAGAGATGAAGAGGCAAGCAAAAGTCCTAATGTTAAGAGAAATTCATCCAGGCTATATCTTACCTATTGGTGTTTGGAATGTAAGGGAAAGCGTGAGAAGCACATTAGGAAGAGAGCCAAAGAAGTTTGATAACTTACAATCTGCTTTAAATTTTGCTCGTAAAGTTCTCACAGTACCTCTTGAAAAATGGATAGAGAATAGTGTAATGTTAAAGGGAGCACTTTTTCAAAGAAAGCTCACTGATTATTAAGATGATGTCTATGATTAATTACTCTTACATCACTTGTAAGAATGCTATTTCATGTACCAAGCTACCAGACTTAAATTATTCGTTAAATCCTTACTTTGGCTGTGAGCATGGTTGCATCTACTGCTATAGCCCATCTGTATTTCGTGATGAGAAAATCGCAAAAAATTGGGGAAAGTTTGTAAAGGCGAAGATAAACATAGTTGAAGCTTTGTCTACTCAATTGAAGAGTCTTAAAAAGGGCAAAGTTGGCATAAGCACAGTCACAGACCCTTATCAACCATTAGAAGCAAAGTTACAGTTAACGAGAAAATGTATTGAATTATTATCAACTCATAACTTTCCAATTTCTATACAGACAAAATCTCCTTTAGTCCTAAGGGATAGAGATTTGATCAAACCGAGAGGGTTTGATGTAGGCGTTACTATAACTACTCTTGATGATGATCTTGCTAGGAAGTTAGAGCCAAGGGCTCCATCGCCAAGGTCTCTTATTCAGGTTATAGAAGAATTCTACGATAAAGGAGTAAATACTTGGATCTTCTTAGGCCCCATAATACCTGAAATAAATGACGATGATGATAGCATATTACAAATAATCGACTTAGCCAAGAAGACAAAGAGCGAAATAATCTATGACAAACTTAACTTGAGACCTTGGGTATTAGACTCTATGGCATCATTTTTAGAAAAGGAAAGAACTGGGCTTGAAGATCATTTACCATCACTCGTTACAAAGAACTCAGAGTATTGGTGCAGATTAAAAGCAAAAATAGAAGACACGTGCTTAAGTAGAGGTGTTCGTTGTAAGCCAGCGTTCCCCTAGCTTAAAATATTTATTCATGGTAATACTATAGACAGTTAAGCTTTAAGTAAATAAAATCTGATTCAAAAGCCTCAGAACGGTTTTTATCATGTTAAGGTGGGATATTTGGTCCATCGCATAGCTGTATTGGACAGGGAGAGATGCCAACCTAAGAAGTGTGGATTAGAGTGCTATAAGCTCTGCCCAGGGGTGAAGATGGGCGATAAGACTATAATTTTTGGCGAGGATGAGAAGCCTATAATAAGTGAGGAGTTATGTACAGGATGTAGCATTTGCATCAAAAAATGCCCTTTTAATTCAATTATAATAATCAACTTAGCAGAGGAGTTAAAGGAAGATAAGATTCATCAATACGGTCTTAACGGCTTCAGGCTCTATAGATTGCCGATACCTAGAAGAGGGGTCATAGTGGGGTTAGTGGGAAAAAACGGGACTGGAAAGACTACTGCGCTGAACATCCTTTCTGGTAACATTAGACCGAATATGGGCATGATGGACAATCCTTCTGATTGGGATATGATCATCAATCATTTTCAAGGAACAGAGCTAAAAGATCATTTTGAGAAGATTTATAGGAAGGAGTTAAGAGTCTCTTTTAAACCTCAAACAGTTTATCAATTAGCTAAAGTGTGGAAGAGTGATGCTTTATCTCTATTGAAAATGTTCGATGAGGAGGGAAAAATGGATGAATTGGTCGAACAACTAAACCTTAAAGAGTCTCTACATAAACTTGTTAAAGAGCTGAGTGGTGGCGAGCTCCAGAGGTTAGCAGTAGCCTTATGTGCCTCAAAGATGGCTGATATATACTTCTTCGATGAACCTTCATCATATAATGATGTATTTCAAAGATTGAGAGTAGCCAAGGTAATATCTAGCTTGGCTAAGCAAGGGAAGTCTGTCTTGGTTGTTGAGCATGATTTAACAGTTTTAGATTATTTAAGTGATTATGTGCATATACTTTATGGCGATCCTGGGGCTTACGGCATAGTATCTGGTGTAATGTCAGCAAGAGTTGGGATTAACACTCTGCTTGATGGATACTTGCCTGCTGAGAATGTAAGGTTCAGGGATAAGCCTATAATATTCGATGTTTATGCTCCTATAAGTGATTCCTTACAAACTCCCAACAAGATAGAGTATAGTGATCTTTTAAAATCCTACCCAGGATTTAAATTAAAAGTTTCAGGGGGATCTTTAAGAGAGGGAGAAATTCTGGGAATCCTAGGAGGAAATGCTTTAGGAAAGACAACTTTCATGAAGATAATAGCAGGAGAGGAAAAAACTGATGAAGGAGATGTAAAGTGCAAGGCAAAAATATCATACAAACCTCAGTACCTTAATGCTGAATTTGATGGAGATGTCAAGAGCCTTTTGGATAGAGTATCAGAAGATAATTTAAACACAGGTTTGATTCAATCCTTGATAATCAATCCCTTAAGGATTCACAAACTATATGATAGGCAAGTAAAGGATCTTAGTGGAGGAGAGCTACAGAAGGTAGCTGTAACAGAATGCCTATTAAGAGAAGCTGATGTTTATGCTTTAGATGAGCCATCAGCCTTTATGGATGTGGAGGATAGAGTAGCCTTTGCAAAAGCAGTTCAAAGGTTCGTCAAGGCTCAAGGCAAATCTGCGATGATAGTAGATCATGATGTTCAACTCATAGACATAGTATCTGACTCTCTCATGATATTCACTGGTGAGCAAGGAGTTAAAGGCGAGGCTACATCTCCTATGGAAAAGGAGGAAGGCATGAACATATTTCTTAAAGATTTAGGAATAACTTATAGGCGTGATATAGATACTGGAAGACCTAGAGTCAATAAGCCAGATAGCAAGCTAGATAGAGAGCAGAAGGAGAGGGGATCATATTATTATTTATCAAAGAGAGCATAAAATTTTTCATTTATATAAATAGATGAAATGAATTAAAAATTCAATAAATTCATACATGAAATTAATGATTATTTACTGCCTTCCATATTTTACCTTGAATATGCCATTCATGGTGACAGGAAGTATAAAGCGAAGATAAAATTAAGGCACCAGTAGAACCAGAAAGTGCATCTGTATCTTATAACGGAATTAAGTAACATTTAAAATCAAGGATAAAGATATAAAAGGCATACTAAGATTAAATTGGAGCAAGAGTGTTAGATGAGCCAGCAATACATATCGCTAAAGGTTTTAGAAGCATACACTAGAGATGTAGGAAGAGGAGTTGCAAGAATAGATTACGATACCATGGATGCCCTTGGTGCTTCTACAGGAGATATAGTAGAAGTTAGAGGAAAGAGAAGGACAGTTGCTAAATGCTTACCTCTCTATCCTTCTGATGAGGGGAGAGGTGTAATAAGAGTCGATGGTCTGATAAGAAATAATTCTGGAGTTGCTATAGGAGATACAGTTATTATTAAGAAAATCAAGGCTTTACCTGCTGAGAAAGTAGTAGTAGCACCATTAGAAGCTATACCGCCCATAGATGAGAGATATTTGGCAGATGCTTTAGAGAGCGTCCCTGTAACAAAAGGGGATAATGTTATGATACCTTATTTTGGAGGAAGGCTGACTTTTCAAATTGTTGGAATTAATCCTATGGCTGATGCTGTATTGATAACTCAAAGAACTATCTTCGTTATATCAGAGAAGGGAGAGATATTTAGAGGAGTGCCACAGGTTACTTATGAGGACATAGGTGGATTAAAAGATGAGATACAGAAAGTAAGGGAGATGATAGAGCTCCCTCTAAGACATCCTGAAATCTTTGAAAAGCTTGGGGTTGAGGCACCTAAAGGAGTTCTGCTTTATGGTCCTCCTGGAACAGGAAAGACATTATTGGCAAAGGCAGTAGCCACTGAAAGCAATGCTCATTTCATCAGCATAAGTGGACCAGAGATAATGAGTAAATTTTATGGAGAGTCTGAAGCTAGGCTTAGAGAGATATTTAAAGAAGCCAAGGAGAAGTCACCTAGCATTGTCTTCATAGATGAGATAGATTCAATAGCCCCGAAGAGAGAGGAAGTAACTGGAGAAGTTGAGAGAAGAGTAGTAAGCCAGTTGCTATCTTTGATGGATGGATTAGAAGCCAGAGGGAAGGTTATAGTCATTGCAGCTACTAACAGACCGAATGCATTAGACCCAGCCTTAAGAAGACCTGGCAGATTCGATAGAGAAATAGAGATAAAAGTGCCTGATAAGAAAGGAAGGCTTGAGATATTACAGATTCACACAAGGAATATGCCATTGACCAATGATGTAAATCTTGAGAAGCTAGCATCTGTAACTCATGGATTTGTCGGTGCTGATCTTGAATACTTATGTAAGGAGGCTGCTATGAAGGCTTTGAGAAGGGTTCTCCCTGAGCTAAAGCTAGGAGAGGATAAGTTACAACCTGATGTTTTAAACAAACTACAAGTTAATGCTGGTGATTTTGAAAATGCATTAAAAGATATTATGCCATCAGCCATGAGAGAAGTCTATCTAGAGACGCCAGATGTGAAGTGGAATGATATAGGTGGCTTAGAATCTGTTAAGAGAGAGCTTCAAGAGGCTGTAGAGTGGCCTTTGAAGTATTCAGAGCTATACAAGCAAATAGGTTACAGCATACCAAAAGGGATTCTTCTTTATGGTCCCTCTGGCACTGGCAAGACTCTGTTAGCAAAAGCTGTAGCTACTGAGAGTGAGGCGAACTTCATAAGCATAAGAGGACCAGAGCTACTATCAAAATGGGTAGGAGAATCAGAGAGAGGTGTGAGAGAGGTATTCAGGAGAGCAAGGCAGGCTGCCCCTTGCATAATATTCTTTGATGAAATAGATTCTATTGCACCTATAAGAGGCATGGGCGGGGATAGCATGGTTACAGAAAGGGTTGTAAGCCAGCTATTGACAGAATTGGATGGTATTCAAGCACTTACAGGAGTTGTAGTCTTAGCAGCTACTAATAGAATAGACATGGTTGATCCAGCATTACTGAGAGCTGGTAGGTTTGATAAGCTCCTCTACATACCTATGCCTGACAAATCTGCAAGAAAGGCTGTATTGGAGATACATGCAAAAGGGAAGCCTCTTGTAGATGTCAATCTAGAAAGAGTAGCTGAGATAACAGAAGGTTTCAGTGGTGCAGATTTGGCTGCTATAATAAACACAGCCACTTCTTTGGCTATTCAAGAATTCATAGGAAAATATCCTAACCCTGAAGATGCAAACAAGCATGTGAATGAGGCATTGGTAAATTCTAAACATATCGAAGAGGCTATAAAGAAGGTAAAAAGCTCAAGAGAAGGAAAGACTATAGAGAAGGTTACTGTGCCATACTATAGGTAGAATTTTTAATTCATTTTATCAAGCAATTACAAGCTTAAAGGGCTATAGTTATGGAGAAGGGCTTAGCTGAGATAATAGGAAGAGGCACATGGATAGACAAAGTAGCTAAAAGGATCATTGAGAGAGAGGATAGGCTTAAGAGAAATAAAGGTATTCTTCGTGTTGAAAGCGGAATAGGAGCATCTGGCATACCTCATATAGGAAGCCTATCAGATGCTATAAGGGCTTATGGTGTAAAGCTGGCTTTAGAGGATATGAGTTACAGATCTGAGCTAATAGCCTTCTCTGATGATATGGATGGGTTAAGAAAGGTTCCAGCTGGATTGCCTAAAGACCTCTCAAGATTCATAGGTACTCCTGTTTCTATGATTCCAGACCCTTTCAAATGCCATAGCTCTTATGGTGACCATATGAGCTCTTTGCTCAAAGATGCTTTAGAGAAGTGCGGTATTGAATATAAGTTTCAGTCTGGGAAAGAGGCTTATAAGAGGGGTTTATTAAACCAAAAGATAACTATACTTCTAGAGAAGGCTGATGTTATAGGAAGAAAGATTGCTGAGATGCTAGGTCAGAAGAAGTTCGAGAAAGCATTACCTTATTTCCCATTATGTGATAGATGTAATAGAATATACGTTGCAGAGGCTTACGAGTACTTGAGAGATGAAGGAAAAGTTCGATATAAGTGTAAAGGGGCTGAAATAGGCAGTATATGGGTTGAAGGGTGTGGTTATGAAGGAGAGGCATCAGTAATAAATGGTCAAGGAAAGCTAAGTTGGAAGGTCGAGTTTGCAGCTAGATGGTCTGCCATTGATATAAGGTTCGAGGCTTATGGCAAGGATATAGCAGACTCAGTTAAGGTAAATGATTGGGTCTCAGATAATATATTAGATTTCCCTCATCCATATCATGTAAAGTATGAGATGTTTCTAGATAAATCTGGAAAGAAGATATCCAAGTCCTTAGGCAATGTTTTCACTCCTCAAACATGGCTCAGATATGGCTCACCACAATCTCTTCTTCTTCTCATGTTCAAGAGAGTTGCTGGCTCACGTAACATTTCTATAGATGATATACCATCTTACATGGATGAGTACGATCTACTCGAGAAAGTATACTTTGGCAAGATAAAGATAGAAAATCCATCAAAGTTAATGAAGTTAAAGGGGCTTTATGAATATGTAAACTTATTAAAGCCAAAAGAAAAGCCGAGCATTCATGCTCCTTACAAGATGCTAGTCCAACTTGCATCCATAGCTCCTAAAAAAAATCATTTAGAATACATTTTGAACAGGCTCTATGAGTATAAGATGGTAAGAGAGGCTACAAAAGAATTGATTCAAAGGATAGAATTGGCATCCAATTGGGCAGATGACTTTAAGACTATAGAGAGGAGAAAGTTGATATTAAAAGATAATGAGAAGAGAGCTATAAAAGAGCTATCTGAATTCATCTTAAAAGTCAAAGATGCAGAGAAGATTCAAGAAGAGATATTTGAAGTTGCCAGAAAGAACGAATTGGGTCCTCCTATTCTATTCAAATTGATCTATAAGACTCTAATAGGCTCTGACAGAGGTCCAAGGCTAGGAAGATACATAGTAGATATAGGAAGAGAAGAGGTAGCTAGGCTTCTATTGGAGCAATTATGATTTTAATAAAAATAAGCTTATCTTTATGCTTTGATCAATTGATAAAGGGCCCGTGGCCTAGCGTGGATTAGGGCGTCAGCCTGCGGAGCTGAAAGTCGTGGGTTCGAATCCCATCGGGCCCGCTATCTTTTGAGTCCTTAAATAGGATTCCTCATATAGCCTATTTGATGATGCCTTTAGCGGTAGAGCCATTAATGGAGTTCTTTGATGTGATAAGAAAACCTTTGACTAGAGATAAGTTGCTAAGCGCTTGAAGCTCTTCTTCACACATATTAGGATGGCGTTCTTCAATGTATGGATTGGATTAAACAAAACTACAATGTGGAATTAGCAATAAAAGACTTAAGTGATGTTTTGGAACATGAAAATCGAAAAGATTTTAAGTGAAAGTAGAACCAAGATAATTTACGTTTTCATGAAAAGGAATACGGAAAGTCGGCTGGAACGTCGGTTAAGAATCAACGAAAAACTAAGACCTCGCTATCGCAGTAGCAGCTCATCTAATACCTTTTCTAGTTTCTCCGGCGGTATCTCGTACTTTTCTGCGATCCTACGAAGTTCGCTACTGGGTAGCGTGACGGCAGCCATAATGCGCTCGTGAACACGCGTTGGCATAGCCCAAGGATTCCATGACAGCATCAGTTGGGCTACATCGGGACGGGCGTAGTGACCATTTGCGTCAAAAACCACCTTGGCAGCCTTAATGAGGGAGGGGTCCAAGTTTGCATAAACGATTTTTTCCTGGTTAAACACAGGTTCGGCTAAATAGTTGCCGAAGGGGCTGACAACAGCGCTACCGCCCACCGCCCACTTGTAGTTGACATGAGGGTTGTCACGGATGTAAGCATGTTCGTTTGGGATATCCTCAGAGCGTAGGAGACCGCTAACGCTGACGACAAAGGCCCCAGCCTCGAAGGCATGCTCTCGAATGGCTGGTTGGAGGTCACATGTGCCACCAAAGCCAGCAGTGTCAGGCTCCACGAGCGAGGGGCCACTAATAATGCTCCAGCTACCCGGCCATACAGCAATGTGAATTTCCTCACCTAGCTCAATCATAGCGGCCTTGATCAAAATCATATGGTTCTCCCAACAGATTAGACCGCCAAGTCTACCGATGTTAGTATCGAAGACACGAAGGTCGCTGATGTCACCCCAGCCCCAGTAAGTCCGCTCAGTATAGGTAGGCATAAGCTTTCTGTGTTTACCCAGGATAGAGCCGTCTGATCCTAAGAAAAGGAGTGTGTTGTACACCGTACGGTTCCCCGGCTTTTCACTCAGCTCGTTACAGCCTATGACGACATAGGCACCCGCCTCACGTGCGGCCTTTGCTAGAATTTCAGTGTCCTCACTCGGAATGACTACGGAGTTTTCTTGTAGAGTGATGTTGTAATTTGCCCATTCCTTCAGCGACGACTCAAACCCGCCGGTGTAATAAGCTGGGTACCCTGGAATGAATGCCTCTGGGAAGACAATCAACTCTGCATCATTTGACGCAGCCTCATTGATGTATTGTATAGCCTTTTTGATTGTGCGTTCTTTATCCATAAAGACAGGAGCAATTTGAATCGCTGCTACTCGCACCTGTTCACATCCTCCTAAGACCTTTCGTGCCATGATTTCACCACTGTTAATTTTTGTTTAAGCAAGGAGTCTCCATCAAATAAGGTTTACGATAATCTTTAAAAGTAATTTTGCCCTAATATAATATTGTGATTGAAAATATCAATCCTTTAGAGAAGGAAACTGGCAACATAAACACATCCCTAGATTCCAATATAGATCGCCTTGCCATAAAAGACAGTACTATTTTGTCTCCCTCAGAAAAGTTTGAGAACTGCAAAAACATAGGTGATGTCTTCGAACTCATAAAGGAGACGACGGAGAGATTCATAGGTTTAAGGAGAGCAGGTCTAACTTTGTACTTGGTCGATCTTCCAATGAATATTGGAGGTTTCCACCAAATCGGTTCTAATGTGATAGTGATGAACAGAACTTTGCTTAAGGCTATCGAAAGCATGGCTGAATCTAAGAAGGACGTAAATTCCTTTGTCTACCTTATACTGCTCCATGAATACCTTCATGCTTTGGGATATGCTGAAGAATGGAAGGTGAGAGAGCTAGTGTATAACATCTCGATGAGTTCTTTCGGGCAGGATCACGATATAACAAAGCTCGCAAAGAGGGGCTTTTCTTACATACTAGAACAAATTTCACATGCTCCAATAGAAAATGATGGGAAAATAGAGATCGTAAAGGACTTTGATAGATCGAGCATGAGTTATATCGGCTAGTAATTCGTTTATTCTGAAAAACATTATCTTGAAAACTATAGGGCATTCCTTTGACAAATGCTACTCCCTTTATAACTCGATTCTCATGGCTCTTTTGATTTTATTTTTAAAGAGTTTTGCGAAATAATGCTCAGATACGCAATAGATACATATATAACAAAAAATAAGAGAGCATGCATGTTTATGTTTGAGGATTTATTAATACCATTCATTGTAATTGGTTTAGCAGAACTTGGCGACAAAACCCAACTATCCATTTTACTTTTGTCCACAAAAACAGAAAAGCATCTACACTTATTGTCTGGTGTGATATTGGCTTTTTTGATAGTCGATGGGATTGCAATTTTAGTCGGAGACTGGATTACGAGTATTGTGCCCATTGATTTGGTAAAAATAATCTCAGGCATTATTTTCATAATTTTTGGAATCTTAACGCTAAGGAGTGCTAAGAAAGAAAAGGGAGGCAAGTATTATTTTAAAAACCCGTTTTATTCAGGGTTCGGTCTAATTTTTCTATCAGAGTGGGGGGACAAAACCCAAATTGCTTCTGGACTGTTTACAACTAGATACAATGGTTTAATGGTTTTGATAGGCGCTATGTCCGCCTTGACTTTATTATCTATTGTGGCAATTTATCTAGGTAAATTTATTTCAAGCAAAATAAAGCGAAAAACAATAACAAAAATTGCTGGAGCCTTGTTCATATTGATAGGCACGTCGTTCTTTTTATTCTAGGACATGCCCTTCACATTACTAAACATCAAATTTATTCCTTGATCTCAGTCCTTTTGAATAATATCCATGCTCCAAGCATTAAAGGTATTGTATATGCTAATACTACTCCTAAAGCTCTAAAGGCAATTTGGGCTATAGGCATGATCAGGGATTCTGTAATAGTAGTAGGTGTTGGTCCTAGCTGAATACCAGTAATGTATGTTACATTAACATTGGCATTAGGGTTTATAGCAAATTGGCTTAAAATCACTCCAAGAGCGTCTGTCCCTGTTTGAATGGATATTTTATCATCAACTATTATCCCAGACTGACCTTGGCTTGGTATGTAGTCAGCCATCCAAGCCTGACCTGCAAAGACTCCTAAAATTCCTACTGTAATGCCCAGCCCAATAATAATGCCAAAGGAGCCTAGGGCTGTAATTATTGAGCTTTTAGATGCTGCTCCTAGGAAGAAGACCATTGATAAGTATAAAATCGTAGAGAGAAGAATTCCTAGAATGAGAGCTGGAGAAAATATTATGTACTCTTGAGGGCCATATATGGCGTATGATAACCCTAAACCTATTAAGTAAAGGATCACGTATGCAATCGTCAATATTATGAGAGCAGCAACTACTTTAGCAAGAAATATCAGTGATCTAGATACTGGCTTTGAAAATAAGATGTGAGCCCTACCATGCTCGAATTCCTCAGGGATCGAGTTCATCCCTATAGCTATTGCAAATAAAAATATGAAGAAGCCTGATGGAGAAGACAATGCTTTGTAAGGATCTTGTTGAATAGCTTGACCAGTTATAGAAGAGAGGACTATTGGAACTATGAATGTAATTATCTGAACGAGCACGACTATTAATAATATTGCTTGAAACTTCCTCTTTCTTAAATTCCAAAGAAGTTCGTATTTTAAAAGAGCTCTGAACTTGCTCAAACCACTTGCTTTTTTCTTTCTCTTCATATTAAGACTCACCTTTTATAAGCTCTAAGAAAAGCTCTTCAAGACTTCTCTCCTCTATTCTCATGCCTATGATAAGACCTCCAGCATCTGATATGGCTCTTGATATATGAGCCCTAAAGTCACCAAGCTTTGAGCAGAAAATCTCAGCTCTGTTGCCAACCCAGTTCACCTTCTCTACAAAATTAAGGCTTCTTATAGCTTTAATAATATCAGGGGATACCTTCTCTAACTCAACAATAACTTCACGATGTTTAGAGAGCTTCTCAAGAAGATTTGAGATGCTATCTTCTATAATCTTCATGCCTCTATTGATCACTGTAGCGTGAGAGCAAATTTGTTGAACCTCATTTAAAAGATGAGAGGAGAGAAAGACAGTTCTTCCCTCTGATGCTATCTTCCTAATTATCTCCCTCACCTCCACCATGCCAACAGGATCGAGACCGAGGCTTGGCTCATCCAATATTACCAAATCAGGGTCTCCTATCAAGGCTTGAGCCAAACCTAGCCTTTGCTGCATACCTTTGCTATAGTGACCAATTCGATCATTAGCTCTATCGCTTAAACCAACTAGCTCTAGTAGCCTTTTTGCCTCATTAAGCCTATCCATTCTTGATAGACCATAAATCTCTCCATATATCTCTAAAAGCTCTCGACCTTTAAGAAAAGGCGGTAGCTTAGGAAGCTCTGGCATGTATCCTATCCTTGACCTTACATCAGGTTTCCATCCACCACCCTCAAAGCCAAGAACTTGAATGGAGCCTGAGTCAGGCTTTAATAGCCCTAAAATTAGTTTAATAGTGGTAGTCTTGCCTGCTCCATTAGGACCTAGAAAGCCATGAACAGTTCCAACCTCAACCTTGAGATCAAGTCTGTCTACTGCTTTTATCCTTCCAAAGGATTTCGATAAGCCTTTAGCCTCAATGGCTATATCCATAATAACTATCCCTATTTAATTAAGTATTTAAGTCTCATAACTTTCTTCAATTTTCCTTCTTATTTATTTCTGCGCTAAATTGAATAATTGAATGGGCTTCTTTGATTATAGAATTAAATCTCTTTTTTGAAGTTAATAGTGTAGCAAAAGAAATTGCCATATTTTTCAGCCGGATTGAAACCAAATCTCTCAGCGAGAGAAATGAGATTTCTTCTCATAACGTAATGAGGATCAGCAAGAAACTCTGTTATAGATAATAAACCATTAGATTTTAGTACTCGATGCAACTCCTTTAGGGCTATCTCTCTTTTAGGAATCTCTCCTATGACTGTAACCAAGAAAGCTATGTCAAAGGCTTCATCCTTAAAGGGCAAATTTTGAGCATCTGCCATTATAAGCATGACATTTTTGACATTATTCTCCTCAACCTTTTTCCTTACCTTTGCTAAAGCCAAATCTTGAATATCTAATGAGTTAACTATTCCTTCCTTTACAATCTCAGATGCCTTAATAGTGTAGAAACCAGTGCCACAACCAGCTTCAAGGACATTTTGTCCAGATTTAAGACCAGACCTTTTTAACAGTTCCTCTCTGCTCAAGATGAAATCTCTAACTGGAATGTCAAGTATTCCAAGAAGTTGTCTTGGAATCGGGGATGGGTAGATTTTTGCCAATATACGAATAATAATTTGAAATATTAGGAATAAGAATAAAATGATAAGGATCAAAAACAAAATGTCTTGAATGTTCATATCATACGATAATTGAATTTGTTACATAAACCCTTCTACCTAGTCAGGTTGCACAGTGCTTATCGCCTGATCAGGGCGAAGTGTTTGAGACCTTCTATGCTGATGAAAGTTGCCAATATGCCTCCTGCCACCCATATTGCGTCTTCGAATGTAGGATAGAGTATATGCAGGGCTTCTCTTGCTCCAGGTATATGTAGTAGCACGATGATTAAAAAGCTCTCCCAAAATATGGCTAGTAGAAGCCATTTATGAGGTTTCGCCTTGTTTATTGTAAAAAGTAATGAACGACAGTTTATTGCAATGGCCAGTTCGACAAAAACGAACATGAGGAATAATCTAGTTCTGGCAGCATCCATTCCATAAGGTAACCCACTTATGAAAGCGAACGTAAGGACAGGAGTTTCGACAAGTAGCGCCCTTATGAGGAATAGCACCACATCCCTTGTGAAGACAGGCTCGTCCTTGGGTCTTGGAGGTCTTTTCATTAGGTCTGGGTCGGCCGGGCTAAAGCCCAAGGCTAAGGCAGGAAGACCATCTGTAGCCAAGTTTATGTAAAGAATATGGACAGGAAGAAGCGGTAGTGCAGCCTCCCCAGAGAATCCCATAAAGCGCAAGATAAGTAAGGCCCCTATGCTCATCACAGCTATCTCTACAAGGTTAGCTTGTAGAAGATATGCTAAGTACTTCTTTATGTTGTCATAGACCCACCGCCCAAGCTCTATGGCCTTGACTATTGTTGCGAAGTTATCATCTGCTAAGACTAAGTCTGAGGCTTCTTTCGTGACATCTGTCCCTGTGATGCCCATGGCAACACCTATGTCTGAGCGTTTCAAGGCTGGAGCGTCGTTTACACCATCCCCTGTCATGGCCACTACACGACCCTTCTTCTTCCATGCCTCGACTATTCTGAGCTTATGAAAAGGGGAGACACGAGCATAAACAGTTACCTTCTCGACATATCTATCAAATTCCTCATCACTTAGTTGCTCTAGCTCTTCACCTGTTAAAACAAGGTCACCTTCTTTGTATACACCCATCTCTTTGGCTATAGCTACTGCTGTAAGCTTATGATCCCCTGTAATCATTATGGAAGTCATGCCAACCTGCTTGGCCACTTCAACTGCCTTCACAGCCTCCGTCCTAGGAGGATCGATCATGCCTACAAGCCCGAGAAATGAGAAATCTTTTTCGAGAAGCTCGTTGTCTGAGGGGTCTAGACCAACAGGCAGTACCCTTTCAGCTACCCCTAGAGTCCGTAGGGCATTCCCAGCCATCTCCTCATTAATAGCTAAAATGAGCTTTCTATCTTCCTCATGCATCTCCCTTAATTGCCCATTTTCGATAATATAGTTGCAATGCTCCAAGACTATTTCGGGGGCGCCCTTCATATAGGCAACATAAATACCACCTTGGGCAGAATGGACTGTTGTCATAAGTTTCCGCTCAGAGCTGAATGGCACCTCTGCAACCCTAGGGTGAAGCTCTCTAACCTCATTTTGCTTCAGGCCTATTTTTTCAGCCAGTACAATCAAGGCACCCTCTGTGGGATCGCCCTTTACTGTCCATTTGCTGTCATCTGCCTCTAACCTTGCATCATTACAAAGGAGGATGGATTTGGCGAGTCTTGCCAAAGCGTTCTTCAAGCCTAGGTCGATGGATCTTCTACCATAGAGTATCTCGCCTTTTGGCTCGTAACCAGCGCCAGTAACCTCCAGTTCCTTTCCATCAACATAGACCCGCCTTACAGTCATCTCTCCCTTCGTTAGAGTACCCGTTTTATCTGAGCATATTATCTGGGTAGAGCCCAGGGTCTCAACAACAGGCATCCTCCTGATCAGAGCGTTCCTCTTGGCCATAATGTGCATACTTATGGCCAAGTTTCCAGTTACAATGGCTGGTAGTGCTTCAGGGACAGCAGCGACGGCTAAGGCAATGCCAAACATAAAGACCTCAAGAAAGAAGCCAAGGCTGATGAATCCAAGTATAAAATACTCTTCTGCTACTTCTACCACAGCTATCACAGATATTATTACCAGTACTATTAAGCCGAGCTTTCTACCTATCTCACTCATTCGCCTCTCAAGAGGCGACCTCTCCGTGGTTACTGCTGTAGCTTCCTTGGCAATCTTGCCAAACTCTGTTCTCATCCCTGACGCAATCACAACCCCCTTCCCCTTGCCATAAGTGACCGTGGTTCCGGAGAACACCATGTTGGTTCTATCCATTACTGGAATTTTCTCTGGTAAAACCTTCAAAGTTTTCACAACAGGAACCGACTCACCTGTTAAGGGCGCTTCATCCACTTGGAGGTTCACTTCTTCAACCAACCTTATATCGGCTGGCACTTTGTCTCCAGCCTTTAGAACAATTATGTCCCCAGGAACTACTTCTTTTACTGGTATCTCCTTCTCATTACCTTCTCGTATGACTGTGCATGTGGGGTTTAACATCTTCTTCAGCGACTCCAGAGTTCTTTCAGCCCTGTATTCTTGGATAAACCCTAAGATGACGACGAAGAAGACTATGATGGATATGACTATTGCATCAATCACCTCTCCTAAAAACGCTGAAATGACAGTAGCGACCAATAAGATGCCTAAAAGTATGTTTGCGAACTGCTTGAAGAAAATCTTCAAAGGGGAGACCTTCTTTTCTGTCACAAGCTCATTTGTGCCATAGACGGCCAATCTGGACTTAACTTCAGCATCAGATAATCCCCTATCCCTATCAGTGCGTAGCATCTTTACTACATCTGCGACCTCTATTGCATGCCAATTCTTCTCTGGAATCATTTCTTGAACTTGCTCAAGTCTTGACATTCTTCAGCACCTTAGCAACTTATACACATCCTATATCCAGATTTGTTAGTAAAAAACTTATGACAAAAAATAAAAAGGTTAGTCTCCCTGAGGGAGAGTCTCAGTGCTCTTTATGCCTTGTAAAGATGATATCTTCTTTGCTAAATCCTTGAGCTTTAAGAAGTCCTCAGCCTCTATGAAGATTACTACATCGAAGCGACCAAAGACCATGTATGCATCTTTAACTCCCTTTATTTTCTTTGCCTCTTCTACTATGCTAGGAGAAGCTGTGGCTGTAGCCTTTATGAGCATTAAACCATTTATCATAGCATCATGCCTCCAAACCTATAAGGGTTTCAGTAGCCAATACACCGTCTATACTTCCTATTTTTAATGCTAAAGTGCTAAGCTCCTTCAAGCTTGCAACCTCTGTATTTGCAACTACGTCTGTTCTTCCTAAGACTGAAAAGGCAACTTTTATGCCTTTGATTTCGCTTACTTTCTTCCTTACTTGATCGTATTTAGCTGGCTGTGTTTTGATGAGTAAGCAAGCCTTCATACCTTAGTCATAACTGAAGTCTTTAATATGGATTTTGGAATTATGTTATACAAAGAAGTTTAAGATTTAAAAAGACAGAACTAAGACTAGGCTTCTCTTTTTATTATCTCTTCTATCTCATAAGGTCTAGTTATAATTGTTATACCTTTCATTTCTTTAAGCTTCCTCAGGTTCATAAGATCTACATCTCTCATCGTTAAATCCATCTTCTCCCCTGTAGGCAAGATCGTTGTTATCTTCCCATTTTCTGTCTCTTGATCCACTGGGAGTATATATACAGGCACATTACCCTTTTGAGCTTGTGAAACTGCGTTAGTTGCCAATGAGTCTGCTATACCATTGACTATCTTAGCTACAGTATTAGCAGTTGCAGGAGCTACTAAAAGAAATTTGAACTTTCCAATTTGAAGCTGACCTGCTATGAAAGGAATATTCGAGCTTTCTTCCACCATGATCTTTGGGGAGATTTTCTTCAGCTCCTCCCATAGCCCATACCATTTCACAACTATAACAGCTGATTTAGACAAGAATATTTTTACTTTTGCATCTCCTCTTTCAACTATCTTCTTTATAACCTGAATCGTTTCAGGTAAATGATCTCCTGAGCCTGTTATCCCCCAAGCCATCTTTATAGGTAATTTTTGTGCACTCAAGTGAAATCACACAATCTATTGCTTGTATCTTATCTTAAAGATTTAGCTAAATCACGTATAGTATCTATCGAATAATCTTGAGGATATGAGAAGACTATATTCTCTACACCTAAAGATTCTATCCTTGAGAGATAATCCTTGAGTTTTTGAGAAGGCGTGGATATTGAAAACTCATCTATAATATTTTGAGGAATTTTGTTTGAGCCAATCAATTCTTCATAAAATCCGAATGTCTTCAAAAACCGATTTGAGGTTCCTAATATGACAGCACTAGAGGATAAATGTGAAAGTTGGTGGATCTCATGATTATAAACAGTATAAATATAGGATGGTGCAAAGATTCCAATTTGAATTTTTCTCCCTTCTATTCGCCTTATCTTGTTTATAGCCCACTCTATGATGCGTGGGGAACAAAAGTTTAGATGCACACAATCGAAAGAGGAAGCTATCTTAAGCATTTCTGGTCCTTGAGCACCTAGCCCTATCTTAAAGCTTAATCCTTGCTCCTCAGACCTTCTCAATATCTCAGCCTTGGCTTGAACAAGAAGTTCAGGAATTCCCTTTAATGATTCTCGCAAGATTCCTACCTTTTTAAGTTGATTCTTATCCCCTGCAACTATACAAAGTTCAAAGCGATCTCCATAAGCTTTAATCAAAGAATAAAAGGCGCTTACAATCTGCTGATCAGTATGTAAAAGAGGAGAGAAACCTAATCCTATCTGAATTCTTTTCGTTTTTGATGCTATGGCTGAAGCAACCACAGGTCCATATCTTTGGCTGGGCATATCACATATCCAAATAGAATCTAACCCCAGTCTTTCAGCCTCAACACCCTTCTGAACTATCTGATCTATTTTACTATCTGCATTCAGATGAAGACCGTATTTCATCTCCACTCCCTTGCCATGCTTTCTATGGAATCTTTCCAATTCAATCCATAAGGAGGACCAAAAACTACTTCATTCACTCCGTGTTTCTCAAGAGAAAGAAATTCTTCACAAATTTCTTGAACATTACCAAATATACTGACGTCCTTTATGAACTCTTCATCGACAAGCTCTGATGCTTCTCTTATTCCAAACTTTAAGACTGCATTCCTTACTTTCTGAGCTTTTTCTTCATTAATCTTACATAGCTCCAAAACTCTTTTAGGCGTATCAGCGATAACTATGGCAACTACCTCTTTCGCTATTTCCATCCCTTTGCCATCCTTAATTAGAATCGTTGGAACCCAGACTACAGTGGTAAAACTCTTGTCTAATTCCCTTCCTTTCAATCCTTCTCTAACCATGCTTGTTGCCTTCTCTATATACGATCTTGGACCGCTGATGATAACTCCATCAGCCATTTCTCCTGCTAATTCTAATAGTTTAGGACCTCTTGCTCCAAAGTAAATGGGAATATTAAAGTCACATTTAGCGGAATAATCATTGAGATTGAACCTACCACTACTTATCACTTTTTCTCCTAACCATATTTTCCTTAGAAGATCGGTAGCATCTTTTAGAATTTGTATAGGCTTGTCAGCAACCAAGCCCTTCTTGGCTAAATCCTGAAGACCACCTATGCCTAAACCGAGCGTAAATCTTTCTTTATAATCAAGCTCCCTTAATCCTGCTGAGGCTCTACCTATTGTTGAAATATTACGAATTAGTGGACTAGTTATACCTATGCCAACCTTTGTGGACTTTGTTCTTAATAGAAATATGCTTGCTAAAGTGAATACATCATTGAGGCTATCTATGTCTTCTCCAACCCATATCCTATACACATTCATTTCATCGGATAAAGACGCTAACCAATTCACTTTCTCAAAAGATGCACTTGTTGTAATTCCTATGCTCAAGTTCAGTTTAGACACATCATCGAACCCAGATAAAATAATAAGCTTTTGAGATATAAATCTAAGGAAAAGAATTATAGCAAAGATTAGAATACATATAATGTAATGTCGCTACAACTGAAGGATATACAAAAGATAAGGAAGATACTGGGCTTGACTCAGAGCGAATTGGCAAAGCTCTCTGGAGTCAGTCAATCATTAATAGCGAAGATAGAGGCTGGAAAGATGGACCCGTCTTTTTCCAAGACCATGGCTATCTTTGGAACTTTGCAAAAGTTACAGTTGAAAAATTCTAAAAAGGTAAAGAACGTGATGACAAAGGAAGTCGTATCTGTAGATGCTGAATCTAATGTAGGCGAAGTAGTAAAATTGATGTATAAGCATGCAATCTCTCAAATGCCAGTTTTAAGTGGAGATGAAGTTATAGGGAGTGTGTCTGAAAAGGTTCTTATAAAGAAGTTATCAAGCGAAGAAAGCCCAAGAATACTCTTCATGAGGAAAGTAAAAGAAGTCATGGAACCACCTTTTCCTACCGTGAACGAAGATACTCCTATAGATCTTTTAGTCCCTATGTTGAATTTTTATTCAGCGATTTTGGTGATGAAAGGGAAAAGTATAGCAGGAATTGTAACAAGGGCTGACTTACTCAAGCCGGAATAGATTTAAAGTATATATAGAGAGATTCTGTAGGTTTAGGAGGATAAAAGTTGGAAAAGGATCAAGCAATAGGCGCTATAATCTTGATCGTCAGCATACTAGGCATCATCATCTATGGTTGGCTACTCTTCTTCACTATCTGGGCGGTGATAGTTCTACAGATAACTGTCTTCGTAGCTGTGGCAGTAATATTAGCAATACTGGCTTGGATAGGATGGACTATGGCAACTACTCCACCACCAAAGCCTATAGAGCCTGAAATGGCTCCAACAACGAAGTCTGAACAAATGCCTAAAGAAGAAAAGTAAGTAGAGTTTCAAACTCTTTAATTAAATTTAGCCTTCAGAAAGGATTATCTGATAGGTTAAAAATAATGAGAGTGAATTGATTAAAAAGCTCATCTTGGTCACAGGCATGCCAGGCTCTGGAAAGTCTTTAGTAAGAGAAATAGCAAAGGAGTTGGGCATTCCAGTTCTTATAATGGGCGATGTAATAAGAGAGGAAGTAAAAAGAAGAGGCTTAAAAGAGGAGGCAAAAAGTTACGATTTTGTCATGAGGGATATTAGAGCAAAACTAGGTAATCAGATAGTGGCTGATAGAACAGCAAAGAAATTGAATAAAATTAAAGCAGATATAGCATTCATAGATGGAGTTAGAAGTCTTGAAGAGGTTAAATACTTTAGGAAGATCGCTGAAGATGTTCATACTCTTGCTTTGTTATCCCCTTTTCGAATCAGATTAGAACGCTTATCATCAAGGAACAGATTGGGAGACCCAAAGACTGAGAAAGAACTTGAAAAAAGAGATGAAGCAGAATTAAAGCTGGGCTTAGGGGAAGTTATAGCTAAAGCAGACTCTTACATTGTAAATGATGATAGAGCGATAGATATCTTTAAAGAAGATGTAAGAAAGACTATAATCCATTTAGTGAAGAGCAATTAAATCAATCAGATAGGTTAAACGGCTTTCCTTTGCTAAGAATCTCTTGTGGAATTTTTTCTTTATTCTTGATTAAGAAATTTTTATCCTCTTTCTTATTTCTTAGCTCATCAGGTAGCATGTGAGGAATCTCCTCTATAATAGGGTACCAACGGCCACAGTTTTGACAAATAAGGATTCCTTCGACTATTTCTGTTGATGTATCTGTCTTCTTTTCATCAAATACTATAATCTGAAGTGGGAAGGTCTTACATATAGGGCATGCCAATATATCCATTAATCGGTATTTCAACCCTGTTCTATACATATCAATATAAAATGATTAATTAACTTTTTTAAAACTCATACACTATCATAGATGCTATAGCATTAGTTTTTAATAACGTATTGTTTAATACCTCATGGCTTGAACGACTGGTTAAAATTCCTCATAAATACTTCAAGAGAGGTTCATAGTGCCATCAAACCCATCCTAGGGTCTGATTTGGCTTCTGAAGTTATTGGCAAAGGAGCAGGGGGAGATTTGACTATGAAGATAGACAAATTGGCTGAAGATGTTATAATAAATTCTCTCAAGAGTCAGAATATATCATGTATCGTGGTAAGCGAGGAGTGTGGTATTATGAAGATTGGAGGCAAGCCAGATTCTTACGTTGTAATTGACAGCATAGATGGTACGACGAATGCAATTAGAGGAATACCTTTTTTCTGCACTTCGATTGCAATATCAAAAGGTAATTCGATTAAAGATGTTGATGCAGGGGTTGTATTGAACCTATCTGATGGCACCATATTCTACGCTGAAAGAGGCAAGGGAGCATACATGAAAGATGAGAAGATAAAGACTTCTGATAGAGTCTCACTCGAAGATGCGGTTATAGGTATAGACTTTAGCAAGGCTGAAGAGAAGAATATAACTAGATTGATACCTCTTTTCAAAAAGGTCAGGCATATGAGGCATTTTGGTGCCAATGCTCTAGAAATTTGCTATGTAGCCTCAGGGTTCATAGATGCCTTTGTAGATGTTAGAGGAATTTTAAGAGTCACAGATATAGCTGCATCTTACATAATACTGAAGGAAGCAGGTGGAGAAATCCTTACACCTGATGGAAAGGAGCTTGATTCGATTCTAGAGCCAACTCAAAGGGTATCCTTCATAGCAGCATCTAACTCAACAATTTGTGATAAGATTTTGAACACTATAGAGTTGAGAAGATAAAAATTAGATGATGAAAACCTTTCAGAAAATTGGTTTACTATTTGATTTGCCTCTTAACTATCAAATCAAATATCCTCTCAGCGCAAGCATCTGGATTCAGCCTTTCTGTATCAACTATTAGATCAGGTTTTAAGGGCTCTTCGTAAGGGACACCTATGCCTGGTACTGTAGACTCTCTTTCAAGGGCTCTTTTGTAAATATCTTTAGGAGCTTGGAAGGTTTCTATGCGCTTACTTTCTCTTTTTATACAAGTTTTTAAAGGACAATAAAGATAGACTTCCATGAAATTCTTTATCTCTTCTCTCGCTTTTTCTCTGTACCTTCTTCTATTCCCTGTTGCATCTATTATAACATTTACACCATTCTTTGTCAATAGCTTTGCAACATAAAGGATTGCTCCATAAACTATTTCTCTTTCTTCCTCGGTGTACTTTGGTTCTGGCGTTATTACCCTTCTTAGTTCATCTGAAGATATTATCTGGGCGTTAATGCCATTATTCTTCAGCTTATCGATTAGAGCCTTTGCTAATGTTGACTTTCCTGATCCTGGTAACCCTGTCAGCCATACACACCAACCTTCCCTCATAGTTACACCTTTTAAGCTAAGTATGAGTTGACTTTCTCTAAATCAAATCTCTCTATGCTCAGCACTTTGTTTATGAAGTTGAATATCTTTATTCTTACATCCTCTGGAAGATTAGGGTACCAAATTGGAGATGCAATAACTAACCCTCTCCATGCAAAGAAGGGCTGAATCACTTCGAATACTTCATAATCTTTTGTCTTATCTATATAATTCTCCCAAAAATTCATGAACAATTTTTCAAAATGTCCTTCAAGCCTACCATGAGCCTGTAAGGAGTAGAATATGTAATTTATGCTCATCGAAGAGAGATCATCGGCAGGCTCTCCCCACTCTCCCCTGCTCCTATCAAGGACTGTGAAGTCTATGCCCTTTCTGAAAATTATGTTCCAAGGGTGAAAGTCGCCATGAACTTGTGAGAGCCTATGAGTCTTTTTCTTTAAAATGTATCTCCAATCTATGCACATCTTCTCTATCTTCTTCAACCCTTCTTCATTTATGTATGGCAAACCAGAAGGATAGCTATCTATCAAGCCCATTATGCATTCCCCATGACCTAACAATTCTCTAGCCCTTCTTATGTAGAGACCATGCTCTTTCCTCTTTCTTGAATGTATTTTTACTAAATAATCTGATAAGGTTAAGCATCTTCTTACATCTAGTTCATCAATTTCATTAGTAGCCTTTATCCTATCTAGATCAGAGTGATATAACTTGCCCTCTACCTTCTTCATCAAGATGAAGTACTCATTGCAATCCCCTAAAGACTTCAACTTGCCTTCTTTCGTAAACGCGCCTACATCATAAGATCTGACATGCCTTGGTAGCTTGTTGAATGTAGAATTTTGCCATATTATAACTTGAGCTCTATCTGAGAAGTGTTCATGACCAAAGCCTCCTCTCTTTAAAGTTTCTAGAACTAAACTCTTCTTCTTGCCTTTAACATCTATCTCAATAAGATAAGGTAGACCATATCCAAATGCCTTCAGCCTCTTCTCCTTCCTTATCTTCTCCTTACAAAGCTCTCCTATGTATTTGATGGTAACTTTATCCTTAAAGACAAACGATAGGTATTCTTGTATCTTATCAGAATCTATTCTAATCAATTTTTTGCAAATTATTTTAAAATGTAAATGTATTTAATCTTACTTCTGTAACTTTACTTTAACCTTGAAAATATCCCTTTTAGACTATTGAGTGTAGCAAGAGCTATATGCCTAAATTCTCTATCGATCATTGATAGCGTGATAAGATAGACAAAAGCACCAAACCCTATCAATGTTAAGACAGCTACGATGTAGATGGAAAAAGTTGGGATGTATGCAAGGTTGAATTTCAGCAACTGAAGCAAAATCGCCATAATGCCTGAGCAGAACAAGTACTTTAAGAGATTAATGAATGGGAATTTAAAGTCCATAGCTCTTTTGGCTAAAATCCATTTGTACAGTGTAGAGAATAAAGTAACTGTAAGGGATAAGACTGCCCAGACGAGGGCGAGGAAGATATAATCGAATCCCCAAATATTAGAGACATATACTAAGATAATCAATCCTAAGATGTAAAATGCAGATGAAACATAAGTTATCAATGGTACTATGAAGAGTTTGCTTTTCATAAAATCCTTGAATTTATAGTTGACATTCAACTCTACTTTTTCAGTCCCAACCAAGATTGTGCCAAAAATTCCTGATAGAGTGAAGATCAATGATGCAGGGATCATTGCCCTCAATATCCATAGTAAGTCGGCATAAGTTGGGTTAAGCAAGTAGAGCAGAGGGCGTGCCAGTACAAAGGCTCCAAAGCTCATAGGGATGCCAAACATTAGCACAAATCTAATCGATGCCTCAACATCTCTTTTACCTCCTCCTCCTAGCAACTTTGGATAGAGGGCTATAGCCAAGAGGCCTGAATATGTAACAATAGTGCTTATTATGTCTGGAACTTTAAAGTATGTTAAAGGTATAGGCGAACCTGTGAGCGCAGGGACTATAAGCCCATCGAAACTATATAAGATTCTTGGTAATGAGCCAAATATAGGAAGCCAAAAGACTTTGAGCCATCTCTTAGCCAATTCCTTATCGAAGTTACCAATCATTGCATCCTTTATCATAAAAGCTAATAAGAATATCTGGGCTATTTGAGCAAAAGTTATGGCAAGTATGGCACCAATTACTCCTAGTCTAGACTCCATTACAAGCCATATAGCCAATACTACTTTTGCAACTTCGAAGACAAAGAATCCATAACTCTGAACCTCTGGTCTTATACCTTGAGCAATAGATTCTAAAGTTGATATAGCATAGTAAAGGATAATTTGAATCCCTGCTACAAGAAAGTATGCTAAAGGCGATTGTATTCTTTGGGCTATAGGGATAGATGCAAGAATGTAAGCTATAGAGGCAATAGGGGCAATGGTCAAGTTCATAATTAACCCAGTCTTTGCAACTTTTACACCTCTTGCAATGTACCGAGTTATCCAATAGTTAGAGATCGAAGCAGGAAATAAGACGTAGCTTGCCATTAATCCTACAATTTGCCAGATTCCAAAGTCTGCCTCTGTTAGGCGCCTTGTGACTATTATAGAGAACATAAGACCAGTAAAGATGCTCATTATTCTTGTACCATAAGCCATTAAGCCAGCATACCTTAGCCGAATGTTACTCAAGCTCGTCGTTAGACCCTTGTTATTTGCTATTCAAATAGATTTTCTGAAAGTAGGTTTAAAATCACCATGATAAACTCTTAATACAGGACTGCCTGAAGAATTAGAATAAAAGAACTTTAATGTTCCTAAATAGCTTTAAAGATAGGTAAGAATCTTTATGGCGCCGCCGGTCGGACTTGAACCGACGACCAACTGGTCCCTGCGTGGATTAACAGCCTCAGCTTACATTATCAGTTGCTCTACCACGCTGAGCTACGGCGGCTAGCCATTCAGCAAGAATTGTATTCATAGCTTTAAGTTTTGCTTTTTAGATTGTTCCACAATAAGGAGTAGGGCAACCTCCAGAATATTCAGAGTCAGCGCTAACATATTCTAAAGTCTCGCCTCTCTCTACACCAAGAACTGAGCTCAGGTATAGGACTTGCTCTTTCTTGCTACCATATCTATATACAGTTATGCCCTTACAACCGAGCTTGTAGGCTAAAAGATAGGCATCTCTTACATCCTCTACAGTAGCATTGTGTGGTAAGTTAATAGTCTTTGAGACAGCATTATCTGTGTATCTCTGAAAGGCTGCCTGCATCCTTACATGCCACTCAGGCTCTATATCTAATGCTGTTACAAATAATCTTTTAACATCCTCTGGAATCCCTTCAATCTCTTGGATGGAGCCTTTCTTTGCTATCTCCATCATTAAGCCCTCACTGTAGAACCCTCTTTTCTTTGCAATTTCTTCAAATATAGAGTTTGCTTCTAAGAGTCTTGTCCCTTCTAGAACATTTCTTACAAAGGAGACTGCGAACAAAGGCTCTATACTGCCAGAACAACCAGCAATTATAGAAATTGTGCCTGTTGGGGCAATTGTAGTTACAGTGGCATTACGAATCATTTTAAAGTCTCTTTTCTCCCATAAGCTTCCCTCAAAGTTAGGAAATGAGCCTCGCTCTTCAGCCAATTCTACAGATTTCTCCATGGCTTCTTTAGAGATGAAGCTCATAACCTTTTCAGCTATCATTAAAGCATCCTTTGAATCATATTGTATACCAAGCTTTATGAGCATATCTGCAAAGCCCATTACTCCTAGTCCTATCTTTCTGTTGGCTTTTGTTACAATCTCTATTTGAGGTAATGGATATTTGTTAACATCTATTACATTATCAAGAAAATGAACTGAGGCACGAATTGTATACCTTAACTTATCCCATAAAATATCATCCTTGACCATCTTTGACAAATTTATGGAGCCTAGATTACAAGATTCATAGGGCAATAATGGCTGCTCACCACATGGATTTGTGCTTTCTATCTCCCCAATATTGGGAGTAGGATTGTAACGATTTATTGTATTTATGAATATGGCTCCAGGGTCACCTGTAGCCCAAGCCATAGTTACTATTAAGTTGAAGACATTACTAGCCTTGAGCCTATTTACAGGCTCTTTTGTGCGAGGATTTATCAATTCATACTCATCGTCTCTCTCCAAAGCCTTCATGAAACTATCAGGGATAGCTACAGATATGTTAAAGTTTGTAAGAAAACCTTCCTTCGACTTGGCTGTTATGAACTCGATTATATCTGGATGATCCACTCTTAAGATGCCCATATTTGCTCCTCTTCTTCTACCTCCTTGCTTGATTACGTCTGTTGCAGCATCATATATACGCATGAAAGAAACAGGACCTGATGCTATGCCTTTTGTGGAGCCTACTATGTCTCCCTTCGGTCTTAATCTAGAGAAGGAGAAGCCAGTCCCCCCTCCTGATTGATGAATCAATGCTGCATACTTTAGAGTATCAAATATGCTCTGCATAGAATCTTCTACTGGTAGTACAAAGCAGGCTGAAAGCTGCCCAATTCTTGTTCCGGCATTCATAAGAGTTGGAGAGTTAGGTATGAATTCGAGGCTAGCCATTAGTCTATAAAATTCTTCTTCGATGCTCTCCACATCTGTTGCCTTATTGTATAAAAGGTCAGCAGCAGCTACAGTTTTAGCTACCCTTCCAAACATTTGTCTTGGGGTTTCAATGACTTTACCCTCCATGTCCTTTTGAAGATATCTTCTTTCGAGTACGCTTACAGCGTTGACAGAGAGCTTCAGATCATCAGCCACTCCAAAGAACTTCTTTGCTTCTCGAATTTCAGTGCGCTTCCTTCGGTATAGAATGTAAGCTTTTGCTACATCAGCGTAACCATTCCTTATGAGAGTCTCCTCAACTATATCTTGTACGTTCTCAACATGAGGAATCTTTCCCTTAAATCTCTCTTCAATAATAGCTACGACTTGATTTGAAAGCTTTTTTGCTTCTTCTCCATCCTCATGATTTACAGCAATGAAAGCCTTAGCTATAGCATTAGCTATCTTGTCAGCCTCGAATTTGACTATTCTTCCATCTCTTTTACGAATTTCCTGAATTTTTACACTTGACATATATTAACCATTATTTGTATAACAAGAAGTCTAATAAATCGTTTTTCTAGATCGTTTAAATTAAAATAATAAATAGGGTTATTTGACAAATATACAAATAAGAGGGAGTGTTATGGTAGGCGATTCCTTTCCATTCCTCATTCAAAATTAAAAAGGACACATTTGAGCAAGAGATAGAGGTAGAGGGCCATCTAATAGATTCTATGATATTAACGAAGATCTTTGATAGGATAATGGATCTAGGCGGAGACTTCGAGGTAATAGAGTTTAGAATAGGCAAGAGAAAGCAAGACTATAGTTATGCTAAGTTAATAGTGAAGGGGAGAGATGAAAATCATCTTAATGTATTGTTAGAAGAGCTATACCGTTTAGGAGCTTACTCTCCAAGGATAAATGAAGCCAAGCTTGTTCCAGCACCTGCTGATAAAGTCTTGCCCGATGATTTCTATTCAACTACCTCCCATCCTACATCGATCTTGATAAATGGCAAGTGGATAGAAGTTTACGATCAGATGATGGACAAAGTTATTGTTGTAAATAAGGAAATGAATTCAGCAAGATGTAAGTTCATAAGTGAGGTAAAGCGTGGCGATTTTATTGTAGTTGGTGAGGATGGTATAAAAGTCAAGCCTCCTGAGAGACCAAGAGAGGGTGCTGTTCTATTCGAGTTTATGGCTAGCAAGGCGTCCTCTGAGAAGCCATCAGTTTCTATAGTTAGGCAGATAGCAAGAGATATTTATGAGATAAAGGTCAAGGGTGGAAAGATAGCTGTTGTGGCAGGTCCTGCAATAGTTCACACAGGTGCTGCTCCTTCTTTTGCAAAGATGATAAGGCTAGGCTATGTGGATGCTCTATTATCAGGCAATGCTTTGGCTGTTCATGATGTAGAATATGCCCTCTTTGGGACATCTTTGGGGATGAGCATAGAAGATGGGGCGACTTCACTTAAAGGCTACAGAAATCATCTTGTAGCCATAAATGAGATAATGAAGGCTGGCTCTTTATCAGAGGCTGTGAAGAAAGGAGTATTAAAAAAAGGGATAATGTATGAATGTATTGTGAATAAAGTGCCATTCGCCCTTGCTGGCTCTATTCGTGATGATGGACCATTGCCTGATGTTATAACAGATACAGTAAAAGCTCAGAAGAGGTATAAAGAACTTCTTAAAGGTGCAAAATTGGTTGTAATGCTTGCTTCAACTTTGCACTCAATAGCTGTCGGTAACCTTTTACCATCAACTATAAAAGTAGTATGTGTTGACATAAACCCTGCAGTTACTACAAAGCTTATGGATAGAGGTACTGCTCAAGCAGCTGGTATAGTATCAGATGTAGGTGTATTCTTGCCTCTATTGGTAGATGAGCTTGAGAAGCATCCAATAAAAAATATTCAGAGTGAGTAGAAATTTTAAGATGATAAAGTGCTTGATGATGTTAGATTTTTTAGCCTCTAGTTCTTATATCTCTCTTCAATCAAATCTTCCTAAGTTTTTAGTGGGCCCGATGGGCTTCGATCCCATGACCAACCGGTATCTACCCAAATGGTTATGAGCCGGTTGCTCTACCAAGCTGAGCTACGGGCCCTAAAAAGAATCTAAGATAGTACTATTTAGATTTTAAGTTATATTTGAGCTAAACTTTACATTATCGGAATTCTGCCTAATTACTGAAGCTCAGAGCCACGGGTGTAATAAAAGGACATCGTCACCCACTTGTTGCATCGAGCAAATACGATTTAAAATAAAAAATATTTTGAAGACAGATTTCAGAGCGCTAAGCTTCCGATATTGAATAAAAATGATGAGAGAGTTTTTGCGTTTAATAAGAATAATTTAAACCTATATAATGCTGTATCATCGCTAAAAATGGATGGCCCCTTCAAAACTGATCAGGATTAAAGCAGCGTATGTGGCGATTCTCCTCCTTGGCATAGTGAGCCTTATGGGTGATTTGGTTTATGAGGGGTCAAGAGGAATCATACCAGACTATCTTAATTTTCTTGGAGCACCAGCGCTTTTTGTAGGCCTAGTTACTGGCTTAGGAGAGTTCTTAGGCTACGCTATGAGGCTTGTTAGTGGTATTCTTGCAGACACCACAAAGGCTTACTGGTTCTTCATATTTGCAGGTTATGGCTTGATTATCGCAGTTCCTCTTATGGCTTTTTCGTGGGGATGGGAAGTAATAGCCCTACTCGTGCTTGTAGAGAGGTTTGGAAAGGCTGTCAGGTCGCCTTCAAGAGACACAGTTCTATCTGTAGTTAGCAAGGGTATAGGGTCAGGAAAAGCCTTCGGGATACATGAATTCTTAGATCAAATTGGTGCCATACTTGGTCCTTTAATTGTGGTAGTTCTCATGCTATATACAAAAAATGATTATTCAAATGTGTTCAAATTCATGATCATACCTTATTTTGTTATGTTATTAGCACTGAGTTATACGTATAAGAGAGTTAGAGGCCAGACATATGCAGAAACAAGAGTCGAAGAAAAGCAAGGTTTGACTAAATCCTTTTATATTTATACTATTGCTGTAACTCTCAATACAATTGGATTGATCCACATTTCACTCATACTCTTCAAAGCTTCTGAAATTTTACAACCTATTCATCAGCAATGGATCGTTCCAGTTCTTTACTTGGTTGTTCAGGGTATTGACGCACCTATAGCATTGATTTCAGGCTATTTTTACGATAGAGCTGGTGTCAAAGTTCTCTTTATGCCATTTATCCTCTCTACACTTCCACCTATACTTGCCTTGTTAAGTAATCAGCTTTTAATGCTTGTAGCTGCATCTGTATTCTTTGGCTTAGTTTTAGGGATGCAAGAGTCAATATATAGAGCAGCAGTGGCAGATTTGGCGCCTCTAACTTCAAGAGGTAAGGCTTATGGATTATTTAATACAGCCTATGGGCTTGGCTTTTTGGCTAGTGGTACAATATATGGTAGTTTTATGGATTATAGAATCCCTAGCATTGCTGTGGTAGCCTATGCCCTTTTAACTCAAATTGTTGCTATATTTCTACTATTGAATGTGAAGAAGTCGATGACAAAGGTTTAATATTGCTTTTACTCAGAAACTTTAAAAAATTAAAAGTTTTAAATAAGAAAACAAAGATGTCCTTATGAGAAAGGATTTAGACCAATTAATCAAAGCCTATCAAATAAAGAAGGATGAAATTCAAAGGAGAATTTCAGAATTTAAAGGAATGTTAAATGAATCTGATGAGAGATTATTTGCTGAGCTTGCCTTTTGTCTATGCACACCACAATCAAAAGCTACAACTTGCTGGGATATTGTATCATCGTTGATGAGAAATGGTCTTTTGTTTAAAGGCAATGAAGAGCAGATAAGACCCTTTTTGAATGCTATAAGATTTGGAGATAATAAAGCCAAGTATATTGTGAGTGCAAGGAGATTCTTCACTGAAGATTATGAATTGAGGATAAAAGATAAGATTCTATCTTTTGATGATTTATTCAAATTGAGAGAATGGTTAGTAGAGAAAATTTTGGGAATTGGGATGAAAGAAGCTAGCCACTTTTTAAGAAACATAGGTCTTGGCAAAGATTTGGCTATATTAGATAGGCATATATTAAAAAATCTTAAGGAATATCGTGTTATCAGTGAGATTCCAAAATCTATTACTAAAAAGGTATATATTAATATTGAAGATAAGATGAAAGAGTTTTCAAAGAGAATAAACATACCTATGGATGAGTTGGATTTACTTTTTTGGTCTAAAGAGACAGGAATAATATTCAAATGATACCAAAAGGATAAAATATCTTCTTATCAAATCAACTTTGTGCTCCGGTGGTGTAGCCCGGACAAGCATAGTGGCCTTTCGAGCTTGAGCGGGGATTTTTTACCCATAGCCACTGATCGCGGGTTCAAATCCCGCCCGGAGCACCAACTTATTTCGTGTTTTTCTGCTCGTTTTGTGGATATTTTAAGTATAAGGCTTCCTCAAACGTTTCCTTTAGACGTCAAAACCAGCATGTTAAAGAAACAAAGCGCATAGCCGTGTAGGAGATCCCCTACTGAGAGTGGGAGTTCAGATAAGTGGTCTTGATTGCGCCAAAGAAAGGTATATGGTAAGGGAGTCAAAGTGTCAATTCAAGCTCGTACTGATGTGGACCTAGATCGATTTTGCTGTAAGTTTTCCATCGACGAAAATATAAAAGCAAGAGTAACTATAATTGAAGCGGGGAAAGTGAACCATAAGGAGAGAAATCATGTCACTTGTACCAGAATTTGAATTAGGTTTATGGAACGCTTGGATTTTCATGCTCTATTTTCCGTTACATCCTCTTCTGTTTCTCCTAATTGATAAAGTGGTAGGAATGGGGGATATAATGAAGAAGATGGCAACTCCTATTTATACGAAGAATGAGAAGAGAATCTGGTACGGCTTTTTCCTCATTCTGGTTCTCGCCTTCATATACTCTGTCTTCCTGCCGTTACAATTGGGGATGGCATGGTTCTACGTAGGTCTTCCCATTTATCTAGTAGGGTTGCTTATCTTTATAGTAGCTATCGTGAACATCGCTACTACTCCACATGGTGAGCCGTTTACCAAAGGAGCATATCGCTATTCAAGACATCCGATGTATCTCGGACAGATTCTAATAATTATAGGGGTGACTATAGCTTCGGCTTCATGGGTTTTCTTGTTGCTGTCGATTGCACTGATGATTTTGAGCCATCTCGTTGCCATTCCTGAAGAACGGCTCTGTCTCGAGAGTTATGGCGACGCCTATCGGAAATACATGAATAGGACCCCAAAATGGATAGGAATACCTAAGTCAAGCAAATAGGCAACCCTGATAATTTAAACCGATATTTAAAGCTAGGCCGGAGCACCAAACTACAAAAAGATGCTATAGATTCCAAATAAAAACATAAAAGGCTAAAGGACAATAGAATGCTAAGAGTACTGTAGATAAAGAGGTCTCAATTTGAGAGTTATACTTTACACAGGTAAAGGAGGAACAGGAAAATCCGTAATAGCTTGCGCTACAGGTTTGAAGACTGCAAGCATAGGATATGAGACTCTCATAATATCGTCTGACCCAGCCCATACATTAGGAGATGCTTTAGAGAAGAGGATAACGGATTTGCCAACGAAGGTATCTGAGAGCTTGTGGGCAACTCAGATAGATCCAATTAAAGAAATGCAGAAGAACTATGCTGTAATTCAGGAGTGGCTAACATCTCTTCTTTCTGCCAAAGGAATAGAAGAGACTCTAGCTTATGAGATAGCCTCATTGCCAGGAATGACTCATCTATTCGCTCTCCTCAAGATCGAAGAATTGGCAGCAAAAGAGAAGCAGTTTGATGTTATAATCCTTGATACAGTCCCATCTGGAGAAGCTCTCAGATACCTATATTTTCCTAAACTTTTTGGAAGCATAAGTAGAAAGCTGATAAGCCTGGTAGGTTCAATAGCAGGCATAGCAAGAGCCATAGAGCCTATCATAGGGCTGCCTATGCCAAAAAAAGAGGTCTTCAAATCTGAGGTGGAGTTAATAAAGAGGCTTGAAAAGTTGGGAGATATTCTTAAAGATGCTGATACTACGAGCTTAAGGCTAATAGCGAACCCTGATGCTTTCAGCATTGAAAATACGAGAAGGACTTTGATGCTCTCAAGCCTCCATGGGATAAATGTAGATTTAGCCATCATCAACAAGGTCATGCCAGAAAAAGTGAGCGACCCATACTTTAGCAAATGGATAGAACTTCAGAAAAAGTGCCTATCAGAGGCTGAGGCAAGCTTCTATCCTCTGCCAATAAAGAAGTTGATGCTCTTCGATTCAGAGCTAAAAGGTATTGAGATGTTGAAGAGAAGTGGGGATGAACTATTTAGTAATGAAGATCCTACTAAGGTTTACTTTAAGGGCTCTCTCTTCAAGATCGTCAGCAAAGAAAAAGAGCTAACGCTAATAGTGAGAGTCCCCTTTACAAGCAAAGAGGGGATAAATGATGTTGAGAGAATAGGGGATGAGCTCTTAGTCAAAGTGAGTACAGAAGTTGGAGATGTAGTCAAAGTTATACCACTTCCCACAGCTACTCTTCGAATGAAACTCTCAAGAGCTAAGCTTTTAAGTGATGAGCTACATATCAGTTTTGTTGATGATTATGAGCGAAAGGGAGAGGGCTATTGATGATATTGTCAGAGGCATAGCAAAGCTTATGGTATTACCCTTTTCAGAAACTTTTGATAAGATTTTCATAGAAACATTGCCAAAAAATTATGCTGAGCCTGCTGAGCATCTCATAAACGCAAGGATAGAGATGTTAAGTGCAATCAAGAGCATCTTGGATAAGAGGATAGAGAGGCTAAATGAAATTAGAGAAAAGGTGAAAGAAAGAGCAGGAGAAGTTGCCAAGAAAGAGAGGGTTCAAGTAGAGTAAAAATTAATGATAGAGTCTTACGAAACTAAATTTAGCCAAGATAGGAGCTTTAGATAGTTCTCTTGATCCTTTTCTTCCTTATAATCCTTTATTGAATTTATGATGATCTTTTCATCCTCTATACTTAATATTTGCCTTAATTTCTTTGCCATAGGTCCTCCTATGAACAAGTATTGTATTATTTTAGTCAAATTTGCAACCCTTCGACTTATGCTAGCGCTCTCGAAGTCTATTATCACAGGCTTTTCAGATATTATTACATGCTTTTTCAGATCGCTTAACTCTCCATGATCTAAACCTAATTTATCCAAAGCGTAGCACTGATCCAATAGCTCTTTAAGGACTTTTCTAACTCTTTCAATGCTTTGCTCTTCTATTCTCTTTAACCATTCTAAGATGCTATAGCCTTCTATAAACTCCATGAGAAGAAAATTTTCTGTTACTCCGAAAAGCTTTGGACCTACATTAACAGAGTTAGCCATTAAGTGCATCTCAGCCTCTCTTTTCATGGAAATTCTATTTGCATCCATTCTCCTTATCTTTAGAGCGAAGATACCAAAATCAGTTATAGCTTTAACAACTATGCTTACACAACCTTTCCCAACTACTCCTAGCTTTCCTATCTTTGTCTTCCCTTCAAACAAGATGCTTTTGACTTTTAGAAGTTTGAGCTCATTAATTCTTTCAATAGCAGTGTTAACATCAGGCTTAGGGTAGCATAGCACGTTCACGTAAGGCTCTTTGATTAGCTCATCTATTCTCACTAATTCTGAATGTATTTTAGATGACAATATTCTTACTCCTTGATCTATTTACCAATATAATATAAAGCCGTTTAAAATAATCTTGTAGAATAAGAGATGGGGCTTAGAGAAAGTTGTTTTGCAGTTTGAGTCCTACTTGAAAACTTATATATTTAAACAACAAGTGAAAAATGGGATATAAAATGAAGTTTCTTCTATTCTCAAAAATATCTTTCGAAGTCTTCGACCCAGTTGCTTTAGTTGAATCCTACTGTTTTCAAAGCGACTTTTATGCTAATTACGACCTCATCCCCATTGAAAAGAGAAAAATTGAGGATGTAAATAAAATTGGCGCACGCATAGTAAAAAATCTCCTTCCAAGATGCAAGTATGTAACTGAAGAAACAAAGAATTTGAACATATTCGATTATAGTCTCGATAAGTTTTTAGACCTAGATATTGACAAGAGAAATAATTACATCAGGGATCTCAATAGGAAGACTATTAAGAAATTATTGGAAATCAAAGGAATTGGCTTTTCAAAAGCTACAAAGATTCTACATACACTTCATCCAGAGATCATTCCAATGATTGATAATCTATACAAGGACGAGTATCAAGAAATCAATGAACAATGGACAGAGGGGAACCCAGAAATTTTCATTGATTACTATGATAACCTAAAAGAAGGCGATAACTGGCAAAATCTAGACAAGGTTTTTAAAGATATCTCTGAAAATAACCTTGGTTTGACGAAAGTAAGGATTTTTGACATTCTATGGTGGTCATATCTAAAATCTAAAAAGCTAAGGCTACAACTAAAACAAAAATGGGGAAAAACCATTAATTTGTATACAATTGAATGAGCGCAAGTGCGTGTATATAAAGCTCTTTAACAGAAAATGGATGGTAAAATATGGAATGGGAGAAGTTATTAGACCATTACGGTTCAATAATTGAGCGAAAACTTGAGAGATATTTCTCTGATCTGATCCAAAATGCAAAGAATTATCATCCATTTATAGGAGAATTATATGATAATATTCGTGAATACTCCCTTAGGAAAGGAAAGAGGCTTGCTTCTTGCAGCACTCTATTGTCTTATAAGGGATATACAGGAAAAATAGATGAGAATATATTAAATGTATGTATTGGAATTGAGCTTTACAGGCATTGCATACTTGTTCATGACGATCTTGTTGATAAGGATAAGTTTAGAAGAGGCGGGAACTCTTTTCATAAGCTCTTTACAAGCTATGATAGAAGGTTTGGGGAAGGGATAGCCATCTTTACTGGTGATTTGATCTTTGCTCTAGCATTACAATGCATATCAAGGTCTGGTTTCTCTATCGAAAAGATAGATAAAGCTTTGAGCTTGCTTATAGAAGGTTACTGTGAAGTTAATGAGAGCCAGATACTAGATTTGCTATTTGAGTGTACTTATCCTAATGCTATTGAGTGGTCTAAAATGGCTCATAAGAGGGCTGCATCACTATTTAGAGCATCTATTCTTATTGGAGCTATCCTTGGTAATGCTCCTGAGCATGATATAAAACTGCTAAGAGATGCTGCTACTAATATTGGCTATTCATTTGATATTCAAGATGATATAATAGACACTTTTGCCACAAAAGAGCAGTATGGGAGAAAGCCTGGAGGAGACCTTATCCTTGGGAAGAAGCCACTTCACATAATACTCATGCAAAAAAGAGCAAGCAAGGATGAATTAAAATTGCTGGATGATGTTATGCATAAAAGATACATCAAAAACGCTGAACTTGAATCTATAAAGCAAGTTATTAGAAGGACTGAGGTTCTTAAGTTTGCTAAGGAAGAGTCAAAAAGACATGCAGAAGTTGCCAAGAATTTGATTGCTAAGACTAGCATGAGTGATGAGATAAAGGATTTCTTCTCTTCTTTTATAAATTACATAGAAGAGAGTTTAGACTGGTATAAATAGTATAAGTTTACATCTAGAATAGATTTATTTGTAAGTATTCTTTATTAGATTGATGATAGCTATGGGTGGCACTAAGAAAAAATCTCTTTCACAAGCTGAAAAGGGGCAAGCTACAAAAAAGCAAGAAAAGAAAGATGTAAAGGCTCCTCAAAAGGTAAAGAAGGATATAGCCATGCCAAAGATAGATGAAAATCAAGCCATAAAGATATTTGGACCTATAAAAGCCATTACAGTTCATAATACTGCAAAGGCTCTTAATGTGAGAGCATCGATGGCATCTGCACTTTTAAGGTCTTTAGAGGCTAAGGGAATTTTAAAGAAGTTTGGAGGGTATAGTGGGCATTACGTATACATGCTTACATCATCTAGCTGATACTAATAGAGATAACATCTCCTGCTCCTGCCTTCATAAGTACATCTAATCCAGAAGTGATTTTGCCTAGGGGATTTATAGGCATAGCCACCTCACAATTCTCAAGGAAGAAGCATAAAGCTCCATTTGATGATAAAAATCCTATCTCTCCCTTCTGAAAACTCTTTCTTGCCTTCTCCACGCCAGCAATGATTCCTGAAGTTATGTAAATAAATTGGTCTTTGAACCTAACAGCTCTTCCCTGTAAAGGAATATTCCTTAACAAAGAGTTTAAGGTAATTGGGGCAAGATGGCGAAAGACCTCTCCTTCAGCCCTTCCTTTTCCATAAACTTCTATTGTGATGCTTAGCTTAGAGACTGAAGTCTTTGAGTTCATGGATAGATAATCATATCATTTATCAATATTACATTTAAATTTCTATCTATCAAAATTTAATTATTAAAAAATCCAAAAACTTTATTTGCCATTTTATTTTGGTTTTAAGAGAACATTGGCAGTGTCCATATCAAAAGCTCCTTTAGATAAAAAGAAGGGTGAGAAAGTTACTGTTAAGAAGGTTACTATAGGTCCTCCTAGGCTCACTAGGTTTGAGAGGGCAAGGATCATCGGAGCTCGTGCCCTTCAACTTGCTCTTGGCGCACCTCCTTTCATACCCATACCTCCTAACATAAAAGATCCTATCTCCCTTGCCATAGCTGAACTGGAGGCTAAGGCTTTGCCGATATCTATCAGAAGAACCTTGCCTGATGGGAGATACCAAGACATACCAATAGAAGATTTGTTATGATAATCGCACCAAGAAGCTAAGGGTTATGGTTAAAACAGTTAATTGATAAAGTAAAATATCAGTTGTGAGATTGTCACGATTCATGACTTCAGAGCCTAACGACTACTTTAAGGCCATGATCGTAGCAACTATACTGGATGCTCAGCCTGAGAAAGCCATAGCACTTCTTTGTAGGCATTTTCATGTCGATGAGCCCAAGATTAAGGTGGGAGTGTTCAAGGGTCGCTCGAAAGGGATAAGAGCAGCTTACTCGGGAAAAAGAAAAGAAATCTTAGTTGCAAAGCGAGAGTATCTTTATGACCCTTTTACAATTCTGCACGAATTTTACCATCATCTCAGATATTTTGGTAATGAGCATAGAGGCACCGAGAAGCATGCTGACAAGTTCGCATTAGATTTCATAGAAGCCTACAAGAAGTCTTGTCAAGTATGAAGCAACTATTGTCATAATAGGCATATGAATGTTAATAATTTCTATCGTCCGATTTCATAAAGTCTTAAATAAATTCATTACCATATTTTAATTGAATTTCTCTTCTATGCATGCCTTCGTGCTTTTTAGTAGATGGGATCACTTCATAGCCTTCTCCCCTCTTAAACTACGTAGAGGAAAAACAGAATGTAGCAAACTATTAGTAAGATTATGGATAAGATCTTATTATAATGATATATCGCGTGTCCTGCCAAAGGTTTTACGGGAATAGCGCTACAGGTTGCCAGCGTAAGACCGTAGTAGACGCCGATTTCTGTCGGATACCCTAATACAAGTAACATGTAAAGTATCCCGGAGGTAGCGATAACAACTAATATGACTAATAGAGAGAGTATTCCTCTTACGTCATGAGGTGTATCCTTCGTTACATTTACCTTGCCTGGGGCTCCAAAGGGAGCCTTGAATAATAATGTAGTTATAAAGAGCGAAAATACTCCAAAAATCCACAACTTATATTCAATTTTAGCTCTAAGGTAGCGTGCAATGATAAGTCTAGCAACATAGCTAATAACTAAAACAATTGAAGCCAAAATCATAATCTGAACGAGAAGTAAGCCCATTTCTTGGACAATCTCTCCCCATTCAACATGTGAACTCATTTCGTTTATAGTCTCTGCATGCCCGTAGAACAAGGCAGATCCAACTATGAGAATAGTAGTAGTAAGATGAATCATTTCCCATCTTCTCCGTATTCGTTGCTTGATGCCTACTTCTCTCTCTATCTCGAAGTCTGCCTCAAGTCTACTCAGTAAGCCCTTTCCAACCGCTCCACTGATCCCGAGCGTTGCGAATGTGGAAAGTGCAACAGACATAGCAGCAGATTCAACAGTAGGTACCTCTGATACAACAGAATAAGTTGCTGAGCCTATTCCTTGGTAACTTGTTGCTCCTGTATTGGTCGCTGTAACAGAAACAGTGTAATTTCCTATCGATGCTGAATAAGATGAAGTTACTGATAATGTAGCAGAAGAGTCTGTTGACCCTGGAGCTATTATAACAGAAGTCTTACTCAAAGAAGCAGTCCAACCAGAAGGAACCGAACATGTCAAAGAGAATTCTGAAGATCCAAATGATGGATCATCATTGTTAGTTATAGATAATGTGTAAGTCAATGTTGAACCCGCTACGCCAGATTGAGAGCTTGGAGTCAATATGACTGTTGGATTAATACGAGAAATTGTTTTGTAGGTAGCAGTTACAGTTGTGGATGCCGTAACTGTGAGCGGGGATGATCGATCTACACTTAAAAGAACATACCTCTTGCCCAAGCCGGATGTGAGCGGTGTATAGTACGTAAACGAAATCGAAGAGCTACTGTCAGTCCAGAGTTTGACGCCAGTGCTTAACGCTGATTGTCCGTAATTGTTTCCAGCTATGATGGCTACTGTTCCTAGGAAGTCTGAGTCTACGCCTGATTGATAGAAGGCGACTAGGTACTGGACCATATAATTTGCTGTTACGGTCTTAGCCTCATCCATCAGAACTGTGGTAGATGTCGATGATGTTTCGGTTATTTCACCTGTCCATCCATTAAAGCGGCATCGTGAAGAACCGGGAATTATGTTTACGTACTCTTCAGTGAATATCGAAGCGTAAGTTCCTATGTCGTACCATCCTGCTCCAGACGGAGTCGTTACACCTGAAGGATAGGTAGCCAAAGTCAAATAATACTGGGTCTCCCAGTTCCATGTGATCGATGATGGCGAGTTAATCGTGAAGCTCACAAATGTTCCTGAGCCACTACTTGGAGCGCTTCCTGTCCCTACAAATCCTGTGGCTACATGCTGTATGCCAGCTCCGCCGCTGGCTGGAGACTTCACAGATGAAGAAGCTGTAGATCCAGAATCGTACCAGCCTTTTCCAGTCGGGAAGTCATGGAAAGAATAAACAGTTAGATAGTACTGCGTCTTCCAATTTGCTGTTACGGTCTTTGGTCTATTCATTGTTATCGGGTTGCTAGTCAAGCCAGTTCCAGAAGCATCGCCACTCCAACCAGTGAACACATACTGAGTTCCAGTGCCACCAGAGACAATACCATTAGTAAGAGTTGCGTGAGCTGTTGCACCACTATCATACCATCCTGCACCACTAGGTGTGTCACGGGCCGATGTAACGGTCAGATAGTATCGGGTCCTCCATTGGGCAGTCTCTGTTATAGGTTTATTCATTGTAACGGAGTGTGAGGTATCAGAACCAGTGTATGAGCCTACCCATCCTGTGAACACATATCGAGTGCCAGCACCTCCAGAAACTGTCGTGAGGCTTATGCTGAAAGTGGCACTAGAACCTGAGTCGTACCAACCTTGACCAGTCGGAGAATCATGGGCTGAAGTCACAGTTAGGTAGTACTGTAGGACGTAGTTGGCTGTCGCTATATGATCAACGTCCATGTGTACAGTAATTTGGTTGTCTCCAGTACCTTGTGATGTTCCGTCAACATCCCAATGGTCAAACCTGTACCTTACGCCTGATGAAACTGGAACGGTTGCTGGTGCCGTTAATTCAACAGATGTGCTTTCGTCATACGATCCTTCTTCTGGAATAATGACTAAGCCTTCTGGATCAGTCTTCACTGTTAAGTAGTATTCTTGTGCTGGTGTTATCCCATATTGGGCAGTTGCTGTATGAGGTTCATCCATATATACAGTAATTGAGTTGCCCCCGATACCCTGAGATACTCCATCAACATCCCAGTAAAGGAAGTTGTATCCAGTGACGCTGTACGCAGTTACGGTAACATCATCGTTTTCATCAAACCAACCACTGGTCGGGGTTGGTGCTGGAGTTAAACCAGATGGTTCTGTCTTTACAGTCAGATAGTACTGGGTCTTGTAGACTAGAGTGATGGTTTTGGCTTGATCCATTGTGACGCTGGCTGATGGATCATAATAGTCAAACTTGTACCTTGTGTCAGAAGAGACATCGATGATGTCTTGAGAGTCGCTTACTGTTATGCTAGTACCAGCATCAACCCATTCAGTCCAATCTGTTATATGTGATTCTTTAGTGTGGGTAGTTCCACATTGAGTGTAGGTAACATTGAACGTTCCTCCTAGAGCCTCACTTGGACTGGCTGTGACAGTAATCTGGTATTGAGTCTTGTAGTTGGCTGTCAAAGTGAGAGGTCCAGTCAGGGCTAAACTTGCATAGGGATTAGCAGTTGTTTCATCGCTCCAGTCCTTAAAGACATATCTGGTACCAGTAGCTCCATCAATAGACGAGTCAACACCTATGGTTCCTGTTTCAGAGGGTGAAGCATCGAACCACTTCCTCCATCCATCAGTTGAAGCATCATTTATTGACGAGGCACCATAATCGTCTGCTGTTGCCGTCCCTCCAACGTAAACCTGTGAGACATAGGGGGAAGGAAGACCGTTAGTCTTAATGGTCAACAGATACTGTGTCTTGTAGTCTGCTGTGAAGGTCTTGTGTTCATTCATGTTTTCAGATGCTCTTGGATTATTGGTGGAGGAGTCTTCATCCCATTCTGTAAAGACGTACCGAGTTCCAGTTGCTCCAGAAACTATTCCATCTACACCTATAGTCCCAGTCAGATCATTTTCATCGAACCATTTAGTGAAAGGCGAACTATCTGATGCTGTGCCGACCGATAAGTCACCAAGATAGATGTTCGTAGGATATGCAGAAGGTAGTCCGTTGGTGTTTATAGTTAGCAGATACTGGGTTACATAGTACCCTGTAACAGTAGTCGGTCCATTGATGTTGAACGATCCACTGTATGATGAACTAGTCGTCGAGTTTACCATAACATGGTCAAATCTATACTGAGTACCTGTTGGATCAGAACTGCTAGGTACGGTTGGCGACTTGTAGCTGTAACTGACCGGGGTTCCAGCATCAAGCCACTCTGTGAAGGGCAGATCGGACCCTATCTTGTCTGCACTATCAACTGTAACTATCGTCCCATCTCCATCCGATCTAACGTTGTCTGAAGCTGTAATCGTTAGATTGTATTGAGTCTTATAGTTGCTTGTCTCGTTTATTGAACCTGAAATCGGGCCAAAGTAATAAGAAGCGTTCGTGGAGTTACCAGTAACATAGTCAAGTTTGTACCTCTCACCTGTTATACTTGAGCTAATGATATCCTCGTAAGTGTACTTGACAGTTGTGCCTTCATCAATCCATTCGTCAAAGAAGGAGTCACCTGCGTTCTTAATGTTTGGGGTGCCTCCAATGGTGACATTAACTACTTTGCCAGTAGCATAAGCATCTAGTCCCGTCCAATCGATCTTTACCCTATACTGAGTCTTGTAGACAGCCGTAACATTCGCTGATGATGTTACGAAGAAGGAACCAAATTGGCCTGTTTGGCCAGATGCGCTTCCAGTGCCGCTGGTCGAATCCCAGAGGTATCGAGTAGTTGTTGGATTATTTGAAGAATAGATAGGGCTATAGTATTCATATGACAAAGGATTACCATCATTAACCCATTTATAGAAAGGCAATGGCAAAGTCACATCGCTCCCATCTACCTTGACTATGGCTCCCAAACCATCAGACTTGACGTTACTTGAAGCATCGAAGCCAACGCGCCACTGAATATTGTAGTTGCCAGTTACAGTTGTAGGTGAAGTGACAACGATGGGCGAAAGAGGACCTGTAACACCAGTAAGTTTGAATTGTTTCCCTGTTGTAGTGCTGGATACTATGGATTCATATGAATAGAAGATTTTGTTGCCGCTGTCAACCCAAGTTTCATTTGGTAGAGCACTGTAGGCTTTTGATGTGCCATTCACAGTAACGACAGTTCCACTCGCAGATGAATCAAGTCCTGTCTGATAGAATGTCATTAGGTATTGAGTCTTATAGTTGACCGTCACCATCTTGACTTCGTCCATTTGAATATTCTCTGGTCTACTGCTTCCAGAGAGGCTTCCTGTCCATTCCGTGAAGACGTATTTTGTGTCCGTGCCCTGATAGACAGGGCTATCCACGTTTATGCTTTGGCTCTTTGAAGCATCGAACCATTTCCTCCAGCCGTCGGTTGAGGAATCGTTGATTTCTGATACGCCGAAGTCGTCGTCTGCAACTGTACCATTTATATACACCTTCGTCTTTGGAGTGCCAGTAAGGCCAAATGTCTCAATAGTTAAAAGATACTGCGTCTTGTAGTTAGCAGTCATATCCTTGGCTGTGTCCATAGTTATGCTGTATGGCCTGTCACTACCTGTTGCACCGCCAGACCATTCAGTGAACACGAATCTCTTTGAACCATTGGTAATTGGACTTGTAATGTTGAGTAGTATCAAACTGCCTTTTTTGAACCAGTTAGTATAAGGCATGGCATCAGTTGCAGTCCCTAAGACATCTGTACCATTATAGACATTTGTAATGTGCGTACCAAGTCCATTGGTTCGAACAGTCAATTGATATTCAGTCTTCCAATTCGCTACAGCTGTCTTTGGTCCATCCATAGTTATTGGATTGCTTTGGAGATAATTCGTTCCTGAGGCATCCCCGCCCCAATAAGCGAATACTCTTCGAGTCCCGTTTCCATGATTTACAATATCAGTGGTTAGAGTGGCGTGAGCAACACTGCTTATATTATACCATCCCGTGCCACCAGGAGTATCATAAGCGGAAGTCACGGTTAGATAGTATTGAAGAACATAGTGGGCTGTTGCTGTCTTAGGAGCATCCATATGGATAGGGAATGTAACATCCCAGTAGTCAAATCTGTACTGTACGCCTGTTGATACTGGAACGATTGCTGGTGCCGTTAAAGTAACGTATGTGCATTCATCGTACCATCCGCTTTGTGTAGCTACGCCACTGAGGCCGCTTATGTTATCTGTTACGGTGAGATAGTACTGGGTCTTCCATTGGGCAGTCTCAGTTATAGGGTTGTTCATAGTAACGGAATGAGAGACGTCAGAACCCGTGTAGCCACCAGAATCGCTGCTCGACCATCCAGTGAAGACATACTGAACACCAGCCCCACCACTCACCGTCGTATCCGTCATATCGAAGGTAGCTGTAGTACCAGCATCATACCATCCTTGGCCGGTAGGAGTATCATAAGCTGAAACAACCGTCAGATAGTACTGAGTCTTCCAATTTGCTGTTGCAGTCTTAGGTCCGCTCATAATTATTGGGTCTGATGGCGAGGTAGTGCCTGAAGCATCACCGCTCCAGTGAGTAAAGACATATTGAACACCAGAAGGTCCAGACACTGTCAATGGTGTAACTGTAGCATATGCAGTTGCGCCTGAATCATACCAGCCTTCACCACCAGTAGTACCATGAGCTGAAACCACGGTTAGATAATATTGAGTCTTCCAGTTCCACGTAATAGACGATGGCGAGGTAATCGTGAAGCTCACAGATGTTCCTGAGCCACTGCTTGGGGCACTACCCGTTCCACTGAATCCTGTGGCTACATATTGTATACCTGCCCCACCACTCACTGGGGATGTTACGGATGAGGATGCAGTTGAGCCTGAATCATACCAACCTTCCCCAGTCGGTGAATCATAAGCAGAAGTCACAGTTAGGTAGTATTGAGTCTTGAAGTTCGCGGTGTACGTGGTCGAAGTGCTGGGAACGACGATGTTGTGAGTAATTGCGCCTCCATCGCTCCAGCTTGTCCAGACATACTGTATTCCCGTGCCGCCTGATTGCGGAGAGGTCGTTCCTATAGAGTGCGTCGAACCTGGGACCCAGTTAAACGTTTGTGGCGCGGTGTAGGTAACGCTGTCCACGACTATGCTGAGACCTGAGGGGGAAGTCGTGACTGTTATGCCAACTTGGACGGTTATGGTTGCTGTTGCAACTGCATCACCAGATTCGGCGCCTGGAGGTTTCACATGATAAATTTTTACTGTGATTGTGAATGTTCCACTCGATGCATAGTTATGGTCAGGAGAAGAACTCCAAGTCCCTGAAAAATCGTCGTTATGACCATCCCCATCGAGATCTAAGACAGTAAAGCTAACAGTAGAATCCGAATCAACTGTACCATCGCCCCAGTCGACTTGGACCTGATATGACTCAAGTTGACCTGGAAAATCAGTTGAGGATGCATGACCTTCTAAATGGATAGGGTTTGTGAGTATCGGGTAAGGCGATGAATATCCGTTTATTGTATCTATGGTTATTGAGAAAGTTGGTTTATCTGTAAATGTTGTTGTTGCCGTGTTTGTTCCATCTGTCGCATTTACAATATATGTTCCTTCTATCCCATCCAACTGATAAGTACATGTAAAACTGCCAAAATCATCAGTCAAAGCATAAACTGTATCAATAGTCCTATCTGGTCTTTCAATAGTGACAGTAACATCTGAATTTGCTAAGAAACCGCTACCAAATATGGTCACTGTTTCACCTGGAGTATAATCTTGCTTGTCTGTCCAGATGACTGCTTGAGTTGCTTCATTCACAGAAATTGGCGCATAGCTGAGTGAAATTATCAAGATGATGAACATTGGGATGGAGAACCATTTGAATAGTTCTTTTTTCATCCCGCCTCTATATACTAGCATACTATATATATCTTATATTTGTAACCTCATTGAAAGAATCGGTCGTAGTGTGTTGAAATGAAGGAAAGTTCTGGTTACTTAAGTTTGGGATTAAGCCTTAAAACCAATTTCTTGTCGGTCGTGCACATTACCATCATAAATAAGAGGATGGTGGGTTTTCTATTGACAAAAGATAAATTGAGTCAAAAGAAGGTTATTAAAATCTTTGAGGAAAGCTAGTAATGCCTTAGATAAAGGTCCCGCGGGCAGGATTTGAACCTGCGACAGTCCGGTTTCTGTGCGCCTAGTAGGCTGGTGAGGTCTGCCAAAGCAAGCCTCTACAGCGTCTCCCCCTTGATGAGGGTCGGAAGCTCTACCAGGCTGAGCTTACGGGACAATCCCATCTTACCGCGGGTCCACGGGACCAAATAAAATCTATCTTTTTAGGCAAATAAATATTTATTCTTAAGATTTGGCTTCTATCTTCAACCTCTCATCTTCAGATACTACTAATTCAAGTATACTCATAGCTTTATGAATCTGCTCCTCGCTTATTACTAAAGGAGGCAAAAAGCGAAGAATATTCTTACCTGAGTAGAGCATTATTAACCCTTTTTCAATGCCTTTCATCAGTATATTCTTAATATCGAACCTTAGCTCCATTCCTAGCATCAACCCTAGACCTCTAACATCTCTGACTATTTTATGATTCATTTTGATCTCCTCCAGCCTTTTTTTGAAGATCATCCCTAGATTGGCAGCCCTCTCAACAAGTTTTTCCTTCAATATGTATTCTATGGTTGCACATGAGGCAGCGCATGATAGAGGATTACCACCAAATGTGCTTGTATGATCACCAGTCTTGAAGGCTGACATGATTTCTCTTTTAGCCAAAGTTGCCCCTAATGGCAAACCCCCTGCCATACCTTTAGCTAAGCAAATTACATCAGGTATTACATTCCAATGCTCACATGCCCACATCTTTCCAGTCCTACCAAACCCTGTCTGAATCTCATCAAAGACCAATATTATATTCTTCTCATCACAAATTTCTCTAATCTCCTTTAAGAAGCCATCTGGAGCCACATATATCCCGCTCTCTCCTTGTATAGGCTCTACTATTATTGCTCCAGTCTTTTCTGTTATAGCCTCTCTCACTTTATTCACATCACCAAAAGGTGCAAATTTTATCTCTGGAATTAATGGCAAGAAAGGTGAACGGTACTTTTGATTCCATGTTGCTGATAAGGCTCCAAAGGTCTTGCCATGGTAACTTCTCGTCATAGCTATTACTTCAGGCTTTCCAGAGTATCTTCGAGCAAGCTTTAATGCACACTCGACTGCTTCAGCACCACTATTACAAAGATAGACCTCATCCAAACCTTTAGGAGAAATCTTCACAATTTTTTCTAAAAGATTGGCTCTAACATCATTGTATAGAGAACCATGGCATGTTATAAGCCTCTTAGATTGCTCATTTATGGCATCTATTACCTTTTGGTTACAATGCCCTACTATAGCAACCCCATAGCCTCCCATGCAATCTATGTACTCCTTACCTTTTATATCCCAAAGAATGGCTCCTTGCCCCTTTACAATCACTATAGGCAATCTCTCATAAACATCAGCAAAATGCTTATCCTCGATCTCTTTTATTTCTCTCTCATCCAGATGAGATCACCGTACCATTCTTATGCTCAATGGCTGACTTTATAGGTTTCTCTACAAGCCCTGATGCTATTATGCTTTCTTTTACGCCCATCTCTAAAGCTTCTATAGCTGCCAAGACCTTCTTCTCCATACCAAAACCTATCTTTGACATTATCTCTTTAGCCTCTGATATACTCATCTTTAGAATAGGCTTACCATTCATCAGCACTCCTGGAACATCTGTAAGGAATACTATCTTATCTGCTTTGATTCCTCCTGCAACATAGGATGCTGCTCTATCACCATCCACATTCAATAGCTCTCCTTCATCACCAATAGCTATAGGAGCTATTATTGGCATGTAATCATTATTGATTAAAAGATTCAATAGATCAGAATTTACAGCTTTGATCTTGCCAGTATAACCTCCTTCTATTACCCTCTTCCTGCCTCTCTCATCCATCACTATCAATTTCTTCTTACGCTCAGCCTTTATGGCTGAACCATCGATTCCTGAAATACCTATGGCATTTATCCCAATTTTATGCAAAGCAGAAACTATCTCCTTGTTTATCTTCCCAACCATGACCATTGTATAAATTACAACAGTCTCCCAGTCTGTGTACCTGCTTCTAATCCCCTCAGGAGACACTATGAAAGTCTGAGGCTTCCCTAACTTCTCAGCTATCTCTGTAACTTGATCTCCGCCACCATGAACGAGCAAAATCTTTTGATGAATAAAAATATCCTTTAAATCCTCTAATATTGTGGGGTTTACCCCCTCTTCTAAAATGCTCCCTCCTATCTTTACTACTATGACCATTTCTCACACTGGGTGCAACCCTGGGCTTTGTAAACCTGTCTTTTCATCGATACCAAGCATTATATTCATATTCTGAACAGCAGTTCCTGCTGCCCCTTTCATCAAGTTATCTATAGCTGAGAAGGCAACGATTCTATTCACATGCTCATCAACCTCAAAGCCTATATCACAATAGTTTGAGCCTATTACAACTTTTGGATCTGGGAGCTTGTATAGACCTTTCTTATCTCTCACAAACCTTATGAAGGGCTCTTTCTGGTAAAAGCCTCTATAAATCTTCCATAGATCAGATATAGTAAATGGTTTAAGAGTGAATACATGGCATGTGGATAAAATCCCTCTCACCACATTGACTGCATGGGCTGACATAGCAACTTTTACATTGTCTCCTGAAATTTGATTAAGCTCTTGCTCTATCTCTGCTGTATGTCTATGACCAACAGGCTTATAGGGTCTTATCACACCAAAGCGAACAGCATGATGGGTTGCTGGCGATGGAGCGCCTCCTGCTCCTGATGAACCTATCTTTGCATCTACTATTATTTTATCCTTATCAATGGCATTACTCTTAACAAGAGGGGCTAAAGCAAGAATAGAAGCTACAGCCATACAACCTGGGCAAGCTATCAATGATGATTTCTTTATCTCCTCACGATGAAGCTCTGGAACTCCATATACGAACTTCTCGAGAAGATCAGGGTAAGGATGCTCATACCCATACCATTTCTTATAATCTTCTGGGTTCTTCAGCCTGAAATCAGCGCTAAGATCGATGATCTTCATACCTCTTTCTATGTAGTCTGGAATAGTCTTTACTGCTAAGCCATGGGGTAAAGAAGAGAAGATTAAATCACATTTATCAGATATCTCTTCTGGTTTTTGCTCTATGAACTTAAGGTCTGTTAAACCTCTCAAATTAGAGTGGACATGATGTAAATAGTCTTCTGCATGGCGTTTAGAAGTTGCACATGTTACCTCAACTTCAGGATGAAAGAGTAGGATTCTTAGCAACTCTCCCCCTACATATCCAGAAGCTCCCAGTATTCCAACTCTCAATTTTATCTCCTCGCCAATTCTATTACATAGTTCAAGATTTCATCAGGTATGTTAGTAGCACCAGCAGCCATTGCACCTTTGAACTCTACTGTATTGTTAACCTCATGGACAAGAATTCCCTTTGGGCTCTCCATAGCGTCTACTCCTAGAATTCCTCCTCCAACTGCCTTTGCAGCCTTTAGCACCAAATCCTCAAGCTCCTTAGTTAATGAGCAGAGAGCAGTCTTACCTCCTCTTGCTACATTCGTCCTCCAATCCCCTTGAGGTGCATATCTATAAATTGAGGCTACTATTCTATCACCAACTACTATGACTCTTATATCTCTAGGCGGGCGATTCACCATCTCTTGAACATAATATATCTTATGAATAGGGTTGTTCAACAATTCCCTTGACTCTATTATAGCATCTTTTGTATCCTTGTCTTTGAGAAGAGCTACCAACCTTCCCCAGCTACCTATTATGGGCTTAAGGACAGCAGGATAGCCAGTCTTTTCAATAGCTTTAGATACACTCTCAGGGGAGAAAGCTATGAGAGTTTCAGGGATTGGCACACCAGCCTTTATTAAGGTTAAAGTAGTTAAAATCTTGTCTCCACATATTTGGGCTACATCTAACGAGTTTATGACATCTATCCCCTTGCTCTCCAAGAAGGCTGTAACATGTAAGCCTCTAAAGTAGCTTATGCATCTCTGTAGAACTATATCTCCAAAAATGGCTTTAGACTCCTCATCTGTGCTTTTAGTATTTAAGCAGAGGGTCTTTGCATCTGATAGCTTTATGCTCAACCCTTTCTCTTTGCTTTTTTCAATTATAGCTTTCTCTTCAAAGCGTACTCTATCGAATACAAGCCCTATGCTCTTCAAAGCTTATTCTCCCCAGTCCTCCCCAACCGATTCTGCCCTTTTCAAGAATACACCATCAGGATTGATCTCAGATACTTCAAAATCAAGTCCACAATCAGGGCATGTGACTATCTCTCCTATTGTGACATCGTTAGGTAGCTCTATATCCCCATCACATTCTAAGCATTTTACTTTCATGCCTTTACCATCTCCTTCAGGCTTAAGATTTCTTTAGCCAATTTATCATCAGCAAAATTAAGAGATTCTCTCCTTTCTAGAATCCACTCATCATAATTTTTCAAGGCTTTCCATCTCTCTTTTACCATCCTTAAAACTTCATTCGGGCTAGGCCCACCTTTTATAGACCTTATCTTGACATTTTCAATAGGGTCAAGGACTTTTCTTAAAACTTCCTCAGAGATAATTATGCTCTTTCCAGTATTGTCTTTGATGATATCATTCAAATCTTCTTTAACAGCTTGATCTAGGCTTTTTCCATCACTCAAAGCTCTTTTGACAAGATTTCCTACTATCCTATGAGAAGTTCTAAAGGGAATATTTTGCTCTCTAACAAGGGCATCTGCAAGCTCTGTTGCTACTGACATATCACTCTTTACAAGCTCAAGAAGCCTTTTCTCGTTAAATTTAACCTTTTCAAGCATATTTTTGAATACATTGATCGTGGATAGAGCAATTTGGCATGAATCCCAGATATTGGGCGTCAACTCTTGTAGATCAAGATTGTAGCTATAGGTAAGACTCTTCAATATGGAGAGAGAAGTCAGCAAGTTGCCATACACTTTAGATGTCTTGGCACGAATCAATTCAGCTACTATTGGATTCTTCTTCTGTGGCATTATGCTACTCGTTGATGAATATTCATCTGGCATCTCTGCTATGGAGAATTCGTAAGTGCTCCATAACACTAATTCCTCTGAGAATCTGCTTAGATCTGTCATTAGCATGGCAAGATCTGATATTACTTCTATTGCAAAATCTCTTGTACTCACAGCATCTATAGAATTTTCAACTATACCATCAAAGCCCAAGAGCTCAGAGACCATGCTTCTATCAATTTTAAAGCCTGTGGTGGCTAAAGCGCAAGCTCCCATGGGGCTTAAATTCACTCTCCCATAGGATTCCATCAATCTTTCATTATCTCTCGTAAGGGCATCATGATGGGCAAGGAGATGATGGGCAAGAGTGATAGGCTGGGCATGCTGCAAATGAGTATAGCCTGGCATTACTGTTTTTAAATTCTCTTCACATCTTTGAAGAATAACTTTCCTTAGATCATTAAGGGATGATGCTATATTCAATATGAAGTCTCTTAATACCATCCTTATGGCTGTTGCAACTTGATCGTTCCTGCTCTTAGCAAGGTTTAATTGTCCTCCTATAGTCTCTCCTACTTTCTTTACTACTAAAGCCTCTATGTTCATGTGGACATCCTCGAGCTTTGAGTTCATAGATATATCCTCAGGAATATCTTCAAGGGCTTGAATGCAGCCATAGCCTTCCTTTAAATCAATTATTCTTTTTTTTATCAGCATTAGCATATGAGCCTTGTTTATCTTTATCACAGATGATATTAGGAACTTATCACTATCTATTGATGAAGTATAATTGGCAGCATTAGAAGAAAATTCTGATAATCTTTCTCCCCTTAGTATGTCCATAAATTAACTCACTCTTCCTTCATCTTTGATAGAATAGAATAAGCTACACGAGTAGGCAATCCCCAAAGCTCTATGAATCCTTGGGCTAATGATTGATCAAATTTGGATGATATACCATAAGTTGCAAGATTCATATCATACAATGAATAAGGTGAAGAGCGCCCAACAACTCTATAATTTCCCTTATAGAGCTTCATCTTCACATTTCCATTTACTCTTTCTTGAGTTAAATTTATGAAGGCATCAAGGTCCTTTCTTAAAGGATCTAGCCATAAGCCTGAGTAGACAAGCCATGCCCACTGTGAATCCACAAGGTCTTTAAAGAAGAGCTCATGACGAGTCAATACAAGCTTTTCAAGATCCTTATGAGCTTCGATAAGGCATAGAGCAGCAGGGCACTCGTAAACCTCACGAGACTTTATCCCTACTAATCTATCCTCCATATGGTCTATTATTCCTATGCCATGCATCCCAGCAACATTGTTAATATATGATATAAGCTCTATAGGTTTCTTTTCCTCACCATCTATAGTAACTGGCACTCCTTTCTCAAAACCAATGCTAACATAACTTGCTTCTTCTAGTGCCTCATTCAATGGCTTTACCCACTCAAAGGCTTCTAAAGGTGGCTCTACCTCAGGGTCCTCCATTGGACCACTCTCAATGGATCTTCCCCATAAGTTCTGGTCTATGCTGAAGACAGATTTCTTTGGCTCAATCTTTATCTTATGCTCTTTTGCATAATTTATCTCTTGATCACGGCTAAAGTTCCACTCACGAACTGGTGCCATTACTTTAAGCTTTGGATTTAAAGCCTTTATTGTAACCTCAAACCTTACTTGGTCATTACCCTTACCTGTGCAACCATGGGCTACTGCAAAAGCCCCTTCCTTCTCAGCCACTTCAACAAGCTTCGAAGCTATAAGAGGTCTTGAGAGAGCACTACTCAATGGATATTTTGATTCATACAATGCATTAGCCTTTATCGATGAGAATACGTAATCTCTAACAAATTCTTCTTTTGCATCTATTAGGTAGTGCTTTATAGCTCCTATCTCCTCAGCCCTTTTACCAATCTCTTCAAGGTCTTCCTTCTGACCAACATTCACTGTTACTGTGATTACATCAGCCATGAACTTCTCTTGAAGCCATTTTATAGATACTGATGTATCCAGTCCACCAGAGTAAGCCAATACGATCTTATCAGTCAGCTTCTTTAACCTCCATGGCTATATTGTTATATTGGTGCATATTCCACTCCATAACAGATAAAGCAATTCTATCCAAAATGCTTTTATATTTTTTGGTCTAATTTGATCATTATCAGATTAAAATGACCAAAATTGATCATAACTTGAAAGGAAAAAAAGGTAAAGCCTTACCCATAATTAAAGCTAGTACTCATCAGATTGCGATAAGAGAAGAATCTGTATCAAAGGTTGTCAACAAGATCGTAGAGAACGATGTAGCTCTTCAAGATGCTCTTAGAAGAGGTTATGGGAACTTTAGCGCTATAGCGAGGATTATAAAGCCAAAAGTTGAAGAGATAGTGCAAAGAAAAGTAAAGCTTCAAAGTGTGATAACTGCTGTTAAGAGAGCTAGAGGATTTCATGGTCAATTCTTCGAGAATATAAGAGGAGTTATAGCAAATAGCATAATAAACGTAAGAACTGATGTTGTTAAGCTATCTATTGAAAAGACGAGAAGAAATCTTATAACAATAAGAAATCTTTTGGCAGAGTATCAAGAAGAATTTCTCCAAGTATCTGAGAGCATATCGGCCATTACTCTTGTATTCGACCAAAAGTTGTTCCATGAGATTCGTTCATTATTCAAAAAGGAAGATGTTTTAGAGGAGAAGACGAACCTTGCAGCCATAATAGTGAGGAGCCCTAAAGAAATAGCTGAGACACCAGGGTGTATAGCCACTTTTTATAGTCAACTCTCCAGAAGACAGATAAACATTGATGATACCACGAGTTGCTTCACTGATACCATCATGATAGTTAAAATGGAAGACGTTGGTTCAGCTTTTTCAACCTTAACTGAGCTTATATCTGAAGCACGCAAATAACAACATTGAACTTTTAATCTATTTAATCAGATTGAAAAGGATTTTATGCCTTTATCTTGTAGAGCTTTACAATTATGCCCCCTATAAAAAACTAACAAAAGATTACAAGCATACAAACTTCAAAAAGTTGCCAATGTCGGAAGGCAAAGAGGGTTATAGGGGATTCCCGCTGAGTGATTAAATAACTATCAACTATATCCATTACGATCTGGTCTTCTCTTCCATTTTGGAAACAAGAATCCAACCTTTTTAGCATATTCTTCCCATTCTGTGCCGAATTTCTTTTTCAATAACCTGTCTTCTATTTTGGCTCGGTAGACTAGGCTTGGAATAGCTAACGTGATAGTAATGAATATTCCAAGGGGGCTTCTGAACATAAGGTCTATGCCGAAAATTATGATGATAAAGCTAAGATATTGTGGATGTCTACAATATCTGTATGGGCCCTTTGTAATTAGAAAATCCAACTTTGGCTTAGTTTCTCCAAAGAAACCACTTCTCAAATAGAATAGAACATAGACGAAAATCAGAAAACCACAAATAAAAATGGTTACCCCAATATAATTTGAGACTGGTATCTCAATCGGATCTAAGAAACAAACAATCAAGTTAGTCGTAAAGGACAGAACCATGAACAAAGATGGTAAGTCGACGTTGAGTTGAGTCATACCAACCTCTTTTTCTTCTTAAGAAAGTTTCATAATTATATACTCTACGCTTTGTAACGTTTATCCTTTATGCTCAGTATACGAATTATGAAGTTTAATTACTTCTTTGTACTCTTGATGGTATGGAAATGAAATTAGTAGAAGTTGTAGAGTTCTTTGGGCATCCTTTAATAAGAGCTACTCATAAGACTACTTTTGAGATCACAAAAGAAGAGAAAATCTCTCTAAAAGGAGATTGCATAGTAGGAGTTAAAGCAAATAAATCTTGTAAAGATTTAGACGATAGATTAAAAAGGCTCATAACAAATAATATTCCTATCAAGATAACTATTCATGTGGGCAAATATGTCTTAGAAGCCAATGCAATGGGAGATCCATCATTAATACTGAATGATGAAAAGGATATAGTGATAAGGAAAAGCAACTATGTTTGCCCTAGGACTTTGGCTGTAAAATCTGATAAAGCAGCCATAGATATACCAAGAGATATGATATTGATGCTGAATAAGAATGATACTAAAGGTAAGATGATTATTTCAGTTAACTATTAGGACCTAAAGCCATCCTCTCCTATTAAAGGTACGAACATACAACCACATAATTCATGAAAATCCATCTTTTCTTTACGCTTAATTGCTTTTACAAGAGTCTGCATGAAAGTATTTCCTACAGGAACCAAGATTATACCATCTTCCTTAAGCTGAGTCCTTAAGTATCTTGGTATGTAAGGAGAAGCAGCTGTAACTACAATCCTATCATACAACATTTCCTCGCTCCTCTCAGGGTAGCCCAATGTACCATCACCAAATACTATAGATACTCTATCAAAGTATCCAGTCCTTCTGAGGTTATCTCTTGCAAAATCTATCAATTCATGGACTCTTTCAATACTTATTACATGGCCTTGATTTACATCACTTTCAGTAGGTTTTACAATTTCAGCCATAAGGGCTGCACTATAGCCACTCCCCGCTCCTATCTCTAATACTTTTAATCCTTTTTTAAGATCGAACTCTTCTAACATGATAGCTACCATGTGAGGGGCTGATATCGTCTGTCCAGTATTTCCCAAAGGCAATGGTGTATCTTCATAAGCCAAGTGCTTCATGTTATACCATACAAATTCTTCACGAGGCACTTTAAGAAAAGCCATCTCAACTTCCTTCGACCTTATTACGCCTAATCTTACGAGTCTCTCAACCATCCTTTTTCTTAGAAGTGAGTAATCTATATCTTTCTTCAAGAAAACCATCTTTCCAAAGTCTCAGACTTTTTCTTTTCAATTACCTCTAGCCTTGTCAAAGCTGACCTTACCCTTGTTTCAGAAAAATCTCTTTCATGGCATAAGAATTCGACTATAGCATCTATATCAATCTCTCTCCATCTTAGCTCAAAAGAATCCGTTACCTTAGGCTTAAGAAATATCTCTCTAATAGATTGATAATCTATGCTTTCTAATTTATCCTTTAAATCAGGAATATTCTCAAGCCTCCCATAACTCTTGATGAGCTTTAAAGCCTTTACAGGACCTATTCCCTTAAAACCATCTGGATTAAAATCAGTCCCGATAAGGATTCCAATGTCCACGAGTTGTTCTCTTGTTATATTTAGGTTGCTAAATACTTGATTCAAATCTATCTGCTCAGGCTCTACCTCTATGTATTCATACTTGCTAGGAAGCTTTCTTCTCCCAGATATTGTTAAGTTCCTTACAAGCCTAGGTGCACCAAAAAGAAGAGAGTCATGATCTTGAGATACAGCTGCCCAAACATGACCCTTTTCTGCCATATATGATGCTTGAGCCTCTCCCTCTGATGGAGCTTGAACCCAAGCTATGCCCATATAGTTTAACAATCTTTTTGCATCATCGACCATCATATCCTTTAGCTGAGAGGTCATTTGAGCATACTTTTTAGCCTCATCTATTCTTCCCATACTTATTGCTTCCTCATACTTCACTATGGCCTCTTTTTTTATCCTCTTTCTCCTCTCTATCTCAGCTTCCTTCAACTCTGGTGGCTCTCCATCGAATACATAAACAATCTTTATTCCCTTCTCCAATAGATTTATACTACGATAAAATAGCCCGCTAAGATGGCTTGTTATTCTATGATGCCTATCCATTAATGGTTCTCCCTTTTCACCCCTTATGACTGCTAAGAATTGATAAAGAGCATTGTAAGCATCTATGGCAAGTGTTCTACCTGATAGATCATCTAATGATAATTTTTTCTTTTGAATTATCTCTCCTAAATCTACACCCAATTCAATAAGAAATAGATCACAGTTCTATATATTACTTAGCAAAACAATAGTCCAGTAAGAGGGTAGATATATCGCAAATCATGGTATGTAAAATATCACCCTTCTCCTGGATTAATTATTTGATCTTTGGTTTGATTTAGGTAAACGCATGAAATATTGACTGTAAGGTTATTAGGAACAAGTTTTGCTACTCACCCAAGAGTCTTACCTTCAAATCGTGGAAAGGCAGAGCATGCTCGTAGAGGGTGGCTAGTTCTTCATATGAAATGAATCGGAATCTATCACGTATTCTTCGATATTGAACTCTTTGTAATAACGCTTCAAACTTTGACCTCTTATCCTCGGGTGCGACGATTATGAACTTCACATAAAGATGCTGAAGTTGAATCAACCTGTCAAGCCCATGGACGATGTCAGTTGTATGTTCCACCTCGAAGCAACATTCTGGATTCTCATCCTCGTTAAACCAAATGACATCAATCTCCCTGGCAGAACTCATGTCTCTTTCCCCAGCGAAAGGTGGAATTTGCTGAACAAGAGCTACTTCACCAAGTCTCTTTCCTTGATATGTTTTTTGTTGATCAACTGTATATGAAAGATAGCCAAGAGTTTTTCCCAACTCAAGAAGATAATACTCCGCTGCTTCATGAGAGTCGATTTGAATCTTTGATGGCTTTTGAATTGCAACTCCTTTCGTTATGACGTCTTTGGGCTTTGATGGTATCACATCACTAAATATGTACCAAAAGAAGACGTCGAGGTCTATGGAATCCTTAATTCCAAAATCCTTCAGTTCGTCTTTGATAACTTGAAGTGCCCCAACGCATTGCATATACTCGCTACCATTAGTAATACCATATTTGAAGAATCTTTGAGGCAATATACTAAGCCCCAAATACGGTAGGACAGTCTTCGGCTTCTCATTCCATAAACAGAACTTCTCTGGATAAATAAAGTGCAGAATTTCGGTGATGGCTGACGGGCCAAAGCCCTTCACATTCTCATGAAATGTATCATAACGCAGAACAAAGTCCTCTGAACCGTAAAGCAGCTTCTTTAGTTCTCGCTTGATCCTATCAAGACCATTTCGAGTGATGAGTTTGTTATCTATGTACCAGTCTTTGTTACCCCAGAAGTTACTTACCCATAGAGTCTTGTAGAACTGCCTGAATTCATCTTCGTCCAGCTTGTCGATGTTCTCTGGCGAAAGTTTGTCTTTGACGTATTTTTCGTGATCACGATGTTCTTTGACGTCGGCTTGCCCCTTAGGAGTCTTAAGCCACTCCAAGAAGTCAGCGGCATGCTTCTTAAGTAGCTGGCTTTGTTCTACTGTCAAAGCAACCTGTGACATATAAGACCATTTTATATCGCACGGAGCCTAAATATAAATTAATTGAATCAGTTCTCTGCTAGTCGCTCTATTTGGGTTTGCGGTGGTTTTGGGGCTTCTAAGCAATTTCTATTGAACGTCTACGTTTATGTCTTTCCAAAAAGTCGCTAACACTTCCACCTTTCTTATCAAATATTCTATGACAGCTAGCACATAGCAGCACAACATTATCTGGGTGATTATACTCTTCCTTTCCCTTAAGCGAAGGGTCGATATGGTGCTTATCTAGAACGATTTTCATATTTTCTCCACAGACCACGCAGGTATATGGTTTTGCTTTTTCCTTCCATCTTTGGAGGTACGGGGCAACGGTTAACATGAAGTCATATCGTCCATTCACGGTCTTCCTAGCTGTTTTACTGACCTTTCTCCTAGATTCTTCACTTTTGAATTGAGAGGGCTTACTTTTCATTTATGTCTCCTATAGAAGAGGCTCAAGCTTATTAATAAAACCTTTAATGGGTCAGGATCACCGCCAGTGCAATGACTTATAACTCTACTGAAAAAGGGAAATCTTGATAATAAAGTATAGCCCTAGGATGTATAATTTGTCAGTAGGAATGATACTAGGATGAAATGTCCTAACTGTGGGATAGAAATGCTGAGGGTTAGCATATCAAGGGATCAGTACTTCTGCCGATTTTCAAACATCGTATTCAAAACAATGGTTAACGATATTCATTATAGATTATATATTCCCTGCAAAGACCAAACTAAATGTTCAAGATGCAAGAATCTCGAACATACGCAAAAACAAGTCCTCAAATGTAGAAAGCTAAAGATAGAGATCAAGGAGTCTATAAAAGAATGTGAACGTTATGAAGAAGGGGCTATAAAAGATAATTACAAGTTTAGAGAAGGATTGGCCTATATGGAGCCCCGAGTCTACAACTGTACTTCTTGCAATCTTCCTATGGTTTCTATAATGTCATACACTGATACAATGGAGGCATACCGTGGTATAAGCATTTGTAGGCTCGCTAAGATCTCTTGGAAGAAAAACCCATTTGGAATCCTTTATTTTCCATGTGAAATAAAGCCACCCGAAAGATGTTGCTTCACATGCAAAAATATAAAGGAAACAAAGGATTTGCCTAAATGCCTTAAATGGGGAATTGAAATTCAAGACCCTACCAAACAATGTGAATATTATGTAGTAAAAAAGAAAGCAAAAAAGTAGAACGCTTATTAGGCTTAACCTTCATTATGAAATTGGTTTGTGGGTGCCTTGAGCACCTTAGTTTCCCTTGATAAATATATTGAAGATGCAAAGTGGGCTAATTATCACTTTGACAAAAAGGATGATCTTACCCTGATGCTAAGGAATTTTCATATATGAATTCATTGAATTTTGCCTTTCACTTCATGAGCAATTTCCAATATGAAAAATTTTTATTTTTCTCGATACTATTATCTATTATGGACCTATGAATGCACAGTTTATACACTTATACTCTCTTGAGAATTTTCTACACCTCTCACATCTCCATATTAAAACTTGTCCACAGTTAGAGCAGTAGAACTTTACTGCCTTCTCACCTGGCATTATAGGTCTATTACAAGATGTACAAATTGGTAAAGATATTTTCTCTGACATTTTATCAGCATCTTAAAATACGACAATATATCCTTTCCTATTAGAATAGAAGTTCCTCAACCTTCTCTATGGCTTTAATTCCTCTTACTTCATGTGGTAATTGTGGAAGAATAGCTAAACCAGGCTCTTTTTCATACCTTTCTCTTAGTATAGATAGATAATCTTTTTGCATGCTAGCTCTTTGTTTATGGAATTCACAATCACAAATATCCTTAGTAACGACGTAGTTGACAAGTATTTTGCTAACATGCATGCCAAAGGCTTCAAGCTCTTTAAAGACTCTCTCTGTCTGATGAACACCTAAAGCCTCAGGAATAGTTACTATTATTGCATGGGTCTTCTTGTCTCTTAACATATCGAGAACTCTTTGAGCTAATTTCTCCCATGACGCTATGATGTTTAATGGGTCTTTTTTCGCTCTTCCTTTTGTAAGCATCTCTACTGCTTTACGCATTCTTACATACAATTTTGCAGCTTCGCCTAAATGCCTATAGAACTTATCCTGTAATCTGATGAGGGAGAGAGTACCTCCTGCAGGAGCTGTATCCCAAACTATCACATCATAATCACTGCTTTCGTAAATATCAAGTATATAGCTCAGTGCAAACTCTTCATCTATGCCTGGTGCTCCTGCAACATAATCTATTATCTCTTCTCCTACTGGTAAGAAAGATGATAAGACCTCATAAACTTCATGCCCAAACTTCTCTTTCCATCTTTCTACCACAAGATCGTAGTCTAATTCTATAGCATTGAAATTCTTATAGTAATTTACTGGAGTGATTATGCCTCTAACATTAATTTCTAATATGTCAGATAATGATGGGGTCGGATCGCTTGAGATAAGCAATGTCTTGAATCCTCTTTTCACAAAGTGTAGGGCAGTAGCAGTTGCGCATGTAGTCTTACCGACTCCGCCTTTGCCACAGAAAGCCACTATCTTCGGCTCTTCAAAGACAAGATAACTGAGTCCCTTTATAGCCCCCAAACATTTCACCGAAAAATTAATGTAAAGGCCACTTTAATAGCTCATCTTTAGAACATAGTAACCTCTGATTTGCTTCTTCAATCTGGCTTCTTAAGTGTTCTAATCGTTGCGTACGTAATTCAGTGTCATCAATTTTCATTATCTCATCTATCCTTTGTAATGTGCTACGAGCTGATTGTATTTGTATGTTCATCTTCTCAGCTGTATGAGAGTCTATGAGATTGTGTTGAACTTTTACACTGTTCAACAAACAGGCAGCTTCGTAAGTAACCTCTACTAGTTCATCTCTACTCATCCAAAAAGTCTGATAATTTAAGAAGTACTTCCAACTTGAACAGTACATGGCTTGTCTATAATTCTCAAGTTCTTTAAAGAATAACTGATATCCATGATTCTCAGGATTTTCAAATGCTATACTTCCTAGATCCAAAAAAGGGGCTAGAGGGGCTATGAAAGGATGAAGTCTTCTATCTCCCCCATGCTCTTTTAACAGACTCTGACAATACTCTACAGTATTTAATGCTGACTCTTTTGTCTGATAGGGAAGTCCTATCATAAAGAAAATATCAAATCTTTGGCACCCTAGTTTAAGTGCTTTTGAGATAGTCTTTTCTAACTCGTTATTCTTATAAGGTCTTCCGAAAGCATAACGTATAGTCTCGTCGTGTGATTCAGGTGAAATCTCTAAGCTAAAATTAGGAACGCTCTCAGCTATTTTCTCCAAGTAATCTTCGCTGGCTGGCGTAAAAAGCTCCAATATTACTGGATTATCTAATCCCTCTTTTCTTATAATGCTTAAAACAGATTCAGCATAATCTTTACCAGCCATGCGAAGGTCGCCTATGATAAAAATAGGTCCATTTGTATATTGTTGAATTATCTTCATTCCTTCAACGAGCTTTTCTGGTTTAATACATGCAAGCGAAAATCTATTACAGATTTTTCTATAAGCGTAATTAGAGCCGCCACAAGTTACACAATTAAATATACACCCTTTACAAGCCAAAACAGACGTTATTGGATAATCATCCCATTCATGATATGGCAGATGCCCCGATATATCTCCATATCTTAAGGAAGCCCTCACCATACGCCCTGCATCTATAACAAAATCATCTAGGCTCTCTGGCACAAAAGTCAATGGATTTACATGTATCTTTTTATTAGCATCCCTCCATGTAACATTTGGTACATCCTCAGGATATCTATTTTCCTCCACATATTGCATCAATTGAAGTAAAGGTTGCTCTGTTGAATCGCCACGAATTACGTAATCAACTTGTGGATAATTCTCAATTATTTGAGTATGGAAATATGTAGAAGATAATCCTCCCAATATGACTGGGATGTTTGGGTGATGCCTTTTAATTATCTTTGCAAGCTCTAAACTTCCTTGGGCATGAACTAGCCAATGAAAATCTATTCCAAATGCTTTAGGGTTAAGGCTTTTGATCAAAGCCTCTGGATCAAATTTCTGATCCTCCAACATCTTTATGGCTAAATTGACTATTCTCACGTTGTACCCATGCCTTTCTAAGTATCCCAAGATGCTTACGAAGCCTATTGGATACATGTCAAATATGGGAGTAGGAGGTATAACATCGCTTATAGGACCATACATTATAGATTCTTTCCTAAAGTCATATACACTTGGTGGATGAAGCAGTACTAAATCTGGCTTAGGCATATTTGTGATCCTTATAGCGGTTTTATTAAAGATTTAAGTATTGAAATTCTAAATAGCATCGATTTAATTTTTTCTTTAATACTCTTTTTCATGGAATTCATGGATCAGAGAGAAATATCTTCAAAGGATCCTCATATTTAGGATTATGAAATTGAAACCCTTCTAACTTTATGACATTAAGTTCATGAGTTCTTTAAATTCTCTTTATTGGGATTCTGCTAATTTAAATGGCTAAGGTTTGAACAGATCTAACATAGTGCCAAATCCTAATTTTATCAATTCTAAAGCCAAGGATGGAGATTCTTTTATCATGGATAAAATTTGAAATATGCCTATAGAGTGATAGTCAAAATCAGCCTCATCTGCTAATCTATCAAGAATGTTTGAAGATGACAAAGCCTTAAGTATCTTTTCTATTCTCTCATTATCAATCCTTTCATAGATTTTTCTTGCTTGGGACATTATCATGAACTCTTTTCCAAAGATTCTTCTCCACTGAACCTCATAATCTCTTAAAGCTGATGGATTACCATTGAGCAAGCTATTTGAAATCGCTCTTCCCGCCAACAATGCACCAATTCCTCCTGTGAATATCCCTCCACCAGTTGTAGGCTTAGTCTGGCCTGCTGCATCTCCAACAGCAACTATATTACCATGAACAAAATTCTTTGATGCTCCTCCTATAAAGATGGGCGATGCTATCTTTTTCATAACTTTTGCTTTATGATCATTTATGAATTCATCAAGATGCTCAATAGGGTTTATACCATAGCCTGCAACACCTAATCTGGCAGTATCTTCATTCAATGGAATTAACCATTTAAAGAAACCAGGAGTTGCTCTATTATCAAGATATATCTCAACTCTATCTATCTCAAACCAAGAACCTTGGATATCATACTGGGCAGCTTGCAAAATTCCATGCTCAGGCTTTAGCGATGAAAGTCCCCTTGCATCGACAAATATTTTTGCTGATCTCTCATGCTTTGCAGTCTTCACCTTTACTAATCCGTCTTTATCTTCGATATCTAATACTCTCTGCCCTAAATCGATAAAGGCTCCATTTCTTTCTGCAGTTCGAGCAAGCTCTCTATCGAACTCTCTCCTATTCAGCACTATAACCCTTTGATTTGTAGCATTAACTTCAACCTTTGAGCCTAAAGTAGAATGAATGATTGCTCTTTTAATCTCATTATTTATTATCCTTCTGCTCGGGAATAAGCCTAAGGATGCTAGAGCTTTAACGCTGATGAGACCTGCACATCTTTCAGGAATGCCTATCTCAAAATCCTCTTCTAATACAGAAACGCTAAGATTTGAAGAAGCTATCTCTCTTGCAGCTATTAAACCACATACTCCTCCCCCAGCTACTATTACATCAAAGTCTGGCTCCAAAGTATCTCATGTTTTGATAAATCCTCTTTTAAATATAATCGTTAATTGGAAAGAATTCCTCATAGATAATTATATTAAGGCAATTAGGAAACCTTTTGAAGATTTGAATTGGGAAAAGTGTTAGTCAGGTTAAAGATATTGCCTACAGATGCTGAAATAAGCCCTGCTAAGGTTTCAGAATCCATTCAAAAGAGTTTACCATCAGACATAGAGATAAGAAGGGTTGTTGAAGAGCCTATAGCCTTCGGATTGGTTGCATCGATAATAGATTTTATCATAGAAGATAGAGGAGGCGAGATGGACAGGCTTGAAGAATCGGTACGTTCATCAGAATTGGTAAGTGAGATAGAAGTCATAGGATTAAGCAAGTTCTCAACGAGCATAAAATAAAATATTTTTAACTATGATTTTTTATCTGATTATTAAATGAGCAGAGAGAGGAAGATAGCAATCGTTCAACTGAAAGTGGCTGAAGCAAGGCAGAGAGACGTAGGAAAAGGAAGGGCAAGATTGGATATAGATACTATGGGAGCATTGGGGGTAGGGGCTGGAGACATAATTGAGCTCATTGGTAAAAGGTCAACTCCTGCCATTGCTTGGCCTTCAGACCCAGAAGATAGACTGCATGGAGCAGTAAGGATAGATGGCCAGACTAGGAAGAATGCTGGTGTAGCATTGAACGATTATACAAGCGTTAAAATGGCGAATGTAAAAAAGGCTAAGAACGTAACTCTAATACCTGTGAATATAAAACTCAGCATTGATAAAGAGTTCTCAGAATTTGTGAGGAACAGGCTCAAGGGCATGCCTGTAACAGAAGGAGATGATATCTCAGTAGTAATACTTGGTAGCCCTATATTGTTCAATGTAGCAAAGGTTAGGCCAAAAGCCATTGTAAGAATTGAGCAAGATACTCATCTAACAATACTTCAAGAGCCTCTAATAGAGAAGGGAATCCCTCTAAGAGTAACTTATGAAGAGATAGGTGGATTGAGAGAGGAGATAATTAGATTAAGAGAAATAGTGGAGCTACCATTACGCCACCCAGAAGTCTTTCAACGCCTTGGCATAGATCCTCCTAATGGCATATTGCTTTATGGTCCTCCTGGTTGTGGTAAAACATTGTTGGCAAAAGCCTTAGCAAATGAATCTGAAGCTAACTTCTTCCCTATAAGCGGTCCTGAAATTATGAACAAATACTATGGAGAGACAGAGGCTCGCCTTAGAGAGATATTCAAGGATGCAAAAGAGAACTCGCCTAGCATTATATTCATAGATGAGCTAGATGCCATAGCTCCTAAGCGTGAAGAAACCTTCGGGGATGTAGAGAAGAGGGTAGTAGCTCAACTATTATCATTGATGGATGGAATGTCTGAGAGAGGCAAAGTAATTGTAATGGGTGCAACGAATAGACCTGAGAGCATAGACCCAGCCTTAAGAAGACCGGGCAGGTTTGATCGTGAAGTAGAGATAGGAGTACCAAACGCAGATTCTAGGCTTGAGATAATTCAAATTCACACAAGAGGCATGCCTCTAGCATCTGATGTTAACTTGAAAAAGATAGCTTATGAAGCCCATGGTTACTCTGGCGCAGACTTAAGAGCTTTGTGCAGAGAGGCAGCTTTGAAGGCTCTAAGAAGATACTTGCCTGAGATAAACCTTGAAGGAGAGAAAATACCCCCTGAAGTTTTAGAGAGGATGGTAGTTACTTCTCAAGACTTTCAAATGGCTGGTAAAGAGATAGTGCCTACTGCTCTTAGAGAATTTTATATCGAAAAGCCTTCAGTGAGATGGGGAGAAATTGGAGGCTTAGAAGAAGTTAAGCGTATAATCTCACAAAATATTATACGCTCAATAAAAAATCCTGAAGAGTTTCAGACTCTAGGTGTAAAGCCTCCAAGAGGAGCACTTATTTATGGTCCTCCTGGTTGTGGTAAAACATTGTTAGCTATGGCTATAGCATCAGAGAGCGGTGCAAATTACATAACAGTTAAAGGTCCAGAAATACTGAGCAAATGGGTAGGAGAGTCTGAAAAAGCGATCAGAGAGATATTTAGGAAGGCGAAGGCATCGGCACCATGTGTCATATTCTTTGATGAGATAGATTCAATAGCCAAGCCTAGATCTTATTCTTCTGAAGATTCAGGTGTAGGAGAGCGTGTCTTAAGCCAATTACTTACAGAAATGGATAGCTCTCTTAACATTAGCGATATATTCGTAATGGGTGCAACGAATAGGCCTGATCTTATAGATATGTCTCTCTTAAGGCCTGGTAGACTAGATTTGCTCATCTATGTTCCTCCTCCAGATGAAAGGGCAAGGCTAGACATATTGCATATATCAACATCAAAAATGCCTTTGGCTGATGATGTTAAATTAGAAGATATAGCAAGCATGACTAAGGGCTTTAGCGGTGCAGATATAGATGCTCTTTGCAGAGAGGCTGCCATAATAGCAATGGAGAGAGGTTTAGATAATCCAAAAGTTAGAAAGGCTGACTTCGATGAAGCCATAAAGAAAGTTAGACCCTCAATCACTCCTGAAGTTGAGGAATGGTATGGATCTATTTGTAAGCAACTAAAGAGCCGTTCACTGAATATTGAAAAATCCTTCTACCACTGATTCTGTTAAGTTAACTTTAAAGACCTTTAGAGAGATGGTAAATCATTGCATTCATGTAGGATTGGAAAAGAATAAAACCTCGGTTCGAACTTCAAATAGAACATATAATTCATTGAAACTTTATGGGCTTCACATTTTTTATAACCTTTCAGCCACAGGTACGGTGACTTCTCCAATAGGGATGGATATGAAGGCTACCATTGTCAAAGTTCCATATATAAAGCAGAAGATATGCAAATATTTACAAAGATTTGTAAAGTTATAAGGATATAAAGTTATAAAGTTGCAAATATTTCTAAAGATTTATAAGAGTCAGATATCGATCGAAAAGCAAATGGGAATAAGAAGAAGGGATTTCATAAAATTTGGGTTAGCTGGTGTTGGGGGGCTTGCTCTCCAGCCTTTGACAGCTAAAGAAGTATCAGCTCCAAGATACGATTCACTTTCCTCTCCAGTTGTAACACCATCTTATATAATTGAAAAGAATGGAACGACTATAGTAGCAAAGAATTGCACAACAGGAAGAATTGAATTTTCTGGAACTGATGCCTCTAAAGTAATACAGAGCGTTATAAATGCTTTAGATGCAACTGGTGGAATGATATTTATCAAAAAAGGATCATATAGCATTACAACTGGAATATCAAGGACTCCAGTAAGTAGCATAACAATCGCAGGTGAAGGAAAAAAGACAATCCTTAGAAATGAGACTGCTAGCAGTAATCTATTTTTATTTACTTTTAACAGTCATGACCATAAAATTATTCTAAAGGACATTCACTTTGTGCAATTAAATGGTAATTCTTTAGTTCAAGTTCAATCAGCAGATGCTGAAGAGAAGATAGATGTCTTTGAGATGTATGGTTGTTATTTTAGTGGTGCAACAACTCCATTATCAAACCATTTCGTCTCCCATCATATATGGAGAATGATAATCAAAAACTGTGCCTTCTATTATAGAGCTACTAATCTGATTGATTCTGAGTCATCATTCTCAGTTATAGATTCATGCTACTTCAACAATACTATCATTAGAAATACAAGTATGCATGTAACTATAACAAATTGCATGTTCCATAATGACGCATCATTAGAAATATTTGAAAGTGGTAACTATACAGTTGTTAAAGGATGCGTGTTTGATGGAGCGTGGATAAGTGCTCAGAGTGGAGCTAAAGGTTGCATAGTCGAGAATAACATATTTTCTAACTACAGATATCCTCGAAATGTTGGGATGAGGTTAGGGAATTTCACGGCTACTCCAGGAATAGATGCTTTAAGAGAATTTCAAGTAAAGAATAATGTGTTTGAGAACTACAGCATTCAAGTTTGGTCTTACACTGAAATAGGAGGAAACATCCTTCCCGAAGTCGTTATAGAAGGCAATCAGTTCATAAGGAGCGTAGGTGGCTATAATGACTATTGGATTTTAGTCTATCTTACTGAGAATAAAACTTATGGAAGGATAATAATAAGAAATAACAGTCTCATGTATGGGACTAAAGATGCTCCAATTCAGATATACAATAGCGTTTTAGGCCAAGGGGCTATTCAGGAGTTATACATTGAGAGAAATATGATAATAAATCCTAACGAGCGTGATAATGCTAACGATAACCCAAATTCTGCTGGAATTGCAGTATATAATTGGAATATAATTAAGAAAGCAATAATCAAGGACAATATCATAATAGATAACAGAGATACTCCATTAATGAAGTGGGGAGTATGGTTTAAACCTGCGACTTCAGGAAAACTGCTATATGAGAACAATAAAGTAGAGAATGCTACTTCAGGTCCTTATACACTTGCCAATACTACTCAGGGTTTAACTCTAAGGTTACATGATCTGTTGGATAACCAGTTCCAGAGGTCTTGTTTCTTTGATGATTTCTATGGCTCTGCTTTACTTCCAGTATGGACTGTCTCAGCAGGAACTGCAACTATGCTTAATGAAATATCGGGAGCAGTTCGTTTGACCCCTCTTATTGGAAATTGGAACAGTTGCAGAATAAATTGGAATGACATTCCTAGTCTATCTGTCAATAAAGAATTAATGATTGAAGTTAGAGTTAGAGCCGCTCTTGACCCCATCTTTTCCAAGGTAGATATAAAGCTTGTCGATAATGATGACAACTATATCTTATTTGTTTATGATCTGCCAACTCCTCAATTGGTATGCGTTACTAGATCAGGTGGTGTTTCTACAACCACTAATTATCCCCTTGCCAGCAGGGATACCAACTATCATACCATCCGTATAGAGACTAGCCCTGCTGAAGTGAGATTTTCTTATGATGGTTTATTGATTGCCACTCACACTACCAATATTCCAACAACAAACCTAGAACCCGCAATATATGCCATTAATGCTAATACTGATACACAAGAGTATGATGATCTGGACTACGTATATATTTCTCAGGATAGGTGATACAAGTTTAACATATCTCAATTGGTAACCATATAGACTAACCCACAGGCATGAGACAAAGGGAGAGGTTAACGGGACTTACCATTAAAGATTTATAAACGAACGGAAGGAAATCATTACATTATCTGTATAGGTTGTAGAGTTGAGATACCCTCTTAAGAATATAATTTATGAGAAGTTGAAGCAACAGAAGAACACCTTAGATGTAGATCTGCTCAACGAATTGAAGAAGGAAGATTCTAACATAACTATGAAGGATTTGAACAAAGCCTTGATGAGTCTGGAGATAATGGGGCTTGTATCTGTGAGGTGGGTAAGGAAGGATGCAAGAAGGGTTGAGATCATTGAAAAGGCATCTTAAAGTTAGGTAACTTAACAGTTTTCTTCAAGCCTTTGCTTATCATGTAGAAATTTCCTTCGTAAGTGCAGATTATGTCTGGGGCTCTCTCACCACGATTAAATTGTTGATTGAATTCTTTGTAATACTCTCTTAACTCCCTCTTCTCATAACCTCCTCCCTTCAACCTTCTCTTTCTCAAAAATTTGAATGCAAGTATTAGATGTCTATTCGGATAGAGCTTAAAGCTGTTAAGAAACCTTAAAGACCTTTCAACTTGCTCTCTAGGCACCATTAGATAATCTGTTGTACCTGATTTAGCCTCTATGACCATTATCTTACCAAACCTGTTCGATATAGCCAGTATATCAGGCAGGTAGGCGCTTGCTCCTCCTAGTCTATATGCTTCATAAGAGTAGCATGAGTCCAGCCTCTTCACTAAAGTATCTTCCCAGTCCCATCCCCTTTTTCTTCTAAGCCTTGATGCCCTTGACATAATGAATCCTCTCTTACACTTAGGTTCCACTTTTATAAGCATGATTAATCTATTAAAATTTATATCTTTGAGCATAAGACTAGCAAATTAAAAAATGCCCTATTTTGGGGTAGACTAGATTTTTCAAGAAAGCTACAAGGATAATAGCCTTCCAAAGTTCTTTGGCTCACGTATTAATGCGTGACTTTTCCATACTCATAACGATCGGATAATGGAGCACTGCTCCATGCCTAATTTTCACAATTGCTATAAAAGATGATAAGGATCTAAGCTCATGAATCGATCGAAATTAAGGAGAGTAGTCGGTGTCCTGTTCATACTGTTGAGTCTCTCTATCCTTACGGCTTCCGCCTTTGTCTATCAGCAAGCGAATCAGGATGTTGATCAGAACATTGTCGAAGTTGCAACAATAACATTGAAGAGCTCTGATCTGGGTAACATAGATGAAGGAGACACAAAAACATACACTAAAACTGAAGTAGCAAATCTCGGTAACGCCATAAGCATAACTACAACTAAAGCTAATGTGTACTTGCACCTAGATAGCGACTTAAACACTTTGGACACATACTACAATACATACAACATAGTCGTTAAATTCGCTACTGTTCCTGGAGGATCGTCACACTCTCCCGGGGACCTTGCATGCACATTATCTCTGTCATCACCAGATTACAGTTCAATTACCTTGGACGTGTCTGGGTCTTGGACTTTTGACTTTGAAATAACCACAAATCCTAAGTCAGTGAACTCGAACACTGCAACTACAGTAACTATCATAGTAAAAGCGGAAAGTACGGCATAATATGAGTAAGGGTTAGGGGGAATGGGTACGGCTCTTAAGGGAACCTTACAATACATGATCTTCGTAGTATTCTTTAGCATATGGTTTATCTTATTGCTTACAGTTTACCTTCCAATAAGCAAGTTGGTAACCCCAATTTTCCCCTTACCCACAGTATACGACTACATGCCAGTAATCTTCTTAGTATCTGCAATCTTATCTGCTCTAACTTCCTTCTACATAGGCGTGGATAAATTGATAACAAATCCTAAAAGGCTTGAGAAGGGTTCCAATTGAATACTGCAAAGCTTAGAAAAATCCATATTCTTTTTTAGTCTTTTTGATACTTTCATCTTTAATTTTTACTACCGTTTACACTTTTATGTATGATCGGCAGACTCAGACTGTATCTCAAACCATAAAAAATTACTTGCAGTTGCATATTATCGATCTAACACTACTCCTTACAGGCTGAAGAGAATAATGAAACCATGCTCTCTTATCATGGGCTGTTGAAGTCGGTTGATCCCTCTATCTTTGTGTGGCGTATCGTTATTTTCCTTCAATACATCATTCTGAGCTACCAGGTTTCCTCGCTTCCAAAATCAACCAGATGGTCTCTTTCACTTTCAAACGATGCTTTAATCCAAGCAGCACTTAGCTCACCGTTATACATCCTAAATTCATCTATGTAACCATCCATGCCTCGGCTAGTTCCTTTGCCAGACCTAAAAAGATAAAGAGGATTAGAGCAATCACTATCAGGCATAGTGCCAGTCTTATCTTCAGCACCGTTAATGTAAATTCGTGCTGTGGTAGTAGGGTTTACGTAGGTTGTAACTACAAAATACCATGTGTCAAGAGTAAGTGCTGTTTGAGAATCAAAGCTGTTTCCTACCCACCACCGAAGTCTGTAATTGGTGCTTGGACCACACTCCCAATCTAAGCCGCTTGAACCACTCGGTTCTCTACTGAAAGGTCTAGCATATGCTGTCAGCCATGACCCGAACTTGAGCCAAGCCATCACTGTAATGGGTCGGAAGTCAGGAAATCCAGCCGCACTCTTTACGAGGTAATTGCTATCTCCGTTAGTTGACCTTCTAGCCTTACCAATCTTACCATCCACAGAAGTGACTGTCCCAGTCTTAGCATAACCCATAGAGCCTGTAACAGAATCTATTTCTCCTGAATCAGTAGATTGAGCCATGTGACATACTGTCTTCCAATCTGCCCAAACGTTTTGTGCTGGAACATCCCCAATATCTCCTACATAGTCTGTGTTATCTGCATGGTCTTTGTCGTAGTAGAAGTAAAGTTCTGTATCGGTAGTACTGATTATGCTTGGAACCTTTACCCACAACCAAGCTTTCCCATTAGCAGTATCCCACTTCTCAATCTCCACGTAGCATTGTGTAGTCTTATCGCTTGTTGTAACCGCAATCTTCTTACGATTAGCATCGCTCTGCAATTCATTAAAAACAAATGAGACGTCATCATTGTTGCGTCCCGAAGAACTGCTCAGATAAATTAGGACAGGAAAATTGGATAAATCATTGGTAACGTCATTGTGGTCAACCGTGATTTTAACACGTTTATCCCAGCCACTAAGCCACTTTCGCACGATTGTTTGGGAGATACCCTGTGATTGTTGCTGGTATACAAAAGCATACACTAAGCTAGGTATTAAAATACCTAGTATGATCACTAGGCATATCATCCGAAACGATTTTCTGATCATCTAAATCAAATTAACTTAAGATCAATATTTTAAGGTAATGAATCAACAATCTATACGCCAAGACCTATTTTAATTAGCCAAAATATGAATCAAGAATATGGAAAGGTGATTGTTTAAGAAAGAAGAAACACGAGAGATGAAAATGGCGTAAAAATCCTTGGAGCGATGCTGAACAGCAATTATGACTTGGGGGCTCTGAAATGGGACGGCTCAACTCTGACAAATATGGGAAATTCTGTATTCACCAGCAATACCACCACAACATATGAATGTTTTAACATAAAATTTAGGAACTTTACTGTAGGTGCGGTCGCCGGGATTTGAACCCGGGTTACCAGCTATCCTCCTTTAAGATGGAGGGCTTACATGCTCACAAGAGCTTGATGTCCTAGACCAGGCTGGACGACGACCGCTCATCATAAGGTTAGATATTGATGAAGATTAATCTTCTGCTATATACCGATGTAGAGCCTTTGAGCTAAGAATCTAGGTAAACCAGCTTTGATGATCTTATTCGCTGCAGATTCTATATCATATTCTACAAATTTATGCTCAACTCTCACATCTCCTTCATTAACCGTTAATATTGCATAGCATGCTCTAGGATCATTAGAGCGAGGTTGACCAACGCTCCCAGGGTTAAATACAATACCTTTATCAGATTTGTATATGAAAGGTATGTGAGTATGCCCTAAGCCTATTGCATTAACATTATTATTTGATAAGTAATAATCGAATAAATCTCTATGAGTATCTAGCATAACATACTCAAATATAGGATCATTAGGGCTGCCATGAACAAATAAAATTTTAACATCATCTATCTTTAACTCTATCCTTTTCGGCAATTTCTTTATAAAATCAAGATTCTCTCTTTTTAAATTTGAGTGAGTCCAGAATATAGCTCTTTGAGCATCTAGATTGAACCATGAAGAATCTCCTGTTACAACTGCATACTCGTGATTTCCCATAACACATTTAACATCATTTTCTCTAGCCCATTCTATAACCTCATTAGGGTTTGCACCATATCCTACCAAATCTCCTAAGCAATAGATAGATTTCTGGCTAAGATTCTTCATGATGGCATTAAGGGCATCAAGATTGCCATGGATATCAGAAACTATGGCTAGTTCTTGCATAGTTCATATCCTCGATCTATATGCTTTAAGAATTTAATCAATAAAACCTTATAAGAAATTAGTTCATGCTAAGATCAGTGTGGTGTCTATGGTGCAAGGTGGTCGCCAAATTCTCCTCTAACAATAGAAGAGAAAATCTCTTTAATGAGAAAAATCATCCTAATGGTTCGAAAGAGATGAGTCATAAATCATCGAAGCGTTTTCAAGACCCTTTATTCCCCTTGTATGAGCCTAAGAAGATAGAGGATAAAGTGAGAAATTATTGGAAAGAGGTTGATATAAGGAAAATAATTGCAGAGCAATTAAAGGATAAGCCTCGAATAGGATATGTGGAAGGTCCCCCAACTCTCAATGGTGAGCCTCATATAGGTCATGTTAGAGGAAGGATGATCAAAGACCTTTGGTATAGGCAACTCGTTCTGAAAGGATTAAACGTAATCTTCAGAGCAGGATGGGATACTCAAGGCTTACCAGTTGAGCTTCAGGCTGAGAAGGAGCTTGGACTGAAAGGGAATAAAGCTGAGAATATAAAGGCTGTTGGCGAGGAGGCTATAATAAAAGCATGTAAGGATCTTATCAAGAAGTACTACAGTTCATGGCATAAGTCTGATGAACTCTTAGGCATGTCCATGGATTACGATAAAGCCTACTGGACTTATAAGGATGATTACATAGAAAGAGAGTGGAAGTACTTAGAGAAAGCTTGGGAGAGAGGCTTACTAGGAGAGGGTTATCGTGTAGTAGCATATTGCCCAAGTTGCCAAACATCTTTGAGTCAAAGTGAAGTAGCCTTAGGCTATGAATTTGTTGAAGACCCTTCTCTTTACTTTAAGATGAAGCTTAGAGATGAAGATGCTTACATAATATTGTGGACGACTATGCCTTTCACAATAGTAACAGATGAGATGGTAGCAGTCAAGCCAGATGCTGATTATGCTTATGTCAAGGTTGATGGTGAGAATTGGATAATAGGAGAAAAGAGAATTTCATCTTTAATGAGTGAGTTAGGCGTAAAAAGCTATGAGATTTTAAAGGTTGTGAAGGGCTATGAATTAGAGGGAAGAAAGTATTCTCATCCATTGGAAGATTTAGTACCCCAACAATCCTTACTTGATAAAGAGAATTTTGTCCATATGATAGTTGCTGAAGACTTCGTTGATATAAATACAGGATCAGGTCTCATCCATCTCTCACCTGCAAACGGAGAAGAGGATTTTCATGCTGCTATGAGAAAAGGTGTAAAAATCTTTAACCCTATAGATGATAGAGCTTGCTTCACAAAAGATGCTGGAATATTAGAAGGGATTTATGTTCGTGATGCCGATGCTAAAGTCATCGATCTACTAAAAGAGAGAAATATGGTATTAAAGATCGATAAAATAGAGCATGAGTATCCAACATGCTGGCGTTCACATCATAAATTAGTCTGGTTAGCAAGAAGAGAGTACTTCTATTGGGTGGATAAGCTTGGAGAATTAGCGATTAAAGCTGCTGAGAAAGTTGAATATTTTTATGAGCCTCCAAAAAACAGATTTTTAGAGATAATAAAGGAGAAGGTTCCTTGGTGCATATCGAGAGAAAGGGTATGGGGTACACCATTACCAATATGGGTATGTAGTAGATGTGATAAAAAGATACCAGCCTTTAGCAGAAAGGAGATAATTGAGAAATCCATTAGCCTCCCTTATGATCAAGATTTCGAGCTACATCGTCCATGGCTAGATGAGATCATTTTGAAGTGCCCAGAGTGTGGAGGTGAGGCTTATCGTGAACCATTTGTGCTGGATACTTGGCATAATAGTGGCGCAGCTCCTTACGCATCTTTCACTGACGATGAATATGATGGTTTAGTGCCGGTTGAATTCTTGACAGAGGGCATAGATCAGACAAGAGGATGGGCTTATACTTTATTGATAGAGAACGTTATCCTAAGTGAAAGGGCGGAAGCTCCTTACAAAGCCTTCCTCTTCACAGGTCATGTCTTAGATGAAAAAGGGAGAAAGATGAGCAAGAGCTTGGGCAACGTTGTAGATGCAATAAATGTATTAAAGTCTGAATCAGTAGATATCCTTCGCTTTTATCTAATCTGGAGGAATAGCCCATTAGACCCACTCAACTTCAGCCTGAGCGAGATGAACTCAAGACCATACCAAGTGCTAAGCACTCTGTATCATATGCATGTATACCTTCAGCAGAATAGCTCCTATGATGGTTATAATCCAGCAGTTAATACATTTGACTGGGCTTTAAACAATGGATTATTAAAACCTCAAGAATTTTGGCTTCTCTCAAATCTTCAGAGCCTTATCAATAATGTCTCTAATGGTTATGAGAACTGCAGATTTAACGAAGTTGCTAGAGAGATAGAGAATTTCACAATAGAAATCTTGAGCCAAAGATACGTACCCATGACGAGAAGTGAAATATGGGATGATAGCAAAGATGCCCTAAATAGAAGGCTTGCAATTTATTCTGTCCTTGATCATGTTTTAACAACTTTAGACATCTTAATCCATCCTATAGTCCCGTACTTGACTGAGTTCTTATATCAAAATCTCTACGCTAGTCATGAGAGGAAGAAGGCAACTATACTACTTGAGAATTGGCCTAAACCAAATCTTGATTTAATAAACAAAGAACTTGAATCAGAGTTTGAATTAATAGAAGATTTGACATCTTTGGCCAATAGCGCAAGAATGAAGGCAAGGTTAAAAAGGAGATGGCCTTTAAGACAAGTAGCATTTTTAATGCCTGAGGAGAAGATCATCAAAGTTGAGAAGCATAAAGAACTATTAAGAGAGCTTATAAATGTTAAAGATATCGTTTTGACAAAAAGTCTAAAGGAAGCAAAAATCATACCGATCATAGAGCCAAAGCATTCTATTCTAGGTCCAAAGCTCAAAAAGAAGATGCCAAATCTTATAAAATGGCTTAAATCTAAAGATTCTTTCGAGATTCATGATCAATTAAGCAACAAAGGCTTCATCGAAACAAAGATAGACGATGAATTTTTCAAGATAATAAAAGATGAGTTAGAGATAAATTATTCTTCAGATGAAAAGCATCTTGCTCTTGAGAAAAATGGCATAGTAATCTCATTAGAGATAGAAAGAGACAAGGATCTTATAGCCAATGGGTTGATAAGAGATCTAGCAAGAAGGATGCAGAACCTTAGAAAAGAGAGAGGCTATAATCCTACAGATATTATTGAAGGTGCTTATTTAGCGAGTTTAGATGATGAGCTTTTAGACCAGATAAGATCAAGGCTAAACGATTTAGCCTTCTTGGTAAGAGTGAAGAAAGTTCATGTATCAAAAGAACCCTTTGAGGGCGTGCATTGGATTGATATAGAGATAGATGATAGAAAGATAAAGATATCTGTAGAATGAAAATTCAATCTCAGATCAGGGATATGCTCAAGACCTGACCTATGTTCTCTACCTCTATGAGCTTTATGCCAAAATTCTCTTGAGCATATTCTGCCAAGTCTATGGTTTCAGGCACATAAAAGACGCTCACTATCTTGAATATCCAAAGATCGATGATTCGCTCTTTTTTGACCCAACTCGTCTGTATTGATTGACCTTGAGGGATCAAGAAGGTCTTAACACCAACCTTTGAGCTTGCTTCGATCTTCGCCATTATGCCACCAACGTTACCTATGGAGCCATCTTGCTCTATAGTGCCAGTCATCATTACACTTTGATTTACAGTTCTTCCAGTGATCGCAGAATAAACCACAGTTGTCATAGCAGCACCTGCACTTGGTCCATCAACAACTTCTGCATATGTAGTGACGGTGAGGATAACATTTGCCTCAGATATATCCACATTTGATAATGTTGTAGCAACTTGAACAGCAGTCCTGGCAGACTCCTGAAAGGTTAATCCCATCAATGGCTCTGTATTTATCAATATCTGACCCTCCCCCTTTTGAATTTCTACACTAATTTCAATTATTACACCTTCATCATTATCTGTTAAAGCTGGGGCTCTTATGGTTGTTTTAGGCGCTGAAACTACTTTTTGAGTCGGAACACTAACTCTGATAGCTTTTTCATGCTCAACTATGAGAAGTCCATATAGGAATACGTTCGAAACTAAAGAAATGATCAATAAAGTTGAAACTATGGCTAGCTTCTTCTCCAAGCTTTTCACTGATTCTTTTATAATATTGGTAAAATCTAAACTTTTCTTCTCAAACAAAAATAAAGATGTTGGTATAAATTTGAGTTCCTTAAACCTTATATTTGTAAAATATTAAAGGTTTGGAAGGAATGCCTTGAACCTGAAGACTATAATTTCTTTATTCTTAGGCTCGATTCTCCTAATCTTCATGGTTTGGTATGTCGACATAGAGAAGCTTTATGATGCCATTATAAGATCATCTCCTATCTGGCTTACATATTATTTGTTATTGATGTTACCATTCTTTTTACTTAGAGCATGGCGTTGGCGCATGCTTTTGATACCTGTGAAGAGTTCTGTTAAGCTCTCAAATTCTTTTTGGATAACCATGATAGGATTTATGGTCAATGTAATAATCCCTCTTCGATTGGGTGGAGAATTCGTGAGAGCCTTCGCTATGGATGGTAAAGAGAAGACAGGTTTCTTTCAATCTTTATCTTCTGTTGCTGTAGAGAGGGTTTTAGATCTCCTTGGAATAACACTGCTAGGATTGATAGGGATATTCTTGCTCCCTAAGGAAATCAATTTGCCAAGCTGGTTCTTGGATACTCTTAGAATGGTTGGCATATTTGTGGTAATAGCTCTGTTAAGCTTAATGCTTGGCATAAGATACGAGAAACGTTTGCTCTTGCTGATTAGACAAATGGTTTCTAAAATTCCTAAGTTGCCATATAGATGGCAGGAGAAACTTGTCAATTTTTCAAAATCTATGATAGATGGAGGGAAAGGATTAAGCCATAATTTCTCAACATTGTTCTTTACATTAATCTCAACTTTTATGATATGGTTTATAGCCTTTTTATCCACTTTTCTGATATTCAAAGCCTTCAATTATGAAGTTCCCGTAACTATAATCCTTCTTGGCAGTATGCTCGTCCAACTATCTTTCATTCTTCCTGCCCCTCCAGGCTATATAGGAACTTATGAGGTATTTTGGAGTGCTATATTTGTTGGATTAGGTCTATCTCGCCTTGATCTAATACTGGCAACAGCCATCGTGAGCCATCTTCTGAGCAACACTTTCATCATTACCATGGGATCGATAGGAGTAACATCGATGGGTCTATCATTTAAGAAAGTCATGAAGATGAAGTCTATTCAATAATCTGATATGGCTTAGCTATTAATCATAAAGAGCCTAGCCTTGGAGATCTTTAATAAAAATCAGCCAACCAGAATTCTCTTCCAAAAACCATCTCTCCCTAGTCTTATTTCTCTAAATAGGATCATCAGCCCAAATATTATAAAAAGAGAACTAATTAATTTTGATGCCAACAAATAATCGCCAAAGAAAACGAAATTGTTGATTGACTCTGTAGAAAAAGGGTAAATTAGAGGATTGTATTCATGATGAAGAGCATCTAAGAGGACATGCCCAAGGACTCCTATAAGGCTTGATGCTATCAATGTCTTAGATATGCTGCATTTACTTTTTAACTCTTCTCTGCAATCAGGCAAGATAAAACCAACAAGTCTTGGATACAATAAAAAAGATATGAAGATGGAGAGAAAGAGACCTAAAGTTATAGATCCTAAAATGCTGTGAAGAATTAATCTGTCTTTTTCACCTCTTGATATAAGAAAGATTATTGGATTTTCAATGTCTGGAACCATGCTACCAACTATCAATGCTGGAAAGTTTAGATTAAATTTACTCATCCTATGAAGAATGTAAGCTAAAAAATAATGAAGAGGCGTAGCTGGCATTTAGCATCAACTAATTTCATAAAGATTCATCTAAGGATTTTTGAGCACCTAAAAGAGGAATAGCATCATATCCTAGCCTTCTCAAATAATTTGCAAGCTCTGAAGAGAAACCATGAACAGTATAGACCCTTTTTGGTTCACAATCCTTGACAAATTTTATCAACTCATCAAAGTCACAGTGATCGCTGAGGGGGAAAGCATGATCTAGGGACATGGCATACTTATAGCTGGGCTCTATGCTCCAACCACTAAATGCCATAGTAACTGCATTGTACCTTTTCTTTAACCCTTTTACAAAATTCGTTCTCCCACCCCATAAAGGAGAGATTAAAATCCATGGTTTTCTCCTTAACAAATCCTTCTCAACAGCTTCTTGATAAGATGTGAAATTACGAAGCTCTATGCCCATCTGAGCATAAGCATCGTTCATCCTTTGCACAGATTTGTGCACGTATATAGGGTCCCAGCTTGAAAAAAGGTATGATAGAACCTGAGCTTTTCCTAAAGGATAGCCCATAAGCACAACAGGTATTCCTCGAGAGAAAAGGTCAGAGATGAATCTGTTAACTTCATCTAGTACTTTTGCTAATGGAGGAAAATGGAAATTATTTTTACCATAAGTGGATTCAATTATCAAAATATCACATTTCACACTTTTACCTTTATTTAAGAAAGCTCTTGGTCTCGTGGCAAGGTCTCCTGTATAGAAAATTTTTCCATCTATTAGCAATCCACGTGAGCCTAGAATATGTCCAGAGTCTATGAGTTCAAACCCCTGTAACTCTTGCTCTGTCTTTCCCAGATCGATGCCTCTTTCCTTTGCAAGTAAAGCAGTTTCAATTGATGCTAAAACTTTAGTATCATTCTTTTGAGGATGCGCATGGTCGATATGGGCATGAGATACAAAAACTAAATCTGCATCTGATGCCTTATATGGATCCAATGCTATCTTCATATTGCCGTATTTGATCAAGATGCCGTTCTCATTTGTTATAGAGATTCTCATGCTAGACCTTAATATTATAATTAAAAGGGACATATTTTTAAGCTATCTTTGATAAAGATTCAATGATAATAGTATGCCTATAAAGATTGGGTTAATTGGAAAGACAAATACGGGTAAGACAACCTTCTTCAACTCGGCTACTCTTCAATCAGCTGAGATATCTACTTATCCCTTTACAACAAAATCTCCAAATATAGGTATAGGAAATACTGTAACTTTATGTGTTTGCAGAGAGTTCAAAATCAATGATAATCCAAAGAACTCTAAATGTGTTGATGGTTGGCGTTTCATACCTATAGAGTTGATAGACCTTCCAGGATTGATAAAAGGAGCATGGGCAGGAAAAGGATTGGGAAATCAATTTTTGTCAGTAGCAGCCCAGTCAGACGCCTTACTACATATAGTAGATGCATCAGGTAGCGTGGACGCTGAAGGAAGAATCACTGAGCCAGGAACTGGTGACCCATTGGCTGACATAGGAGATATAGAAGAAGAGCTTGTGATGTGGTATCTGAAGCTCATTGAAAGCAATAGGCCTAGAATCTCCAAGCTGATGAAGTCTGGGTTTGAGTTGCCCACAGCAATTATAGAAGTGCTAAGGGGGATAGGTGTTAAGGAGAACCATGTAAAGATGGCTTTGGAAGAGACAAAGCTAGAGGCTAAGAACTTTGAAAATTGGTCTGAGGATAATACTAAGAGCTTTGCTTGGGTATTGAGAGATGTATCTAAACCAACTCTAATAGTTGCCAATAAGATGGACTTGCCAACTTCTGCTGAGAATTTCAAAAGAATTCAAGATGAGTATTCAGATATGATAGTAGTTCCTGCTAGCGCTGAGGCTGAATTAACATTAAGAAGGGCTGAGCAGAAGGGCTTCATCAAATACATTCCAGGGGAGGAGAGGTTTGAGATTTTGAATCGAGTAGCTCTTACAGATAGGCAGAAATGGGCTCTAAGGAGAGTATATGAGGACTGGAGTTCAATTCGCCATAAATGTTGCAATACTTAAATTGCTCAGGATGAACAGTGTCTACCCTGTGTATGATTCTCAAAAGCTATCTGATAAGCAAGGTAACGTGCTTCCTGATGTTTACTTATTGCCCTCTGGTTCGACTGTATTCGATCTTGCGAAGGAGGTTCACACAGAGCTTGCAAAAGGTCTCTTATATGCTGTAGATGCTAGGAGCGGTTTAAGATTGCCATCAGAATACACCATAAAGGATAGAGACGTTCTCTCTATTATCTCTACTTCTAAGAAGAAGAAATAATTCACAATATTCAAGCAACAGCCTTGGCTCTGCTGACGTTGACCTCATCTAAACTCCTTATGGTGGCTCCATGCTCGTTCATGACCTTTGTTAGCTCTTCGTAACCTATATCAGAGCCTCTTACAGTAAGTTTTATCGTCTCGGTCTTCACATCAACTTCAGTGACAGTTATATCGACCTCATCAACTCCCTTGACCTCACATAGAGCCTTAGATAGATCAAGAATAGTGGTCTCACGTGGCTTAAGCGAATCTATAACTATTCTTTTAATATGAACCGTCATAGCATTATATCCTTTAATATAGTTACATATAAATTGGAGGGCCACTTATGAATAAATTGGAGGCATAAAGCTCTAAGATTCGATTAGGAGGTATGATAGTATTCAAAACCGGACTTTTTCAAAGTTAAGAAAGTACCTTAAGATAGCAAGGGCGAATGAGATTGCAGAGAGATACCTTATAATGAATGGGTTTGACGGTGCATTGGCTATACTAGGAGTGATAATGGGCTCTTACGTTGTAGGAGTGAGAGATGCAAAGATCATATTAAGTGCAGGCTTTGGGGCAAGCTTTGCCATGGGAATTTCTGGAGCATGGGGAGCTTTTATGGCAGAGAGGGCTCAAAGAGTTAAGAACATTAAGGAACTTGAGCAAGCTATGTTTACAGATTTAAAGAACTCAATAATAGATCGAGCATCTATAGTGGCTGTTTTTTGGGTAGCCTTAGTCGATGCCTTATCCCCTATTATAACAGCCTTTATTGCATTATCACCCTTCCTTCTCCCTTTTTATGGTTTGGTGTCTTTAGGGAACGCTCTGATAGCATCGATAATCTTGAACCTAACTACTCTCTTCATCTTGGGCCTCTTTCTAGGGAGAATATCAAAATCAAGCAAGATTACACAAGGGGCTCTGATGATCTTGGCTGGCATCGTTACCTTGCTCTTCCTATTAGCCTTAGAATTGGCATTTTGATTACAATATGAAAAGCCCGGCTGGTCTAGAGTACTTATAAATTTAACACTCTTTGGTCTTTATTTACGTGCTAATAAATCTCTCTCAGCCTCTTCTATATCCTTCTGAACATCTATGGCTCTCCAGAAGCAAGTTGAATACTTCACAGCTCCAAGCTTCTTCTCCTCAGCAAGTTTAGGAAAGGCTGTAGTCTCTATATCGCCCTTCTCAGGAAGATATTTGAAGATATCATGGTCAAAGTAATAAACGCCTGCATTTATCCAGAAGCCCTTAAGAATGGGCTTCTCTTTGAACTCTATTATTTCATCTTTATCATTTATCATAATAACTCCATAAGGAGACTTGAGGGGCACCAAAGCCATAGCTCCTAAGGATTTGCCAGGATAGTTTATCAATTTTGATAGATCCAGATCTGTAATAACATCGCCATTAAGGACTACGAATCTATCCTCCCCTCTTAGAAGATGCTCACTATTGAGCAATGCTCCACCTGTACCAAGGGGCTCTTCTTCTACGGCATATCCTACCTTTATACCAAACCTTCTACCATTGCCTACATACTCTATGATCTTCTCTTTCAAAAATCCTACACATAAAATTACTTCAGATATACCATAATTCTTAAGCCATTCAAACTGTATAGTTAGTATAGGCTTTTTAGCTATCTCTATAAGGGGTTTTGGCTTCTCTGTAGTTAATGGTCTTAATCTCTTGCCATAGCCTCCAGCCAATATGACAGCCTTCATAAGCTGATCATACATGTAATGGGGCTAATAGCTATAAATCTTATGAAAATACACGTTACAATATAGAGTATAAGATGAAGAGCAGTACGAAGGTCAAGGATATAGTGTTTATCAGCTTCACGAGTACGTGTAGCGAAGGCCCTGCACAATCCTTCAGAGGGTCTCCAAAAGTATCGCCTACAACAGCAGCTTTATGAGCTTCTGAGCCCTTGCCTCCGAAGGCACCTGCTTCTATGAGCTTTTTTGCATTGTCCCAAGCAGCCCCTCCTGTATTCATTAAAAATGCTAGCATTGTACCACTTACAGTTGCACTTATAAGGAAAGCCCCGACAGCTATCGGGCCTAGAAGAAAGCCTACTGCCAACGGTGCTACTACGACTAATAAGCTAGGGATGATCATCTCCTTCTGGGCCCATAATGTGCTTATATCTACACATTTAGAGTAATCAGGCTTTGCATTTCCTTCCATCAATCCAGGTATCTCTCTAAACTGCCTCCTTACCTCCTCCACAACTTTGAAGGCAGCCCTACCAACAGCCCTTATAGCAAAGGCACTGAAGACAAAGGGAAGAAGTCCACCTATGAAAAGGGCTGCTATAATCTCCGGCTTAACTATATCAACGATTACATTTGCCACATCTATGCTTTTGATGCGAGCATAGTCAGTAAGATAGGCTTGAAAGAGGAGTAGCGCAGCCAGCCCTGCTGAACCTAGAGCATAGCCTTTAGTAAGGGCTTTCGTAGTATTACCAGCAGCATCGAAAGCATCAATCTTCTCTCTAAGATCTTTCTCAGCACCTGACATCTCTGCTATCCCTGCAGCATTGTCAACTATAGGTCCAAATCCATCCATACCAAGGATCATGCCAGCAACTGAGAGCATCCCCATAGTTGCCACTGCTGTACCATACACTCCGCCTATATGCAAAGGCATCCCTGTCTCAGCACTAAATAGAGTGCCAAGGTAATATCCTATCAAGAGAGCTACCACTATCACTATCACTGGCAAGGCTGTACTCTCCAAAGCTACTGAATAACCACTTATGATATTGACTGCAGGTCCTGTAGTAGAAGATTTTGCAATCTCCTTCACAGGTCTGTATCTTCTTGAAGTGTAGTACTCTGTTATCAGAAAGATGAAGACACTTGTCAAAACTCCTGTGAAAGCAGCGAAGTACAGGTTAACGCTTAATATTGTATTAGTTACAAGGAAGTAGAGACCAAAAACGACGATAAGGGTAGTAGCTATCATTCCGTTTCTCATGGGGATCATAGGGTCTTTAAAATTGCGAGCCCTGATGAAGGGTACACCAAGAATAGTCCCGAAGATGCCTACAGCCCTGACCAATAAGGGGAATATAACGAAGAAGAAGTTTTTTGTAGCAGCAAATAGAGATACGCCTATGAGCATGGCACCTATGTTCTCAGCTGTCATGGACTCAAAAAGATCAGCTCCCCTACCTGCAACATCTCCTACGTTATCGCCAACATTATCAGCTATTACTGCAGGGTTCCTAGGATCGTCTTCAGGTATTCCTGCCTCGACCTTGCCCACTATATCTGCTCCCACATCTGCAGCCTTTGTATAAATTCCTCCTCCAAGTTGAGCGAATAGGGCTGAGAGGCTCGCCCCAAACCCTAAGCTGACTATAAGCTCAGGACTGCCGTAAAGATAGAAGAGTCCAGTTACTGCTAAGAGACTCAGCCCTACATTGAACAAGCCCATGACCAAGCCACCATAGTAAGCAAGTTTTAGAGGTCTATCAAGGCCGTAATGGGCTGCGTAAGCAGTCCTTGCATTGGCACGAGTAGCCACATCCATTCCCACATACCCTGCGAGTAGAGAGAAGGTTGCTCCAATTATGAAGGCGAATGAGATGAAGGGGATGCCTTTATGCCCAAAAAGGTCGAAGGCTATGTAGAGAAGGATCATAAGTATTATAGATATGATTGAGATGGTCTTATACTGTCTCTTAAGGTAGGCTTTTGAACCTTCTCTTATAGCATCATGTATCTCATTCATCTTTGGATTGCCGACTTCAAAGCGATTGATATACAAAGCTAGATATATGGCGAATATGAGAGCAGTAATGCCTGCTATAGGCGCTAATAATACCAATAATTCACTGACCATTTATGCCTCACCCCTTCCTCCCATCATCAGCTATATTTATTATGATTTTACTCTTCGAATTAATCATTATGAAAACCCTTTTCAATCACTAAAAAGATTTCTCTCTTAAATTTAACTATATCGTCCATGTAAATTTTAAATTTGTAAACCTCTCCATGATTAATCATTATATAATTGTTAAATATACAACAACTCTAGCTTATAGGCGATGGTCTTGGGCCAGATAAAAGCTGTGATACTAGCTGGATTGGTACTGGGCATAGAGGACAGGGTAATTAGAGAGATAAAGAAGTTCGAAGGTGTAAAAGATGGTTTTATGGTCTATGGAGAATATGATGGAGTCTTCATAGTAGAAGTTCCAAGCCAAGAGAAGCTCAATGCCTTGATTTCTAGAATTCGCAGAACAGAAGGCGTGACTAGGACTATAACTCTTGTTGCAATTTAACCCTCAACCTTCTCTATAAGGGCTGCTATCATAAAAGGGAGTAAGGCTGTTGCTTCACCATGAATTGTAACCTGTCTAGCTTTAGTTTTTACTTTCCCCCATGAGATAGCTTCCTTTACCAATGCCCCACTAAGGCTACCATCATACTCAACACCAGTGGTAATGTAAACTGCATAATCTAATCCTCCTCTGAATTGATTCCACCACAAAACGTGATGCTTTGATATTCCCCCTCCTATCATCAAAGCTCCTGTTGAATTTGCATCAAATACTATATCTGAGAGCAATTGTTCATCTTTAAGCAGATCTATCTTGAAGTCTTTATGAGTTTGTGAGAATAACCATATCTGACTCCCAATAGCACCATCTGTTAATCCTGGTATGATCATAGGTATGCTATTCTTATACGCCCAATAAAGAATGGAGTGCTCATTATTCACAAACTCTCCAAGTCTTCTGCATAACTCCATCGATGATAACTCTCTTATGTTTTCATCATACAATTTTTTAAAGAAAGGTTGAAGCTTATTTTCTAACATAGGTCCGTAAACTTCACGTGGTACGATCACATTACCAAGCCTGTGAAAACCCTCTCTAAATAGCCTTTTGTCATCCAAACTAAAGCTTCCTTCATAGTAATTCCCCCATGAACGAGCCAAATCGTGATCTAAAGTTCCACAAGTGGTTACTATCACGTTAAAAAGTTTAAGCCTTACAAGCTCTTTTAATACGCCTCTCAATCCTGTAGCAACAGGAGCTGCTGGAAAGCTTAAGAATTTTATACATGATCTTTCCTTAACCATATCTGAGAGAATATCGACTCCTTCTGCAAGATGCCTTCCTACAAAGCCTCCTGCATCTCTCATTTCATCTACTATTAACCTTACAGAGAAAGGCTTCTTGAGTTCTATATCTTGAACAGGTCTTAATTTCGATATTTTCACATTATCACCATGAGTTTAGATTTTATATTACCATATTTTTGTCTTATGCATTCCTATTTCTTTACGAAATGGTTTTGCCAAAAGAACTGAATACTTTTATTAGAAACAATTAATATTTTAATTGGGCGAGTATCTTGGGAGATGTAGGAGTAAAAACTTCTGAAAAGTTTACTGTTGCTTACATTCATTATTTTGGACCATATAATACAGTAGGTCCTGTCTTTGGCGAGGTCTTTGAGTGGTTGGCTAAGAAGCGTCTTAAGTCTGGTCCAGCTATAGGAATTTATTACAACAATCCAGAAGAAGTTTCCCCTGAGAAGTGTAGAAGTGATATATGTGTATCATTTGAAGGTGAGGCAGAGTCAGATAAGAGAGTTAGAATTAAGGAGATAGGAGGAGATTATGTAGCATTCACAAGCTATAAAGGACCATGGAAGCAGTACAATATTCCTGAAACCTATAGAAATCTAAAGAAATGGATAGATGAAAATGGATACATGATAGTAGGTCCTGTAAGAGAGATTTACCTAAAGTTCCCTAGATGCCCTCCAAATGTGCATTTAGAGGTCCACTTTCCTGTTAAGAAACGCTAAAGATGCTTCATTTTTCCTTTAAAAATTCTTCAATAACTTGATTTGGAATTCCCTTCTTCTCTATTTCATCTTTAGCCTCAGAGCTTGTCAAACCCTTTTCTTTTAGTTTTTCAAAAAGATTTGTTAAAGTCTCCTTCACCTCCCATGGGTAGATTATCCATGCTTCTGTCTCCTCAACGAAGTATTCAGGCTTAACTACAGACCATGGTTTGTAATGGAGTGTACAAAGTCTTACTTCTTTTGCACCTTTCTCTTGAACATATTCTTTTACTAATTTTAGACTATGACCCATGTCTGCAACATCATCTATAACCAGAACCTTTTTCTCACTCAGGTTAGATAAAATAGGTTGGGTAATTTCTGGTCTCTCTTTTGTTTCTTTAACTCCACAATAATATTTTACTCCCACTATCTCGCTTTCCAAACCAAGCTTATCCGATAAAATAGCTACTGGTATAAGACCTCCTCTCGATACACCTATGAGAATTTCTGGTTTAAATCCACTCTCCTTTATCATTTTGGTGAGCTTGGATAGCATCTCATATATATCATTCAAGCTTGGCATTATGAACTCAGTTTTGCCCAATCAGATTACCCATGATATTATTTATGACCTTGAGATTTAAGGATTAAATCATTGGTAAATAGAACAATACATTAAGAATTCTAAAGAATAATGAATCCTCTAAATTACTTGTCTTTCCTTAATTCTATGCGTGGATAGGAATGAATTTTCATTTCTACTTAGTGTTTTCACGCTCAAATGAAAATCTGTCAAAATAACAGAAAGTTCTAAAACCTACAAATGACTGTATTACCCACCTTATGCATCGTGCTTAGACTAAAGAAATGATCCTTAAAGTCGGGATCCTCATCCGTTTCGCCAATTTCGTCATAAAATTAAAAGAGCGAGCGAGCTATATATTGTGACATAACCCCTTCTCCCAAAGGGTTAGATGATATTGATCAATACTTTGATTTTTGGGCGATAATATTATTTAGGCAGAAATGAGTAAGTTTTACTGTGAATGTAATGAAATCTCAAGCTGATACAATCCTTCATGGGAACTTGGTCAATGTCTATACAGGTATGATATCTGAATCATACATAGGCATAAAAGATAAGATGGTCATATATGTGGGTAAAAATCCTATATCATCAGAAAAGCAGATAGAGCTAGGATCGAAGTATATTTTACCAGGCTATATAGATGCTCATATACATATAGAAAGCTCCATGATGACTCCTAGCCAGTATGCAAGAGTTGTTGTCCCTAGAGGAACTACTTGTGTCATAGCAGACCCTCATGAGATAGCAAATGTAAAAGGTATTGAGGGTATAAAATTCATGATAAACGATTCGAAAAGAACTCCTCTAAAAGTCTATGTTATGATACCTTCATGCGTCCCAGCAACTCACCTTGAAACTTCAGGAGCTATTATAGGTGTTGATGAAATCAAGAAGCTTGGAAGGCTTGATAATGTAATTGGTCTAGGTGAGGTAATGAACTTTCCTGGTGTAATATCTCGTAACAAAGATGTGATGGATAAGATTCATGCCTGTAAAAATATGCCTATTGATGGTCATGCACCTGGGCTTAGAGGCTTAGACCTTTGCGCCTATATTTCAGCCGGTATTTTTTCTGATCATGAGTGTACAGGGAAAGAGGAGGCTTTTGAAAAACTCTCTCTTGGAATGTGGATAATGATAAGAGAAGGCTCTGCATCAAAGAATCTCTCAGATCTAATAGGTATAGTATCAAAGGAGAATTCAAGACGTTTTATGTTGGTGATAGATGATAAGCACGTTGAAGACTTACTAGCTGAAGGGGATATAGATTATAACTTGAGAAAGGCTGTCAATGAAGGATTAGACCCTATTGATGCCATCAGAATGGTAACATTGAACCCTGCTGAATATTATGGTCTTAAGCATTTAGGAGGGGTTTCTCCAGGCAAGTGTGCAGATTTAGTGGTAGTGAATAACCTTAAAGATTTTAATGCAGATTTTGTCATGGTAGATGGTAAGATAGTTGCAAAAGATGGGCAATATCTATTAGAAGTTAAAGAAACATTAGCTAAGAAATCTATAATGAAGACTATGAATTTGAGAGAAGTTCATCCTGAAGACCTGAATATAAAATACACTGAAAAAAAGAATTCTGTTAATATTCGAGTTATTGGTGTCGTAGAGAATCAGATATACACTAAAGAATTAAGGCATGAATTAGAAGTAAAAGATGGAAAGCTTGTATCAGACCCTGAGCATGATGTACTGAAAATATGTGTTATGGAGAGGCATAAGAATAGTGGAAGGATGGGGAAAGGTTTTGTGAAGGGTTTTTGTCTTAAAAAAGGTGCCATTGCTTCGAGCATAGCCCATGACTCTCATAATATAATTGTAGTTGGCGTTAATGATAACGATATGTGCTTAGCAGTTAATAGGCTGAGAGATATAGGAGGGGGCATTATTGCTATTAATGATGGAAAAATTCTTGGGGAGCTACCACTTCCTGTAGCTGGTCTTATGTCTACTTGGAAGGCTGAAAATATAGTTGTAAACTTAAAGAAACTATATGAAGAGGTATCTAAACTCGGCTGTAGCCTTATTGCACCCTTCATGACTTTATCCTTTCTAGCATTACCTGTAATACCAGAGCTGAAGATTACAGATTACGGGCTTGTAGATGTAGGTAAATTCGATTTTGTAAGCCTTATAGTAAGTTAAGATTACTCATTATTCTAACTATTTCTTCTCTGAATTATGCTGAAGTCTGTTGTTATCTCAAATACATCAGGTAAGCTTTTGACCACACTCAGGGCAGAACTTTGCATCTACTGAGATTTGCTTTCCACAATTCGGGCAGTTTTTCTGAGTTGATGGCTTCACAGCTATAGCAACTCCGCAACTGGGACAGAATTTTGATGCTGCAGGGATTTGAGTATTACAATTTGAACAGACTAATAATGCTACTGTTGGCATTGCTGGGGCTGCTGTTGGCTGAGTCATTTGAGGTATCAAGACCATCCCTGTACCAATGGCTGCACCAGGTGCTTTAGCCATCTCTTTGCCAACCTCTTTCAAAGTCTCCATTCTTAAGACCTCTGATGTCGGTGTTGTCGTCTTAAGCCAGAAAAGTCTATCCCTAAACTCTGGAGTTGTATCAATGCCCTCAAACTTCAAATCGACAAGATCAGTTCCAAATCTCTTTAAAGCCTCTCCTATATGCGTTTTAACGATAGTCGATGTTTCATCTAGCTTTGTGAAAACTGTTGCAAGATCGTATCTTGATAACTCATCTATGGTCTGCTCATTAATGAATCCCTTTAGAAACTCGTTGACCTCTGATGTTGTATATGCACCCTTTCCTCCTACAACCTCGTTCACAAATAAGCTCGGGTCTGATATCTTAAACCAGAAAGAACCATGGACAAGAAGTGGTGCAAGCTCTGTAGTTTGAGCCCTAGCTCCCCACTTCCCTGCGAACTGCTTTGTAGCTACAAATATTATAGTTGCCTTAAAGGGTGTCTCTCCATAAAAGAGTTTGAAGGCACTTCTCAATAGTGGGACATTCATAGTTGTAATCGTGTGCCTTCCTGGTCCGAATACATCGTAAGCCTTACCATCTCTGAAGAAGACTGCAACTTCGTACTCATGAACGATTAGCTGTGCTCCCCAAGATAATTCCTCTACTGGATATCTCCAGACTATGTCTTCAAGTCCAACCGTCTTCCATTCAATAACTTGAGGCATATCTTTTTACCTTCTAAACCCCAAGAATAACCTCCTTTCTTTGGTTATATGTCTTTTCTAGCGAGTCGAGATTTTTATGAATTTCAAGAATTTTTACTCGCGCCTTCTCAAACTTATCAGCTAAGATTTCTTCTTTTAACTCAGAAATCGATTTTTTAATGCCCTCTGCTCTCTCAACTAATGATAAATCAAATTTTATCATTCTGTCCAAATCTGGTTCATGTACCTTTACTACATTGAAGAAGCCTGCATATCCATACTCTGCATGATTTATCCTTTCAGATATTCTATCAAATTTGGCTATGAGCCTATCTGCATCATCCCAGACTTCTGTAACACGAGCTTCAACAAGCCTTCTATAAGTCTCCTTTAGATCATCTTTTGTTTCGACCAAGACTTTGTATATCTTATCCCTTAGAAGTTTATCAGACTCTCTCCTTAGCTCTTTTTCCTTATAGCCTCTAAACCCAGGTATGAATAGCATTATCTTTTCTAACAACGCTGTCTCTGACTTAGCCTTCTCATATCCCTCAAATTTTTCCTCGCCCAAATTCTCTTTATTTAATTTGTAAGGCAAGCTTTTATATTTTTAAAATAGTCCAAGATCTATTGGTGGTATGTCTCCTTTTATAACTTGACCATTTGCACCATCTAAAATCACATTATAATACTTCTTCTTATACTCATAAACTATGAACCATATAGGTGCATGCACATACACAGCATTACCTAGATCATAATCAGTCTTAAACTCTATTAATCTATCCACATCTTTGCTTGCAAGAAACCTATGATGAGAGTCTACTTCTTGCTTCGCTTCATCAATTACTTCTCCCTCGCTCAACTCACTATTCAGAACCTTTGCATTTCTATCTATCTGGCGAAAGTCGAATGGTATTTTTCCTTCTATAGGAATTTGATATTCACGTGTAGGAAACTTTGATGCCTTTCTTCCGAGGATGAGCCAATTATAGGACTTATTTATGCTACCTTCCTTGACTATAGGAGGGGTAATTCTCTCAAATATGCCTTTGTAATAAGTTGAGGCAGATATTGGAACTATCCAGAAAGGCAAATATTGTAACTCCTTTTCGATGATTTTAGCCTTTTGAGCCAGATCCCTAGGCTTAAGGAAGCCTGAACTCATCCATGATCTTAAAATTCTATCAACTTCAAGCTCATCATACTTATTTATTATCAAAGAATGCTCAAGAATGAAGGCTTTACCTGTAGATATGACGACTGTAAAGCCACAGTACCTGCACGTAACAACCATCTCTCCAGGCTTAAAAGTGAGGGGGGCTCCACAATTTGAGCATCGAATCTCTTCAACAACTTCTGCCAATTAATAATACCTAAAGAATTTAAGGATAAAGTATAAAAAAACTTTTACATTTTAATTAGTTGTGAGAGCTTTGGCTGGCTTAATAAAGTTAAAACAGGCAATGAACTTGACTATTCTACTTGTCTTTGGGATATTTGCTGGCTTAATAACATTTTTATCCATTTTATTCAACATTTCTCTAATTTCAAGCTTGATTTTAGGAGTAATTGTGGCTATTTTATTCATGCTATTTCAATATGCCATAGGACCTGCCATAGTAGCATCCTCGACAAAAATTAGATATCTTAGCTCAGGGGAAAATCCTTGGCTGGAAGAGGTTGTTAAAGAGCTCTCAAATAAGGCTGGTATACCTCAGCCTAAATTAGCAATAGTGCAAGACTTAAACCCAAATGCCTTTGTATTTGGGCATACAGCTAGTGATGCTACTTTAGCCTTACATAAGGGTCTTCTTGAAGAGCTTGACAAGGAAGAAGTTCAAGGAGTAATAGGTCATGAATTAGGTCATATAAAGCATAGAGACTTCATAGTCGTAACAATGCTATCTGTGATTCCACTTATATGCTACATAATAGCTCGAAGCCTATTTTGGGCTCAAGGAACTTCAGGAAAAAGGGAGAAAGAAGGAGCCATAGTAATAGCGGCCATAATTGCATACATCATTTATATTATCTCTATGCTCTTTGTCCTCTATCTGAGTAGGCTTAGAGAGCATTATGCTGATTCTTATTCTGCTTACATAACTTCTTCACCTAGAAGCCTTGAAAGTGGATTGACGAAGATAGCTTGGGGCTTATCTCTTGCACCAACAGAGCCAAGTGGTGCAAGAGCATTCTTTATAGAAGACCCAGCACAAGCAAAAGCAGATTGTGGTAGAATTTTAGAAAATAAGTCAAGGTATGATTTAGATAAGGATGGTGTTCTGGATGAGCATGAATTGATGCTGGCTATGGAAGAGGAGGCAAGATCAAAGTGGACGAGTGCTAACACATTATTTTCTACTCATCCACCTGTCTTTAAGAGAATACTTCTTCTTCGTCAAATAGAGCAAGAGATGATTACAGGAAGATATACTGATAAAGAAGTTTACAAGTTCGTTTAATCAATAGCGAAACTTTTATAGAATAAGCTTTGATTTGATGATTTATGAAGAGGCTTTGGAACGTTCTTAGTGCAGGAATATTTCTTCTCACTCTGGGAATTCTGGCTGTAATTTCAAGACTAACAGCTCTTATTTCCTTATGGCAGGTTCTTTCTTTAACCATTGTTATCTTTGGCTTTTGGCTCATAATTTTAGCCTTCATAAAAAAGGCTCTGAAAACAACAGCCTATGAGGCACCACCTATTATGGTAGGAGGCTGGGGCATATTCCTTGTAAGCATAGGAATGATATTGTATACTCCAGAAGCATGGATTCTAATAATAGCGACTTTAATATTAGTTGTTGGGTTAATTGCAATAGTCTATAGTTTCGTGAAGAAGACATAACATGAAAAAGTTATAGTTATAGCGAAGAAGAGTAAGCATAATTGGTTATTATACACATGTATGACACCATAGGTACTGAAGGTAAGCTGAAGCTAGAGAAGATTTTTATTTAACTGAGAATAGAAAAGTTAGATAGGTGAGGTATTTTAATGGATTGGGGTTTAAGAAACCGTTTATACCGAATAATCAAGCCTGACGGCCGCACGGTTATGCTTGCTGTAGACCATGGATACTTTCAGGGGCCAACCTCTAGGCTGGAGAACCCGCGGAGAACCATAGTGCCTCTTCTACCCTATGCCGACGCGATTATGTTAACCCGTGGGGTGCTACGCTCATCCATTCCCTTCGAGACTGACACGCCTATCGTTCTGAGGGTTTCAGGTGGAAACAGCATTGTGGGAACTCTTGCTAACGAAGAGATTATCACGTCCATGAAGGAGGCTGTCCGGCTTAACGTAGCAGCAGTTGCCTTCTCAATATATGTGGGCACCGAATATGAGCATCAGACCTTAACCTGCCTGGCAAGACTTGTTGACGAGGGTCAAGAGTATGGAATGCCCGTGCTGGCTGTTACAGCCGTTGGCAAAGAGTTAGAGAAGAGGGAAGCCCGCTACCTTGCTCTCTGCTGCAGGATAGCAGCTGAAATAGGGGCTAGTATGGTTAAAACCTATTACTGTGAGAACTTTAGGAAAGTTGCTGAGGGCTGTCCTGTCCCACTGGTCATCGCTGGAGGGCCTAAACTTGAAACTGAGCTAGATGTTTTCCAGCTTGTCCATGATGCATTAGAGGCTGGAGCTATAGGCGTAGACATGGGAAGAAACATCTGGCAACACGACTATCCCATAGCCATGATCAAGGCTATAAGGGCAATAGTCCATGAGGGTGCCACCACGAAAGAAGCCTACGAGCTTTTCAACAACCTAAAGCAAGGTAAAGAGTAGCCTATTTCTTTTCGCTTGTAAGCTATTTATTCTAGTGGATGAACTATTATTGTTAAGGTTGCTTCCTTGAGAGTTGCCATGTATTACAATAACCAAGACATTAGGCTGGAGGAGATGCCGATACCGAGGATAGGTCTTGGCGAAATCTTGGTACGTGTGGAAGCCTGTGGAATATGTGGCAGTGACGTAATGGAATGGTACCGCGTTAAGAAAGCTCCTCTAGTGTTGGGCCACGAAATGGCTGGTGAAATAGTCAAGGTTGGAGAAGGTGTGGAACGCTATAGAGAAGGCCAGAGAATTACTGCTTCTCATCATGTACCCTGTAACACCTGCCACTATTGCCTCACAGGCCACCACACAGTGTGTGAAAACCTTCGCCGGACAAACTTCGACCCTGGAGGCTTTGCTGAATACGTTAGGCTACCAGCCATCAACGTAGACCGTGGGGTCTACCCTTTACCTGATAGTGTATCCTTTGAGGAGGGAACTTTCACAGAGCCTCTTGCTTGTGTCCTCCGTGGGCAAAGGTTAGCCCAAATGCAGCCAAGCCTCAGCATGCTCGTGATAGGCAGCGGAATCGCAGGGCTGCTTCACATACAGCTTGCAAGGACCATGGGAGCAGGCAAAATAGTTGCAACAGACATAAACGAGTACAGGCTGAAGGCAGCATTAAAAGTTGGGGCTGACGCTGCTTTCCACGCCTCGGAGGAAATACCTGAAAGAGTGCGTGAAGTTAATGATGGAATGCTAGCTGATAGAGTGATAGTTTGCACAGGTGCAAAGTCGGCTATTATTCAGGCGCTTAAATCCGTTGAACATGGTGGAACCATTCTTTTCTTTGCTCCTACTGAGCCTAGCGTCACTATTCCCATATCTCTAAACGAGCTTTTCTGGCGTAATGAGGTGACTTTAACCTCTTCCTATGCAGGTAGCCCTGCAGACCATGTGGCTGCCTTACAAATAATCCGCTCTCATACCATACGAGTAAAGGAGATGATTACCCATAGGCTTGGCTTAGCTGAAACAGGCCTAGGCTTCCAGCTTGTAGCTAACCCTAAAGACTCCATAAAAGTAATAATCGAACCTCAAAGGTAGCTATCTATTAGATCCTACGTTTAAATAGTAGCCACTGTCTTCTACCTCTTTCCTCCTTTAAGAAGAGGAGTATAAAGTCTCCATTAAGTTTATTGCCTCTTAGCTCAAACTGAATCTCTTTTTCTGTTTTTGTCTTTAAGACATAGTTACCTCTATCCCATATCTCTACTTTTCCAGCACCATATTCTCCCTCAGGTATCGTTCCCTCGAAATCCACATATTCAAGAGGATGGTCTTCAACTTCTACTGCTAATCTCTTGACCCCATGTTCTACTGGTGGTCCTTTTGGGATAGCCCATGATTTTAAAACACCATTCATCTCTAACCTAAAGTCAAAGTGATGATGAGAAGCCCAGTGCTCGTGTACAACAAATCTCGGCATACCTGATCTATGTTTCTACGCCTTAATAAGAGACATAAAGTTTATGCTCGATGAACTCATAAAGGCTCTGCACTAATTGCTTACTTGTCCCAAACGTTACTAAATATTTATTTTAAGATTATACCTAAACCAATTGATAGTCTTCTTTAATCCTTCATCTAATCCAATTTTTGGTTCCCATCCAAGAATTTCCTTAGCTTTTGTAATATTTGGGCATCTTCTCTTCGGATCATCCTCTGGCAAAGATTGAAAAATGATGCTTGAATTACTCTTTGTCATCTCCCTGATTCTTTTAGCCAAATCTAGAATCGACATCTCTTGAGGATTTCCAATGTTTATGACCTCGCCCCTTGCTCCTTCTTTAATGAGTGCTAAAAGAATCCCTCGAATAATATCTGATATATAGCAGAAGGATCTTGTCTGAGAACCATCACCATAGACTGTGATATCTTTGCCACTTAAAGCTTGTAAGATAAAACGAGATATGGCACGTGCATAATGTCCATCAGCCCTAAGGCGAGGACCATAAGTGTTGAAAATCCTAACGATCCTAGTATCTAAACCATATTCCCTAAAGTAAGCCATCATTAAAGCCTCACCAAACCTCTTTCCCTCATCGTAAGGCGATCTTAATCCTACAGGGTTAACATTTCCCCAATAATTCTCAGGAGTTGGTATAACTTTGGCATCCCCATAAACCTCGCTGGTAGAGGTGTAGAGAATGATTGAGCCTGACTTTCTAGCCATTTCTAACATGTGATAAGTTCCAAAAGAATTTGCAAGCAAGGTCTCTATTGGATGCTTTTGGTACTCTTCAGGCGATGCCCTACTAGCCAAGTGCAATATGAAGTCATATTTCTCATTAGTCTTGAAATCTACAACATCCTCTTGAAAAAATTTAAATCCTTTTTTTCCTAAAAGATGGTCTATATTTTCATGTTTACCTGTAGAAAGATTGTCTATACATGTAACATTTGCTCGAAGTCGAAATAAAACATCACATAGCCAGCTTCCTATGAAGCCTGCTCCTCCAGTAATCAGTATGCTTTTACCTTTGAATTTATCTTGAATTATCTCCTCACATATTCTCTTTACGTCTTCCTCGACTATTTTATCTAACATATGAATCAGTTTTATTCAAATTAATATGATCATTTCTTTAAGTTTTTCATTATCCTCTTGGAAAAGAATCTATGTGATATTTAAAGGGCTTGCCAATAAATCTTAAGAGTTTGCAATAGGGCGCTTTCCTATTAGATCACTTCGATTTAATCATAAGCTTATTTATATAATTAGGATTTATCTTGACAGTTGAATTGACAAAAATTTCGATTTTGGGCTTAGGTTATGTTGGGTTGAGCCATGCTGTGTGCTATGCTAACAAGGGCTTTCAAGTGATAGGAGTGGATGTTGATCAAGAAAAAGTTGATGCTATTAAAAAAGGTAAACCAACTTTCTATGAACCAAAACTGAAGGAATTCTTAGAAATGGCGCTAGAGAATAATTCTCTTCATTGCACCACAGAGTTCAAAGACGCTATTATAGACTCAGAAGTCTCTTTCGTAACTGTGGGCACTCCTAGCAAACCTGATGGAGGCATTGACCTTAGATTCATAAAATCAGCATCAAGAAATTTGGGCTTAGCTCTGAAAGAAAAATCTATTTATCATCTAATAGTTGTGAGAAGTACTGTAATCCCTGGAACTACTCAAAATTTTGTAAAGCCTATAATCGAGAAAATATCAGGTAAAGAATGTGGCAAAGACTTTGGACTATGCGTTAACCCAGAATTCTTAAGAGAAGGCTCTGCTATCGAAGATATGATAAAGCCTGATAGGATCATCGTAGGAGAGCATGATAAAAGGGCAGGAGATAGCTTAGAAGGAATATTAAGGAAGTTTTGTGATGAAATACCTTTTATGATTAGGACGAGTCTCTCAACAGCTGAGCTCATTAAATATGCCAACAATGCCTTTCTTGCTACAAAGATAAGTTTCATTAACACTATAGCGAATATTTGTGAAAATACTCCAGGCACTGATGTAAAGGTTGTGGCTGAAGGGATAGGTATAGACCCAAGGATAGGCTCATTGTTCCTTAGAGCAGGCTTAGGCTATGGTGGCTCATGCCTCCCAAAAGACGTTAAAGCAATTATCAATTACTCAAAGCAAGCTGGCTATGAACCGATTCTCTTAGAAGCTGTCGATAATGTCAATGAACTGCAACCTCAAGTAGCTATAAAAATGGCTAAGAAACTCATAGGAGAGATAAAAGGGAAGAGGATAGCCATTCTTGGTCTTGCATTTAAGCCTAATACTGATGATATGAGAGAAGCAGTTTCCATAAAGATCATAAATCATCTTATTAGAGAAGGCTGCTCAATAGTTGTTCATGACCCTATGGCAATGGATAATGCTAGAAGAATGCTAGGGGATAAGGTTCGATATGCACGTTCTATTCATAATTGTATTAAGGATGCTGATTGTTGCATCATAGTTACAGAATGGGATAGCTATAAACAACTTAAGCCTAAAGATTTCATAAGATACATGAAAGAGCCTGCTATAGTCGATGGAAGAAGGGTTTATGATCCAAAAGAATTTTTAGATCAAGTGAGATATGTAGCAGTAGGTCTTGGAGCAAAGCAAGATTGAACAAGAATTATGCTTTAAGACGATCTGAGGCGATATTTCAATGTAAAAAAGAGATGTTAGTATCGAAAGAAAAGGGTAAGGAAGTCCCCAAACAATATTGTTGATGTGAATCCTAAACTTATGAAGATCAATAGAGGAATTCCAGGCGTTACCCATACGTCTTGCCCTGATGTAAACTCTTCATCTTTTAAGAGAGAGATATGAAATCTTTTTTTACCATCAACTATCTTCTCTAAGCTCATGAAAAAATGGCTCTTCTTAGCTTTGCTTACTCTATATCCTAGAAAACATACAAGAATCTTCCTCCAAAGTTTCTCTCCTTCAAATCCTGAGAAGATATCTTTGCCGCGAATAAGCCTTATTATGTTTAGAATGAAAAAGATCATTGGAAGGCTTATAGTAAGGAATATGCCATTGGTAAGAGAAATTAGAGATGTAAAAGGATGAAGATAGTTAGATGGATAATAAACTGGAATGATTAATGATATGACTACCAGTGCCTTCATGTCAGCTCCTCCAAAGAAGCCAAAGTAATATAATATAAAAGAGATTAAAGAGCTTAGAGATATGGACGTTATGATCAAGATTAACAATTGAGGGTTGGAGTAAGAGGACGGCTCTATTATGTTAAGGGTTATCCCTATAAAGGAAAAGAATATCCATAGCTTATCATCAACTTCTCTTGTCTTCCAATCACTATAAGATGCATAACTTAGCATGATAAAGCAGATAGCCAGCTTCAGGAGCAACATCGATAAGCCTTTACAGGATCGAATTCTTAAGGCTTCTTTTTCTATTTTAGGTGCTTGAACTGCCTCTAAAGGATTAAAACTCTTCTCTTACAGAAGAGAGAACTTTTTCTTTTGGAAAGATGACTATGCCCCTGTCGGTGATATGATATAAGTGATAGTCGAAATCATGTTTTATACCCCTAAGTTTCTGAATCTGAATTCCTCGAACAAACCCTCCTCCTACCTGTAACATATCCAGAAAGATAACACCATCAGAAATAAAATGTTCCATTAGAAAACGTCTACCTAATTCATAAGAGCGATGCTCTGTTGTAAGCAATGTTGTACAATCTAAACCAGATATACCTATGAGCAAACGCACTATCTCTAACCTTCTTTCAAAATCATCTCTATAATGCATGAGCAAGGCTGTCAATGCATCTACGGCAACCCTCTTTGCGCCTATATCCCTCACCTTTTGCCTTATCAACTCTGCTAGCCCGTAAGCCTTGAATTCGATAAAGCCTGTATGAACACCTGTTACAGTGAGCATTGTTTCTCCTCTTAACGGGTTGGCATCTACAAGAATCAATTTTCCCTTAGATGTTAAGCTCTTTAAGTCCATTCCAAATCTCATCATGTTCTTCATTACACTTTCAGGGTTTTCTTCAAGAGTTACATAAACGCCTGGCTCATTATAATCAACAGCACCCTTATAGAGGAACTCCATGCAGAAAGTCGTCTTTCCAGACCCTGGGACGCCTGATACAACTATGTTCTTACCTTTTGGGAAGCCGCCTTCCATTAACTCATCTAATCCTTCAATACCACTTGGAGCCCTAGCACTCAATTGTAACATCTCTTAAAGTTTAAAAAGCCATACTCTCCTCTTTAAATATATCGGTTGCAGATAAGGGGTTAAGCTTGGAGTTTAGACCAGTAGAACTCGTCGGCGCTTTGGTAGTAGACCCTGAGGGTTACATCTATGGCCATGTGATAAAGGTCGATATTGGACCTGAAGGACCTGTCTTCAAGATAAAATCCCTTAAGAGTGCTCAGGAATCTGTACCTGATATTGATGCCTTAAAACAAGACCTTCTAAGAGACCTCAAGGAAAAGTTTAGCATATCTAATGTTCAAGAGCTATACAGATTCATAGCAAAAGAACTCAAGATACAGTCCGTTACAGAGAATGACTTGATAAGCTACGCAAAACTTAAGGAAGTAAAAATACCTATGAGAGAAGTTTTAAGAGAAGTGGAAGAAGAAAAGCCATATATTCGCTTGAACGACATAGAAGCTATAAACAAAAGTGAGTTAGGTAGTTGCATCTTAGTTAAAACTCCTATAGAGGCTACGATAAGAAGTATAGAGCCACAGAAAGCTGTGCTTTATCAAAATGAAGAGAGCTTAAGAGGCAAGCCTGTTATCGATAACATGGCGAAGATTCTAGGCAATGTCCACGGCATTCTAATGAGCGCTGATGGTTTAAGCATTCAGGTTGGCAAAGATGGTATGGTAACGAGATTGATTCCAGATATGAACTCATTGAAGAAAAGAATCTTTTCTGAAAAAACACCAAAAGAACTTATGAAAGACATAGAATCCCTCGGTTTTGAACAGCCTCAAGATTTGACTGATGACAAGCTTTTGGCATACGCTAAGATGAGAGGTTATGAGATACCCACACACCTTGTATCCAGCAAAACTGTCCTGTTGTATAAATCCTCTGTGCCCTGGCAACAGATAAAGAAGATAGGCGATGTTATCTTATTAAATAAAACTCTATTAGAAGTTTTCTTGGAAGAGTCGAAGATAGAGGAACCAAAGCCCGTAGGAGTTTATTCTACAGACTTGGCTCAGAAGCCTCGTCGCCCAAGCGTCCAGGTAAGGAGCTTTGCCGTTGGAGTCTACGCTGGTACTTTTCTGATGATCTTCATCGGTCTTGTTCCATATATTGGTGCTCTGTTTTCTGGAGGGGTGGCAGGGTACTTAGCAAGAGAATGGAAAAGAGGAGCCGTAGCAGGGTTGCTTAGTGGACTGCTTGGGACAGTGATAATAACGATAATTCTACATTTATTATTGCCTATAGGATTAAAGGATTTCTTAGGCATTATCCTGCCTAGTTTTATTCTGAATGCAACTATAGAATTTTTGAACTATGCAACAAGTGAAGCATTTCTATATTTTGAAAGCTTAGTGAACGCATTAGTTGGACTTATTGGAGGTTTATTTTTAGGATTTTTAAAGAGTAAATGAACTGGAGCATTTAGTACAAGTTGTAATGATGATAACTGTTAAATATAGGCTCTTCCCCTTATTTCAGGATTAGGTTTTGCAAGCTTCACTAGAGCTTAGGATGTTTAATACGCCTGACGAGCTTAAAAAGTCATTAGATGATGAAATAGGTAGAATCAGAACTCTACTTGGGGATTACCTTCGCCGTCTAGAAGAGACTCGCATTAAAACAGATAGGTTAAAGAAGGCTCAAGAGGCTATAATCAAGTTTGCGGGAGAGAAGCAGATACCTTCACTCGAAGGGCGGGAAATAGAGTTATCAGGCTTGAAAGTCTTTGTAAATCCTAATTTGAGGCAGGAAACAGATATGCTCGAAGATATAGTTAAGACATTACAGGACAAGCTCAATACAATTCAAAAGATAAGAAAAGCTTTAGAACCTCTTACAGGTTTTGAGGAAGGCATAGTCACTATAGCCGCAGTCATGAGCGATAACATTCCTACAAAGCTCATGATTCATTTAAAGCCTTAATAAATAAAGAAATGAGCAAAGGTGAAAGTTTGGAGTGGCGTTATCATGGATTCGTTTTATGGGAATGATCGTTTTTTCATTCTTAGCATCTGTTGTACTGGGATGGGTATTCTTTAACTTTGTCCAAAGTTATTCAGAGCCTTTTATACCGCCTGATGTAGTAGCGGTTTTAATGGGTTTGCTCTTCTTTGCCCTCTTCATCACTTTCGGTGTCCTAACCCTTATTCGTGAAACTTATTAATGATTATAGGCTTTTTGTCATGTAAGGGTAAAGCCTTTTTTCGTTATAAAGTTTCTCTTCATAATTCAATTTGAGTATTAACTCAATCTTCTCGAAATGAGAAAGTGCATCTGAACCAAGATTCGTTATTCTATAGAATATGCCTTCGCTTATCACTGTCCTTTCAATAAGCTTTAAATCTATTAACCATTGGAGATCTTTCTTTAACTCATCCCAAGTCAGATTTGCCTTGTACATTATATGTGTTTGCTTTATGAGACCCACACTTGCTACGACTCTTAAAATGTCTATAAGCCTCTCAAACTTGGATCTGCGGATTATTCTCAATCTAATTACGTATAATGTATGGATATTACAAGTATTTAAATATGCATCAATTCGCTCATAACTTATGGGTAAGGGTATTAATATAACCTTGGTACATATGGATAAGTTACACATAACGAAAATATGAGGCTAACTTTTATCGATGATAAGAAGGCATTACTTTCAGGCTCCTTTTGAGTATTGAGACCTGTTTCTGGGTCATCCAACCTTGCTTTAAAAGAGTATCGATAGCATTAGAAATCTGCTTTTTCGTTTCATAAGAGGTTAGCATATTGAACTTCTTACCTCTCTTATAAATTTCTCCTTCTAAGATAGGATCAGCCTTAAGACACTCGATGAATTTGACCTCAAAGATGTCCATAAGTTGACCAGAATAAGGTCTAAGAGGTTGAGCAGAGATGCCATGCATCCATTTTAATAGAGGGCGAGTGACAGGGAATTGAACTAGGCTAGGAGGATATGTTCTATATCTTTTCCCTCCTTTTATATCTTCATAGCAGACAAGGTAAAAAGGCATGCACAAAAGCTTCGGTTGATCATTCTCGAACTCTTGAAGTGGTAGTTGCTCTATTTGCTCTAAGCTACTTTTGACATGGCTATGTATGTTTAATATCTGGCGTCTTAGCGTCATGGCTCTATTAGAAAGACTCTCAGCTTCTTCCCTCCTGTTCTTTACTTCGAACCCTCTTTCTATATCTGTGTCATTGAGTAATTTCATCTTAGATTCTATAAGTTGTGCGTATGCACCCTCGATAGAAGATATTTCCTTTCCTCTTTCATCCTCTAAGGCTTTTATTACAGATTGAAGCCCTTCTATCTCTTTTTCAATGTCTTCCATTCTTAACGATATATCCTTTAATATCTTGCTCCAGAGACCAAAGTAACTTCTTTCTTTCACTGAAGATTTAGATGAATCGGTCATCCCCTCCAAAGTCTCATAATCCTTCTTTAGGTACATGAATAGCTTTCTGTATTCTCCTATCTGAGAGTTAAAGAATTCCTTACGCTCCTCAAACCTTGATAGAATCATCTTCATCTCTAGCTCCTTCTTCGTCTCGAGTTGCTCCACAGACTTATTGATGATCTCTGCTGTAACCTCCATTTGACGCTTGTATTCATTATTTATGCCAATTATTTCTTCATCTATTTGAGCCATGTGAAAGCTTGTCTCCTCATCTAAAACTTTTATGGTCTCTTCGAGCCTGGCCATATCGTCCTCCAGCTCTCTTTTTACCTTATTCAGCTCATAGACAATCTCTAACATCCTTCTCTCATCTATGTGTAAAGGTAGCATGAGGGAATTTGGAGATAGAGCAGTGGTAGCACCAACATCGTTCATATAACTCGTAATAGCTAATGCAAGAGGTTTATCTATTAAGCCCGTTACAGTGTAAATCTTTCTTCCAAATTGGGAGAAAGTTTTGTTATGTCTTACAAGCATGTTATTAAAAAGATCTCTACTATTATGAGCATCCCTTAAATGGTTTATGAACTCATCTATTGGGGGCAATTCAACAGCCATTAGAGAGAAGGAATGAAGTTTCATAGGATCGATGAATATCCATCTCTTATCAAAGGGATAAGCCCAAATTTCATAATAAGCCTTTACAATAAAGGATGTGCTCTCTTGCTCCTTTCCCGTAAAAGACTTCTTTTTCTCTTTATCAGTCATATAGTAAATAAACGCCATCCCAAGCTCTTCATCTATAGGCTTTCTATTTACGGCTGATACAGCAAAAGGAGGTATAACTAGAATTTTTTTTATTCTTTGATCTATTTCTTCCATGATTTACTCATCGCCTTATATTATCGATCTTAAAAAGTTTCAATTTTAAGCTAACATTTAATTAAAGAGATAATTGGCAAAAAGATTTGTGAAGCCAAGGAACAGAGTAGAAATCCATCAGATAGCCAGCAAAGATATTGTAAGGCTGAAGGGGGAGCTTATGGGAATCATAATGGAAGAGTAGGCGAGATAACAGCCCAGTTTTCATCGAATCCATCTGGGCAATGCTTAAGTATACGAATGATTGTATATCGATACGAAGATAGTTGGCGCTAAAACCCATCACTACAAGAATCTCTGAGGAGCTGGATAGGGAGATAAGGGATGTTATGATCTTTGAGAAGGCTGATAAAGCTACAGCTGTGAGAAAGATACTGGAAATCGGTATCGATGAATGGAGGAAGCGTTATGCCCTTAGCCTTCTGAAAGAGGGTAAGGTAAGCTTCAACAAAGCTGCTGAAATCGCTAAGCTGACGGTATGGGATTTGGCTGAGCTGTTAAAGCAGAGAAGGGCTGAGTGGGTTGAGTATACGTCTGAAGAGCTCAGGCGTGAATTCGATGAAGCCTTAAAGGCTGGGTCAAAGTGAAAATAATAGTCCTCAACTCAACACCCCTTATATACCTAGCGAAGATCGGCCTTTCTCATCTCCTAATTGATCTAAGGTTAGAGAAGATCACTTCACCTCTTGTCAAGCAGGAGGTAGTTAATAGAGGCAGGGCTATAGGCGCACCAGAAGCTACAGTCATTGAAAACCTCTTTCAGAAGCATATCATCAAGGTTGCGGAGCCTAGAGACCAGGAGCTGATCTCAAGGCTACTAGAGGTAAAAGGTTTACATGAAGCAGACATCCATGTCCTTGCATTAGCCAAAGAGTATGATGGAATAGCCATAGTGGACGATAAGCTGGCAAGAAAGACTGCAAAGATCTACAAGATAAGATACGCAGGCACATCATATTTACTAATAAGAACATACCTCCAAGGGCTCATTACCAAAAAGCAAGTAAAGAAGGCCGTGGACGAGATGATATCAGCTGGATGGAGATGTGGGGTCGAAGATTATCAGAAAATCATTCAGCATCTAGAGACTTTGCAAAGAGAAGGAGAAGGTATTGGATGAAGATTTGACACTTTCCTTACTTAAGTGAGTTTACTTAAGCTTAGCGGGAGATTTCCTATTCAAATCATGATAAAAATTCTTGAATAAATATGCTATTGATATAAAGCATAAGAATAAAATTGATAATAAAAAAATTAGAGGTGATATCTTCTACCTTTACTTTACGTTCCTCGAAGCCTTATGTGTATTCTTTAGTTACTGTTTATATTGCTGAAGCGCTCGCGCTGACTATGGTGCCATCTGAAAATGCGATTCTAATGGTATAAGGACTACCTGAAGTGAAATTACCCGTTGTTGCTGTAGCCGTGATCGGACCTGATGAATGGGCAGTGTATGGACCAGACCCAGTAAAATCGAAAGTTATAGCTACACCAAGGTCTCCCGTTGCCGTTACACTAACAATAGAAACTCCGGTGTCCTTATCGTTCTTGACAGTTGCTGCAAAAGTATCATCTACAGCACCAATAGTAAGAGTGGGGTTAATTACAGAGACACCGCCAGCAGAACCGTATGTTCCGAATAGTCCAAAGACCCATCCTGCAACTGCAATTGCTACAGCTATTGTTATTGCTATTAGTATTATGGATGCTATGACTGGTGAGATTCCTTTCTTCTTCCTCTTTATATTGAACATGTGTAAAGAATCTATCTAAAATATTAATAAGACTTATGAATAGATCATCTATAGTAGAGATATATTTTTAATATGATAAGATTACCTCAGAGGGATATGGTATCTCAAGTTCTTGTAAATCCTTAAAATATCTTCTTCACTCTAAAGACCTCTTGTGAGTCTAATACTCCCCTACACAAGCAAAGTTTTCATGAATTTTAAGATCATTACAATAAGTACGAAGCATATAAAAGGCTCATGATATTCTATTAAAGATGAATATATTTAAGTTTCTAAATATGTGATAGCTCTTAGAACAAAACCGAACTGCTTTTATCCCTAATTCACTTAAGTTTCTTTGGAAGTATGAATCATGAGAAGAGTGGAGGATTGGCTCAAAATGGCAAAGGCTGCATTAAAGCAGGCTAAAGACTCTTTGAGTGATGAGAATTACTGGGCGTCATGCTTCTTTTCCCATCAAGCAGCAGAATTCTCTTTAAAAGCATTATTATCATCATTTGGTAAAGAAAGGCGTGGGCATAGTTTATACGATCTGTTAGAAGAATTGAAAGGGCCTGAATTTGATATCACTAAAGAGCTCTTAGAATTGGCAAGAAATCTTGATAGGCATTATCTACAGACAAGATACGTCAACGCTTACCCATCAGGCGCTCCAGTAGATTATTATAAATTAGAGGATGCCAATAAATGTATAAAGGAGGCTGAAGAGATAATTGCTTTCACAGAAAAAAGCCTTTGATATAGCTTATAATTATGTAAACAAGTTGAAGGGAGATTATAAATTAAGATTAGCCATTCTCTTCGGCTCTTTTGCTACAGGCCTTTGGACAGAATCGAGTGATATAGATATTCTAATTGTTGCAGATGAACTATCAGACAATGTATGGGACAATTATGTAAGATTAAAGGAGAGGTACATACAACCATTTGGCATTAGCACTGAAATGATTCAAAAGGAGATAGAATCTTTAAACTTCATAATCCTAGATGCCTTAGAGTATGGGATAATTTTGTATAAAGATCAAAGCATATACGATTCAATAAAAGAGAAGTTAGAATATGTAAAAAAGAGATACGGTCTTGTTAGAACTGCTAAAGGATGGAACTATAAGATATGTTTTTAGCGCAACCGTATTGCTTTTATCATTAATCAGCATAAGTAGTGAGTAGCTTGACAATTATTAAGAATTTGCTGAGCGAAAGGTTTGTCGAGAATTTGAAAAGAGAAGATTGTTCTAGCAGTCATATTTTGAAGCTACTCTAGAGGCAAGGGAAAAAATAAAAATAGGTAATAGAGCACTGCTCCATAATTCTTATCTGTAACTTAAACGAAGCAATTACATATGAACGAGAGAAGAAAAGGGGTAAGCCCTGTAGTAGCAACTGTAATGATAATAACAATAACTCTCGTAGTTGGTTTTGCAGTCTTCAGCTTTGTTAATAGTGAGGCAGCAGTTGCATCTGGTGCTATGGGAGAATCTACAGCAACTTATGTGAATTATCTTAGAGAGAGGTTTGTAATAACGAATGTAGCCTTTGACTATCCTACAGATGGTCAAGTTACAGTCTGGTTCTATAATAATGGTGCAGTAAACACTAAGTTTAAAGCAAATAATGGACAAATCTTCATAGGTATAACGCCAACTCCTACCGATCAGCCCACTGGATGGACTTCTAGTCCAGTAACAGTTGAAGTTAGGAAAAGCAACTCTATAACTTTCTACTACCCAACAACTTCAGGGACTACTTATTACATAAAGGCAGTTGGCGAATTTGGCAATGTCGTATTATATTATCAGAAGGCGTGATGTTAATGAGAAGATATAAAGAATGGAATAGAAGGAAGAAAGGTGTTGCTGGTATAATAGCTGCCACTATATTATTTGCTATGATCTTCACCACTGGTGCAGCATACTTTATCTTTGTTCAATACAATTATCAGCTACAACATAAAGCTTCAACAGATAGGGAACAGATGGACTTTGAGCAGAGCCTTGAGCAATTTACAGTATCAGGAGCTTGTGTAGGTGAGGATAATCCACTCTATGCAGTTGTAAAAAACAATGGTCCAATACCCATTAAAGTAGTGGCAGTGTTCATTGGGAGTACAGCTACATACTACACAGGCACCCCATATCCAGATCCATATACGATTAACACTGGGAATTCAGCTCAAATTCCTACTGGTTTCACCTACACAGGTGGGAATGTGACGATTAAAGTCGTAAGCGAGAGAGGGAATGTAGTTAGTGGGCCTTATCCGCTCCCTAAATCAGCCATAGCGTCTATTGCATCTGCTGTCGGGCCAGTCGTTCTTTATTTTCATAATTTTGCTTGGGCTACTAACGGAAATGATTGGAACGGAGTTAATCCAGAAAGCTTATACTGGCATCCAGGATGGGCCATCCCGCCCGGTCAGTCATACGTCGTATGGAGATTAGACGTAGTGAACTATGAAGAAAGGTCTATCCAGCTTGACAAATACTGTGTATTCTGGGCTATGACTTCGGAAAGTGCAGCTAACCTCGTGTGGTTTATTTTGAACACGAATACTGAAGGAAAGTTAGTAAAATACTCTGGGGCTGATCCAATTCAAATTCCAGGAAATCCATATTATCCTGAACCTAATGTTGACATGTATACAATATACTTTGCTAGCAAAAATGTACCTGATACTACTACCGCACTAGGTATGGGTATCAAGGAAGTATACTCTATTTTCGTTACTCTCAGCGGTACATATTTGGACGACGCAAGTAGATATAGTCAGACCCTCCTCCCAATTCAAAGCGTCATAACTCACGACCTTGTGAATGCCGCTACCTTTACAAATACACCAGCATCAGTTCCAAAGAGCACGCCCAATGTACCCTTTACCCTAAAAGTTGGTAACGATGGTTTCTCTCAAGGTAAGATCAACAAGGTTGTATTGACGGTAAACAATGACTTTACTTCGATCTCTGCCACAGCCCCATCAGGCTGGAGCGTAAACATAGTTGGTAAAGTCATAACTTGGACTGCCAGTAGCAACTACATTCTGCAGGGACAGAGTCTATCCTTCTCATGGACTGCAACAGCTCCCTCTTCAAAAGGGACTCGTACACACACCGTTTCTGCATACTACGATAATGGCACACCAAATCCATTTACTGGCTCTGTAAGTACCGACGTGACCTAGCTTGGCGAACATACTCAAAATTACTATAGGCTAAGGGCTAGTGATGTCAGGATAGTATTCAAGATAGATAAGCCTACAAAGACCATATATGTCAAAAATAAGTTATAGAAAAGCAATCCACAAATGAAATAAATGTCTATATTCCTTGATTTTAACAAGTGCTTGTAAATGGTAAAACTAAGACCATCCAAGGATAAAAAGGAAGGAAATCCTACAGATCAAGAGCTTCTTTTTGAGCCTATAACAGCGAAGCCAGTACCAATAGGGATATCTGTAGTAAATAGATATCCATTGAAAGAGCCTTTTGTCCATGTAATAATAACTGAAGATCCAATAAGAAAGACTCTCATATACCTCATAGATGAATTGAAGATGAATGAAGAAGAGAAAAAGGTTTACAGCGATATAATAAACATACTTCAAATAGAATTAAAGGTACCAAGGTCTGAGGTTGATCCTAAAAAGTACTTTGAAGAGCATGCAAAGAGAACAGTTGAAAAGTATAAGCTGAGCTTGGGAAAGATGCCTAATATATCATGGTCGAAGATTCTATATTTTGCTGAGAGGGATATGATTGGCTATGGTCCTATCGATCCCATAATGCTCGACCCAAACATAGAGGATGTATCTGTGGACGGTGTAGGGAAGCCAGTATTCGTGTGGCATAGGAATTATGAGAGCCTTGAGACGAACTTAACATTTAAAGATGATCAAGAGCTTGACGATACCATAATAAGGCTGGTTCATTTGGCAGGCAAGCATATATCTACTGCTTATCCTGTCGTTGATGCAACTCTACCAGGCAGGCATAGGCTTGCAGCAACTTTTCGTCGTGAAGTATCTCCTCAAGGTAGCACTATATCCATAAGAAAGTTCCGCGAGGACCCTATAACTATAATCGATATGCTCAACTTTGGTACTCTTGACTATAAGATAGCTAGCTATCTTTGGATGCTCATGGAGAATCGCTCTTCAACTATTGTAGTTGGAGCAACAGCTTCTGGAAAGACTACTATGCTGAACTCCTTGCTCACAATGGTCCGCCCCAATCTAAAGATAGTAACCATTGAGGAAGTTCAAGAAATAAACATACCTCATCAGAACTGGATACCATTGGTATCTCGACCTAGCTATGGATTGAGCTCAGACAGGATAGGAGAAGTATCATTATATGATCTTGTAAAAGCATCTTTGAGGATGAGACCAGATGTTCTAGTAGTTGGAGAGGTTCGTGGAGAAGAAGCCTTTGTTTTATTCCAAGCCATAAGCACAGGGCATGGTGGCAATTGTACTTTACATGCAGATGATGTATATTCAGCTATGCAAAGATTGACCTCGAAGCCCATGGATGTATCGCCTTCATACATACCTTTCATCGATTTAGTAGTCTCAACTCGTAGGGTAGCCGTACCCATAGCTGAGAGTGGCCATCTGAAGATAGCCCGTCGTGTCATTTCAGTAGATGAAGTTGTAGAGTATAACAAGTATCTTAGAGTATTTGAATGGGCACCTTCCAGTGATTCATTTGTTGCTCATCGCCTTGAAGACAGCTACAAGTTAAAGAAGTTAGCAAGAGATAGAGCTACGAGTGTCGATGAAGTTCTAAAAGAGCTGGAAAGAAGAGTATTGATACTGGATTGGCTGAGAAAGAGAGGAATCAGAAATTATAGAGATATAGGAGCCATTTTCGAGCAGTATCATAACAATCCAAGTGAGATTTATGAAAAAATTGAAAAGCAAGTCGGACCCATTGTCAAGTGAATCAAAATCAGAGGCCATTAAGATATCGTTCACGGATAGGTTCAAAGTCTTTACCTTCAAGCTTCTAAGGAGACCGTCTATCTGGGTTAGTAATAATATGCCACAGCTCAGAGAGGATATACAAAAGTCTAACCTTGTAATATCGCCAGAGGTTCACATCTCTTTGGTCCTCTTCTTCACTATAATAGGCATGACCCTAACCTTTTTAGGTGTATATGTGATTTTTGCATACAGATTCATCTTCGGCATTTTTCTTTTGCCCATAGCACCCATAGTATTTGCATTAGGGCTTATAGTGCCTAAGTTGAGCCAATCGACAAGGGCAAGTGCCATAGATAATGAATTGCCTTTTGTCATAGGCTATATAACCACCTTAGCTGGCGGTGGCATTTCTCCTTTGACAACTCTCGAGAGATTGAGTAAGGTCGATCTTTATCCTGCTGTTGCAAAAGAAGCCAAACGTATATTGATGGATATAGAGGTATTTGGGATGGACCCTATATCTGCTTTAGATAAAGCTGCAAGATACAACCCGAATAGAGCCTTATCAGACTTTTTCGGAGGATACACATCTATTCTCAAGACAGGGGGAGATATAGTTAGCTATATGGAGTCCAAGCTTAGAGATATATTCACATATAGGGCAATAAAGATGAAGAGTGCAGCAGAGCTTATAGGTACCTTTGCAGAAGCATACATCTCTATTGCAGTCATCCTTGGCATATCCTTTTTCGTGCTTTTTGCTGTACAAGCCCTCTTAGGACAAGGAGGGGGGGCGAGTTTGACTGGCGTGGTGATCTTCTCAGTTATCTTCATTCCTCTTGTATCAGCATTATTCATATTCATGGTTCATAGTATCCAGCCCAAGGAACCCTTCACTTTCTTTAAGCCTTACTTAGCCTTCTCATTTAGCTCAATAGCAATCCCTTTGATGTTCCTTATGCCTCAAATAACGTTCTACACAAAGCTTGGTTTAGGGCTATTAATAGCAGTAATACCAGCAGCTATAGTCAGCCATCGTGATGCATCTCAAAGAAAGTCTGTAGAGAACATGCTACCAAGCTTCTTGCGTGATGTAGCAGAAGTTAGAAAGACTGGACTGGCTCCAGAGAAATGCATAGAGCAACTTGCTAATAGAAGGTATGGTGGGCTAACCAATTATGTTAAAACCATGTCGGCTCAACTCTCATGGGGAGTACCTTTGCGTAGAGTTATGATAAACTTCTCAAGATCGGTTAGAAGCTGGCTTGTAAGAGCTATAGCGTTTTTGCTCTTGGAGGTTGTAGATGTTGGAGGAGGAACAGTGAAGATGTTTGGGAGCTTAGCTGACTTCAGCCAGAGGATGAGCGAAATTGAGAAGGAGAAGAGGGCTGCTCTAAGACCCTATATATTCATACCTTACTTCGGTGCTGTGATGGTCGTTGTTACTACGATAATGATGTTCTACTTCGTCACTACACCTTTAGCTGGTTCAACTACAGGATTTAACGTTGGCGTGGATATTAGATTGGTAACAGACACACTGCTCAGTAGCGCTATCCTTGAGGCATGGATAATGGGCTTCGTTGCAGGCAAGATGGGTGAGGGGAGCATTGCAGCTGGTTTCAAGCATGCAGGAGCTCTTGTCATCATCAGCCTTATCGCCATATACATGACTTCCGTATTGTTCTAGTTGTGATCATAGTTTTTGAATTCTTGTAAAGATCCATAGAACTATCTTTATATTTTAGCCTCAAAAAATTGGATAATATGGATAGAAAGCTAGTGAAGCTGGATATACCTTTAAACTGGTTTCTTACAGTCCTTATTATAATGCTTATAGGAATGGTTATCGACTTTGCATTATTCTCAGTAAATCTAATCACTACAAGGGTGATGACTCTCTTCGTCTTCATTCTCGGCATAGATTCTGTCTTCGTTGTTTTGATACTCAGTTGGGCTAAGTATAAAGGAGTCCCTGTAAGAAAGAGGGAAAAGAAGTAAGTTAAAAGATTGTGATCAAGTTGTATCTAAGAATTTGAAATTCTTAAATTTCAGATTACTATTTCAATTCTTCCATCTCTAATTTGCATATCTCGTTGACTTGCTCCATAGCTCTATTTATAGTGATTTCAGCTATCATATTACAGTACTTCGCTATCTGTGCTAGACTTCTGACTATCGATCTAAGAGATATGGCAGCTCTTAAATCCTCTACCTGAGCCAATATCTTCTCCACTAAGTCCTTTTCAAACTCATCAAAGGTATCAACTTCTTCTATGACACTATTAGCCCTCCTAGCATCACGAGAGAAGAAAGCTTCTATAGCTTCATTAGATATTCTTTGCACTGAACTGCTCATCTTTTTTATACTCTTTATTATTTCATTTGAGGGCTTACATCCTAAATCAAGTATCTTTAAGATCTCTTTCGCTATACTTTCTGAATAATCAGCCATCTCTTCTAAATCTTTAGCTACTGTTCTGTCCCCAAGTAAGTGTAAAGGGTCTTCAACACCTATCTTCTTTGCTATAGCCTTATCTTGAGATGCTAGATGAATCTGTCTAATTATTAACCAATAGAGTTGATCAGCTTCATCCTCCATGAGTAATACTTCTTTTGCAAGCTCGATCTTCTGCTCTGTAAGTGCTTGAATGGCAGCAGTCAACATAGATGAGAGTATAACGTGATTCCTTCTCAGCATCCCATAAATAGAGTATTTAGTAGGGTCGATGAAGTTGTGCAGAGTTACATACTTTAATGTTTGCTCCACTATTCCTAGTCCTGTCAAGCGTTTAACTGTGCTTCGAATCTCCTCAAGATGCTCAGAAAAAGGCTCTCCTTTCCATATTATCTGTATTGTATCCCTTCCTAAGATGTAGTTCGCCGTTATGATCCTTGTGAGAAGTCTAGGCTCTTTACAAAGATCTGCACTAACTATGCATTTTACTAACTCCTTCTTCTCATGCTCTATGCCAGGGATAATCTTGAGAGAACCGTCTTCTCTCTTAAATGTTATGATATCCCCTCTTTTCAACCCCGCCTCTTTTGCCCAGTCCCTTGGTAATGAGACCACAAGAGTTGAAAATCCAACTTGTTGAACCTTTCTTGTATCCATCTTTCCACCATCTATACAGTCTATTTTACTATTTCCATATCGAAGATGGTATAAGGATATTTATAAATATTATATTTTTCCTGTAAATAAATTTCTCTCTAAAATCATCAGTAGTATACTAATAATAAGAAAGAGTAATTTGTAGTTGATAGCATGAACCTATTGGTTTAAGTCATGATATGGATGCACTGGATTAAATGGCAGATTGTGATAAAAACTATCATAATGCTACTAAAGATTAATGATTCATTAAATATCGAGCTTGATATCAAACTTGATATTCAGATCGACCGAAAATACCCGCAAGGTATATATTATAAAAAGCCAGAGTTATTTAATATGAAGCTACTTACAATAGAAGATCTGGATTTAGAGAATAAAACTGCCTTTTTGCGTGTCGATATAAATACACCTGTAGATCCTCAAACTGGTAAACTCATGGAGATAGAAAGGATAAAGGAAGCTGCTACAACAATACGTGATCTTTGCTTTGCCAAAGTCGTAGTAGCATCTCATCAAGGACGTGTTGGAAGATATGATTATGTGCCTCTAAATCAACATGCTAAAGTGTTAAGTGAGGTTTTAGGGAAAGAGGTAAAGTTCATAGAAGATGTTTTTGGTCCGGCAGCAAGAGAAGAGATAGCAAATCTGAAGAAGGGAGAAGTGCTTCTTTTAGATAATTTACGCTTCATAGCTGAGGAGAACATGGAGTATGAGCCTGATCAAGCAGCAAAGACTGTCTTCGTACAGCGCCTTTACAAACTGTTCGATGCATGTGTGTTAGATGCATTTCCTACTGCTCATAGGGCACACCCATCCATAGTGGGCTTTTCTCATCTTCTACCTACATGTGGAGGAAGACTCGTAGTGAAGGAGCTAAAAGCACTGAATAGGATAACTACTGCTGAAAAGGGACCATATACTACTGTGCTTGGTGGTTCAAAAGTTACAGATAGGATAGAGGCTATAGAGGCATTGATTAGCAACAACCGTGCTGACAAAGTCTTGCTATCTGGGTTAATAGCAAATGTCTTTTTCAAAGCTGCAAACAAGATTAAGTACAAACTTGGGATAAGCGGGGAGGATAAAATCGTTGAAAATGCTAGGGCTCTTTTAGCAAAGTATCCTCAAGTATTCGAGCTTCCTCAAGACATTGCTGTAGAGCATAATGGAGAAAGGAAAGAGATAAGCATTGATGAATTGGATAAAAATGATGTCATCTTAGATATAGGGTCAAAAACTATAGATGCTTATTCAAGAATCATCCGTAGCTCTGGTACCATATTCATGAGTGGACCTGCTGGGGTCTTTGAGAAGCAAGGTTTTGAGGTTGGAACAGAAGGGCTTTTAAGGGCTATGGCATCATCTTTTGGTACTACGATCGTGAGTGGAGGACATTTGACAGTAGCTTTACAAAGGTTTGGCATAAAAGAGTGGATAGACCATGTGAGCACATCTGGAGGAGCATTAGTCCTTTATTTGGCTGGTAAGCGCTTACCTCTTATAGAGGCTCTTGAAAGATCTGCTATGAGGGTTAAGAAATGATCAAAATAGGTGTAAACGGATACGGCGTGATAGGAAGAAGAGTTGCAGATGCCATAGTGCTCCAGCCAGATATGGTCTTGGCTGGTGTAGTCAAGGTGAAAGCTGATTATAAGGCTCGTATAGCTGTAGAGAAAAAGTACAATCTTTATGCATCTGATGAGAAATCCTTAAAGAGCTTCTCTGAATCTGGCTTAAGTCCAAAGGGAACGCTAAAGGATTTGCTGAAGGAAGTGGATATAATTGTGGATGCTTGCCCTGAGGGCGTAGGTGCTCAGAACAATCAGATTTATCAAAAATTCGATAGGAAAGCGATATTTGAGGGAGGAGAGGAGCATGAGCTTACAGGCCTATCTTTTGTTGCACAATGCAATTTTGATGATGCAAAGGGTAGGAAGTCTTTAAGGGTCGTCTCGTGCAACACTACTGCCCTATGCCGTGTGCTCAACTCTTTAGATAAAGCATTCAAGATCAAAAGGGCAAGGGCTGTTATAACTAGAAGGGCTGCAGACCCTGATGAAATTAGCAAGGGACCTATAGACGCTGTTGTCTTAGATCCTGTAAATTTGCCATCACATCATGGACAAGATGTGCGCACAGTTTTACCCCGTATCGATATTGTTACCATGGCATTAAAGGTACCAACTACTCACATGCACCTTCACTCTCTCATAGTCTCTGTAAAGGAGAAAGCGAGTGAGGATAAAGTAAGAGATGTATTGAGAGGAACAACAAGGATTCTTTTGATAAATAGCAAGGATGGGATAAAATCCACTGCCCAAGTAACAGATTTTGCTAGAGAGATTGGAAGATCACGTAGTGACTTATACGAAGTACCAATATGGGAAGATTCTATCAAAGTCATTGATGATGAGATATACTTCTACATGGGCGTGCATCAGGAAGCCATAGTCATACCTGAGAATATAGATGCAATAAGGGCTTTGATGGGCGGATATTCAAAAGAAGAATCTATTAAACTCACCAACAAGATGCTCGGAATAATGTGAATAATTGCTATAGTACTTCATCCATGCTTCCAGAGCGATAGCCCTGCAAATCCATAGTAACATAATCGAAGCCTAGAGATTTTAATTTTTCAGCTATTTTATCCATCAAAATTTCATCATAAAGAAGATTTCTCTCATCCTTTCCTAATTCTATTCGAGCAATACCATTATGATCTCTAACACGAACCTGTCTTGCACCTAAAAGATCGATTATATACTTCTCAGCTTCAGCAACTTTTAAAATGCCTTCATAGGTTATCCTCTGCCAGTATGGAAACCTTGATGCAAGACAAGCCATAGAGGGCTTATCAGCATTCTCAAGGTTCAAGTACCTTGCTATCTCCCTCACTTCCTTTTTCGATAAGCCAATAAGGGCTAAAGGACTGTAAACACCCTCTTCCTTTAAAGCGAGGGCTCCTGGTCTATGCCCCTTAAGATCATCAGCATTTGTACCATCTACAATTACGCTTATCCCTTCATCCTTTGCTACTTTTTTAAGTGTGGCGATAAGTTCTTTCTTACAATAATAGCATCTATCGGGGGAATTATTAGAGATAAGAGAGTTTGCTAACTCATCTATATCAACTATCATGTGCCTTACACCTATGATCTCTGCTATTCTCTTCGAGTTTTGAAGCTCCCAAGGAGGCAAGGTTATAGAGTTTGCTGTTACAGCCAGTACTTTATCTTTTAAGACAATTTTGGCTATGGCTGTGACTAAAGAGCTATCCACACCGCCTGAAAAGGCTACCAGAACTCTTTCCTTATCTTTGAAGAAATTTAAAAGCTCCTCGAACTTTTTCTTTATATTTGAATCTAGTTCCATTTGTATAAAATAGATTAATTCATCGAAAGATTAACTTTTCGTCTCTTTAAACAAAGTTGCTCTTGCTCTTTCCTCTGCAAGAACAAGAATTTCTCTTAATGGTAAGCCAAGTTCATCGGCTATCTTTTTTGCATCCTCATACTCAGGCTTTATTCTAACGATTTTTCCTTTGCCATCCTTTGCAATCTTTATCCTAATAGTCTTCTCTATCCCATCCAATTTTATCTTGACATCAAAGAAATCTCTTAATAGAATATGCCTTTTACAAGGTATTATGCGCACTCCTAGAGTGCCTGTCTCCTCCATAAGAACTCTTGATAGATGCTCAACCTTACCATGATCTGCTATGATTTGGATTATCTGCCCAGGTCTATTACCTTTTGTATAAATTGGGATTATTGAAACGCTTTTAGCACCTTCTTTCATTAACTTATCTATAGAGTAACCTATAACCTCTCCTGTCACATCATCAACGTTAGTCTCTATCAAAGATACTTCATCAGAAAGAAATTCTGGAATAGCTTCACCCAAAGTCATACGTAATATATTTGGAAACTCTTCGAAATCATTGCTTCCTGCACCATATCCTACAATGGATGGCTTGATAAGAGGGTAATAATCAATTGATTCTGCCATGTTGACTAGGATGGATGCTCCTGTGGGCGTGCATAGCTCAGCATTTATAGGCCCACCTATCATAGAGAAATTTTTTGACTTTAATATCTCAACAACTGCTGGTGAAGGGCTAGATAAAATTCCTTCTAAAGATCTAAAAGTTCCACCTCCAATTGCTACTGGTGTTGAATAAATTCTAGTATTATTGAATAATCCTAAATCATCTAGGCAAAAGGCTGTACCAATGATATCTGCTACTGTATCAACTGATCCTAATTCATGTAAATGAACATCTTGAGCACTTTCTCCATGTATCTTTGCTTCAGCATCTATCAAAGTATTAATGACATTCAATGCAAAATTTCTAGCATCAATTTGCAAATTAAGATCATTTATGCATTTTAAAATAGATTCTTTAACCTCTATTCCTTTTCTATGATCATAATCTTCATGAGCTTTAACTTCAACTCTTTTCGCTCTGAATCCTTTCCTCTTTACATCCTTTATTTCAATATCTAGGCTCTTAATTCCTTTAAGATATTTTCCTGATAAGCTCATAACATCCCTTACTTTATCAGCATTTACTCCAAGATCTATCAAAGCTCCTAATATCATATCTCCAGAGATTCCTGCAATCTGGCAATCTATCACTAATATACGATCTTGAACCATATTCATTAAGAAGATATCAATCAGTTTAAGCTTTGCTAGATTAAAAATTAGCTATCATAGGAGAAAAGGGATAAAGATAATTATAACGAAAGATTTGTGAAGGATAGATGAGGAAGATTCTAGAAAGGCTTGTCAAAGGAGAAATACCCATGGATGAAGCAGAAAAGTTGATAAAGTTATCAGCTATAGAGAGAGTGAGCAATATAGCAAAAGTTGATATTGGCAGAGAGTTTAGAAAAGGAATTCCAGAGATAATATTAGCCACTGGAAAATCACCAAAAGAGACTGCAAGGATTGCCTTTCATTGCATGAAGAAAAGAGGAAGGGCAATAGTGAGCCGTGCTGATGATAAATGTATCAAAGCCATAAAAGAAATGGTAAAATCTGATGCTGATATATTCATAAATAGACGCTCAAGAATCATTGTAATAAAGAGAAAGGATTTCAAATTAGATAAAACAGGAGGAAAAGTTGGGATAATAACTGCAGGCACATCAGATATACCAATAGCAGAAGAAGCAAAAATAATAGCTGAGGAGATGGGTTGTGATGTATTTACAGCCTACGATGTTGGTGTTGCTGGTATTCATAGGCTCTTTCGCCCTTTGAAGAATATGCTGAGAAAAGATGTTGATGCTCTTATAGTTGTTGCAGGTATGGAAGGGGCATTGCCATCATTGGTAGCTGGTCTTGTTGATATTCCTGTTATAGGAGTGCCAAGTTCTTTAAGCTTTGGATTTGGAGAGAAGGGAATTAGTGCATTGATGGCTATGCTACAAGCATGCCCTCTTGGATTGTCTGTTGTCAATATAGATAATGGAGTTGCTGCAGGTGCTTTTTCTGCTTTAATAGCTAATAGAGTAGCTAGTAAGAAGCTTAAGAGTTAATCTATAAAATTTTGTATAAATGGCTCTCTTTATCTAAATAGAGTTTACATCAGCAAATTTTTTGGTCAAAAAGGAATATATATACGATAAGTCCATTATTCACTCCGATATGAAATTCTTAGTTAAATGGTGTATAATGCCGATACCTCTAGAAATGATGAAAACAGTAGGACTAGCTGTAATACCAGCTGGTATCGAATATTGGAAGGCTCTTAAAGAAAAAGGCAAACTCCTTGCTCACTACACCTTCGTTGGGAAAAGCGAGGGATTTAGAATCTTAGATGTAGAATCACACGAAGAACTCAACGAGATCATCGCAAAGGATCCAGGCGGCATGATGATAAGCAGTGAAGCGATTCCAATCGTAGATTTCGAGTATTCACTAAAAGTCTGGAAAGAACTCCTAGAAAGGGCTTTGAAGTAGCCCTACCCGTTATTTTTGTAAGATATTCCAAATTAAACTACTTCGATCCACCTACACTTTTGCCACGTAGCCCATATTTGAGATTTCAAATTTACTCTCTAAAACGACATGCTAAACTATCCCAGCATAAATTATCTAATATTATAGAAAAAATAAAGGGGATTATGGTATAGGTGTAGTGAGCCATGGTATGTAATCTACATAATCTGTTACTTCGTCTCCAGAACCAGGACCTACTCCAAACGTTAATGGGTTACCTGGACCACTAATATCTCCCCACCAGTTATTCTCTGCATCTATTGTAACCCCTGCCCCTACATCTAAGTTAACTGCTGCCCAATTGTTTATTCCATATCCTACATTCTCGTATATGTTGTTGTAGTTTATCTTGGGTTCTGATTGTGTTATCAGATCATCTATGAATATCCCATCAGCATAGTTCCTTATTATGTAGTTCCTGTTATCATAGCTACCTCCTATTATAGCATCTGAACCTATCCCTTTACCAATGCCAAGCCAAATACCATATACGTTGTTTGCAATGTAGTTTCTTACTATAGTCGGGTCTGAACCAGCACAATGAATACCATGGTTGTTGCCTATTATCGTGTTATCACTTATTGTTGTTAGACCTAAATCAGGTACAGTGCTAAGACAATCATCTAGATATATTCCATAATGATTTCCTGATAGTGATCCAGTGTAGCCTATTATGTTGTTTGCTATCAAGCCAGAGCATCTCCACCAATCTATACCATTATCTTCATTATCATATATCTTGTTGTACTGTATGGTCATATCGATGCACCCATCTGCTTCTATTCCATCATCTGTAGAGCCTACTATAAAATTGTACTCTATGATTACATCTTCAGAGGGTTTATCTACATAGATGTTATCCTCCATATTGTAAGCTATAGTATTGTACGCAATTCTTGCTCCATCACATTCATGCATTAAAATTCCACATGCTGGTACCGAGTAGTCCCCGAAATATTCGTATTGATACATTATAGTATTGTGAAGAATCTGTGGGCTCTCGACATGGTATAGATATATACCACCATCACCATTGCCCAGAATCGTGTTCCACTCTATTATTACTGGAACATTGAAGTAATCTACTCCTATACCTCCTCCACTATTCCCAGTTATGACATTACCCTTGATCAGTAGATCTTCGCCTAAAATGGATGAGCCTGTATCCAAGTAAAGTCCATCTATATCTATACCTAGGCCGTGGTTACCTGTTATCTTGTTGAAAATAATCTTCACATGTGAGACTATATTCATATCGATTCCTTCACTCGGCCCAATCTTCATATCGTTATCTATGCCATCTACCAATATGGCTGATCTATAGATTCCCATTCCACCGTTCTCGCTTATGGTATTATAGGCTATCAGTACATTTTCCACCACGAAAAGTACAGGTTCTGGGTTTCCAACGATCTCTATACCGCCACCTCCATTCCACATTATTTCGTTGTATGTTATCACTATGTTATTCGTGTTTTTGATGTATATGCCATTACCAATGTTGCCCAATATCTTGTTGTAGCTTATCGTCAAGCTTAACTCTATTGTATTAGGATCCCAACTACTATCACCAGAATAATAGATTCCACAAAAATCATCTATAGGCACAGAATGAACATACAAATAATAGTTCACAAGTATCTTGTTGTATGTTATGGATACTATTGGGCAGTACTCTAGAAATATGCCATGACCCTCATTAGCAAATATAATGTTAGATGCTATGCTAACATCATTAACAAAACGAAGCTCTATCCCTGCTAAATGATTTGTAGATATCTTGTTTCCCTTTATCTTAATGTTGTGTAATGAGTTTGGATCTTCTAAGTATAAATTTAAGTTGTTGCCGTATATGCCACAATCAGCATCCACTTCTACTACATCATTATTGGCAATGATGTTCTCAAGTATTGTTATATCTGTCGAATCCATGAAGTATATGCCATCATCCCAATTCTGAATTATCGAGTTCTCCTTTATTATTATGTTTGAAGATTCAATGATCTCTATACCATTATCATGGTTGTTGACTATTATGTTGTTATAGACGAATCCACTTGCACCATCCAAGAATTGAAGAGCACCACTCCTAATACCTGTACCATTCGTAATTGTACATCTCTCAATGTATAAGTATGTATTTACGATCTCTATTTCCGCCCATCGTAAATCTATCATAGCACCTTGACCATAGATTCTAGTAGTACCAGTTATTGTTACTCCTCCTGTGTATAGAATGCTAGGATTTAGATAGAATATACCGCCAGTACCTCCACTTATAGCATCTGATAGCTTCATAGTAGGCTGAGCAATTACTTGAATCGGCATCATGAGAAGCAAAGGCATCATTAGCAACATTGCTATTGTTATAGTTCCTATGATTCTTCTCATTTCAGTTCAGCATAAATTATCTAGGTTTATTAATAAAGCTTATCATGCTAAAATTGTTCTATCTTAAAAAATAAAGAGTGGATAGTTTTAAGGTATCTCTGAGAATAGCCAAGGTATGTAATCAACATAATCTGATACTTCATCTCCAGAGCCAGGACCTTCTCCAAACGTTAATGGATTTCCTGGACCGTCAATAGCACCCCACCAGTTGTTCTCTGCATTTATATCAGTAACTGCTTGAGGTACACTATAGACTCCATATCCTACATTCTCGTATATGTTGTTGTAGTTTATTATTGGGTCTGAATCATCGCTAGAGATGTATATACCATCAGCATAGTTCCTTATAATGTAGTTTCTGTTATCGTAAGTGCCACCTATTATTGAATCTGAATTCCCAATGAGCATAATACCGTACAAGTTGTTAGAGATGTAATTCCTTATTATAGTAGGGTCTGAACTAGAGCAGTGTATGCCAACACCGTTGCCTATTATCTTGTTATCACTTATTGTCGTTAGACCTTCGACTCCGCTAAGAGAATCAAATATGTTTATTCCAAGCAATTGACCTGATATTAGATTACCATCAGTATGGCCTATTATGTTGTTTGCTATCAAGCCAGAGCTATCTCTCCAGTAAATTCCAACCTGATTGTTGTGTATATTGTTGTACTGTATGGTCATGTCATCACAATCATCGACATAGATTCCAGCCCCAACTGATGCACCTATCATCGTGTTGTACTCAACTATTACATCATTAGAGCCCTTTATACCGAGGTTAAAGCCTATATTGTATGCCATGGTGTTGTGTGCTATTCTTCCTCCTTCACAATTCTCGAGATAAAGCCCTACCTCGATCTCATACATAATAGTGTTGTAGATTATCTGTGGGTTCTCACATTCGCGTACATAGACTACTCCACTACTCAAAATCGTATTCCATTCTATTACTACTGGAGCATCCCAGTACTCTATGTATATGGCAGCTTCACCTACATTGTAATTGATAACGTTGCCCTTAATGAGTAGATTTTCACCATAGTCGCCATCTCCACCATTCTGCGCCTTTGCATATATCCCAACCATCTCATTCCCCATTATCTTGTTGAAGAGGATGGATACATCAGACACGTAATCCTCTAAGAATATCCCTCCATCGGCGTTCCCGATTATTGTGTTGTATGCTATGAGTATGGGCATCATCAAGAAATCTTCGTCATATCCTTTTAGGTATATTCCAGGACCATTCCCTATTATCTCGTTGTATGTTATTACTACGTTCTGTGTATTCACAGCATATATCCCGGTATCTGCGTCTATACCGTTTCTGATTATCTTGTTGTAGCTTATTGTAAGGCTCAATTCTACTGTATGAGCACCAGTGCTTGTAGTTATATCTGGCCAATCCTCACCCCCTCCGTAGTAGATGCCAACCTCTTCGTTTGTGAGTATCTTGTTGTATGTTATGGATACTATTGGACAGTACTCTAGCACTATGCCGGTTTCAGCACTGTATATAAAGTTCGATGCTATGCTTACACCAGTCACATTTTTAAGATATATGTTGACTTCATCGTTTAATCCTATATCGTTCCCTTTTATCTTTATGTTTTGCAGCAAGTTTGGATCTTCATCGTAAAGATCACCATTGTCGCCTATTATGCCCGCACCATTGTTCTTGATTATGTTCTCAAGTATGGTTATGTCTGTTGAGTCCTCGAAGTATATGCCTCCACTACCAACTATGCCATTATAAATTATCGAGTTCTCCTTTATGATTATGTCTGAAGAATCTCTTATCTCTATACCATTGTCTTGGTTGCCAGCTATTATGTTATTATACACGAAACCGCTTGCACCATCTTCAAATTCAAGAGCACCATTCCCAGGTAGACTCGTACCTCTTGTAATTGTACATCTCTCTATGTATAAGTATGTATTTACGATCTCTATTTTCGCTCCTTGTAAGTCCATCATAGCATCTTGACCATATATCCTAGTATCTCCAGATATAGTAACTCCTCCAGTATACAGAATGCTAGGATTTAGGTAGAAAGTACCTCCAGTACCTCCACCAACTGCATCTGATAGCTTCATTGTGGGCTGTGCAATAACTTGAACTGGTATCATAAGAAGCAAAGGCGTCATAAGAAGCATTGCTATTACAATTGTTCCTATGAATTTCTTCATTTCAGTTCAGCATAGATTGTATAAGTTTATTAATAAAGCTTATCACATTGAAAATATTCTAGGATTTTCTCTCTTACCTTTTAGTATGTGTAGAATTACAACTACATTAAACCCAGCGTAAAGTTGGTTTACTCTCTTTTAAAATTTTAAGTTTTGATAGAACTGATTCTCTTATCTCATCTAAGCTTTTGAATTTACGGACTATCTTTCCATCTCTTATTAAATCACTCAATATTGGATAGCATCCATCAGGCTTTGGATTCTTGTAGAAGGTTACTATATCATCGAATCTATCATATGCTCTATAAACTTCTTTCCTACCAGATATATCTCCTCTTTTTGCTCTGAATATATCTCTATCATCTACTATTAACTCTACTATCTTTGCACTGAAGTCAAGAGTAGGAGCATTGCTCACACCTGTGCCAACACCAAAGCCATCCACAATATCTCTTAACTCAAGAATTATATCCTCATCCAAGCCTCCTGATATGAATATCTTGACTTTATCTGCACCTCTTATCTTCAGCTCCCACTTTACCTCTTCTATTATCTTCCTCCAATTTCCCCTCCTTGAGCGAGGAGTATCCAGCCTTATTCCATACAATTCATCTCCTAAAGTTTCGAATGCCATAATAGCCTCAGTCTTTTCATCAGAGAAAGTATCAACTAATGCTATTCGAGGTACTTCTTTTGGCATGACTTCATCAAAGGATTTCCATGCTATCTTTTGATCCCCAAAGCACTGAATCAATGCATGAGGCATGGTGCCAACAGGCTTCTTCCCCATCATCTTTGCCCCTAAAACGTTCGAGACACTATCAAAGCCTCCAATGTAAGTTGCCCTCTCAATCATAGGTGCCAGAGCAGGATGAGACCTCCTAGTTCCAAAGCTGAAAACAACCTTATCTCCTGTGCACATCTTCACCCTAGCAGCCTTTGAAGATATTCCAGATGACATGCATACTAATCCAAGTATTGGGTTTTCATACTTTGCAAAGTCCCTATATCTGCCTTCAATCTGAATTATAGGCTCGTATACAATTGAGCCTGGAGAGACCAAGAATACCTCTCCTTCCTCCATAGCCCTAACGTTCAAAGGCAAGCCTTCTAAGAGCTTAGCTACCTCATAAATCCCGCTTACTACTCCCCAGCTATCTGGATATGGCAAATTTCTCAAATAAACCTCCATGACTACTCTTGGATCCAATCCTTTTTTCTCCAAGACTTGAAGTGTATATATAAAATAAACATCCGTAGTCTCTGATCTTTTTATTTCATCTTCAGTAGCTATCCAAAAGGTTCTATCTGAAAGGTCTTTATTCTCCTTGTAAGAGCTCATGCCCTCCATCAAAAACAAAGCAGATATAAATTTGATGATACGATCAATATTTTGCAACTATTCATTTAACAGATGAAAATTTTGCCTTTATTGTATCAAGAGATGGAGATAGTCGACCTCTATCAAATATGTATTCGCCCTGGATTGACAGAGTTCTCACACCTTTTTCACATGATTTTTTGCTTTTTATTTTCAAAGGTTCGAAAACCAGAATAAACTTTAAAAGGGAGTTGCACACACGTATATGGTTTGGTTTGGAGAATGCAAGAGAATTTCGCTCTAGAGGCGTCAAATCGCTTCTAGACTTGCTTTGTTTGTCCGCCTTAGGTGAAAGAGAGATGACAGCTTACGAAGTAATGGCTTTAATTTATAAAAAGTTTGATGTTCTTCTCAGCCCGGGAACCATATATCCAAGAATTGCTTATTTGGAGAAGGTTGGGCTGATTCGAGCAATCAGCCTAGGTCGGAAGAAAACTTACACTTTGACAGATAAAGGGAAGGATTCTCTGCAGTTTTGGTTGAAAGAATTTGATGAAATATTGTTCGGTCTCCGCTCTTTTCTAAGAGTTTTCACAAAAAAGGAGTTGTCTGCAAATCTTGTCGGAGCCTAAGGAACATAGAGTCGAGACGGAGAAAGAATTAACCGATTTTGTGAATCTGATAAAACCTAGAGATCATATCATCTTGTTCTACACTGGCATAGAAGACAAACATAAGGTGCTATTCACATTCATTAAGGTTGGTTTGGACAGAGGCGAAGCCGCAGTTTATGTTGCGAGCGAAGAAAACCCCAGACAGATTAGGAAAGCCATGAATAAATTTGGCATGGATGTTAAATATCATGAGGAGAGTGGTGCGTTGAAGATTCTTGACTACAAAGATGTCTACATTATCAACGGAAGATCCAATGCATCAAGGACTTATGCACTATGGGAGAAACTGTATAATGAAGTAATGGAAAGAGGATTCAAGGGCTTGAGGATAGTGGGAGAAATGTCCTGCTTCTTTGAAGCAGGTCTGTATAAAGAGCTTTTGGATTATGAGAGAAGCCTTCACCGCAGGTTTGAGATTCCAATGATAGCTATTTGCGCCTACAACACCGAAATCATAGATAGGATGGGTGTGACAGAGCTACTGCTAAATTTGATTGAAGCCCACTCTAGAGCGAGCTTCACAAGACGGAGTTTGGATCAGCTGAAGATTGACAAAATTCGATTGGCAGAAAGATTACTTGATTCGCCCGATAACAAAGAGAAAGATTATTAAAAAACACATAAACTTATTTCTGCTCACGAGCTTTAAGAACTATGGCTGAGACATTCTTATTATTCACAAAAGGTGGGATTTTGCCTTCCATGAACATCTTATAAATTGTATCTGGATTTTCATTCATAAGCCTTAAGAAGGCTGACCATGATATTACACTTTTTGCAATGTAATCTGAATCGAATTTGATTGCCATAAGAACTCTTCCTTTCTTTGAGAATTTTGCAGCCTTAGGCACTACAATAATCTTCTTCAAGTGCGTAGCCTTTGCTTGAAAACCTTTTGCGTTAGGGATATCCGCTTTTGTTAAAGCCACTATATAGATGGCATCCTTATGGTTAGGGTACACAAGCCAATATTTATCTCCTTTTATCGCTTCGATTAAATCCTCTACTTCTTTTCTTGAGCACTCTGGATAGATTCTCTTGAAGTGGGCGAAAAGATTTGATCTGCTCAATTCGCTCACATCTAAAAGAATAATTAGGCTTGATTAATTATTTCTTTTAAGCTAGATTTTATATCTTAAATACTAATCGAAGAGTGAGGATCCAAGCACCTGAGAAGATAGCGAAAGGAATTATACTGATGATGGCTGCATCATATGGATTGTTTACAAATTGAATCATAATGCTGAAGGTTGCAAGAGCCAAGAAGAAAGCTGCCAATAATCCTATCCCATAAGCCAAAAATCTTGATGCTTTACTCAAACCCTTACCCCCCTTCTGTTCAAAATTCGTTCAATTTATCCTTTATGAAATATTTCTATTTTTCAGTTGGCTTTATCGATCATGTTTTCATCTTCAGTCTGCCTATGCTTATAGCGCATGATTTACACAATCCATGATAAAAATAGCATTCTTTGCATACAGATTGACCACATCTTCTACAAACCATTACTGCAACTCTCTTACCACAATTAAAGCAAAGAATCAAGATTTTTCTCTCGATCTTATTGAGATTTTATCTTCTTTATGATTAGCTCAGCTACCTTTTTTCCTGATAATAACATGCCCCCAAAGATAGGACCCATCCTTGGTGTCTGATGAAGGGCAGCTACTGCCATCCCTGCAACATAAAGACCAGGACAAACCTCTCCAGTATTTTCAACTATCAACTTCTCAGCAAGAGTTGCCCACATAGACTTCTCCCCAGGGATCATTATATTAAGCTCTGGTATCTTACGTGATGCAACAGCCAGCACTTCAGCATCGTGACCAGTGCAATCTATGACTGCTTTTGATTTGATGGGAAGGGGATCGACATGAAGACCTGACATAGTGACAGATGTCCATTGAACTACTGCCCCTATTATCTCCAATGGTGAGCTTCTGAAGATCAAATCATCAACAACGACGCCAAAGATTATCTTAGCTCCAGCATCTATAGCTCCTGCTGCCAATTTTGCCATCATGGCTGCTGTATCTGCAACGTATACACCATCCTCAACCATTTCTAATCTGCAACCAATTTCCCTTAGTATATCGTCTGCAGGGCTTTCGATGACCAATTTATGAAAGCTCATGCCACCCCCTCCTATGCCTCCTCCAAAGGATAGCCTTCTCTCTAGAACTAGGGTTTTTAGACCGTTTTTTGCAAGATAAATCGATGCTGTTAAGCCAGCAGGACCAGCACCTACAACTATTACATCACACTCTGAGAATTCTATCCAGTCTTCAGTAGCCTTTTTTATAATAGCCTTTGTGATAAAGGTTTCATCTACAGGTTTGATTTCCTCTTCCAATTTTATACCTCGAAATTTATATAAGTAACTTATTATTTTAAGATTTACCATATTGAGATGCCAAGTTTGTGGTCGAATAATATCTGGGAAGCCCATAACTAGGCATACCTGTTGTGTCAATAAGCTATACATATTCTGCTCAGAAGAGTGCATGAAGAGATGGACTCAGAATTGGTTAAGGCATCAAGAGCAGATAAAGGTTAGAAATTTGCGAATCAATCCAAAAGTTTAGCATTTGTAAGAATCTTTATGGAATATGGACCTAGAATGATGAGGTTTAATAAGAAATAAAATCATCATGATATAGCTAAATGGATTGTGTTCAAACTAAAAAAGCATAGAATTAATATCTGGCCTCTAATAAATTGATGATTAGATGATAGATCTCCATCAGATAATAGAAAAAATACCGAGAGCAAAGTATGCGGACTTTAAGACAATAGAGTATAAAGAAAGTCAAGTAGCCCTTAGGCCAGAGTCCTGTGAGGTCTTTGAGAGTTTATCAGAAAAGATTGTTTGTCGTGTCATTGATAGAGGTTATGGTGTAGCTAGTGCAAGTAAAATTGATGCCAAAAATGCTGAGATAGTATCTGAGTTAGCCCTAAAACAGGCTAGAGTAGCAGAAAAAGAGGCGAATCTATTACCTGTAGAGCCTCAAGTAGGAGAAGTTGAATATAAAGAAAAGAAGGAGTTTGATGTAGAGAAGGCCAATAAGATCCTTGTGAATATTAGGAATGAACTGAAGGAAAGGTTAGGGTCTTTATATGCAAGGTCAGAGCTGATATTATCACATTATCATATCGATTCTACCTTAGTCACTTCAGAGGGTACTAGTGTTAGAGAGAACTCTCCCCTAACTGATCTTACCATTTACCTTATTGTTAGAGATATTCTCCAAGGCTTTGCAAGCCGCATATTAGGAGGTAAGGGAGGATTAGAAATTTTAGAGGGGCGTGATTGGGATCGTATTCTTGATGAGCTGGTCTATAGGGCAAGAGATGCGTTGAAGGCAAAGCTCTTGTCGCCCCTTGAGAGAGGAAAAGGTTTCAAAGTGGTACTTGATAGTGAAACTGCTGGTGCTTTTGCCCATGAAGTAGGTCATATGCTGGAGGCAGATACATTTCAGGGGAGATTCTTTCAAGCCTTAAACATTCATGAGGATTTTGTCATAGAGGATAATCCTACGATCCCTGGGGCTTATGGATCTTTCACATGGGATGATGAGGGTGTTAAAGGATCAAGAAAGACCCTTATTAAGAAGGGAGAGACAAGATTATTACATACAAGGCTCACTGCAAAGGATGATGAGCAACCTGGAAATGCTCATGGAATCACCCACATACCACGCCCTACTGTCAGCAATGTGTACATAAGACCATCTGACTGGAGTTTAGAGGAGATGTTTGAAGACACGAAGAATGGAATATGTTTGAAAGGTTTAGTTAGGGCTGAAGTTGATACATCTGATGGTAAATTTGAACTCATTCCTGAAATAGCATATCTTATTCGAGATAAGGAATTAAAGATGCCTATTAAACAGTTGAAGATAAGAGATAGCATAAGGAATGCTATTCAAAGAGTTGATGCCATAGGGAAGCTAGCCACTTTACGCCCGAACTTGGAGAAAGGTTTCTGCATATCTGAGGGCGGTCCTCACATAAGAATCAGTGACATACATTGTTTTTGATCAAACTTTATCTTAATCTGGATATGAATTTGTACCAATTGCCTTCTATTTCTTATGAGAAAGGCTAACCTTCTCTTACTTATGATTCCATGCTTAGTTTGATAGGACAAGTGAATAAGAACGCATCTTCATAATTCTATGATGTTCGAAACTTTTCTGCAGTCATTTCGGGGTTTTGAGCTTTTCTGTTATTTTGACAGATTTTCATTTGAGCATGAAAACACTAAGTAGAAATGAAAACTTACTTTTATCCACGCATAGAATTGAGGAAAGATATGTGATTTAAAGGATTCATTATTCTTTCGGTTCTGGCAGAAGGAAGTCTAGCATATTCACAACTAAAGCAGGTCTACAGATAATATCTCCATCTTATCGAGGAATCTAAGAAGGTACGGCTCAAAAAGTTAGGAGAACAGAGGTCTGCAGGGCAAAGTACGACTTGAGGCTGATGAGAGATGACAAACTTGCATGAAGACACCATGGGGTATTGTTTCAGAAATGCCTTCTCATGAAAAAAGCTCTTCAATGTTAGAAATGGTATAAATTCGAGTCTGGATTAAGTTAACCTTTAAATTACTCATAATAATAGCTATATAGGATGTGCTCTGTTGGAATATTTCTAGGAGAGGCTTCTTTAAGATATTCTTTCCCTAATCATCCAATGAATAGTGGTAGAGTTGAGTCTTTTTGGCAAAAGCTTAAGGAAGAACTTGGTAATAAAGAGAACGTCAAGATAATAGAGCCTATAGCTACAAGTGAAGATTTTCTACTTCTCTTTCATACTAAAGAATATATAGATTTTGTGAAGAGAGCTTCTGAATATGGTTTTGGTTATCTTGATCATGGAGATACGCCTGCTTATAAAGGAATCTTTGAGGCATCAACCTATGCTGTAGGTTCTACCCTTCTTGGCTTGGATATGATCATGAAGAAAGAATTAGACCATGTCTTTAATCCTGTTGGGGGGCACCATCATGCTAGAAGGGATAGGGCTGCAGGCTTTTGTGTTTTTAACGATGCTGCCATAGCTATAATTCATGCCAAGAAGATTTATGGTCTCAAAAGAATCCTTTACGTCGATATAGATGCTCATCATGGAGATGGTGTCTGCTATGGTTTTTATGATGATCCAATGATATTCATAGCCGATATACATGAAGATGGGAGATATTTATATCCAGGAACTGGATTCAGTCATGAGACTGGTTCTGGAAAGGCTGAAGGAACAAAGCTAAACATACCATTAGAACCTGGAGCAGGGGATAAAGAGTTCAAAGAAGCCTTTATCAAGGTTGAGGAGTTTGCTCATCAGATAAAGCCTGAGCTGATAATATTTCAATGTGGTGCAGATGGATTAGAAAATGATCCTCTCACTCATCTACGTTATACAGAAGAGGCTCATAGGTATTCAACAAAGAGGTTACATGAAATCTCACATGAGCTATGTAATGGAAGAATAATAGCTTTAGGTGGGGGAGGCTACAATTTGAATAACGTTGCCAAAGCTTGGCTAGAAGTGGTCAAGGGTCTTTTAGATTGATTACTTCATCATAATGAATCTTTGAAGCTTTTTAAGGGCTTGCACTTTCTCCTTTTGATCAATTTTAGCTTGCTCTATAGCATCATTAAGGATTCTGATGGCTTTATCCATCTCTCTCTTATCGATGGGCCTTGGGACTCCATTCTTACCCCCAAAGGCAAAGGAGTACTTTACAGGATCCTTCCAACTCGCTTGCTTACCATAGACTAATTCAGAGATTAAAGCTAATGCTCTAACAATGGAAGGACCAACTCCCTTAAAGGATAATAACTCTTCATAATTCTTTGGCTGGAATTCATACAATCTTTTAAAGACTTCCCAGTTCAGATTTCTTGGCATTGAAAAACCCTCTATGTTTACAATTTTAATTTGATCTTGAGTCCAGAGGTCTAGTGTTGGAGAATTACTTATTCTCTTTATGGACGATATTAGGTTGCTAGGATTTTCCTTCACCAGATCGACACATGTCTTCCTATTCTCTTCGGCTTCTCTTGCCGTCATGTTAAGTACTAACAATCTCTTCACATCCCCTACTATAGCTTTATGAGGTTCAACGACAAAGCTATCCAAATCCTTAGAGAGCCAATGGTAACGTCTTGCAGTCCTATCTTCTACATTCATGCCTTGCTGAACAACAGACCATTCTCCTTTCTCTGTAAAGAAAAATGCATGATGGTATAATGGATAGCCTGCTTGAATAGCTACATTATCAACCTTTGCACATATTCTGCTTGCATACTTTAATTTCTCTATATTTGAGGAGGATAGGTTGAAATCTTCACCTATGTTATCTATCTCTGATTGAGTTTTTAAGGAGGCTTTTCCTTTACCACCTGCAACCTTTATTCCATAATTCTCATGGGAAAGTACTCTCTTCAATACCCCTGTAACTACTGTTGTTAAGCCTGAAGAATGCCAATCAAAACCTAATACACAGCCTAAAGCTTGAAACCAATATGGACTTGAGATCCTTCTTAAGAATTCATCAGTTCCATACTCATTAATGATAAGCCACATGATCTCTTTTGATAGATTCTCCATTCTATAGATGAGCCATCTTGGTGCATGCCCTCTATGCAAAGGAAGGATAGTGAATCCTGTTCTCTTCAATACAATTCCTATATTACTATTCCAACTATTTATCTTTGAAGTAGCAAATAATATATCTAAGTTTTACTCTTATATCTTAAGGTGAGAAAAATGTTCCGGGATGAAGATATTGATGAATGGTTCAGAAGGCGTTGGCGCGTACCATTCTTCAGTAGGAGATTCTTTGAAGATTTTGATAAGATGTTCGAAGAGTTCTTTAAGGATATTGAAAAGCAAGTTCCTAAAGACCTTGTAAGAGAGAAAAGACTTCCTGATGGAAGCATTGCCAGAGAGTTTGGACCGTTCGTTTATGGCTACTCAGTAACAATAGGTCCAGATGGTAAACCCATGATAAGAGAGTTCGGCAATGTCAAGCCTTCTACAAAACCTTTACCATTTGGAGCACCAAGGCTTGGGATGGAAGTTAAAGAAGATCGAGAGCCTTTAGTGGATGTGTTTGATGAAGGAGATTCGATTAGAATAGTTGCTGAATTGCCTGGAGTTGAGAAGTCAGACATAAATATAGACAGCACAGAGAAGACCATGGTTATATCTGCAAGCACTGAAACAAGGAAGTATAATAGGAGGGTTGAATTGCCTTCAGAAATCGATCCAGCAAGTGCAAAAGCATCTTACAATAATGGCATATTAGAAGTAAAGGTTAAAAAGGCAGTACCTACTCCAAAGGGCAAACGCATCAAGATAGAGTAACCGAAGAACAAATTACTCTCGTATCTCACCCATATTTAGCAATTCTACTGTAAAGTTTTCTTCTTAATGATATTTATGATTAAAGTTATTCTCGTAAAGGTTTGTTTATGACTTCATTGATCTGATCTGCCATTATATGACCCACTAGCTTAACCTCACTACTTTTTACTCCAGCCATTCTGGACAATCTATCTTTGATATCCTTTGCGATCATCGTGGCGAATACTGGTGGGCAGAAAGGAGCTGTCAAATGAAAGCTGACAGAAACTTTATCGCCTTCTATCTTGACTTCATCAACCAAGCCCATATCTATGATAGATAGGCCTATTTCTGGATCGATAACATTGCTCAATTCTTCCATGACTTCTTCTTCAGTGACCATTTTTCATCCCTTGAATATTTAAGAAAATTATTATCATTAAATAGTTTTCTAATTTAACTCAGAATTTAAATAAATTTTAGCATGCCTTAATCTAGAGGCTATGGCATCAAGTTGATGGTTATAGGGATAAAATTGTTAATTCTTCATAATCTTTTGATTTAAAGTATCGAGCAAACCATCTTCCCATTCTACCGGCTCCGCCTATTATTACTGCTTTCATCTTAACATTTCACCCATCCTCCTTAATCCTTCTAATAGTAAATGCTCTGCTTGGCAAGCGCTTATCCTGATGAAGTTAGGATAATCCCCAAAGGTTATACCAGGGGCTACACAAACTTTCTTATCATTTAGAAGGCCAAGAGCGAACTTTCCAGCATCAAAACTCTTATCCTTGCTTATCTGAGGAAATACATAGAAAGCACCATCAGGCTCATAATAAGATAAATTCATCTTCTTTAATTCCTTACAAACTAGATTTATCCTTTCTCTGATAAGATTGGCATATCTTTTAACATCATTCTTACATTTCAGAGCTTCTATTGCAGCATATTGAGTGAATTCTGGCACACTTGTATATGCCAAGGCTTGAATCCTTGATATCTTCCTTATGGTTTTAACATCAGATATAGCATAGCCAATCCTAAAGCCTGTCATGCCATAGCTTTTAGAGAAAGATGATACACGTATAGATTTGCAATCATGAAACTCTAATATGCTATTAAAAGGCTTGAAGGAATAATCTGAATAAACTTCATCACTCAGTATAGTTATATTCCTCTCCATTGCCAAATCTACTAATGCTTTCATATCTCTCTTCTCAAGAACCTTTCCCGTTGGATTATTAGGGTAGTTAATTATAATCAGCTCTGTAGAATCATTGATGAGATTTGATATGGATTCTATGTCAGGCCTCCAACCTTCCTCAAGATTTGTCTTAACGCTAATGGTTCTACCTCCTATAGCTTCTATACAATCAACATAGGCTGGCCATGCAGGCTGTATAACTATGGCTTCACCACCTGGAGAGAGATTTGATAGAATGCTAGCATAGACAGAGAATCTACCTCCTGATGTTACAGCAACTTGCTCAGGCGATACATCTATACCATATCGCTCACTTACAGAATTTGAGATATCTTCTCTTAAATTTAAAATTCCTGAAGGCTCTGTATAATGAGTATAGCCTTTCGATATTGCATCATAAGTTGCCCTTTTAACCCTCTCCGGAGGACCAAAGTCTGGTTCTCCAACTTCTAGATGAATTACTTTACTTCCCTCTTTCTCCATCTTTTTTGCTAAAACGAACATATCTATTACGCTAATGGCTTTTTTATCTTCATCTATAGAAATCTTCTGCGCCCTTACAGCTTCATCTATCAATAAGTTTAGAAGCCTTAACCCAAAGCGCTCATCAACATTATACTTTTTACATGCATCTATAACAGAGCTCTTCAGGTCCCTCTCCACTTTATAGTCTATGATAGGTAAGCCTATGGAGCGTTTTATTTCATTTATCCTTTTTGCTAATGAGAGGCGAAGACCTATCAGCCTTATTATTTCGTTTGTAGTCTCTCTAACTTCTTTACGTAAAGCCTCCAGCTCTGATTCGCTTGGCAATACTCATCATCCTTAATTAAAGCCTGCCTTTTATGACTGGAGGTATCAAACCAGCCCTTATAGAATGATCAGCCATAACACAAGCTACCATACTTTCAACTACAGGAACTGCCCTTGGGACTATGCATGGGTCATGGCGCCCAGGTACTATTAAATCGACTTCCTTTAAAGTTTCAAGATGAACTGTTTTTTGTGGCTTTTTTATTGATGATGTGGGCTTAAAGGCTAATCTGAGCACTACTGGCATACCGTTAGAAATTCCACCAAGAATTCCACCAGCTCTATTTGTAAGCGTGACTATCTTTCCATCCTTTACAAAAAAAGGATCATTACATTCCGATCCTCTTAGCCTTGAAGCTTCAAAACCAATACCAAATTCTATGCCTTTCACAGCTGGTATGGAGAATAAAGCTTTACTCAAATCAGACTCAAGTGAAGAGAAGACAGGCTCTCCTAAACCTATGGGTACGTTCAAAACTTTACACTCAACTATACCTCCTACGCTATCACCTTTTGACTGCTCATCCATTATCTTCATCTTCATCTTTTCTGCTACTTCTAAGTCTGCACATCTTACTTCATTAGAGTACCTAAGCCTTCTAATCTCTTCATCAGATACTTCTCTTGCTTTAATCCCTCCTATCTCAATAGAATAGGCAAGGACTTCCATGCCAAGAGTATAGTGGATAAGCTTCTTGGCTATTGCCCCTGCCATGACAAAAGTTGCTGTCATTCTACCAGAGAAACGCCCTCCTCCCCTCCAATCATTATAGCCTCCATACTTCCAAAATGCTGTAAGATCAGCATGTCCTGGTCTTGGAGTCTTTCTTATCTGCTCATAAGGCTTTGAGTCTACATCCTTATTCCATATTAAGGCGCAGATAGGAGCACCTGTAGTGTATCCGTTGAACACTCCTGAGAACAATTCTACTCTATCCTCCTCAAACCTTTTGCTCGTTACTACGGATAAACCTGGCCTTCTTAAATCAAGGTCATGCTGAATTTCATCTTCGCTCAAAGGTAAACCTGCAGGGCAACCATCTATTACTACTCCTACACATCTACCATGACTCTCGCCGAAGCTTAATACTAAGAATCTCTCTCCAAGAACGTTTCCTGTCATTTTTATGCTCCTTCTATAATTGCTCCTATCGATTTTATATCTTTGATGAAATCTGGGTAAGATACATCTACTGATTCAAGACCTTCTACAATACAAGGCTCAGATGAAGCCATAGCAGCAGCACAAAAAGCCATGAAGAGTCTGTGATCTCCATAAGAATTTAATGAGCAACCCTTCAATTCTTCACAATATTCAACCACTATGCCATCTTGTAACTCTTGCACATCAGCACCAAATTTCCTCAATTCTTTCGCCAGTATTGATATTCTATCTGTCTCTTTGAACCTAGCATGTTCAACGCCTTTTATAATAAACCTTGGTCGAGCCTTTAGAGCTATTACTGATAAAACAGGTAATAAATCAGGAGAGTCTGATAAGTCGAATTCTCCTCCCTTCAAAATCTTACATCCTGATATAGTGATTTTACCTTTCGGTCTATCAACACTAAAATCAGCTTCGATCTTCTCTAATATATCTAAAATACGCATGTCTGCCTGAGGGAGAGAGAAGTTCAAGTTCTCTATTGTAACCTTTTTCCCAACTAATAATGCAGATGCTATCAATAAAGATGCTGAGCTAAAGTCCCCTGGCACATCAAAATCTGCTGAATGGTAATCTTGGTTTGGTGGAATAATGTAATCTTTGTAGTTTTTATGAATGGCATTTCCTCCAAAAATTCTCATCATATTCAAAGTTGCATCTATGTACGGTCTGGATACAGTCTTACCATAAACTTTTATCGATGTTTCATTCTTAGCTTTCGGAGTTGCAACTAAGAGGGCAGATATAAATTGAGATGAAATATCTCCTCTTATCTCAGCTTCTCCTCCTTTGATTCCACCACCTTTCACTATTATTGGTGGCAAGCCATTTTGGCGAGATGAATAGCACTCAACTCCTAAGCTCGATAATGCTGAAAGTAAGGGTTGCATAGGTCTAGACCTTATGCTCTCATCACCAGTGATTATCGAATAACCCTCTGGTATTAGAGATGCTATCGCTGTTATAAGGCGCATGGTAGTCCCTGAATTCTCCACATTGATAATATCATCAGGCGTCTTAAGATTTGGATTTCCTTCAATATGAAGATAATCTTCTATTTTGTCTATCGATGAGCCTAAAGATTGGCATGCCTTTATTGTGGCAATAGTGTCCCTTGCTAAAAGAGGATTATTAACTCTAGATCTTCCAGAAGCAAGGCTTGATAGGACTACTGCTCTATGAGTATAGCTCTTACTTGGCGGGGCTTTGACTTTACCATGAAGATCACTTTTGAATACCTTTATGCTCGTCAATCTAAGATCACCGATCTTGCCTTCTCATGGTTTATCTTTGTGTATATTATTTCTCCAGGTAGATCGAACCAGACTGAGGCTACATCATTAACTCTATCACGATGGCAGACTGCAGCTATGGCAGGCCCTTTTCCTGAAAGGCCTGAACCTATAGCTCCAGCTAATAGAGCACTTAGCATGGGCTTTGTGCTGAAGCCTAATGCTGTAGAACAGACTAGACCGTTTAAAACCATGGCTTCCCAGTATTGCCCTTTCATAACTAATGAATAGGCTTCCTTAAAAAAAGATCCAAACTTCTGAAGCTTTATTTTATCAACATCCCTTGTATAAGCCTTTTCAGGCGGGGCGTATATAACTATGTGGTAATCTTCTGTTAGCATTTCTCTTTTTTCTATTATCCGCTTTATGTTATCAGTTGCAACCAGCCCTCCAAAATAAGATGCACATGCATCGTCAAAAGCTCCAGTTATAGTTACACCTGCCCTTATGGAGGCATCTACACCTAGATTGATTATCGTTAAATCATCTGAATTCATCTTTAAAGCAGCCATCGTTGCCAAGACTATTGCATTTGAAGCTACGCTTGAGCTCTTAAGACCTTTGCCAATAGGAATGTCAGACCTCGTAGTAACTCTTGCTCCATAGCCCTCATAGCCTAAATTAGTTAAAACCTCTTTTACAGCATGTTTAGCCAAGATTTTATCTTCCTCATAATTGCTCCCTATGATCTTTACATCTATTTCATCTGAATTCTCTATCAATTCTACCTCGGCTTCTGTCTTCAACTGAGTTCCAAGGGCAGCACCATTACCAGTTGCAATGGCATTTACTATAGATATTGCCCCAAAAGCTATTCCTTTCCCTTTCATAAAATCACCCTAGAGCCTTAAGAACAGCTCTCCTCATTACATCAATAGGTGCATCTATCCCTGTCCAAAGCTTAAAAGATGCTGCTCCCTGCCCTACGAACATCTCATATCCAGGGATGGTCTTTGCACCCATCTTTTCAGCATCTCTAATCAACTTTGTCTTCTTAGGATTATAGACTACATCAAAGACTACCATATCTTTCTTGATCAATTCTTGAGGTATGATGCTTTCATCTAAATTTGGGTAAGTACCTATGGGCGTTGCGTTTATGAGGAGATCGACAGAGCTTATGGCTCTCCTTAAAGATTCTATGGTAATCTCCTCTACATTACAAATCATTTTCAGCTTTTTACTCAATTCTTCTACCATCGATTTCGCCTTATTAAGAGTACGGTTCATTATGATAATCTCTTTACAACCTTTCGAGACCAATGCTACTATGCATGCTCTAGCAACTCCCCCAGCACCTATCAACAAGGCTTTCAAACCTTTTAAAGAATGAACTTTTTCTTCTAATACTGATATAATCCCATCTACATCTGTGTTATAACCAATGAGCTTACCACCATCGTTCACTACAGTATTCACAGCACCAACCAAGGATGAGCCTTTATCTATATCATCAAGAAGATTCATAATGGCAACTTTATGAGGCATTGTAACATTGAACCCTCTTACCCTTAAAGCTCTCAAGCCTTCTACAGCCTCCTTCAAATGAGATTCACTAACATCAAAGGCAAGGTATACATAATCAAGATCTTTAGCTCTAAAGGCCTCATTATGCATTATTGGTGATAAGGATTTATCTATTGGATGACCTATTACACAGCATAGATGGGTTTTATTACTAATAATCCAATTCGAATAACTCATAAAGCTCTCTCAACTCCTTAACCATGATCTGGGCTGGTGCAGTAGGCGAGCTTGGTAATGAAGCGTATGTGAAAGGGCTACCAAATATCGGGCAAAGAATTCTTGATATCTGCCCTTTCTCGCCCATGCAAAAAGCTACTAGTTGATTAGGTTTTGAATATTTGTACAAATTTAAGATGGAGATATTATCAGAAAAATCCTTAGCCATTGTGACGATCTTTACTATTTCTCCTAAGGGCTTCGCCTTATCAAGAGTGCTTTTAAGGAATTGAAGAGAAGGGGTATCTTCAAATTTATGCCAAGACAAAATTATCGAAGTTCCTGAGCTCTTTATCAAATTCAAAATTTCAGGCTTGCTCTGGGCAAGGCTTAGCTCAATATCCATGTATGCAGGTCTAAGCTTTGAAAGATTCAATAACACTTCTTGCCTTTCTTCTTCACTTCCCTTGAACTCTCCACCCTCACTTTTGGCTCTGCATGTTAATATGCATCTATTAATATGCTCTTTTATGGCTTCTTTTATAAGTGAAAAGTTTATTTGAGCTAAATAATCAACTCTTATCTCAACCAAATCTGAGCCGAGATTAAAAGCTTCTTCTATCTTTTCATTAAGCTTGTCTATATTTCTAATTCCTATAGATGTGCATATCTTTAATCTTCTTTTGAGCATTTTAAAATTATCTACTTTTCTATTATGTGCTCATCTACTTGAATACCGAAGTGTCTGCCACTAGGTGCATGTGAATAAGCTAATACCTCGTCTCTAGGCTTTATTTCCGTAGCTGAAATCAACTTATTATCCTTCCCTACCAGCCTGATCGTTTCTGCATTTTGAACCAATATGCTTGCCATACGTCCATTATATGTTGCTCTTATTAGTCGCAAAGGTCTCCTTTCTATCTTGGCTCTCCCTACAATAGCTGATTTGGTTATACCTTGGCTATTCACAATCAAGACCTCATCCCCTGCCTCAATCTCAGATAGGTACTTTGTTCGAGCATCTGGTAAAAGTATGTAACTATGGACAGCTCCAGCGTTAACACGAAAAGGTCTTGGAGCAGTGAACTCAGAGCCTATTGTCTCACTATGAATAAGAAAGAATAGGTTAGATTGACTGCCTATCAAAGCTCCATCCCCTATCTCTAGCATAGACACAGTATCGATACAAACTCTATCACCCATTCCCACATCTTTCACTTCTTTTATCTTTACAAAGATTAATTCAAGCCTTTTTGGTGCTGAGAGATAGCCTATAAGGCCCTTTATATCATCAGGACTTTTTGGAGAATATACTACACCATCCACGCCCAATTCAAGTACTCCGAACATGGTCTGAACTTCTTCTAAGCGCTCTATCTTTGCATAGAGCTTCGTATTCTTCTTATGTAATTGAGCGACTAAATTCTCTAATGGAATTATCTTCCAATCTTCAGTTTCAATAAAAACACTCATGGCTCCTTGCTGAGAGGCATTCATCACTATATCCTCGTCCGCTTTTTTTGAAATTCTGACCATTAAAGCGAATTCTTTACCCATTCTTTTAACATCCTCAACCTTGTTGAGAGAGTCTATTAATATAACATCTCCTTCATTGGATAAAGAGAATAATCTAACTTTGCTACGAGTATCACTATCTATCAATTTTGGATCACATAGAAAGGACTTGATGTTATTCTCAATGGCAGTCTTTACAATTTTAGAGGAAATACTCTTCTCATTAGGCAAGATAAGTATGATTTCTTTATCCAAAGTTTTCTTAGCCAATCTTTAAAGCCTCTAAAGCCTCTTTAACACTCTTTCCCTTCATTATGATCATGAATAGTGCACGAACCATGGCATCAGGGCGATCATGCTGGAATACGTTCCTCCCGAAGGCTACTCCCATGGCACCCGCCTTTATAGCTCCATGAGCCATCTCTAATACATCGCGATCAGTCTCAGATTTCGGTCCCCCAGCTATCACTATCGGTACAGGACAGCCTTTAACAACATTCTTAAAAGATTCTGAATCTCCTGTATATACAGTCTTGATGATATCGGCACCAAGCTCAGCACCTATTCTTGCTACATGAGCTACTACTTCTGGATTGTTGGGATCCTTTATGTTCTCCCCTCTTGGATACATCATAGCTATAAGAGGCATTCCCCATGTATCACAATCATAAGCCAAATTGCCAAGAATTTCAAGCATTTCATGTTCCTCTTTGCATCCTATGTTTATATGCACAGAGACTGCATCAGCACCAAGCCTTATAGCCTCTTCAACAAATCCTACTTGAATCTTCTTATTAGGGGCCAAGCTCAAGTTAGTGCTACCTGTAAGGTGCATTATCATTCCAATTCTTGGTGGCTCTTTTAATGAATGAATGATGCCTTTATGTACTAAAACTGCTGTTGCTCCTCCCTCACTAACTTTTTTGATAATATAATCCATGTCCGTGAGACCTTTCACAGGCCCTATGGTAATGCCATGATCCATAGGTATGCATAACATCTTTCCATTTGATGTAATCCTATTGAAGCGAACTTTCTTACCCCAGACCATATTAACCACTATATCATCCTCAGGGCTACCATCAATTCTCCTAGAAGTATAGATGAGCCTGAGCCTCCCCTTATCGTATTGTGGCTAAGTACATGCAACCAAAGAGAGTTAACATCTGATCCACGGCGAATCCTTCCAACTGTTACACTCATACCTGGGACAGAACCTGCAAGCCTATCGAGGTGAGGCTGAGGTCTATCCTCTTCTTCTCTAACTATTATAGGCTGGGCTGAAGCCATTGGAAGCTTGAGCTCTTGAGGTTTTCCTTTGAAGGAGATTAGAGTATCCTTTACCCTATCTACATCTACTCTCTCCTTAGTCTCAATATATACAGATTCTAAGTGTCCATCTATAGTTGGCACTCTGTTACAAGATGCTTCCACTTTTATATCTGCTGGCTTGATTCTATCTCCTTCTATGCTACCTAGAATCTTACATGGCTCTAATTGAATCTTATCCTCTTCTTCAGCTATGAAGGGTATTATGTTATCTATTATTGAGAGAGAAGGAACTCCAGGGAAGCCTGCTCCTGACAGAGCTTGCATAGTTGTAACTACTACCTTATTTATCGTCAAAAGGTCGTGTATAGGCTTTAAAGCTATAGTCAAGCCCAAAGCAGTACAATTTGGATTTGAAACAATGAAGCCATCCCATTTCCTTCTACGCTTTTGAAAATCTATTATGCTTAAATGATCAGGGTTCACTTCTGGTATAACCACTGGTACATCATCGTATGGACGAAAAGCACTAGAATCACTTATTATGTGAAAGCCTGCCTCTGCAAATTTTGGCTCCATTATTTTTGCTATAGAAGTCGGTAAAGCTGAAAAGACTAGGTCTGCATCTACATCTTTTGGTTCTGTAGGCTTGACTATTACATCTTTAAACTGCTCTGGTATGTCTGGCGACATTAGCCATTTGCCTGTAGAACCATACTTTTTGCCAGCTGATTCTCCCCCTGTTAGACTTGTAATTTGAAACCAAGGATGGTTTAAAAGAAGGTATAGATAATTTTGTCCTATCATTCCTGTTGCCCCTAATATTGCAGTCTTGATTCTCTTCATATTACCCACCCTTTAGTGTCTTCCTAAGTAACGTAAGAGCTTTCTCTATCTCTTTATTTGAGATAAAGATTTTGATAGAGGAGCTTATAGTGACAAGACCGTATACGTTTATGCCTTGATCAGCCAATGGCGTTATGAAACGTTGAATGATCCCTGGGTTTGTCTCCAATTCTCTCCCTTTAATTGACACCATGGATAAGTCCTCAAAGGAGCTTACGGCTTTGCCTATCTTCTTCTCCACCATCAATTTATGTAGATTGTTGAGGAGCTTCCGACCGTTCGATATGTAAAGAATCGAAGATTTTTCATCAGATGTAATAGATACTATCTCGCCTCCAGATCTTTGAACCTCATATGCCAGCAAAGCCAATGATTGAGGATTCGATGCTTCAGTGCCTACTATAGTAACCATTGTAACAGGTTCATCATAACACTCTATCTCATAACTGAGGGAACCCTTGCCGATCAAAGTCCCGCCTGATGTTAAGCTCTCATTCTCAAGGCTTATTACTCTTATTATTAGATCATCCTTTTTATACCTAAGAGCCTTAGCTTGAAGAATTTTTGCTCCTCCTGCAGTCAGGATGTAGGCTTCTTCTGGGTCTAATATATCAATTGGAACTGAACCCTCAACTTTTGATGGATCTGCTGAGAGAATACTGCCTACATCTTTAACAAGAACAACCTCCTTTGCATTTAAACAGCTACCTAATAGTACAGCAGTTGTATCACTTCCTCCTCTTCCCATAGTAGTTACTTTATTCACCTTACTCTTGCCTATGAAGCCACATATCACAGGTATCTTACCTGATTCTATTATAGGGATCAATTTTTCTTCTACAGCTTTCAAAGTTTCATTGAGTAGTGGATCGGCATCACCATGCTTATCATCAGTAATGATAGGCCAATGAGGAGACTCTGTATCTATGGCATAGGAATCTAGACCTCTTGAAGTAAGAGTAGCCGACATGATTCGAGCACTAGTCTTCTCACCCATAGCCAATATTTCATCAAGGTAAGATAAAGATGCATCAGGTGCTGCTTTCTTCGCTAAGTTAAGGAGTTCATCTGTTTGACCCTTAAGTGCTGAGACGACTATTACAAGTCTTGAACCTTTTTCCACTTCAGATTTGATCATATCTGCAGCTTTTTTCACATTCTCTTCATTCACAAGAACAGAGCCGCCAAATTTCACTACAATTATAGGATTCTCCAAAGCGAAACCTCCTTAGTAAGAGGCAAGTAATGAAAAATGTCTAGTCTCAAAAGTAGGCGAAGAATCAATCGTGGTTATGCATGATTCAGCTCGGGAAATAAAGTCGATCGCCTCTTGTCTTATGCGACGGCAATTAGAAGGTTGCGCATATATAAATCTTTATTCATAGTTTAAAAACCAAATATAAATGTCTAAGTCCTCCAACCTTATGAGAGCAGGGACCATAGCTCTCCTAGCATTTTTTGTCGAATTTTCTCTTACTCTCTTTCATGCTTGGTTTGATAGGACTAGCTAATGAGTTGCACATAGAGTTCATTAGTAACTTCTCCACACTTTGAGCATTTATACGCTGGGCAGTTGAGATACTTGTTGAAGCCATGACATTGCTTTGTGCTAGAAACCTATAAAGCGCCAGTTCTACGGTAGAATTACTTATGATTCTCTCATATCCAAGATATGGGGCAACCCCATGACTAAGAAGAAAGGAAACATCTTTGTGAAAACGAATAAGAAATTAGTTGGAGTGTGTTTTAACTGCTTTGACCCGATAGAAGCAATGATTTGAGCCAAGCCCGAAACGCCACGATTATCAATTCCCGATCGGAATACAAAATAAAATACTTTAATCTTAATCATTAAACGATTCTCATGAATTGAGACCCTTACGATGCCCATAAACGGGGTTTGTCTGAGAGAAGATTAGCTCAGTCAGATATTAGCGTTTTATTCCACAGCGTTCTGTTCGCCTACCAGATGGCTTTGAGAAATAATCTTGGAGAGATTCCCAGCGCCGTAATAACCATAAGGGTAGTACCAATCATTGAAGGGATAATTGAAAAAGATTTTCCTGAACTTGCAAACGCTAAGAATACCGATGACGCTCTTAAAAAATTCGCAGATCTTTTAAGGGCTTCCGGGTTCGTCCTTAGAGCTAACATAGAAAAAGACGGTGAAAGATACATCTTGGATATTAATGGATGTGTCTTCGCGGGGCATGTACACAAAATGCTAAAACTGAAGGATGTGACATGCCCGTGGGCAATATTTGCAATGTCAATAATCCAAAAAAAGTCAATATTACAAAAAATCAGCAACCGGGGGGTGAAAATGAACCTCTCCGAATTTAACCCCTCAGGATCGAAGACCTTAATAGAATTCTTATAAAAAAGTTAAAAATGAATCTAAGATTCCTAGGAAGTTTGGTGCCTCTAGTGCTGAAACTTGGTAAATCTGGATTCTCAACCTGCAGGAGAACGCTTCTAATTCCATTTTTCTGTCGCTATGCTGAATTTTACTCCTACATTAACACCTACATAAAATGACCCTTCTGGATTAGTGTTGGTCAAGAATGACAAGCATCTCAAAATGATCTACAACTTAAACCCATTTATATGAGTCCTGCTGGCCCACAACTTTAAGGTAGTACAATTTAAGCTCCTTTTTGCAAAAGCAGTTAAGACTAATCCGAAAGGCTCAAAATGTCTTCCTGAGTGCTCATTGCATTGGCTTCTACACGGTATCGATTAGCGAAAGCTTCAAAAGAGTCCTCCAGCTTTTTAACAGCATCCTTCAGTGTATTAACTTTCATATAGAATTGATTAACGTAGACATTAAAAGCCTTAATCATCTCTAATATCTTACCTTCTACTTCTTTGATCTTGCTCTCGATCTCTTCGATATCCTTTGACCGTTCCCCAACTACAGTTTCCATTATTTTCTAACACCATGGCTTGATGGTTTTTAACATTATTTAAGAAGTATTAAAAAATTCAATCGGAAATAGATATACGTCCTGAAAGAATTGCAGTTCTAAGTACTCGGATATCATCTAAATAAAATAATGCATCCAATTAAAAGACAAGGCTGATATTATGAACGCCTTTCAAAAAGCTCAAGAGTTAAGAAATGAGATAATCCAGCAAAGAAATAAGAGCATAAGACCAGCAGGCATTTACTAAATTTAATTCGGAAAATTAACTATAAATCTTTATTTACCTTTCAGAATAGTAGCCCTTTTTAACTCATTTGCATAATTTCTTATTTTATTTAGCATCTTATCCTCATCATGCCCACTTTTCTGAATTATTTCTACAAAAGCACTACCTACTATAGCTCCGTCTGCTCCTGCCTCTATGATGCTCTTGACTTGGTATGGTTGAGAGATGCCAAAGCCCACTGCGAGAGGTATCTTGCCTTTAGTGTAAAGAATCGTCTTTTCTATAAGGCGAATAGTTAATCTTTTGAGCTTCTTTCTAGCGCCAGTTACCCCAAAGAGCGATACGAGATAAAGAAAACCTGAAGTGTATTCTATGATTTTCTTCAACCTAAAAATGCTCGTGGAAGGGGAGGCAAGAAATATTGTATTTATGCCATGCTTATCAGCTATAGGCTTGTAATCTTGAGCTTCTTCTACTGGCAAATCTGGTACAATTATACCATCAACCTTACTCTTCTTTGCTTCATTAAAGAAATTTTCTAAACCCATCCTATAGATGATATTGTAATAAGTGAGGATGACGACTGGTATGTTGTAATGATCCTTAATTTGATTTGCTAGCTCTAAAACTCTTATAGGATTTGTCCCAGACTTCAATGCTCTCAAATTTGCTGCTTGAATTGTTGGACCATCTGCTATAGGGTCTGAAAAAGGGATTCCTAACTCTAATATGTCTGCTCCACCTTCTACTAATACTTCAGCTATCTTTGGTGTAAGATCAGGTCTAGGGTCTCCCCCCATTATATAGCTAATAAGGGCTCCCTCGCCTCTATCCTTAAGCCGTTTAAAGGACCTTTCTATGCTCATTAAACCTTCACTTTAAGATAATCTGCTACAACTTGCACATCCTTGTCTCCACGACCAGATAAAGTTACAACTATCAAATCATCCTTTTTCATGCTCCCAGCCAATTCTATGGCAAAGGCTAAAGAGTGAGAAGGCTCTAAAGCTGGAATTATACCCTCAGTTTTGGATAGTTCAAGAAAAGCCTTAACAGCTTTGTCGTCTGTAATGCTCACGTACTTTGCTCTACTCATAGATTTTAAGAATGAATGTTCAGGTCCAACACCAGGGTAATCGAGACCAGCAGATATGCTATGAGTTGTGCATATCTGACCATGCTCATCTTGAAGAAGATATGTTAGCATGCCATGTAAAACTCCTTCATCACCAGCACAAAGAGAAGCTGCATGCTCCCCTGATTCTATTCCATGCCCTTCTCCTTCAACACCATATAACTTAACATTGTGATCATCTAAAAATGGGTAAAAGGTACCCATGGCATTACTCCCTCCCCCCACACAAGCAATCAAAGCATCTGGCATTCTTTTCTCCTTCTCTATTATCTGGGCTCTGATCTCTTTTCCTATCACACTTTGAAAGTCTCTAACTATCATAGGGTAAGGGTGAGGACCAACAACAGAGCCTATAAGATAATAGGTTGTTCTAACATTTGTTACCCAGTCTCTAAGGGCTTCATTTATTGCATCCTTTAGTGTTCTTGATCCAGACTCAACTGGATGGACTTCTGCACCCAATAAACTCATACGGAAGACGTTCAGCTTTTGGCGCTCAATATCTTCTGTTCCCATGTATATCTCAGCTTTTAAACCAAGAACTGCACATGCCATCGCTGTTGCTACACCATGCTGACCAGCCCCTGTTTCAGCTATCACTCTATTCTTTCCCATCCTCTTCGCTATTAGAGCTTGACCCAGAGTGTTGTTTATCTTATGGGCTCCTCCATGCAATAAATCCTCTCTTTTAAGGTAGATCTTTGCTCCTCCCACTTTTTTTGTTAAATTCTTGGCGAAATATAGTGGAGTAGGTCTGCCAGCATACTCTAATAGATAATAATTAAGCTCTCTTTTGAATTCTTGGTCATCCTTTAGCTTCAAGTATTCTCTTTCTAACTCAAGAACAGCGCTCATCAAAGTCTCTGGTATGAAGCGCCCACCATATTTTCCATATTTCCCATCGATCGGATAATTCATAAATTCCTTCAATTCTTGACCCTCTTAGCATTAGCTACAAAATTTAACATCTTTTCATAGTCCTTTATGCCAAGGGATAGCTCAACCCCGCTGCTAACATCTACTGCAAATGGCTTGACTATGTGTATAGCCTCTTCAACATTATCTGGATTTAAACCACCGGCTAATATCAATGGCTTTGGGCTTATCGCTTCTCCGATTTCTCTACACATTTTAAAGTCATTAACTATGCCTGTTCCTCCATACTTGCCCTCTATGTGAGAATCAACAAGAATAGCATCAAAATTCTTTGCTTCATTTAAAATAGATTCTAATGATAAATTTGATTTTAATGCTATAGCCCTTATTATATGCACACCACATAAAGTCTTAAGCAAGTAATCTTCATTGAAGTTAAAATCCCCATGAATCTGAATGTATTCGGGCTTTAATTCATCCTTTATCTCAATAATTCGATCAAAATCATCAAAAACAGTTACAGCTACTTTGCTTACAAAGATTGGAACCTTTTCCATCAATTCTCTAGCTCTATCTATCTTAATACTTCTTGGTGATGAGTCTACATTTATGACAAAGCCCAAAGCATCAGCTCCAGCAATTATAGAATTTTTAAGGTCCTTCTCATTGGTTATGCCACATATCTTCACTCTTACCATATCATATAGCCTCCACGAACTCACGAACCTTAGCCTCAAAATCATTTGCAGTCATAATGGCGGTACCTATGAGAAAGGCATGAGCACCAGAATTACGCAATATCTTTACATCATCAAGAGTGCTAATCCCACTCTCACTCACAATTATTCTCCCTTCATTTCCTATCTTGCTCAATATCCTCTTTGTGGCTTCAAGATTAACATTTAAGGTCACTAGATCTCTATTATTTATCCCTATCATATCTGCTTCAGTTCGAATTGATGAAAGAAATTCAGCTTCATTATGAACTTCAAGTAAAACTTCGATGCCCTTCGACTTGGCTATCTCGATCATCTCATCTAGATTTCTTTCACTCAATTTGCGGTCAAATATGGATTTTATCAAAAGAATAGCGTTGGCACCAATCTTATCAGCAGCCTCTATCTGAACTGGACTTATGATGAAGTCCTTCATCAGAATCGGCAAATCTACAGCTTCTCTTACAATAGATAAAATCTCTAAAGAACCCTTAAAGTGCTTTGGCTCAGTGAGCACAGATATGCCTACTGCTCCTCCTCTTTCCATGGCAATTGCCATTTCTTTCACATCTATTTCTTCTATTAATACACCTTTTTTTGGAGAGGCTGGCTTTATCTCAGCTATGATAGGAACCTTTTTACATTTTATAATAGAATCCTTTAAGCTCTTTTGGATTCTTCTTCCATTAGATTGAACATTATAGTAACCTTCTTCAATGGTCTTCTTTACATCTTGAATCATATAGTCTAAAAAATCAACCATACTTAGCTTCCAACTCCTCCAACTTTTCCATGCTTCCATTGCAGAATTTGACCATCATCTTAAGCTTTTTATAAGCAAAACCACTCTTGATAGATTCATAAGCCAATTCCATTGCCTTATCGAATTTATCAGCAAGCCCACCAACAATGATTCCAGTACCAGCATTTACCAAAGCTATATCCATCTTTGGATCTCCTTTAGAATAAAGCCCGTTTAGAATTCTGAAGACAATCTCGGCACTTTCGTCTGGATTAGAACCTGCAATCTCGTCTTGATTTGCCAGCCTAACGTCAAAATCTTTAGGAGATAATTCCATTATGCTTATCTCGCCTCCTTTTAGCCATGCTACCTCAGTCTTTCCTATAGTCGAGACTTCATCTAAACCGTCTAAGCCATGAACAACCATAGCCTCTTCGCTTTCAAGATTCTTTAAAACGGATGCCATGAGCTTTGTCAATTTCCTTTCATAAACGCCTAATAAGTATCCATTTGCATCTGCTGGGTTAGTGATAGGACCTAGAATGTTAAAGACAGTTCTTATTCCTATCTCCCTTCTTGGCTCTAAAGCATACTTCATGGCTGGATGAAACCTTGGTGCGAACATGAAACCTATTCCTATCTGCTCAATAGATTTCTCAACTATGCTAGGTTCTGTATCCAATTTATAGCCTAATTTCTCAAGAACATCTGCGCTACCACACTTACTTGTAAATGATCTGTTACCATGCTTTGCAACTACTACACCAGCACCAGCAACGATGAAGGATGCTGTTGTACTCACATTGAAGGATTTGATTCGATCTCCACCTGTACCAACTATGTCTATGATACGCTTATTTACATGAGGATGAATTTTAAGGCAAAAATCCCTCATAACCTTGGCAAAGGCTGAAATTTCCTCAATGCTCTCTCCCTTTATCCTTAAAGCTGTTAAGAGAGAGGCTATTTGGGCATTTGTTGCATTGCCCGACATCAACTCTTTCATTATGGCTTGAGCTTCTAAGTAACTAAGGTCTTTGCCATCTATAATCTTTTGAATTCCTTCCTTTATCATTTTCACTCACTTTCTAGGAAATTTTCTATTATCTTCTTGCCATTCTCTGTGAGGATGGATTCAGGGTGAAATTGTAAACCTTCGATAGGGTATGAGATATGCCTTACTCCCATTATCTCACCATCATCTAAAGACTCAGCAGTAACTTTGAGGCAAGAAGGAAGTGTTGATCTATCGCCAACTAGTGAATGATACCGAGTCGCTCTAAACGGATTCTTTATTCCCTTTAAGACTCCATTTCCATCATGCTTTATCATGCTCGTCTTGCCATGCATTATATTATTTGCACGAACTATCCTTCCTCCAAAGGAATGAATTATCCCTTGATGCCCTAAGCACACACCCAATATAGGAATTTTACAGCCCATCTGCCTTATTATCAATGAGCAAATACCAAAGTACTTTATATCTTCAGGAGTACCAGGACCAGGAGATAATATTATGCCATTAGGCTTTAGCCTTTTAACCTTATCAAGGCTTATCTGATCATTTCTATAAACTATAGGATCAGCTCCTAATTCGCCTACATATTGAACCAAGTTGTAGACGAAGGAATCGTAATTGTCTATTATGAGAATCTTCATTCATAAACCCTCCCAGATACCTTCAAAGCCTTCATTAAAGCCTCTGCCTTATACTCTGTCTCTAACCATTCCTTTGATGGATCAGAATCAGCAACTATCCCTGCACCTACTTGAATGTATGCTTTATCTTTATTCGCTACCAACGTTCTTATTGTTATGGCAAAATCTGCATTTCCATTGTAAGAAAAGTATCCTATAGCCCCTGCATAAGGTCCTCTCCTTGAAGGCTCTAATTCATCTATTATCTCCATCGCTCTTATCTTAGGTGCTCCAGTAACTGTTCCAGCTGGGAATACCCCTCTAAATGTATCGAAGGCATCTTTATCTCCTCTCAACTTACCTAAAACTCTTGAAACTATATGCTGGACATGACTATACTGATGGACTTCCATGAACTCTGGAACATGAACACTACCGAATTCACAAACCTTTCCTATATCGTTTCTTGCCAGATCTACTAGCATCAAATGCTCTGCACACTCTTTTGGATCTATAAGAAGCTCTTTTTGCATTATATCATTCATGATTTTATCTTTGAGCTTAGGTCTTGTGCCAGCAATAGGGAATGTCTCAACAATGCCATTATCTACTCTTACGAGCATCTCTGGGCTAGATCCGACTATCTGTCTATCTCCCATCTTCATGAAATACATGTAAGGAGAAGGGTTTATTCTTCTTAAAGACTCATAGAAATGAATAAGGTCTCCTTTTATCTTAAATTCATATCTCTTCGATAAAACTGCTTGAAATATATCTC